>VBLC01000088.1 GCA_005879315.1 Deltaproteobacteria bacterium | reverse complement strand
TGGATCTTCGGCATCGAGCGCGTCAAGGAGCAGCGCGCGATGCTCGCCGATCTCGCCGGCAAAGTGACCGGGCATGCCGAGCTGGCCTCAGCGGTGAAGCGGGCGCAGCAGGCGACGGACGATTTCATCCGCTGGCTGGAGCAAAAGGCGCCCTCCAAGTCGGGGCCGTCCGGCGTCGGGATCGAGAACTACGACTGGTATCTCGCCCACGTGCAGCTCGTCCCTTACACCTGGGCGGAGGAAATGGCGCTGATGCAGCGCGAGCTGGCGCGCGCCTGGGCGGGGCTTGCGCTCGAGGAGGAGAAGAACCGCGCGCTCCCGCCGCTGGTCCCCGTCGCCTCCGCCGAAGAGCACCAGCGCAGGTTCAACGCCGCCGTCAGCGAATACCTGGCGTTCCTGCGCGATCGCCACATCCTCACGCTGCGCGACTGGATGGACTCCGCGCTGCGCGCGCGCATCGGCCGGTTCGCTCCCGGCGAGCGCGAGTTCTTCACCGAGGTCGACTATCGCGACCCGGTCGCGCTGCGCACGCACAGCTATCACTGGATCGACCTCGGCTTCTTGCAGCGCGAGCCGCACTCAAGCGCCATCCGCCGCGGAGTTCTCCTCTACAACATCTTCGACAGCCGCACCGAAGGCTTCGCCACCGCGATGGAGGAGCTGATGATGCACGCGGGCCTCTTCGAGGCGCGGCCGCGCTCGCGCGAGCTCATCTACATCCTGCTCGCGCAGCGGGCGGCGCGGGCGCTGGGCGATCTGCGCATGCACGCGAACCAGGTCACGCTCGAGGAGGCGGCTCGCTTCGCCTCCGAGAACACACCGCGCGGATGGCTGCGGCTGACGGGAAAGACCGTCCGCTGGGAGCAGCATCTCTACTTGCAGCAGCCCGCCTACGGCACGAGCTACGTCATCGGCAAGCTCGAGGTCGACAAGCTCATCGCCGCGCGCGCCCGGCAGCTCGGCGACAAATTCTCCCTGCGCAGCGTGATCGACGACCTCAATACCGCGGGGCTCATCCCCATCGCCCTCTTGCGCAAGGAGCTCACTCCCGGTGCCGCAAACTGACTTTCGAGATGGTGTAGCGCGAGACCTGCGCGCACCATTGCGAGTCGACCGACTGCGGCAGGCCGAAGACCCGCAGGTCGAGCGCGAGGTTGGTGACCACCAGGCTCTCGCCGAGGAAACGGAGGCTGGCGGGGAAGAGCAAGTGGATGGGCGAGCCGGCGCGGATGCCGTCGAAGTCGCCCAGCTTGGAGATGGCCTTCCCGGTCGGGTCGACCACGACGATCTCGTCCGCCTGGTTCGCCGCCACCCAGAGGTTGTCGTCCTCGTCGACGATGACGCCGTCGGCGCCGTTGATGCTCTCGGTGAAGACCTGGGCCTTCCCCGGCGATCCGGCGGTCACCGGAATCTTGATGATCGTGTCGTCGCCGGTGTTGGCGACGAAGAGGGCGTCTTCCTTCTTGTTGAAGCGCAGGCCGTTGGCGCCGAAGGGCGGGTAGCCGGTCGTGGTCAAGAGTTTGTCCGCTACCCAGGAGCTCGCCATGCCGCCTTGCTGGCCGGTCTTCCAGACGATGCCCTGGAAAGAGTCGGAGACATAGACGTTGTCTTCCTTGTCGAAAGTGATGTCGTTGAGCCCCGCGGCGTTCGCGTCGGGAACGGTCATGAAGACCTTCGACGCGCCGGTCGTGGGATCGACGTCGAAGACCTTTGCTCCGCCAAAGTCGATGACGAGGAGCTTGTGGGTCCTTGGCTGGAAGCGCAGGCCGAGCAAGTGGGAGGTGCTCCCCGCGACGGAGACTTGCCGCACCAGCATCCCTTCGTCATCGAAGACGTAGAGCTGACCTTCGCCCCCGACGGCTCCCTGGGCGTTGAATCCGAAAGTGGCGACGTAGACATTGCCCGCTGAGTCGACTTCGATGCCCTCGGGCCCTGTCGCCCCCGCCGGGAGCACCGCGAAAGTGGTCACCTGCCCCCTGTTCCAGGCGGCGGCGGGAAGGGAAGCGAGGATGGCAAGCGCGAATGCCGACAGTGTTCGCATGAGTTTGAGCCTCCGGCTCGGCGGGGAACCCTCGCCTACGCCGCAACCGCCGGCCTGTAAAGGAGCAGTGCGTCGATCGCGCCGTTGATCCGCGGAAGGCACTCGCGCTATGGGAGGCCCAGGGGGACGCCCATGAGCCTCGATCGCCGCCGCTTCCTGGCAGGCGCAGCCGCCGCTGCTTGCTGGGTGCAGGTCCCGCGCTTTGCCCGCGCCAAAGGAGCAAAAGCGAAGGGAAAGGACTATTTCCTTCGCGCCACCGAGCGGCCTTTGAATTACGAGTCGGTCCGCTCGACGTTCACGACGCGCATCACGCCCACCGAGCGCTTCTACCTGCGCAACCATTTCGATCTCCCCAGCGTCGACGTCAAGTCCTGGCGGCTCAAGCTCCACGGCCTGGTGGAGAAGCCGCTTTCGCTCTCGCTCGCCGATCTCGAACGGATGCCTCAGGTCACGGTCGAGGCGGTGCTGCAGTGCGCGGGCAACGGGCGCGCTTTCTTCGCGCCGCACGTGCCTGGTGTGCAGTGGCGCTACGGCGCGATGGGCAGCGCCGAGTGGACGGGCGTGCGTTTCAAGGAGCTGCTCGCGCTCGCCGGCCTCAAAGAGGGCGCGGCGTTCGTGCAGCTGCAAGGCGCGGAGAAGCCGGTGATGAGCAGCACGCCGCAGTTCATCCGCGCCATCCCGCTGGCCAAGGCGCAGCATGAGGACACGCTGCTCGCGCTGCGGATGAACGGCAAGCCGCTCGCCGATACCCGCGGCAAGCCCTTGCGCCTCGTGCCGCCGGGATGGGTGGGCGACGATTGGGTCCGCGCGCTGGTGGACATCGAGGTCCGCGCCGACGAGCCCAAGGCCTTCTATTACGACCCGGCGTATCGCTTTCCCACCACCCCGGGCGCGCCGGGGGCGGCCATCCCCGCCGACCAGATGAAGCCGATGACGAAGGTCAACGTGAAGTCGATCGTCGGCTCGATCAGCCCGGGCGACGTCCTTCCGCCGGGCAGGCATGAGCTGGTCGGAGTCGCCTTCTCCGGCGAGGCCGGCATCGAGAAGGTCGAGCTGAGCTTCGATGGCGGCAAGAGCTGGACGCAGGCCCAGCTCGACGGACCTTCGACGAAGTATGGCTTCCGTCTCTTTCGCCATCCCTGGCAGGCCGAACCGGGAAGCTGGCAGGTCGCCTGCCGCGCCACCGACAGCGCCGGGGCGACGCAGCCCGATGTGCCGGTGTGGAATCCAGCCGGCTATCTCAACAACGCCGTCGATCGCGTGACGGTCGAGGTGCGGTCGTGATCCGCGCGCTCTTCGCCGCTGCGCTCGCCGCCTTCGCCGTCGCGGTCGCTGCCGGCAATTCCGAGACCGAGGCGCTCCTCGAAGGAAAGATGCCCGACGATCCGGCCAAGCCTCTGGTGCAGGGCAAGTGCCTTCTCTGCCACAGCGCCGACTACCTCACCCAGCAACGTCTGACCGCAGCGCAGTGGGAGAAGACGGTCGACAAGATGCGCAAGTTCGGCACGCCGGCCAACGACGAGGAGGCGAAGCTCATGACCGCCTACCTCGCGCGCTACTGGACGCAGGACCTGCCTCCGCCGCGGCCGGTGCGCGCGCCGGCGCCCCGCAAGTGATCTGGCTCGTCGCGCTGCTCGCCGCCGCAACTCCCAAGAAGACGCCCGAGCTGATCGAGCGAGGCCGCGGCGCGTACGCCATCTGGTGCGTCGCCTGTCACGGCGAGCGCGGCGCGGGCGACGGGCCCACCGCGAACAGGATCGAGCCCAGGCCGCGCAACTTCGCCACGGGAAAGTTCAAGCAGGGGTCGCGCGCCGACCAGATCTTCAAGACTCTCGGCAACGGCGTGCCGGGCTCCGTCATGACCGCCTTCAAGAACCTTTCCGTCGAGGAGCGCTGGGCGCTCGCCTTCTATGTCCTCGAGCTGAAGGCAGGGCGGAAGTGACGCTCATTTCAGCAACGGCCTGTCGATCACCTTCGCTGCCGCAGGTCCGGTGAGCGCCGCGCGGAAGGCGGAAGAAACTCCGGGGTCGTCCTGCACGATCATGTCGGCGAGGCTGCCGTTGCCGCGGTCGTCGCTCCAGCGCTGCTGCCACCAGGAGAAGCCGCGGACGTCGGACCAGCGGCCGCCGAGCAGCGCATCGAAAGCCGCTTTCACCCACGGGCCGGCCGCGCAGCCGGGATTGTTGTTGGTCACCCCGAACTCGAAGATGAAGATCGGCTTCACCGCCGTCGCGGCGCGCAGCTGCGGGAGCATGGCGTCGACGAGCGAGGCGAAAGTCGGGCAGCGCTGATCGTTGGAGCGCTCCGAGCCATACGCCGAGATGCCGACCCAGTCGACCAGGTCGTCGCCCGGGTAATAGGCGACAGGTCTGTTGCGCGGATCCGTTCCGGGGAAATTCTCGCTGTTGTAGTGCAACGCCCAGGTGATGTTGGTCGCTTTCCGGGAGCGCATCAGCTCCACGATGTGGCGGTAGGCACGCTTGAACGTCCCCGGGCCGACGTCGAGGCCGCCGTTGTAGGGAGCGCTCCAGGGATTCCAGTCGCCATTCACTTCAGTGCCGTACTCGACGACCAGCGGCGTTCCGAAATTGTGCGCGCCGTCCGCCCAGGCGGCGAGGTCGGCGTCGAACTCGCCGGCGAGGATACGCTCCAAAGTGAAGGTCGGGTCGGTCACCAGCGGAATCTTCTGGCTGCGCATCATCAGGCGGACGAACGGAACTGCTCCGCGATCGCGGATCCAGCTGACCGTCTGGAGGGGAAAGGCGCGCGAGCGGATCCATTCGTCGTCGAAGTACACCCAGGCGACGTCGCGGCCGACCGCCCGTTCGTAGGCGTCAAGGCTCTCGGCCGAGATGTCGCTCGTGTTCCCGGCGGGCAGGACACCGTGGTAGAGCGAGCCCGCGGCGGGAACGAGCAGCGATTGGGATCGGCTCGTGCTGACCTGGTTGTCGGGCGGCGAGGGCGTCGAGCTGCTGCCGCCCGCTCCGCACGCCGCCAGGCTCGCAACCAGGAGGAGGCCGATCAGCCTGGGCATGCGGCAATATGGGGAACGCTCTTGCGGGAAGGCGAGCGGCGGACGCCTGCCCGCCTCCTGATGTCTACGTACTCAGCGGCGGCAGCCCGGCGGATACGGCGGACGCAAGAAAGAATGGTACGTGTCGGAGTCGTCGGCCGCGGGCGGACGCGTCGAGGGGATTTCCTTCGCCACCTTGGGGAAGATGCGCAGGTAGGCGATCAGTGCCGAAGGGGTGCGCGAGCGCCTCATGGCGAGGGCAGACTACTGCGGAAAACGTCCGCCTCATCGAGCGGGCGCTGGAAGAACTGACACGATTGCAACCCGATGGGGGCCGGCCGAAGATGAATGGATGCGCGAACTGAAATGGCTCGACGCAGCCGGCACGGCCGCGCGCTACTCAGTTCGACACGTCGGCGGCGGCATCCCCGCGCCGACTTCGATTTTCTATAAAGTTCGCGGTCCCTGAATGCCGATCTCGAAGAAGAGGAAGAAGCTCGAGAAGAAGCGGGCGCACGACCGCGACGTCCGGCCCGCGCCGCCAGGTGCGCCTGCCGAGCCCGCCGGCGGCGGCTTCTTGAGCAAGATGCGCGGCGGCTTCAAGAGCGCCGCCGGGACTGGCGTCAAGAAGCAGGAGTCGCTGCTCTCGAAGATCCTGACCTGGGGTCTGCTGCTGCTCGTCGCTTATTTCGTCGCAAAGCGGTTCGGCGTCATCCGCTGAGTCTCAAGGCGATCTCTTCTCGGCGGGCTCCGCGTGTCGCGGTCCTGGCAGGTACTCCACCGATGGATGCCTTCGCACCGGCTGGGGGAAGAGGCTCATCAACATGAGGAACTCGGGCGGCATGTCGGAGCGGACCTTGAGCCCCAGCCGCTGCGCTTCTTCAACCGTGATCGGGTAGTCGTGGGTCCAGGTGCCGGCCGAGAGCAACTCGGCGAGCTGCTCTGCCTTCTCCGCTGATTGACTTCTCGAGAGCAGCTCGCTCACCGAGGCGCGTACCTGGGCGATGGCCTTCTCGGCCACGTCGGCCATCACCAGCGTCTGGTCGTCTACCTCCGCGACCGGCTTCTTCGCCACCGCCTTGAGCAGCGAGGCGGCCGGATATTGCCCGAGCTGCGGATCGACCGGCCCCAAGACCGCGTGGGGCGACATGACGATCTCGTCGGCGGCGAGCGCGATCAACGTCCCGCCCGACATCGCGTAGTGCGGCACGAAGACCGTCACCTTCCCTTTGTGTCCGCGGACCGCGCGGGCGATCTGCGTGGCCGCCAGGACCAGCCCGCCGGGAGTGTGCAGGACGATGTCGAGCGGCACCTCGGGATCGGTCAGCTCGCAAGCGCGCAGCACCTCCTCGGCGTCGTTGATGTCGATGTAGCGCATCAGGGGAAAGCCGAGCAGGCTCATCGTCTCCTGCCGATGCACGAGCAGGATGACCCGCGACCTGCGGTTGCGCTCGATCCTTCCCAGGAGCCGCTGCCGCGAGCTTTCCAGGAGGCGCTGCTTGATGAGCGGCTCGATCGCCGAGAAGAGGAAGAACAGCCAGATGATCTGTCCCAGATCCATTGCGCTCTCCTAGGGCCAGTGCGCCCAGGCCCGCTCCACTCCCGCCTCGTCGGGATGGAAACGGCGCGGCTCTTCTCGGGCGAGAAAGAGCCGGTGCAGCAGGACTCCGCTGGCGAAACCGCCCACGTGCGCCCAGAAGGCGATGCCGCCGACGTCGGAAGCGCGCAGGCCCGCGATCGTCCCGCCCAGCATCTGGCTGAGGAACCAGAAGAGCAGATAGATGAACGCAGGAAGCTGGAAGAAGAAGGGGAAGAAGAAGACGGGAAGGAGAACGACGATCCGCGCGCGCGGATAGAGGACGAAGTACGCCCCGAGCACTCCGGCGATGGCGCCCGAAGCGCCGACGGTGGGGACCGTCGAGTCCAGGTTGGTGAACCAATGCGTGAGCCCGGCAGCGAGGCCGCAGAGCAGATAGAAGAGGATGAAGCGGAAGGGCCCCATCCGATCCTCGACGTTGTCGCCGAAGATCCAGAGCGCCCACATGTTGCTGAGGACGTGGCCCCAGCTGCCGTGCAGGAACATGCTGGTGAGGAAGGGCCAGTAATCGTCGATGGGCAAGCCGATCTGCTGCGCCCAAAGCGGATGGCTGTAGCGGGCGGGCACCATGCCGAGGAAATAGATGAGCCGCTGCAGGTCCTCCGGCGGGAGCGTTGCCTCGTAGACGAAGATGAGAAGGTTGACGCCGATGATCGTCCAGGTGACGACGGGCGTATGACGGCTGGGCACCGTATCGCGGATAGGGATCACACGCGCGGAGCGTACGCCTCCGCAATGGAAGTGGAAACCGCGCCCGGATCGATTGCCCTGATCAGAGCAGGCGTGTCGTGAGCGCCATGCCCGACTTGACCGTCCGCGTGACCGGAGTCTTCCCGGCGACCTCGGCCAGCCGCGCGCGCTGATCCTCCGTCAGCGCCGCGCCACAGGTGATCTCGCGCTCGATGTGCTCGGCGCCGTCTGCCTTGACCTGGCGCACGCGGACGTGGATGTGGCCGAGCTCCCACTTTTTCTTCTCCGCATACATCCGCATCGTGATCGAGGTGCATGCGGCGAGCGCCGCCAGCAGCAGCGCGGTAGGCGACGGGCCGGTGTCCGTTCCACCCCTGGCCGGGGGCTCGTCGGAGGTCAGGTCATGGTGGCCGGCCTTGACCCGCGTCGCGTAACCGGAGTCGGTATCGGCGGTGGCGGCGGCGATGAGATCCATTTGCGTCCTCCTCAGCGGGGCGGCAGCGGGATGAACTCCTTCTCGTCGCCGCGCACCTTGGGAAAGCGCCCGGTCCGCCAATCGTCCTTGGCGCGCTCGATGCGCTCGCGCGAGCTGGAGACGAAGTTCCACCAGATGTGCCGCTCGCCATCGACCGGAGCGCCGCCGAGAAGCATCACTCGCGAAGGCTCCGCGGCGGTGAAGCGCGCCGAACAGCGCTCGCGAAAGACGAGCAGCTCGCCGGCGCGATGCAACTCGCTGTCGACGGACATCGCCCCTTCGACGACGTACGCGGCGCGCTGCGGGTGATCGTCGGGCAGCGGCAGGACGATGCCGCGTTCGAGCTGCGCCTCGACGTAGAAGAGCGGCGAGAGCCCCTTCACCGGAGCGGTTGCGCCGTAGGCCGAGCCGGCCACGACGCGCAGCCGCGCGCCGCCGAGATCGAGCCCGGGAATGGTCTCGGCGGCGTGATGATGGAACGACGGCTCATCCTCTTCGTGGGCCTTGGGCAGGGCGACCCAGAGCTGCAGCCCGTGCAACCGCGGTCCCCGTCGTCGCTCGGCGGCGGGCGTCCTCTCCGAGTGCGCGATGCCGCGGCCGGCGGTCATCCAGTTGACCGCGCCGGGACGGATCGCCTGCTCCGAGCCCAGCGAGTCGCGATGGAGAATGTCGCCCTCGAACAGATAGGTCACGGTGGCGAGATTGATGTGGGGGTGCGGGCGCACGTCGATTCCCTCGCCCGCGGCGAGCTGCACGGGACCCATGTGGTCGAGGAAGATGAAGGGCCCGACCATGCGCCGCGCCGCGGAAGGCAACAGGCGCCGGACGGTAACCCCTCCCAGATCGCGGGCGCGCGCCTGGATGACCAGCTCCACCGCCGGCTCCGCGACTTTCGTGCATTTCGGCTCCGTGTGCGGCATGACGCTCATGGCAGCTCCGGCTCAGCGGAGTTGATCTTCCGCCGCAATCGATCGCAGCTCCTTCGGGTAGGCGGCGAGCAATGTCGGGGGGACCTTGACGCGCTCGCCCGTCACCTGCGCCTGGAGCATGGCGGCGTTGGTCACCGCCTGGCCGGCGAAATGGTTGTTGTTGACCACGTAGACCTCCTTGACCAGCGCCTCGCTCGCCAGCGCTCTCGCCCGCTCGGCCCACGGCTCCAGCTCTTTCGCTGAATACAGATAATCGTATCGCTCGTCTCGCCCGGCGTCCTTGCGGAACCAGTTTTGATAATTGCGGCCGTGCACGCGGATGTATCCGACCGACGAAGTCGCGCGCGCGGAGGGCCGCAGCGAATTCCGGAAGAGCGGCTGGTCGACGTTGACCACGCCGGCTTTGGATTCCGCCAGCTCTCGATAGAAATCGGTCTCGTTCCAGGAGACGTGGCGCACCTCGACGACCAGCGGATACTTCGCGAAGGCGCGGAGGAGATCGCGCAGCCATTCGCGGTTCGGGTCGCTGTTGCGGAACGACCAGGGAAACTGGAGGACGACGGCGCCGAGCTTGCCTGCCTCGGCGAGCACGTCGAACCCCGCGCGAACCGCGTCGACATCGTCTCCCGACCAGGCCGTCTCGCGCTCGTGCGTGAAGCGCCGCCAGAGCTTGGCGGTGAACTGGAACTTGTCGTGCCCGGCGATCCGCCGCGCCCAGCTCTGCGCCACCTTGGCCGTCGCCGGGCGATAGAAGGTCGAATTGATCTCGACCGCGTCGAAGTAACCGGCCAGGTATCCGAGCGGATCGAATCCTTTCGGCTTCTGCGCCGGATAGACCTTGCCCCGCCAGTCGGGATAGTCCCAGCCAGCCGGACCGAATCGGATGAGCTTGCCCATGGCCACGTGTTCATCTTGGACGCCGGCGGCGCCTTCGAGCTCTACGATTCAGGATGGACGAGGCCGACGCGGATGGCATAGCGAACCAATCCGGCCACGCCGTGGATCCTGAGGCGCTCCATCAGCTCGGTGCGATGCGTCTCGACCGTCTTCACGCCCAACTGGAGCCTCTGGGCGATCTCCTTGGTGGACAAACCTTCGGCGATGAGCTGCAGCACTTCGCGCTGGCGCGGCGTGAGAACCTCGAGCGGCGTTCCGGCGAGCGATGAACCGTGGTTCATTGCGGCGATGACTTGCTTCGAGACCGCGGGGCTCAGCCAGCAGTCGCCGCGCGCCACCGCGCGCAGGGCCATCTCCAGCTCGCTCCGGTGGGCGTTCTTCAACAGATACCCCGCCGCTCCGGCGAGCATCGCTCGCCGGACGTATTCGTCGTCGCTGTGCATCGAGACGATCAGCACGCGTGTGGCAGGTTGATCCTTCGTCACCCGCGCCGCTACTTCCAGGCCGTTCAGTCCTGGCATGGAGATGTCGACCAGCGCGATGTCGGGCTTCTGCTCGCTGATCAGCCGCAGCGCCTCCCGCCCGTCGCCCGTTTCCGCCACGACTTCCACATCCGGCAGCTCGGAAAGCAGCGCGCGCATGCCCGCGCGAACGAGCGTGTGATCGTCGGCGAGCAGCAAGCGCAGCGGGCTCACGAGCGGGCTCCGTCGGCGAGTGGCAAGCGCGCACGGACAGTCGTCCCGCGGTCCTTTGCCGAGTCGATCTCCAACTCTCCGCCGGCCAGCGCGACGCGCTCCTGCATGCTGAGCAGGCCCTGGCTCCCACCGCGAGCGGCACGCTTGCGGGCGGCGGCGACGTCGAAACCCTTTCCCTCGTCGCGAACGGTGAGCTGCAGCTGATCGCCTTCCGCGCGAAGCTCGACCTCGACGCGCCTGGCCTGCGCATGGCGGATGACGTTGGTGAGAGCCTCCTGCGCGACGCGGAAGCAGGTGGTCTCCAAGGAGGGCGGCGGCCTCCTCTCGAGCGGCGCGAGGCCAAGATGGAACTCGAGGCCGGCGCGCCTCGCCTCGCGCTCGACGAACCATCGGAGCGACGCCTCGAGGCCGAGCTCATCGAGCAGCGGCGGGCGCAGGTCCTGGGCCAGATCGCGCATCCGCTCGATGGCGCCGTCGACCAGCGCGATGCTCTCGGCCTGGTCGCCCTCGTGCCGCTGCAGATTGAGCTTGAGGGCCGTCAGCACCTGGCCGAAATCGTCGTGCAGCTCGCGGGCGACCGCGCGCCGTTCGGCTTCCTGCGCTTCGATGAGCTTGCGCGAGAGCGCCTGGAGCTGCTCGCGCTTCTCGGCCAGCTCGGAGGTGGCGCGCGTCTGCTCGATGGAAGTGGCGAGCACGTTGGCCATCGCCCAGACGAAGTTTACCTCGTCAGGGCTGAAGGTACGGGGCCGCGTCGAGTGCGCCCCGAGGACGCCGAAAGGCCGCTCGCGTCCGGAGATGGGGACGTTGATCCCGCTCTTCACGCCGTGGCCGAGCAGAATCTCGCAAGGCACGAACCGCGTCTCGCTGGGAAGGTCGGCGATGACCACCGGAGCCTCCGCTTTCATCGAGAACCAGCCCATGAAGCCGGGCGCCATGCTGACGGTCACCCGCGCGATGAGATCCTCCTTCCAGGGCCCGGCGGCGGCGCGGAAGCGCAGCGCGCTGTCTTCGGGGTGCGCCTCCATCACCATGCAGTGCTCGATGCGGAGTGTCTTCGCCACCAGCGCGACGGCCTCGTCGAAGAGCGGCTGCAGTCCCTCGGGGCGCAAGGCGGAAAGGCTGAGCTGCGCGATGGCCGCCTGCTGCCGCTCTCGCCGCGCCAGCTCCTCTTCGGCGCGCTTGCGCTCGGTCACGTCAACGTTCGTTCCATAGAGCCGCACCGGCTTGCCGGCCGCGCCGCGGATCACGGTGGCGCGGCCGAAGTTCCAGTGAACGCTCCCGTCGGGCCAGACGATGCGGAACTCGACGTCGCTGGGCCGGCCCTGGTCCAGCAGCTGCTGGCGCCATTGCAGCACCTGCGCGCGATCGTCGGGGTGGACCGCCTCGACGTAGTCCTCAAGTCTTTTTCCCTTGCTCTGATCGTCGCCGAACCAGAGGCGCAGATTCTCGGTGGTGTTGAAGATCTCTCCGGTCAGCAGATCCTGCTCCCAGCTTCCCGTGTGCCCGAGCGCTTCAGCCTGCCGCAGCAAACGCTCACTCTTGCGCAGAGCGTTCTCGGCTCGCACCCGATCGGTAATATCGAGCCCCACGCCCACCGCGCCAATGATCTCGCCCTGCTTGTTGCGAAACGGGTCGAGGTGGATCTGCGCATGCCTGCCGGCGATCGCGACCTCGATCTGGCCTGAAGTGCCCGAGAGCGCTTTGTGGAGCGCCTCGAGTATCCGCTCGCGATCGGGCGAGCCGTCCAAGACTTCCGCCACCCGTTTCCCCGCGATCTTGCCCAGCTCGGGAAAGCCCGCCCCAGCGTCCCAGACGATGCGCAGCTCAGGATCGATTACGCCGATGCGCGCGGGAATCTGCCCGGCGAGGAGCCGCAGCCGCGCCTCGCTGTCTTTCAACCCTACTGCGCGCGAGCGCGGGTTACTCCTCACCGGCGAGCGGGCGGCCGCCGGTCTCCTGCGTGACATCAAGGTTACAGATGTACATCGGACATCATCGATTCCAGAGCAGTCGGGCGAGCTGTCAAGACAGCGAACATTGAAATCGTCCGCAGAGCGAGCAAGCATGATCGGCATGAGACGCCTCCTCCTTCTCGCCCTCGTCGCATGCAGCTCGGCCAAACCGGTTCCTCCGCGCGGCACCGCCGCCGAGCGGCCCGACGCTTTCGTCTCGCTTACCGAGGTGGAGCCGACCATTCTCGTCGAGTTGCGCTACCTGGGCACGCACAATTTCATGGGCCGCCCGGTGCTCGGCTACAAAGCGGAGAAATGCCTTCTCACCCGGCCGGCGGCGCTGGCGCTCAAAAGTGTGCAGGAGGATCTGCGGCCATTCGGGCTCGGGCTCAAGGCCTACGATTGCTACCGGCCGCAGCGGGCGGTAGACACTTTCGTCGCCTGGGCCAAGGATTTCGCCGACACCAAGATGCAGGCGGAGTTCTATCCGCGCGTCCCCAAAGACCGGATCTTCCGCGAGGGGTATCTGCTCGAGCGATCCGGCCACAGCCGCGGCAGCACCATCGATCTGACGGTCGTGCCGCTTCCGGCGCCGCCGCAAGAGAACTATCACGACGGCGATCCGCTTCGCGATTGCGCGCTGCCAGCCGGCCAGCGCTTCGGCGACAACAGCCTCGACTTCGGCACCGGGTACGACTGCTTCGATGCGCTCGCCAATGTCGACAATCCGGGCATCGGCACCGACCAGAAGACCAAGCGGGTCATGCTCCGGGCGCTGATGGAGAAGCACGGCTTCAAGCCGTACCCGCCGGAGTGGTGGCACTTCACGCTGCGCGACGAGCCCTATCCCGAGACATTTTTCGATTTCGAAATCGAGTGATCAGCGCTGGCTGCGGAGCTTCTCCAGAGCGTGGCGCGCGCGCCGGCGGCTGCTACAGCCGAAGAACGCGCCGAACACGCTGTCCCGGCCTTCGTCGGCGAAGTTCGACCGCGAGAGCAGTTCGAGCGGCGGAACCGCTGCTGGGTCGCCGAGCTCGCCCAGCGCCGTCGCCGCCGCTGAGCGAGCCGGGCACGAGGGGTTTCTCGTCATCGCCAGAAGGCGGCCGAGAGCGTGCTTGTCGCCTTGCCGCGCCGCCGCCGCGTAGTCATTGGCGGCGGCCTTGAACGAACCCTGCTGTTCATCGAGCTTGCCCTGCTCGTAGTGGCGGCTCGCCTCGCTGCGCGACTGCTTGGTGCTTCGCGCTGCCCGGTCGGCGTGCACTGCGCCGCTGCGCGCCAGCAAGATGCCAGCTCCGGCAAGGAGGGCGACGATCGTGCCTGCGAAAGCGAGTTGCCAGCGAAGCGGCAATGCCTTGAGGCGAGCGATGCCGTTCTCCACCCTCCAGCGCACCCTTTCGAGCCACGCCAGCGCCAGGACGGCCGCCTTCTCCCGAGCGCGACGGAGATGCGGCACTGACGCGCGCCCCGCGGCGACGAGCGACGAGTTTGCCGCCCGCAGCGCGGCGGCGATGCCGATGCCGAAGCTCAGCCGCGAGGGGTCGGCCGGCGGCAGCTTCCCGGCCCGCATCAGTCCGAAATTTCCGTAGGGCGGTCCGCCTTCCGCCGGCTCCGCGCGCAGCCGACACTCGTCGGGAGGCACGTTGTAGACGCGGACCCGATCGGTGATGCCGCGCAGATTGCGCTGGCCGAGATCCTCGGCGGGGATCTCCGCCTTGTTCATCGTCGAGTAGACGGCTTCGGTGAAGAGCACCTCGCCGGGCTTGGCGATTCCCTCCAGCCGCGAGGCGATGTTGACCGGCTCGCCGAAGACGTCGCCCTTGTAGACCCGCACCTCGCCGATGTTGATGGCAACGCGCACGTGCATCTGGGTCTCTTCGCTGACCTTGCAGTTGTATTCCCAGAGCCGGTCCTGGATGGCGACGCCGCAGAGCACCGCCTTCGTCGAGGAGCGGAAGACGACCAGGAAGGAATCGCCGATGGTCTTGACCAGCCGGCCCTCGAATGCGCGGAACACCGGGACCAGGAGCGCCGCGTAGAGCCGGAGCATGCGCTCGTTCTGCTCGTGCGACTGCCGGCCGGTCCGCTCGGTGAAGCCCTCGATGTCGGTGAAAAGGACGGCGAGGATCGAGGTGCGCATCGGAGAAGGAGAATCTTAGCCGAAGCCTGCCGCGGGTCACGGATTTGCCCATCCGAGACGCGGCAGCCCGGCGCGTTTCCACGCCGGGCTGCCTGTTCCCATCGGCTGCGACCGCTAGAGCAGCGACTTGACCGTGTCCCCGGTCACCAGCGCTTGCGTCTCGTACTGGAAGGCAAGCGAGGGCGAGGTGGCGGGTGGAGTGAAGAGGAACCAGTTGAGGCCCTGCATCACGTTGATGGTGTACGTGCCAAGGGTACTGGCCGTGGCGTTGCCGCCGCCCCAGTAGATCCTGCCTGCCACCGCGTTCTGCGCGCTGTCGGTGAGCCGGCCGGTAACCTGGAAGCGAGTCAGATTCACCGTCGTGCCCGACGCCGCGTTGACGGACACGCCCGAAGTGATTGCGCCTGAGGCGATCAGTTCATAGGTGCCGTACGGAACCAAGAGCGAATAGTTGCCGGTCGCGTCGGTGGTCGCGCTGGTGACCGACAGATGGTTCGAGTCGTAGGCAGCGATGTTCACGCCGGCGATGCCGGTCTTGGCCGCATCCTGGATGGCGCCGGTGATGGTGCCGCCGGCGGCGACGTTGATGTCCTGTGCAGGTACGGCGGCCGAGACGCTCAGCGAGACCGGCGACGAAGGCGGCAGCGACGGCACGTTGCTCGCCTTGAGGCTGTACGAGCCGGCGAACAACTTCAGGTCATACGTGCCCTGCGCGTCGGTGATCGCGGCTGAGCCGGGGACGCTGGCGATGTTCTTGTCCCAGAAGTCGCCGAGGCCCGTCTGCAGAGCGGCGGTGACGTTGCCGTACGGGCCACCGCCCGTGATCGTGGCCGAACCCGGCGGCTTGACGTGGCCCGTGACGTCGTAGCGGGTCAGCGTGTCCGACAGGGTCGGCGAAGCCGTATACGGCTTGATGACCAGGGCGTGTCCGTCCCCGGCCGCGGTCACCACCACCATCACGTTCGTCACGTCGCCCGTGTTCACGGTGGCGACGCCGTTGGTCGTCTTCGACGAGCCCAGCAAGAAGAGCGAGCTGGCATCGTACACGCCGACGCTGGCGATTTGATTGTCGGGAACCGGGGCGGGGCCATCGCTCAGGTGGAGCGAGACGAGGTTGCCGGCCGACTTGAGCGCGACGGTCTGCGTCTCGGTCGCGCCGCCGCCCGCGGGGGAGAAGAGGCTGGTCTCGAAGGGCTCGAGGGTGTCCGTCGAGGTGACGGGCGTGGCGAAGACCATCGCCCGGTAGCTGCCCTTGAACAGCTCGGTGGTGAAGGTGGCCGTCGTGGCGTTTCCACCCGCGACGGCCGGAGTGATGTCGAGCACCATCGGATACGAGGAGGTGCTGGTGGTTCCGACCAGCGCCCGGCCGTTGCCGTCGGTCTGGTAGACCACGATCTCGATCGCGCTGAACGCCTTCGGGCTGGTCACCGTCCAGCTCTGCTGCGAGGTCTGGTAGGTGCGGCTGGTGTCCGCCGAGATGTCCAGCAAATCATTGAAGGAGCCGACGTTGGCCGTTTGCGGATTGATGTACATCGGGTAGCTGCCCTGCGTGAGCGCGATCGAAGCGACCCCGCTCGCGTTGGCCGACGCCGACGCCGTCCGGCCGACCTTTAGCCAGCCGTCGAACATCGCGCGCGCATCGAAGGTCACGTTGGCGCGAGTGAGCGGCGTGATGCCGTCGTGGCGCAGCATGGTGAGGGTCACCACCGGCGCGGTAGGCACGTTGCGGAAGAAGACAGGTTTGAGGTTCGTGGTCGGCCCGCTGTTGCCGCATGCGCCGGCGAGCAGCAGGCAGAGGAAGGCGGCGGGGCGGAAGATTCGGATGCTCATTGTCTGCAATCTCCAGTTTATGGCCGCGAGCTTCGCGGCGTGATCGACATGACGGCGACCCCTGGGCCGCCCTCGACGGCCACGAGCCTAGAGCGAGCCTCTGCTACGGGCGCAAGCCGTTGACGTGCTCGAAGGGACGAGGTTGCCGCGCAAATCGCCTCTCCCCTCACACGCAGGCAAATGCGCCGACGTCCGCGCCCTTCGCGGCACGTCTGCAGCCTTGAGCGTGCGGCGCGAGATCGTACACAGTCGTGGCCGACAAGGCATGGGCGCACGGTGCGCTCGGCATTCGCTCGGAGGGACAATGATGAAGACACTGATCCGAACGACTGTGGCCAGCTTGCTCCTGATTGCGGGAGCAGTACGTGCTGAGAAGGCGCACAGCGCGCTGCAGCCGCAGGGCATGTTGAAGCAGCACGTCATCCGGCTCGGCCTCGACACCGAGTTCGGCATTCCGCTCGGCAACTATGCCGATGCCAACAGCGTCGGCGGCGGCGCAGTCGTCACCGGCGAGTACGGCCTGATTGACATGCTGAGCGCGACGATGCGCATCGGCTTCCAGGCGCACGTCGACCGCACCATCGCCGGCGTGTCCTCTCACGTCAACGCCATCCCCGTCCTGTTCGGCGCCAAGTATTACGCCAGCGCCGAGCGGCAGGGACTGTTCGGCGCGTTCGAGATGGGCATGTTCGATCTGATGAGCAGCGTCTCCCGCGGGACGGCTGCTGCGCTCACCTCGAATGACGTGAAGTTCGGCCTCGGCCTCGGCCTGGGCGTTCAGCAGAACCAGTGGAACGCTCGCGTGAACGTCCACTCGCAGGACGTGGGTAACTTCGGCAGCGCGATGATGATCACCGGCGGCATCGGCTATCAGTTCGCCGGTCTCTAGAGGTGCGGGCAGGGCGCGTCGCGGTGGCGTGCCCTGCCCTTTTCTTTTTCACGCAGTCCACCAGCCAGGTGCCCGATGAACACGCCAAGGGCCTCGACCACAGCTCTCCCGCGCGAGCGGCCGGTACCGCTCGCGGAGCCTGATGTCTTCAGTCCCCTTGACGTGCTCGCCGAGGGCTTCCACATCTGGCTCTCCCAGCTTCCGGCGTTCGCAGGGGTCGCCGCGCTGCTGCACGCGCCGCTCCTGCTCGTGCCTTTCCTGCCGCCTTTGCCTCGGCCGGCGCTGGTCGTCGCCTTCGTAGCGGCCGAGCTGGCCATCGCGCTGCTCGTCAAAGCGGCGCTGACCAAGGCCGTCCTCGACTGGCAGCGGCAGCTGCCCACCGAGTTTTCGGAGTATCGCGACGCGCTGCGCACGGGGCCGGCAGTCCTCGTGCTGGGGACGCGCATTCTCGCGCGCGCCGCGGTTCGCGCGTTTCTCCTCGTCCTGCCGGCGCTCAATTACCTCGCCGACAATTTCGCAGCGGTGCCGGCTCTCATCGTCGAGGGCGGCTCGACCGGGCAGGCGTTGCTCCGCAGCGAGCAATTGACCCGCGGCGTCCGCGCGCGGGTCTTCAGCATCTGCCTCGTCATCTGGCTGGTCGGCGCGCTCTGGACTCTCTGCTTCGGCGTCTTGACCGGCGCACACCTGGGCAAGATGAGCTGGATGATCTTCTACGTCTGCGTCCGCGCTCTCGAACGATCGTTTGCCGCGGTGCTCGCCGCGGTCGCGTACCATCGTCTTTCCGATCGCTATTGATTGACTGGATCGAGGGCAAGCGCTCCAACGGATCGCTCTGGCCGGACGGCGACGAGGACGAGGCGAACGCGCCCGCCATCTTCGGCATGAACTTTCAGGCCGTCAGCGTCGGTGAGAAGCTCCCCGGGGCGGCTACACGGCGTACGGTGCCGAGCAAGAACCTCGCCCCGATGCGCTCGAGCACACCGATCATTCCATCGGCCGGATGGTCGCGGCGCTGGAGCGGCGCGACGCCGAGCCCAACGTCGACAGCGTGGTCTTCACCAACAACGACACGACAGGAGCGACGCAAGGCCACACCTACGCGACGGCGGGACATCTGCAGACCGACGACGTCGGCATCCTCTGGCTGCAGGATCAGTCGGAGAGCAACAAGGCGGCGGTGGTGGCGCAACCGAAGAGCAACACGGCGCTCATCTTCGGCGACGGTGCGCTTCGCCGCGGCCCGCGCTCCCGACGTCTTCATCCAGCCGAACGCCGGCGTCATCTACTCCGGCATTGCGATTCCGGCGTGCGCTCGGGATCGAGCGGAGCATCGTCGCGCGCGGGAGCGACGGTGATCACCACCGACTTCGAGGCCGGGGTGTTGCTGATCCGCGCCACCTGCCGCGAGGGCACGAGCGCGTTCGCTTCGGGAAAGTAAGTGCAGGCGCAGCCGCGCGGGAGATCGTATCCCACCACCTGGAAGCGGCGCGCGGTGCGCGTCTCGCCGCGGAAGTGGCTGGTGAGATCGACGCGCTGGCCCTCGCGCAATCCGAGGGCGGACATGTCTTCCCGGTTGAGGAGCACGACCCGCCGGTCGCCGGAGAGCCCGCGGTAGCGGTCCTCGAGCCCATAGATGGTGGTGTTGAACTGATCGTGGCTGCGGACGGTCATCATCAGAAGTTGGCCGGGGCGCAGCTCTCGGGAAGGAAGCGGGTGGACGGTGAAGCGGGCTTTTCCGCTCGCCGTCTGGAAGCGGCCCTCGCGCGCGGCGTTGGGCAGGTAGAAACCGCCCGGCTTGCGCGCGCGATCGTTGTAGCCCTCGGTCCCCGGGACGACCTGCGCGATCAGGTCGCGGATGCGATCGTAGTCCTCGGTCAGCCACGCCCAGCGGACTTTGCTCCGCGCGCCGAGCGCGGCCTGCGCAAGGCGCGCCACGATCTGCGGCTCGGAGAGCAGGTGCTCGCTGGCAGGCCGCAGGTGGCCTTGCGACATCTGGATGACGCCCATCGAATTCTCCGTGGTGACGAACTGCTCGCGGCCGGCCTGCTCGTCGCGCTCGGAGCGGCCCAGGCAAGGCAGGATGAGCGCGGTGCGTCCCGCGACCAGATGCGATCGGTTGAGCTTGGTCGAGACGTGCGCGGTCAATCGCGCGGAGCGCAGCGCCGCGGCCGTGTACTCGGTGTCCGGCGTCGCGGAGAGGAAATTGCCGCCGAGAGCAAGGAAGACCTTGGCTTTGCCCTCGTGCAGCGCATGGATCGAATTGACGGTGTCGAAGCCATGCGCGCGCGGCGCGGTGATGCCGGTGGCCTTCTCCAGCGCCGCAACGAAGGCGGGCGTCGGCCGCTCCCAGATGCCCATGGTGCGATCGCCCTGGACGTTCGAATGGCCGCGCACCGGGCAGACGCCCGCGCCGGGCTTGCCGATGGCTCCGCGCAGAAGCAGCACGTTGACGATCTCGCGGATGTTGTCGACCGCGTTCTCGTGCTGCGTCAGCCCCATCGCCCAGCAGACGATGATCCGCTCGTTCCCGGCGAACATCCGGGCGGCGGCGCGGATCTGCGTCTCGCGGATGCCGCTGTCGAGCGCGATTTCGTCCCAGGAGACGGAGCGCAGGTGGTCCGCGTAGGCGAGGAAGTTCTCGCAGCGGCCGCGGACGAAAGCCTCGTCGACGCCATCGGTCTCGAGAATGGCTTTGCCGATGCCCTGGAAGAGCGCGACGTCGCCGTTGATGCGGACCTGCAGGAACAGGTCGGTGAGCTGCGTCGGGGCAGTCAACAACTGCTGCGGATGCCGGAAAGCGAGAAGGCCGGTCTCGCGAAGCGGGTTCACGCTGAGGATCGCCGCGCCCCCGCGCTTGGCCTTCTGCAAGGCCGTCAGCATTCGCGGGTGGTTGGTGCCCGGATTCTGACCGACGACGACGATCAGCTGCGCCTTCTCGAAGTCGTCGAGGGTGACGGTCCCCTTGACCTCGCCGATCGTTTCGGAGAGGCCCGAGCCGCTCGACTCGTGGCACATGTTCGAGCAATCGGGCAGGTTGTTGGTGCCGTACTCGCGGGCAAAGAGCTGGTAGAGAAAAGCGGCTTCGTTGCTGGCGCGGCCCGAGGTGTAGAAGACCGCCTCGTTCGGGGAGTCGAGCGCGTTCAGCTCGCTGCCGAGGAGAGCGAAGGCTTCGTCCCAGCAGAGCGGCTGGTAATGGGTGTCGCCCGGGCGGAGCACCATCGGCTCCGTCAGGCGGCCCTGCTTGCCGAGCCAGTAGTCGCTGCGCTCCGAGAGCTCGGCCAGGGAAAACCGCGCGAAGAAGTCGGGCCCTGCTCGGCGGGCCGTGCCCTCGTCGGCGGCCGCCTTCGCGCCGTTCTCGCAAAATTCGAAGAAGCTGCGCTCGCCGTCCGGATCGGGCCAGGCGCAGCTCGGGCAGTCGTAGCCGCCGACCTGGTTGAGGCGGTAGAGCAGCCGCGCGCCGCGCAGGGGCCCTGCTTTGCCGAACGCATGCTTGATCGTCTCGACGATGGCCGGGATTCCAGCGGCCACTGCCGAGGGCTTGCCCCGCGAGACAGGGATCGGATCGCTCGGCGGCTGCGCCTGCGAGCCGCGCGGGTCCGCCAGCTCGACTGGCTGCGGTTTTTCCAGCGCGAGCGTCTTCTCTCCCATGGCACCTCCTTCAGGACAGGATACGCGCTTGCGCTCGATCTCGCGCCCCCGCAGAATGCCTGGCCGCGCGAGCGCCAGAGGTGCGGTTTGAGCAAGTGGATGATTGCGCTCGCATTGGTGACGTCTCCGCTCGCCACGTTCGCGCAGGAGCACCACCACCATGAAGAGCAGGAGACTCCGCCCGAGCCTCTGGCGTTTCCGCACTCCCGCGAAGGTTCGGGCACGAGCTGGATGCCGGACTCCTCGCCGGTCTTCGCCCATCACTTCATGGCCGGCGACTGGATGCTGATGCTCCATTACGCGGCGGCCGCCGGCTACGACGACCAGTGGAGCGACCGCGGCTCGCGCCGGTTCACTTCGACCAACTGGGCGATGGGCATGGCCTCGCATCCGCTCCTCGGCGGCCAGCTCACCTTCCGCACGATGCTCTCGGCCGAGCCCGCGACGGCAGGCGGCGAGCGGCAGCTTCCCCTTCTGTTGCAGAGCGGCGAGACGTACGGCGGCCAGCCGCTGCACGATCGCCAGCATCCCCACGACCTCTTCATGGAAGTCGCCGCGCTCTATCGGCACCCGTTGGGCGATCTCTTCGGCCTCGAGCTGTACGGCGGCCCCGCGGGCGAACCCGCGCTCGGTCCCACCGCTTTCATGCATCGTCCCTCGGCGATGAACAATCCGCTGGCGCCGATCGGCCATCACTGGCAGGACTCGACGCACATCTCCTTCGGCGTCTTGACCGCAGGAATCTACAATCGCTCCGTCAAGCTGGAGGGCTCCCTCTTCCACGGCCGCGAGCCCGACGAGAACCGCTGGGACTTCGATCTCGGCGCGCTCGACTCGTGGTCAGGCAGGGTCTCCGTCAACCCGACGGAACAGACGAGCTTCCAGATCTCGTACGGCTTCGTGAACAGCCCGGAGGCGCTGCGGCCGCAAGAGAGCCTGCACCGTCTGACCGCCTCGGGCAGCTACGCGAACGGGATCGTTGCGCTCACCGCCTTGTGGGGCCGCAACATCGTGCCCTCGGTATCGAGCGACAGCCTCCTCCTCGAAACCAGCATCGATCTCGACGGCAGCAACGCGCCGTTCGTGCGGATCGAGTACGTGCAGAAGCTCGGGCACGACCTGGTGCTGCCGGGCGATCCCGACGCGAAGTACGACGTCTTCCAGTGCTCTTTCGGCTTCCTCCACCGCTTCACCGGCGGGCCCGTCGTGCCGTTCATCGGCGCTTCGCTGGACGCAGGCCTCGTGCCGGGCTCCATCGAAGCGCAATACGGGACGCGATTTCCTCTCGGGGCGTTCGTCTACATCGGCCTGCAGCCGCCGAAGGTCGGGCACGAGCATCAGATGAGCGGGATGTGACCGCCTGGAGAAATTTTGCATGAGCGCCTTCTACTCAGGCCGCGACGACCGGGAGTCGATGCGCACACTCGAGCGTGCAGCGGAGCTGGGCATCACTTTCTTCGACACCGCCGAGATGTACGGCCCCTACACCAACGAGGAGCTGCTCGGCCGCTTCCTCACCGCAGCGCCGGGCCGCCGCAAGAAACTGCAGGTGGCGACAAAGTTCGGCATCATCCGCGACCCGAACGATCCGACCAGCCCGACCCGCTACGACGGCAGTCGCGCGAACGTTCGCCGATCGATCGAAGGCAGCTTGAAACGGCTGCAAACGGACTACGTCGACCTCTACTATCTCCATCGCGTCGACCCCAAGACGCCGATCGAAGAGACGGTCGGGGCGATGGCCGAGCTGGTCAAAGAAGGCAAGGTGCTCCACCTCGGCCTGAGTGAAGCAGGACCGGAGACGCTCTCGCGCGCCGTCCGCGTCCATCCGATCGCGGCGCTGCAGAGCGAATATTCGCTCTGGAGCCGCGACCCCGAAGACGGCGCGCTCGCTGCCTGCCGCCGCCTCGGCGTCGGCTTCGTCGCTTACAGTCCGCTCGGCCGCGGTTTCTTGACCGGGCAGATCAAGCGCTTCGAGGACCTTGCGCCCGACGACTACCGGCGTCAGAACCCGCGCTTCCAAGGCGAGAACTTCCAGAAGAACCTCGATCTGGTGAAGCGCATCGAGGAGATCGCCCGCGAGAAGCGCTGCACGCCGGCGCAGCTCGCGCTCGCGTGGGTCCTGGCGCAGGGCAAGGACGTCGTGCCCATCCCCGGCACGAAGCGGGTCAAGTACCTCGAGGAGAACGTCGGGGCGCTCGAGGTGAGACTCACAGCGGAGGACCTGCGGCGTATCGATCAGACGTCGCCGAAGGGCGCGGCCGCCGGGCTGCGCTATATGCCCTCGATGATGGGCTCCATCGCGCGCTGAGCCCGTTCAGCCGGCGTGCGGATCGACCTCGGCCTTGGTGGTTGCCGACTCGTCGCAATTCGGATTGACCGCGGCCTTATCGGCGGTGAGCTTCCGCGCCGCCGGCTTGCAGGCCGCCGCGGGCGCTCGCGCATTCGCCTTCGCCGGAGCTGGCGCCAGCACGATCGGCGCGGGCGCGCCGATGCCGACCACCGTCGTGGTCGGCGGAACGACCGGCGCGGGGGAACTGCGCGTGTCGCTCTCCATCTTGGCGGTCGCCGTCGCCGTCGCGTTCGGCACCGGCTTCTTCGCCGCCTCGCCCAGCGCACTGACCATCTTGTCGCTGGTCTGCTCGAGGAACTCACGGTCCTTCTGTGCTGCGCTGCGGAGCGCGTCCCGATCGCTGCCCAGCTCGCCGAGCCGCGCCTTGAGCGCGCCGTTCTCCGCCTCGAGGCCCAGCGCGGCCGCCGCCTGGCTCATGCAGGTCCGCGAGATCTGCTCGTCGGAGTCGGCCGGCGGGATGGGCTCGCTGCGCGACCACGCCGCGAGCGCGCGGTTCTGCCAGCGATAGTCGGCCTGCGCCATGCACTCCTGCACGAGCCGCTCGAGCCGATCCTCCGACCACTGCGGAGCCGGCTTGCTGCAGAAGGCGAGCTCCTCGCTCTCGCCGCCGAAAGTCCGCTCGGTCTTCTTCATCCAGCAGCCGTCGCGCTGCACCATGTGGACCGAAGTGCAGCCGAAGATTGCCCCCACTGCCGCCGCTAGCGTGATCCGCCTCATAGGTCCCTCCCCGAGGGATTCTGGGCACGCCCGGGCGTGAAGTCAGCGCCAGTGCGCTCGCACGCCCGCCCGCTCTTCTGCTCTGCCCGCTTTCTCGGCTGGTTCCGTCAGCTCGCGCGCAGGCGGCGGTACTCGATGAAGGTCAGTGCGATGACGAAGACGTCGAGCACGGTCAGGGCGAACATCGCTACCGAATGCGAGTAGGCATATCGGTACATCTGATAGACGGCGAATCCGGCAAAGACGAGGATCGCTACCGGGTAGGCCCAGAGTTTCTCCTTCAAGAGCGCCCAGACCAGCCAGACCTTGAGCACGCCATGGGAGAGCAGATAGAGGACGGCGAAGCTCTTTCCCCCGCCGAAAAGGTGCTCGAGCGCCTCTGCCACCTCCCTCGCGATCAGGTCGCGCGGGTCCTCGCTCAGCTCATGCTGCGTGAGCAGAGCGACGACCCGATGCAATTGCTCTGGCCGCACGAGCCACAGCAGCGCCGCACCCGCGACCTCGAGGACGCCGTCGAGCCCCTTGAAGACGACTCCGATCTCGAAAGCGGC
>VBLC01000087.1 GCA_005879315.1 Deltaproteobacteria bacterium | reverse complement strand
GGCTTTCGTCCCTCCCGCCGCCTGCAAGAGACGGCGGGCGTAGAAGCCGCGCTGGAGCGGACTCTGCAGGCCGCGGAAGTCGATGCTCAGCGTCGCCTGCCGCAGAAGGCGCGCCAGCTGCGCCCCCTGCCCCTGCGCGAGGGCCTGCGTCAAGAGCGACATCTGCGCGAGCTGGCGGGCGATCTCCTCCAGCTGATCTTCGCTCAGCTTCTCCGCGGCGAGCGCCTCGAGGAGCGAGCCCTCCAGGCCGTCGATGAGGTCCTTCGCGCCGCTGAAGTAGATCTCGAAGAGGCGATCGAAGACCGGCGTGTCCTGGCCGCGCTTGACCAGCGTGGCGCGCAAGGCGCCGCGAAATGCACCGCGGTCCTCGAGGCCGATGAGCAGCGCCGCCTGCGCCGCATCGGCCACTTCCGCCGGCGAGATGCGCAGGCCGTTCTGCCTCAACAGCGCAGTGAAATCCTCGAGGCGCTCGTCGTTCATGGGCGCTTCGCGAAGGTGGCGACGATCTCGAAATGCGCCGTCTGGGGAAAGAGATCGAGCGGCGCGGCCCGGATCAGGCGGTAGCCTCGTTCCGTGAGCAGCCTGGCGTCGCGGGCCAAGGTCGGCCCATCGCAGCTCACGTACACGATGCGCGGCGCGTTGAGGAAAGGCATCACTTCCGCAGCCCCCGTTCGCGGCGGGTCGAGGAGCACCGCGTCCACGGGCTCTGTGTAACCGCGCGCCACCTCGGCTGCATCGCCCGCGATGAGGCGCACCTCGAGGCCGGCTTCGTCGGCGCTGCGGCGAAGGAGCGTGAGAGAGGGGCCGGCGCGCTCCACTGCCGTGACGGAGCGCGAGCGGAGCAGCGGCAGCGTGAGGGTGCCGCTGCCGCAGAACAGCTCCAGGACCCGGTCGCTCTCGCCCAGCTCGCTCGCGACCTCCGATTGCAGGAGCGGCAGGGCGCTCCGATTCGCCTGCGCAAAGGTATCCGGCCGCAAGCGCAGCCGCGCGCCGTTCGGCAAGGGTCCATCGACGATCACCGGATCGCCCAGCGCCCGCCCCGCTACCGTCACGCCTTTCACCAAGGGCAGCGCGAGCAGCTTCTCGGCGCCTTTGACGTCGCCGCGCAGGTCGACCGTGCCTTTCGAGTCGCCGGCGAGGAGGCCGAGATCGGTCGCTCCGCGCAGATCGACCGCGCGCACTGCATCGGCCAGATCTTGTAGCAGCGGCTCGAAGAGCAGGCAGTCCTCGACCGGCTCGACGCTCACCGCCCCCTTCCGCGCAAATCCCCAGCGGCCCTGCGCTGCGCGGTGCATTCGCGCGCGCCGTCGGTAATGAAATTGCTTTGGACTGGGGAGGATCGACGACAATCGATAACTGCCGCGCGCAAATCCGCCGATCCGTTCGAGCGCGTCCGCCGCCAGCTCCTCTTTGGCCGCCAGCTGCGCCTGGTAGGAGATCTGCTGCACCGGGCAGCCGCCGCAGCAGTCGACGATGGGACAGGGCGGATCGACCCGCGTTCCTCCTCGCTCGACCACCCGCAGCGCCCGCGTACGCTCGAACCGGCCCTCACCGGTCAGCTCCGCCTCGACGACGTCTCCAGGCGCCGCGCCGCTGAGAAAGACCACCCGGCCTTCGTGACGCGCGAGGGTCTCGCCGCCGTGCGCCAGCGACTCGACGCGCAGCCGGACGATCAGGGCGCCAGGTCCTGCGTCAGCTTCTCCACCATCTGCCCGACGCGCTTCTTGGTCTCCTCGTCGGGGTTGATGAACTCGATGCCCATCCCCGGCTCGTCGACGTCCGGCCCGGCGTGCTGCGACCAGACCACGCGCCCCTTCAGCTTGCATTCCGGGACGCCGGGAAGCTGCAGGAGCACGCTCACCGGCGACCCCCGCGCAGGGAAGGCGCTGGAGTTCACGAACACGCCGCCGATCGAAAGATTGGTCCCCCAGCCGCTGAAGCTGCCCTGCTGGGAGGTCACTTCGACGATGAACTCATGATTGACCCGCGGCGCGCGCCGCGTGGGAGATCCAGGCTTCACAGAGTCAGCCATCGGACCACTATACCTTCATCTCGCGCAGCTCGGGCGAGATGCGCAGCTTCGGCTCGGTCGCCTGCTGCACTTCTTCCTTGGTCACGCCCGGCGCCAGCTCTTTCAAGAGCAGACCCTGCGGCGTCACCTCGATCACCGCCAGCTCGGTGATGATGGTGTTGACGCACTTGCGGCCGGTGAGCGGCAGCTTGCACTGCTGAAGAATCTTTTTCGATCCATCCCTCGCCACCTGCTCCATGGCGACGATGACGCGCCTGGCGCCGCTCACCAGGTCCATCGCGCCGCCCATCCCTTTGACGACCTTGCCGGGGATGGTCCAGTTGGCGAGGTCGCCCTGCTCGCTCACTTCCATGGCGCCGAGGATGGCGACGTCGATGTGCCCGCCGCGGATCATGGCGAATGAATCGGCGCTGGAAAAATAGGCGGTGCCTTTGATCTCGGTGACGGTCTCCTTGCCGGCGTTGATCAAGTCGGGATCGATCTCGTTCTCCCGCGGATAGGGGCCGATGCCGAGCATGCCGTTCTCCGACTGGAAGACGACGTCGATTCCTTTGGCGACGTAGTTGGCCACCTGGGTGGGAAGCCCGATCCCGAGGTTGACGTACATCCCGTCCCGCAGCTCCTGCGCCGCGCGCGCGGCGATCTGCTCTCGCTTGAGCGCCATCAGCCCGGCCTCACTGTGCGCTTCTCGATCCACTTTTGATAATTGCCGCCCTGGAAGATCCGCTTCACGTAGACGGAGGGCACGTGCACCTTGTCCGGGTCGAGCTCGCCCACCTCGACCAGGTGCTCCACCTCGGCGATGGTGACGCGCGCCGCTGTGCACATCATCGGCGAGAAGTTCCGGGCGGTCTTGCGGAAGACGAGATTGCCCCACTTGTCGCCTTTCCAGGCGCGCACGATGGCGAAGTCCGCCTTGAGCGGCTTCTCGAAAATCATCTCCTTGCCTTCGATGACCCGCGACTCCTTGCCTTGGGCAATCTGCGTCCCGGCTCCTGTCGGCGTGAAGAAGCCGCCCAGGCCCGCCCCGCCGGCACGGATGCGCTCGGCGAGAGTGCCCTGCGGATTGAGCTCGACCTCGAGCTCGCCGGCCAGGTACTGCCGCTCGAACTCCTTGTTCTCCCCGACGTAGCTGGAGATCATCTTGCGGACCTGCTTGCTCTGCAAAAGGATCCCCAGGCCCTTGTCGGTGGTCCCGCAGTTGTTGGAGATGATGGTGAGGTTCTTCACGCCCTTCTTGTGGATGGCGGCGATGAGATTCTCGGGATTGCCGCAAAGGCCGAAGCCCCCCGACAAGATCACCGCGCCGTCAGCGAGATCGCGAATGGCCTCGTCGGCGTCCTTGACGACTTTGTGCATCCTCAGTCCCTCTCGACGATGAGAGCGATCCCTTCGCCACCGCCGATGCACAAGGAGGCGCAGCCGCGCTTCTTGTTCAGATCCTTCATCGCGTAGATCAGCGTCACCAGCAGCCGGCAGCCCGAGGCGCCGATGGGATGCCCCAGCACCACCGCGCCGCCGCGGACGTTGACCTTGTCGGCTGTCAGGCCGACCAGCTTGTTGTTGGCCATCGCCACCACCGCGAAGGCCTCGTTGATCTCCCAGAGGTCGATGTCGCTCGCCCTGAGGTTGGCGCGCTCCAGCGCCTGCTTGATGGCATCCGCCGGGGCGATGGTGAACTCGACCGGATCGCGCGCAGCGTGGCCGTACTCGCCCAGCCGCGCCAGCACCGCGCGGCCCTCGCGCTTGGCACGCTCGGCGCTCATCAGCACTACAGCGGCAGCGCCGTCGTTGATGCTCGAGGCGTTGGCTGCGGTGACGGTGCCGTCCTTCTTGAAGGCGGGCTTGAGCGAGGCGATCTTGTCGGGGCGGGCGAGCTTGGGACCCTCGTCCTCTTCGACCAGCGTCTTGTTGCCCTTCTTGTCGACGAGCTCCACCGGCGTGATTTCCGCCTTGAACGCGCCCGCGGCCTGGGCCTTCTGCGCGCGCAGCGTGCTCTCCCGCGCGTACTCGTCCTGGGCGCTGCGCGAGAAGCCCATGTCGGCCGCGCATTTCTCGCCGCACATGCCCATGTGCATGTCGTTGTACGGATCCCAGAGGCCGTCGTGGATCATCAGGTCCTTGAACTCGACGTTTCCCATGCGCGCGCCGGTGCGGAGGGAATGCGAGAAGTACGGCGCGTTCGACATCGATTCCATGCCGCCCGCCACCACCACGTCCGCCTCGCCCAGCGCGATGATCCGAGCCGCCTCGATCACCGACTCGAGGCCCGAGCCGCACACTTTGTTCACGGTCACGCAGGGGACGGTCTTGGGGATGCCCGCATAGAGGGCGGCCTGCCGCGCGGGCGCCTGCCCGACGCCGCCCTGCAGCACTTCGCCCATGAAGACCGTCTTCACTTCTTCCGGTTTCACTCCCGCGCGCTCGAGCGCGGCCTTGATGGCGGCCGCGCCCAGCCGCGGAGCAGGAACGGAGGCGAGCGAGCCGAGAAAAGCGCCGACCGGCGTGCGCGCCGCTCCGACGATGACCACCTGCTTTCCCGCCATGGGGTCCTCCGCAGTTGGGGTGCGGAGGAGATTCATAACCGATCGGAACCTGTCAAGCACCGGCGTTGCGGCTCGGAGTGTTCCGTCGTATGCCCACGCGCGATGTCTTACGCAGGCGAGCTGACGAAGGCGGAGTTCGACCGGCTGCTCGACAGAAGAGGCGGTCCGGCGGTGCTGGTGCACGGCGGCGCGGGCACGCGCGTCGAGGACGATCCCGCGCTCTATTTTGCCGGCACGAAGCGCGCCGCGGAGGCGGGGCTGCGCGTCCTTTTGCAGGGCGGCTCCCCGCTCGACGCCGCCCAGGCCGCAGCGCTGGTGCTCGAGGACGATCCGCAGTTCAACGCCGGCACCGGCGCCGCCCTGACCAGCGCGGGCGAGGTCGAGCTCGACGCGAGCTGCATGGACGGCACGACGCTGCGCGCGGGAGCCGTCGCTTGCGTCAAGACCATCCAGAACCCCATCCTCGCCGCCCGCCGCGTCTGCGACGACACGCCCCACGTGCTGATCTGCGGGCCCGGCGCCGAGGTCTTCGCCCGGGAGAGCGGCATCCCTCAGGTCGAGAACGCCTCGCTGATCACGCCGCGGCAGCGCGCCCGCTGGGAGGAGCTGCACGAGCAGGCGCAGAAGCTCGGCGCCGACAGCGTGCGCAAGAAGATCGGAACCATCGGCGCGGTGGCCGTCGATGCGCACGGCCACCTCGCAGCCTGCAGCTCGACGGGCGGCACGATGTACAAGCGGCCAGGCCGCGTGGGCGACACTCCGATCATCGGCGCGGGAACCTACGCCGACGATCACGAAGCTGCGGCCAGCTCGACCGGCCTGGGCGAAGCGATCCTCAAGGTGACGCTGGCCCGGGCCGCCTGCCTTCGCGTCCGCGAGGGAGACTCCCCGCGCGCGGCCGCCATCGCCGCCGTCGGACTCTTGCGCGAGCGGGCCCACGGCGACGGCGGCATCATCATCGCCGGCCCCGACGGCAGGCTCGGCTGGGCCTACAACACCCCGCGCATGTCGCGCGCCTTCATCCGCGAGGGCATGTCCTCAGCCAAGGCGGCGGTGTAGCTTTTCGACTTCCTCGCGCATGCGCGGCTGCGCCAGATGCAGCGAGCGGCCGTGGCCGGGCAGGACCCAATCGAATCGGTACTCGAGCAGTCGAGCGAGGGACTTCTTCTGCTCGCTCCAGGAATACCAGCAGACTCCGCGGCCCATCCCGAGCTGCCCTCGATCGTCCGCCCAGAGGTGATCGCCGGTGAAGAGGTATCTCTCGTCGACGAGAAGCGCGCAGCTGCCGCGAGTGTGCCCCGGCACGGGAATGGCGCGCACGCCGGCGGCAATCTCGCGCTCGCCTTCCAGCCGGACTTCGGCGCCGATGTGGTCGTCGTCGCGGTGGATGATGCGCTCGCAGCCGAAGCGGGCGCGGAACTCCGCGTGGTCGGCGACGTCGTCCTGGTGGGTCAAGAACAGCCGTCGCACACCGCCCATCTCGGCGAGCCGCTTGAGGAGCGGAGCAGCGGCGCGAGGCGAATCGACGAGAATGTTTCCGTCGTCGCGGCGGAGGAAATAGCTCTGCGCCCCGTAGGACGACTCCGCGGAATAGCCGCAGCGGTAGACGGGCCCCTCCAGCTGCACCGGCAGGTCCCGCGCCGCCTCCTTCGCGCTGCGCTCAGCGCCGATCGACGCCGTCGGACAGCTCACCACCGCCTGCAGCGCGCGGCGCCACGAGCTCTCGTCTGGCGGCTGACGCAGGACATAGGCCTGGCCGGAAGAGGTGCTGCCGAAAGTCTCGGGCGCAAGCTCGCGACAGGTGTCACAGTCGATGCAGGTCTCGTCGACGAAGAGCTCGCCGGGAGCATTTTCCGGCAGACGGAGATTGAGCTGCGCCATGCGGATGGTGTAACTCCGCGCCCATGTCCAGGCTGGAAAAAAAGCTTCTCCACCAGGCGGGTCGCGCCATCGCCGACTTCCGCATGATCGAAGACGGCGACCGCATCCTCGTCGGCGTTTCGGGCGGAAAGGATTCCTTCACCCTGCTCCACCTGCTGCAGGCGCTGCAGCGGAGCGCGCCGGTGAGGTTCTCGCTCCTGGCCTGCAACCTCGATCAGGGTCATCCGGGTTTCCCCGCGGCGCAACTCGAGTCGTACCTGCGTTCGCGGGACGTCGAAGTCCTCATGCTGCGCGAGGACACGTACTCGGTGGTGAAGCGTCTCGTGCCCGAAGGGAAGACGGCGTGCTCGGTGTGCTCCCGGCTGCGCCGCGGCATTCTCTATGGCGCGGCGCAGTCGCACGGCTGCAACAAGATCGCGCTCGGCCACCACCGCGACGATCTGATCGAGTCGCTCCTCCTCTCCATGCTCTTCGCAGGAAAGATCCGCTCGATGCCGCCGCGGCTCATCGCAGACGACGGCCGCAACGTCGTCATCCGGCCCCTCTGCTCTGCGGCGGAGAGCGAGATCGCGCAGTTCGCGGAGGAGCAGCGATTTCCGCTCATCCCCTGCGACCTGTGCGGCTCGCAGGAAAATCTGATGAGGAAGCGGATCAAGCGGCTCCTCGATGAGCTTTCGCGCGAGCATCCCGGCGTGCGCAGCTCGTTGTTCGGAGCGATGGGCAACGTCATGCCCGCGCACCTGCTCGATCCCCGCTTGCTCCGCGAGGAGCGGGGCCGCGACCCCTGGATCGACGGCGACGATTGCGCCGCCCCGGGTCCGCTCACCGCCTGACAGTTGCGCAGAGGAAACGCAGTTCACACTCTTCCCTCGACCGGCCGGGCGAGCGGTGGCGGGAGGGGCGATGGCGGGGTGCCTGCGCTGTCAGCGGGACAAGGTCGTCCCGGTGACTCTCGACGACAGCATGGAGGTGTGCGGCCATGCCTTCACGGCCGCAGTGCCGGCCACGCGCTGCGAGGCTTGCGGCGAGGTCGTCATCCAGGGACATGACCTGAAGCTCTTCGAGCTGCGGGTGGCGGTCGAGCTGGCCAAGGCTGGATTGCGCGGCGCGGAGGCGTTCAAGTTCCTGCGGCGCGCGCTGCAGCTGGAGCCGCGAGATCTGGCCGAGCTGCTCGATGTGCCCGAGGACTTCGTCGGCTACTGGGAGTGCGGTGACTGGCCGGTCGATCCGCGCGCCCAGGCGGTGCTCTCTTCGCTGGTGCTGGCCAGGTACGACGCGCCCGCGGCGCTCGACTGCCTCAAGGTGCTCCGGCTGCCGCGCAAGCTGGCGCGGCAAGTGCGCGTGCATCTGGTCGATGCCCTCGGCCAGGCGGCAAAGGCGCTTCAGTTCGGCAGCAGCGCCCGGACTGAGCCTGCGACGGCCTGAAAAGCTCAGGCGTCGATCCGGCCGCCGCCGAGGACTTCTTCGCCGCGATAGAAGACCGCGCTCTGGCCCGGGGCGACGCCGACGGCCGGCGCATCCAGCCTGACCCGATCGCCTTCGACGACGCAGGAGAGCGGCTGGCCGCGGTGACGGACACGCACCTCGCAGCTAAGTTCGCGCGAAGGCGCTTCCTGGACCCAGCTGGGCTGGCTGATCGAGAAGGAACGCCGCACCGCTTCCCCACGCGGTCCGACCACAACCTGCCTGCGCGCGGCGTCGATCGCCGCCACGTAGAGCGGCAGCCGGTGCGACACACTGATTCCGCGCCGCTGGCCTACCGTGAACCGATGCACTCCGGAATGCTCGCCGAGCACTCGCCCCGACAGATCGACGATCTCTCCTCGCGCCGCCTCGACGCCGTGCTTCTCGAGAAACCCGGCCAGCGGTTCGTCGCCGACGAAGCAGATCTCCATGCTCTCCCGCTTGTCGGCATTCGGCAGCCCGCGCTCGCGCGCGATGGCCCGCACTCGCGGCTTGCTCAGCTCGCCGAGGGGAAAGCGGACCATCGCCAACTCCTCTTGCGAAAGCCCGTGGAGGAAGTAGCTCTGGTCCTTCGACTGATCGAGCGCGCGCAGCAGTCGATGACGTCCATCGACGAAGTCCACCCGCGCGTAGTGTCCGGTGACGAGCTCGCCCGCGCCCAGCCGGCGCGCACGGTCGAGCAGCCAGTCGAACTTGACGTGGTCGTTGCAGCGCACGCAGGGATTGGGGGTCTCGCCGCGCGCATAGTCCCGGACGAAGGGCTCGATGACCTGCTCGCGAAAGCGCTCCTGGCCGTCGTAGACGTAGAAGCGGATGCCGAGCGCGGCCGCCGCGCGCCGCGCATCGTAGAGATCGTCCGGCGCGCAGCAGGTCCGGCCCGAGCGCTTCTCGCCCTCGGCGACTGAGTAGAGCCGCATCGCCACGCCCGCGCAGCGATCGCGCCCGCGCCGCTCTGCGGTCAGCGCGGCGGCGACGCTCGAGTCAACCCCGCCGCTCATGGCGATCATCGAGATCATCTGTTTACGAGGTCCCGCCCTCGGGCAGCGGCTGCGGGAAGGGCGTCGGCTGCGGCTGCTCCGGCGCGTGCTCCTTGGTAGGGATCCAGAATGCCACCTTGGCGCCGGAGAAGTGGTGGCGCGAGTCGGGTTGGTTCTTGGGAGGGCTCTCCGCCCAGATGTGGCCGCCGTGCGCCTCGACGACCTGCTTGGCGACGGGCAAGCCGAGGCCGGCTCCGGGCGCGCGCTCATCGCCGACTCGATCGGCGTGGAAGAAAGGATCGAACACTTTCTCCGCTTCGTCGGCGAGCAATCCCTCGCCCTGATCATAGACCTCGAAGTCGAGCCGCAGCGCATCGCCGCTCACCCGCAGAAGCACGCTGCTGCCGTGCGGGCTGAACTTGATGGCGTTGTCGATCAGGTTGCCGACGGCCTGCTTGAGCTTGCGCTCGTCGCCCCAGCCCGGGTCGGTCGGCTCGGCCGTCAGCTCGAGCGTGATCCGCCGCGCCTTGGCCTTGGGCTTCTCCTCGTCGATGACCGCGCGGGCCAGCTCCTGCGGGTCGAAGAAGTCGCGCTGGATGGCGTACCCGCCGCTCTCCAGCGTTGCGAAATCGACGAGATTGTCGATGGTCCGCGACAGCCGCTCGGCCGCGAGCTGCATGGAATCGACGATCTTCTGCTGGGCCTCGTTGACCGGCCCCGTCTTCCCGGCGCGGAGGATCTTCAGATATCCCGCGATGGGCGTGAGCGGCGTCGCCAGCTCGTGCGAGAGGTTCTGCATGAACTCGGTCTTGCTCCGGGCCGCCGCGCGCAGCCGCGAGTTGGCCGCGGTCAGCTCGCGCACGGTCGCCTCGAGCCGCTCGACCAGCGACTGCGAATACTCGCGCAGGTAGCGGCGTTCCTCGGGGCCGCGCACCTTCTCGCGCTTGCCCTTGAGGAACTCGCGCAGCTGGCCGGGAAATCTCGCAACGTCGATCGGCTTCTCGATGTAGCCGTCGCAGCCGATGCTCAAGGAGAGGCCGCGGTCGCCATGCGAGGTGAGCACCACGATCGGGCACTGATCGAGACCGCGGTAGGAGCGCAGCCGCGTCGCGGTCTCGTAGCCGTCGATGCCGGGCATCTCGATGTCGCAGAGGATCAGGTCAGGATGGGCCGAGATGGCGAGGTCGATGCCGGCGATGCCGTCGCTCGCCTCCAGCACATCGAATCCGCGCGCCTCGAGCACATTGCGCACCAGCGCCCGGCTCTCCGGGTTGTCTTCGATATAGAGGATGCGTGGGGCGGGCGTCTGTTCGGCCATCGAGGAGCGTCCCGGTTGCACGCCACGGCGATACAGCTCGCTGGAGGCGGACCCTACCATCTGATCGGCCGACCGGAAAGGCGGACGGCCACCTGCCGCTCGACGCCGCGGTGCGTCTGGACGCAGTTCGTCCATCTGTCTGTCCACACGCTGTCCACAGCGCCTTTCCATTGCCCGCCCCAATCTTTCCATCCCGCCGCGAGGGCGCACGAACGTCGTATAGGCGCTTTTGCCGCAGGGTCAAGCATGCGGAACTGAGACGCAAAACTCATCGGACACATTCATTTTCCGCGCCTACCACCCGGGGCTGTGTTTTCCCTGGCGCCGGACCGGAGAGATCCTTGTGAATTGGCTGTGGATAACTTTTCGAGCGCCTCCGGCAGGAGTCGGATGAGCACCTCTCGGGTGTTCAGATCCGGATCATCGATCACGCGGTCGAGCAGCCACGCCAGGATGCGGCCCACCTCCGGGCCGGGGCGCAACCGCAGCTCGCGCATGACGTCTTCGCCGCTCACCGCCAGGTCGGTGACCTTGAGCGCCGACGCGCGCAGGAGCTCACGGGCGAACCGGTCCTCGGCCTCGGCTTGGTTTTTCAGTCCCTCTTCGACGAAACGGCCGCGCGCCTTGAGGTCGGCCCGACGCAGCTCCCAGAGCGCCGGCAGCTCCGCCGGCCCGATACGCGCGAGCGTCCGCCGCACCGTGGCGTCGTTCCACTCCGGCTGGTAATGCCAGTTGTGCTCGCGGACCAGGAGCGCCACCCGCTCGACCTCGCGCCTGGGAAAGCGCAGCCGCTGCAGGATCTGCTCCGCCAGCTCCGCGCCTGTCTTCTCGTGATCGTAGAAGGTGTGCTCGCCGGGGGCATCGGCCTTGGCCGCGGCGCAGCGAGGCTTTGCGACGTCGTGCAGGAGCGCCGCCAGGCGGACCTCCAGATCGGGCGCCGCGTAGTCCACGCAGCGCAGCGTGTGCCGCCAGACGTCGTAGGCGTGATAGCGATTTTGTACAAAATGCACGGACTCGAGCAGCTCGGGGATGATGCGTCCCAACAGCCCCGTGCGAAGCAGGAGGCGCAGGCCGCGGCTGGGGGGATCGCCGCGCACGAGAAGCTTGATCAGCTCGTCGCGCACCCGCTCCTGAGCCACGCGCGAGAAAGTCTCCAGCGCCTGCGAGATTGCCCGGCGCGTGTCGGGCTCGATGGCGAGGCGGAGCGTGCAGGCGAAACGCACCGCCCGCAGCGGCCGCAGCCCGTCTTCCTGAAAGCGGGCCAGCGCATTGCCCACTGCACGCAGCCGGCAGCGGCGCAGATCCTCGACGCCGCCGAAGGGGTCGCGCAGGACGCCCTCGATCGGGTCCCAGGCCATGGCGTTCACGGTGAAGTCGCGCCGGGCCAGATCGCCCTCGATGTCGCCGAGGAACGTGACCGAGCTGGGCCGGCGTCCATCGAGGTAGGGGCCTTCGCCGCGGAAGGTGGTGACCTCGACCTTGTGCTCTCCGGAGAGCACCGTCACCGTGCCGTGCTGCGCACCGGTCGGGATCACCCGCGGGAAGAACTTCGCCACTTCCTCGGGCAGCGCATCGGTGGCGACGTCGAAGTCCTGGGGCGGCTTCGCCTTGTACCCTTGCGCCAGCCGCACCAGGTCGCGCACGGCGCCGCCGGCGATGAACGCCTGCTTTCCCGCCGCGCGCAGGCCGCGCAGGACGGCGAGCACGTCGGCAGGGACTGCGGAGGGGTCGGGCAGCACGGACGCTCGCTATCATGATTTTGCCGCCGAAGTTGCCTTATGGCGCCCGTCGTCATTCAATGCCCGCTCGATGGGCCGGGTCCCCGCACGATGATCTTCGCGCTCGCGTTGCTCGTCGCCGAACCCATCGGTCTGCAGCAGGCTCTGGAGAGGGCGCGGGCGGCCAACCCGGACCTGGCGGCGGCGCGGCAGTCGGTGCGCGTGGGGGAGACGGGAGTGGAAGTGGCCGGGCAGCTCGCCAACCCGCTCGTGACCGGCAGCCACGGCCCGGACGAGCCGACCTGGTGGGGCAGCCTCGAGGTGAAAGCGCCCCTGTTCGGCCAGCGGTCGCTGGCGATCGCCGCGGCCGAGAGGGAGGCGGACGTCCAGCGCGCCGTCGCGCAGCTGCAGGAAGTGAGGGTGCTGTCGGCGGTGCGGCGCGCGTATTACATGCTTGCAGCAGCGCAGGCGCGCGCCCTGCTCGCCGAGAAGGCGGCAAGCCTCGCGCGGGACCTGGAGGCGCGCATCGAGGCGAAAGTGTCGGCGGGCGGAGCGGCGCAGCTCGAGCTCTTGCAGGCGCAGCTGGCGCGGCGACGAGCCGAGCAGGAGCGCGACGACCGCGCCGCGGCACTGACCGGAGCGCGCGAGGACCTGGCGCGGCTGATCCGCGACCGCGACCCCGCCAGGCTGGAAGCAACCGATCCACTCCTGCCCGTGCCGGCAGCTCCGCCGATCGATGCCCTGCTGGAGCGGACTGCGCATCATCCCGAGGTGGAATCGCAGCGCCGCGAGCAGGCGGCCGCCCTCGCTCGCGCCAGCCGGGAGGGCGCCGCCATCCGTCCGCTGCCCACTTTCTCCATCACGCTCGAGAAGCTGATCAACCAGACCGCGCTGGGCGTGCGCGGGGGAATCGCCTTCGAGCTGCCGCTGCTCTCCTGGAACCGCGGCGCCGTCCACCAGGCGCAGGCGCAAGCGGAGCTGGCGTCGCTGCAGGCGCAGAGCGCTCTCGATCGGCTGCGCAGCGAGCTGCGCTCGGCGTGGGCGCGCTGGCAAGCGGCGACTTCGCGCGCCCGCTCCTATGCGGAACAGATCGTTCCCGCCGCCGAGCGGCTGGAACGGATGGCCCGCGACGCCTACGAGCTCGGGCGCACCCCGCTCCTCACGGTCCTGCAGGCGCAGACCGAGCTCAATTCCACGCGGGCGCTCGCGGCCGATGCCGCCGCCGAGGCGCAGCGGGCCTTCGCGGATCTACAGGAGGCGACTGGTGCGCAGCTCTAGCCTCGTCCTGCTCGCGGTCTTCTCCGCCTGCCATCGCGGCAGCGGGGAAGAGCAAGCGCCGGCAGCGGTGCTGGTCACGACCGTGAAGGCCGCGCGCGGCGACGTCTCCTCTGCCGTCGAGGCCGCGGGCGAGCTGGCGGCGGTGCCGGGCAACGACGTCAAGCTCGGTCCCCTCGTGGCGGGCCGCCTCGCCGAAGTGGCGGTGGCCGAGGGCGACCAGGTCCAGCCGGGGCAGCTCCTCGCCAGTCTCGATCTCACTCCCTTGCGCGACGCCCTGGCCCAGGCCGAGGCGCAGCTCGGCCAGGCGCGCGCCCAGGAGGCGAACGCCAAGGCGCGGCTGCAGCGGGCGGAGAAGGCTCTTGCGGCTGGCGTCGCGGCTGCACAAGAGGTGGAGGACGACCGCCTCGCGCTCGCCACCGCCCAGGCCGCGGTGCGCACCGCCCAGGCCGTGGTGTCCACGGCGCGCAACCAGCTCGGCCGCAGCGAGCTGCGCGCGCCGTTCGCCGGGGTGGTGGCGCACGTCTTCGTCGCGCCGGGCGAGCCGGTCGACGCCAACAAGGCCGTCGTCGAAGTGGCGCGCACGGAGGAGCTCGAGGTGCGCGCGCCCCTCGCGCCGGCCACCGCGGCAGGACTGAAAGTGGGACAGCGGGCCGACGTGCGCGTCGACGGACTCCCCGGACAGACCTTCGCGGCGCGCGTGGTGGCTTTGGCGCCGACCATCGATCCCGTGACCGGAGCAGCGCTGGTTCGCCTGCGCGTCGACAACGGCAAAGGCGCGCTGCGCCTGGGGGCCTTTGCACATGCGCGGATCGAGCGGGAGCTGCGCCATGACGTGCTGCGCGTGCCGCGCGCGGCGCTCCTGGGCGGCGAGCAGCCCGCCCTCGAGGTGGTCGAGGGCGGCAAGTCGAAGCGCAAGCAGGTGCAACTAGGCGCGCAAGACGAGAGCTTCGCCGAGATCGTCTCCGGCCTCTCCGAAGGCGAGATCGTCATCGTCCAGGGCGCCTATGCCCTGCCCGACGGCACACCCGTGCGCGAGGCCGCCGGCGCCGGTCCGGGCGAGAAAGAGCCCGTTCCGGTCAGCGAAGGGACGTCGCGATGAGCGCAGCGGCGCTCGCGCTCCGCCACGGCCGCGCCATCCTCTTCATCGCGATCGCCTCTGCGCTCGGCGGCATCATCTCCGCCGCGCGGCTGCCCAAGGGCGTCTATCCCGAGGTCACTTTCCCCCGCTCGCAGGTGGTCGCTTCGCTCGGCGGCGCGCCCGCCGCCACGGTATTGGCCGGCGTCACCCGCCCGCTGGAGGCGGCGCTCGCCACCGTACCCGGCGTGGAGCAGGTGCGCAGCAAGACCATCCGCGGCGCGGTCGAGCTGTCGCTCTTCTTCTCTCCCACGACCGACATGGAGAAGGCGCATCCGCTGGTGCTCTCGCGGCTGGCGGAGGCGCGCGCCACGCTGCCGCCCGAGGCGGAGCTGGTGGCCGAGCGGGTGCTCCCGAGCAGCTTTCCCATCCTCTCCATCAACATCGAGGGCCCCTACCCGCCCGAGAAGCTCTACCAGGTGGCGCAGTACACGCTTCGGCCCGCGCTCTCCGGGCTCCCCGGCGTCGGGCTCGTCAAGGTGCAGTCGAGCGACATCCCGGAGCTAGAGGTGCTGCTCGACCCCGTCCGCGCCGCCGCCGCGCACCTGAGCGTTCCCGCCGTCGCCGAGAAGCTCCGCGCCGCCAACCGCGTGCAGGCCGTGGCGCGGCTCTCCGATGCGCACGACCAGGCGCTGGGCGTCGTCACCGGCGAGCTGCTCACCGCCGACGACGTCGCCCGCGTCGTGGTGGGCGGCACGCCGGAGTCCCCGGTGCGCGCCGGCGACATCGGCCGCGTGATCGAAGGGATCGAGCCGCGCACCACCCTCATCCGCGTCGACGGCAAGCCGGGCGTCATCCTCAACGTCTCGCGACGCGCCACCGGAGACATCCTCGCTCTCGATGCGGCCGTGCGCGCGCGGCTTCAGGAGTTGCTCCCGGCGCTGCCGCCGGGCATCGAGCTGCGGCCCGTCTACGAGCAGGCCAAGTTCGTCGCCGGCGGCGTGAGCGCCGTGCGCGACGCCGTCCTCTTCGGCGCGCTCTTCGCCGTGCTCGTCCTCGCCATCTTCCTGCGCGACCTGCGCGCCACGCTCATCGCCGCGCTCTCCCTGCCGCTCACTCTCGGCGCGTCGCTTCTGGTTCTCGATGCCTTGGGCGAGACGCTCAACCTCATGTCGCTGGGCGGTCTCGCAGTCGCCGTCGGGCTGGTCATCGACGATGCCGTGGTCATCGTCGAGGCCGTGCACCGGCACCTGGAGGCAGGGCTTGCGCCCGCCGAGGCGGCGCGGCGGGGCACCGACGATCTCCTCTGGCCGGTGGTCGGCACCACCCTGACCACCGTCGTGGTCTTCCTCCCGCTCGGTCTTCTCCGCGGCGTCGCCGGGCAGTTTTTTGCTTCGCTCTCGATCGCCCTCGCTGTCGCGGTGCTGCTCTCGCTGCCGGTGGCGCTGGCCGTGCTCCCTTCGCTGGCGGCGCGCTTTCTCCGGCCGGTGCGGCGGCCTTCGCTGGGCCGCGCCGCGGAGCAAAAGTATGGCGCGCTGCTCGAGCGCGCGCTCGGCAAGAGCGGCGCGGTGATCGCCGCCGCGGCGCTGCTGGTCGCCGGCGGCGCGTTCCTCGCCTGGCGAGTTCCCACCGACTTCCTGCCCGAGGCCGACGAGGGCAGCTACGTGGTCGACTACTTCGCTCCCGTCGCCGCTGCGCTCCCCGAGGCCGACGACCTCGCCAGCCGCATCGAGCAGGTCCTGCGCGACACGCCCGAGGTGGCGAACTTCTCGCGCCGGCTGGGCACCGAGCTGGGGCCGCCGGTCGCCACCCTGCCCTCGCGCGGCGACATCGCCGTGCGGCTGAAGGACGACCGGTCGCGCGACGTGGACCAGATCATGGACGAGCAGCGCGGCCGCATGGCCGCGGTCGCGCCGGGGCTGCGCATCGAGTTCGTCCAGGTGCTGGCCGACATGCTCGGCGATCTGCAGGGCTCGCCCGAGCCGGTGGAGGTGAAGCTCTTCGGCCCCGAGGTGTCGAAGTTGCGCGAGCTGTCCGCCCAGGCGGCGCAGCGCCTCCGCGACATTCCCGGGCTGGTCGACTTCTTCAACGGCGACGAGGGCTGCGCCCCCGAGATCGATCTGCGCGTCCGTCCCGCCGAGGCCGGCCGGCAGGGCCTGCAGGCGCAGCAGATCGGCGCCCAGCTCGCCGGCGCTTTCCTGGGCGAAGTGGCCACGCAGATCCGGCGGCCTGACTACCTCCTCGACGTGCGCGTGCGGTTCGACCAAGCCGACCTCTTGCCATCCACGACGCTGAAAGAGGCCTCGCTGCTCACCAGCGACGGGCGGCCGCTGCCCGTCGCGGCAGTGGCGATGGAGGAGAGGCAATGTCCGCCCGCCGCGCTCTTGCGCTTCAACCAGCGAAACATGGTCCATCTCACCGCGCGCCTTTCCGGCGTTTCGCTGGGCACCGCCGTATCGCGCGTGCGCACCGCGCTCCGCGGATGGGACCTGCCGGTCGGCTACACCTGGGAGATCGGCGGCCTCTACCAGCAGCAGCAGGACAGCTTCCGCGCGCTCCTGCTCGTGCTCGGCATCGCCGTCCTGGCGGTGGCGGCGGTGCTGCTCTTCCAGCTCCGCTCCTGGACGCGCACGCTGGCCGTGCTGATGGCAGCGCCCCTGGCGATGGCCGGCGGGGCGGCCACGCTCTTCATCACCCGGCTGCCGCTCAACGTCTCCTCGCTGATGGGCGCGATTCTCCTGGTCGGTCTGGTGGTCAAGAACGGCATCCTGCTCCTCGATCACGCCCTCTGGTCCGAGGAGGCGGGCACCCCGCCGCGCCAGGCGCTGATCGAGGCCGGCCGCGCGCGGCTGCGGCCGATCCTCATGACCACCTGCGCGACGCTGGCCGCGCTGTTGCCGCTCATCTTCGGCGTCGGCGCGAGCTCCGCCCTCCACCGCCCGCTCGCGGTCGTCGTCGTGGGCGGGCTGGCTTTCTCGACGGCGGCGACCCTTCTGGTCGTCCCCGCCGCCGCGCTGGCTCTGGGCCGCTGGCGGCGGCGGGGCGATGCGCCCGATTAGAAGGCCTTGAAGCTGGTGCCCCCAGCACGACTCGAACGTGCGGCCTCCGGTTTAGGAAACCGGCGCTCTATCCACCTGAGCTATGGGGGCCCACGGCTGGTGTTTTCATGACCTCTCGATATCCAACTCGACAAGCCGCGAGATCTCAATAGGTGATGAGAGCCTCGACCGGCCCGCCGCTCTGGACGAGCCGGTCGCGGCCTTTGAGGAAAGCGAGCTCCACCACGAAGAGGAAGGCGGCCACTTGTCCTTCCTGCATCCGCACCAGCTGCGCCGCGCCCCAAGCCGTGCCGCCGGTGGCGAGCAGGTCGTCGACGATGGCCACCTTCTCGCCCGGCTGGACGGCGTCGACGTGCGCCTCGAGCACGCCTTTGCCGTATTCGAGGGCGTACTCGATGCGGTGGGTCTTGTAGGGCAGCTTGCCGAGCTTGCGGATCGGCGAGAAGCCGATCTTGAGCCGGTCGGCCAGCGCCGCCCCGAAGACGAAACCGCGGGATTCGATGGCGACGATGCGGTCCGCGCCGTAGACGCGCAGGCGCTCCTCGAGCGTATCGAGCACCGACTGGAAGGCTGCGGGGTCGCCGAGGACCGGCGTGATGTCCTTGAAGACGATCCCCGGCTGGGGGAAGTCGGGGACGTCGCGGATGAGCTGCCGGACGCGATCGAGAGACGGCATGCCGTCCGTCTACCAAAGTGTCAGGAAAAAAACAGCCGCCGGTCCCATGGGGGGGATGGGACCGACGGCCGGAGCCCCGTGGCTTTCGCCCGAAAACTCGAGGGGGTCGATAGCAGCGCCGCCGGGGCCGCGCAAGAAAAAGAGCAATGGTCAGCGGAGGAAGCCCAGGGGGTCGCGCGGGCGGGCGGCTACTCGCACCTCGAAATGGAGGTGGGGGCCCGTCGCATTGCCGGTCCGGCCGACGCGGGCGATCTCTGCGCCGCGCGAAACGCGATCCCCGCGCGAGACGAGATTTTCCGCATTGTGGGCATAGACCGTGACGAGGTCGTTGTCGTGCGCGAGGACGATGATGTTGCCGTATCCGCGACGTTCGCCGGAGAAGAGGACCACTCCGCTCTCGGCGGCGTGAACTGGAGCGCCTTCGGGAGCAGCGAGGTCGATGCCGTCGTGATGGTCGCGCTCACGGTCTCCGTAGCCGGAGATGAGCACGCCCTCGGCGGGCCAGGCGAGCGGCTCGCCGCGCGCGGCGGGATCGAGCGGGCGCGCGCCGGCGCGAGGGATTTGCGCCGGGCTGGGCCGCCGCGGCGGGCGCGGCTCGACGCGGGCGGCGGACTGGGGCAGCTCGCCCGCCGGCGGAACTTGCAGCTCCCTTCTCGCGCCGGGGACGAAGAGCAGCGTTCCTTCCGCCAGCTGCGAGGGATCGGCGAGCGCGTTCTCGCGCAGGAGCAGATCGAGCGGGACGTCGTACGTGCGCGAGATGCGCCAGAGCGTCTCGCCCGCCTTGACGCGATGGACGACCCCCGGCTGCTGGTTGGCGATCTTGACGGGCTTGTGATGCGCGCAGGCGCAGGCGAGCGCGCCGAGAAGGATCAGTCGCGCACCAGCCCTGGCAGATCCCACCCGCGCAGCTCCTCGACGAGAGCGTGCTGGGTCAGGTCGAGGTGCAGCGGGGTGACGGAGATGAGTCCTCGGTCGAACACCGCGTTGCAATCGCTGCCCGGGACGTTCTCGTGCGCTTGCTCGTCTCCTCCGATCCAGTAGTACGCGCGGCCGCGAGGGTCCAGTTTCTCGACGACGGATGCAAGATAGGAGCGCTTTCCGATCTTGGTGATCTGCGCGCCTGTCGGATCGCGCGGCACGTTCACGTTGAGCAGCGTGCCATTGGGCAGGCCGTGCTTGGCGACCTGACCTGCCAACGCCGCGGCGAAACGCGCGGCATGCTGGTAGTCGCGGCCCTTCACCTGGCTGATGGCGAAGGAGGGCACGCCGCCCACGCAGCCTTCCATGGCGGCGGCGACGGTGCCCGAGTAGTGGACGTCGTTGGCCAGGTTCGGCCCGCGGTTGATGCCGCTCGCGACCACGTCGGGGCGGCGCGCCTTGAGGACGTGGTTGAGGCCGATGTAGACCGCGTCGGTGGGCGTGCCGTCCACTGCCCAACGCTCGACCGCGCCCCAAGGCGGAAGCTTCTCGATGCGCAGCGGCCGGTGCAGCGAGATGCTGCGGCTGGTGGCGCTCTGCTCGCGGTCGGGGGCGCAGACGACGACTTCGCCGAGCAGGGCCAAGGCCTCGACCAGGGCGCGGAGTCCGGGGGCCTCGACGCCGTCGTCGTTGCTGACGAGAATGCGCATGGGCCTCTCTCTATAGGGGGCTCGCATCCCCGCCCGAGTCGGATTGTATCAGAGGGGTCTGACATCCCGCCGCCCGCTTGCCGCCGCTTCGCTCGCAGCGCACAGTCCGGTCATGGCCGAAGCCGCCCCTCTGAGCGAGCCGCTCCCGCCCGCCCCTGCCGCTCTCGCCGGCGACGCCGGTGCGCCGCGCGCCGGTCTCTATGGCGGCACCGTGGCGGAGGCGGGCTTCGCCAGCCTGCAGGGCGACTATGCAGCCACGACGCTGCAGCGCCTGCTCATGGAGAAGAAGTGGCACTTCGTCTCGCTCGCCACGCCCGACTTCATCTTCTCCATCGCCATCGTCGACGCCGGCTACCTCTCCAGCGGATTTTGCGCCGTGTTCGATCGCGGCGCGCGCCGCCTGCTCATCGACGACAATCCGGTGCTGCCTCCGCTCTGCGCCACCGTCAGCGAGCACCCGGCCGACGGGGGCTCGGCGCGGCTCGTCGGCCCCGGCATCACGGCGCGCATCGAGCGCAGCGGCGGCCGGATCCTGGTCAGCGCCCGCTGGCGCCAGGCGGCCGTCGATCTCTCCCTCGACGCGCGCCGCGCTCCGCCGCCCATCACGGCCATCGCCCCCGTGGGCGACAAAGGCCGCTTCGACCTGACGCAGAAGACGGTGCTCATCCCCGCCGAGGGCGAAGTCCGCGCCGCCAACGTCCGCTTCGCCGTACAGAGCGCCTTCGCCGGGCATGACTTCACCCACGGCTATCTGGCGCGCGAGACCGCCTGGCGCTGGGCCTTCGCCTCGGGCCGCGCCGGCAGCCGGCTCGTCGCCTTCAATTTCAGCGAAGGCTTCTTGCAAGGCGCGGGCGAAAACGCCGTCTGGTTCGAGGGCGAGCCGCGGCCCGCCGGAAAGGTGAGCTTCACCTTCGACGGCGACGCGCCGCTCTCGCCCTGGCACATCCGCTCCGCGGACGGCGCGGTCGATCTGGTCTTCCAGCCCGAGGGCTACCGCGCCCAGTCCATCGACCTCAAGCTCATCTCCAGCAAGTACCTGCAGCCTTTCGGCGTCTTCTCCGGCAAGGTGAACGGCGTCGAGATCGATCGCCTGGCGGGCATCTGCGAAGACCACGCCGCTCGCTGGTGACTGCTCAGCGCCGGTGCTGCGCGCGATAATCGTTGCGCAGCTTGACGACCTCGTCAAAGAGCGCCGCCGGCACGACCCTCCCGCGCACGACGGCGTTGGCCCTCTCGGCCGCCTGCTGCCAGGCCTCGAGGTCCGCCGGCTCGATCACTTGAAGGCCGCGCTTCTTCATCTGCTCGATGGCCTCCTCGTTCTGCTTGCGCACGTCGGCGCGCGTGCGCTTGCCGTAGTCCTCGGCAATCTCGAGCACCTTGGGCCGCAGATCGGGCGGGACCTTTTCCCAGACGTCCTTGCGCACCACCGTCGCGCCGGTGAGGAAGCCCCAATGCAAGTCGAGCATGTGATTCGCCCTCTCGAAGAGGTGCGTGGTGTACGCGTAGAGCGGCGACTCGCCGACGACGTTCACCATCCGCGAGCTGAGCGAAGGCAACAGGTCGGTCGAGGAGAGCACCACCGGGTGGAACCCCGCCGCCTTCCACGCCTGCTCGGCGCCCGGATCGCCGTTCCAGGTGAAGACCTTCGCCTTCACGAAGTCTGCGGGCGTTCGATACGCTTCGGTGGAAAACAGATAGACGAATCCCACCTCGCCCCATTGCAGCGCGATGTAATTCTTTTTGGAAAGCGCCTCCTCCAGCCTTCCCCGCAGCTTCTCGTGAAGCCAGTCGTACTCCTCGTAGGAGTCGATGAGGAAGGGCATGTCCTCGACCTGCGGCTCGGGGGTGATCTCGTGCAAGCCGATGGCGGTGATCGAGGCGGCGTGCAATTGCCCGATCGACATCTTGCGCACCATCTCGCCTTCGTTCCCCTGCGTGCCGCCCGCGTAGATCTTCAATTCCACCTTGCCGGCGCTGGCCTTGGAGAAGTCCGCGGCCATCTGCTGCATGAACTGGTGCCAGGTCGATCCCTGCGGCGCGAGCGTCCCGAGCTTGATGCGCACCGCCTGGGCGGAAGCGGAGCCGGCGAGAAGCAAGAGCAGAAGAGCAAGTCTCATGTCGTCCCTCAGTTGGAGAACACGTCTTCTTCGTGCGAGAGCAGATATTGCGCGCGCCGCTGCGCGAGCACGTTGGCGAGACGGTAGTTGCGCGCCTTGGGCTGTTCGACGTCGAAGGCGGCCGCTTCCTTGAGCAGCGCTTCGTATCCTTTCTTGTCCTGCGCGGGGCCGAGCACCGCCTCTGCATAGGCGACCAGCACCGAGATCTTCACGCCCTCGGAGAGCTGGCGGGCGCGGTCGAAATGCGCCTTCTGCTTCTCGGATGTGGTGCCCTCGGGCCGGGCGGGGTCGAAGGTGATGGCGAACTCGTGCAGCGCCCCCTTGTCGTACGATTCGTCGAGGGCAAAGGCGCGGTCGAGCATGGCCGCCACGACCGGAACGTCTCCGACCAGAGCCAGGTCGCGCTTGTCGGCGGCGATGGCGGCAGCCCAGGGAGCGAGCGTCCAGTACAAGAGCGGCACCTCTTCCTTCTGCGCCTTGCCGAGCTCGCGCTTGCGCACCTCTTCCTCTCCGAGTCCGCGCGCGAGCCGCAGGCCCTCCAGCCCGTACTGCCGCGCCCGCAAGAAGAACCGGCGCGCCCGCGCCATCTCCTTCTGCGCTTCCTGCGGCGGCATCCCCAGCTCGGCTGGCTGCTGCACGAAGGCGTAGGCGTACTGGGTGAAGCCGCGGGCCATGCCCAGCCGCAGGACGACGTGATCGTCGAGCGAGTCGGCCAGCGCCTCCATCGTCTTGAGGGCGAAGGGCACCGCGTCGCGCACCAGCTCTGGATCGTTATCGCGCGCGAAAGCGCCCCCCTCCCCGCTTTGCGAGAACGCATCGGCCAGCGAGTTGAGCGCGACGCGCTTCGGAGAGCAGGCCAGCGCCAAAAACGAGAGAGCCAAGATCGCGCGCAAGATGCGAGCAAGTGATATTGACGCGGACTGAGAAGTCAACCGCTCTCGCTCCGGGGAGTTGCCTTGGCCGAGCCGCGCCCGACCGAACCAGCGTCGTCCGCACCGCCGGCGGGCGCGCCGGGGACCGCACAGGAAAAGCCTGGCGGCACGGCCCTCGAGCGATGGGCGCTGGTGGCCATCGTTCTCGCCATGGTGCTCCTGCCGACGGCGGAAGCGGTCTGGCGGCGCATGACCGGCTCGGGCGTTCCCGGCGCCGCCGTCTACACGCAGCATCTCACGCTCTGGGTCGGTTTTCTCGGCGCAATGCTCGCGACCGCGACCGGCCATCACCTGGCGCTGAGCACGGTCGATCTCCTGCCGCCGCGCCTGCGCGATCTCGCCCGCGCCTTCGGCTCTGCGGTCACCACCCTCGTCTGCGCCGTCCTCGCCTACGCTTCCCTCGACATGCTCCTCGCCGACCGGAGTCGCGTCGACACTCTCGCCGGAGGCGTCCCGGAATGGTGGTTCGAGATCATCATGCCGGTCGGCTTCGCCATCATGGCGTTGCGCGGCGTGCGCATGGCGCCGACTTTTCGCGCGCGGATTTTCTGCGCCGTGCTCGCGCTCCTCGTGCTGCCCTTCGTCGTCTCGCGCATCGTCGGCGGCTTTCTTCCTGCGCCTGATGGCCCGACGCTCCTGAGCGGCCACACCGGTCTGTTGGCCTGGCCGGGCTCGCTGCTCCTCTTCGCCTCCTTCCTTCTCGGCGCGCCGGTCTTCGTGGTCATGGCCGGCTTCGCGCTCCTGCTCTTCTTCCTCGCCGGGACGCCGGTCGCCTCGGTCCCCGCCGAGACGTTCCGCCTGGTCATCTCGCCCACGCTGCCCGCCATTCCGCTCCTCACCGTCGCCGGCTACGTGCTCGCCGAGGGCGGCGCCTCGCAGCGGCTGGTGCGCGCGGCGCAGTCCGTCTTCGGCTGGATGCCGGGCGGCCTCGCGGTGGTGGCCGCCTTCGTCTGCGCGATCTTCACCACCTTCACGGGCGCGAGTGGCGTCACCATTCTCGCCCTGGGCGGCATCATCCTCCCGGCGCTGGTGCGGGAGGGTTATCCCGAGGGATTCTCCCTCGGGCTCGTCACTGCCTCCGGCAGCCTGGGCCTTCTCTTTCCGCCCTCGCTCCCCGTCATCCTCTACGGCGTCGTCGCGGGCGTGGCCATCGACCACCTCTACCTCGGCGGCCTGGTGCCGGGGCTCCTGATGATCATCCTGGTCGCTTCCTATGGCGTCCTGGTGGGCGTCCGCTCCAAGGCGCCCCGGCCGCGCTTCGACGCGCGCGACGCGCTCAAGGCCGCGTGGGGAGCCAAATGGGATCTCGGCCTGCCGGTGCTGGTGATCGTCTCCGTGGCCAGTGGCTTCGCGACCATCGTCGAATCTGCGGCGCTCGGCTCGGCCTACGCCATCATCGTCGAGGTCGCCGTGCATCGCGACGTGCATCCGATCCGTGATCTGCCCCGCGTCCTGGTGCACGCCTCGACGCTGGTGGGGAGCGTCGTCATCCTGCTCGGCGTGGCGCTGGGCATGACCAGCTACTTCGTCGACGCCGAGATCCCCGCCATGCTTCTCGCCTGGGCGCAGATGCACATCCATACGCAGTGGGAGTTCTTGCTCGCGCTCAATCTGATGCTGCTCGTGCTCGGCTCGGTGCTGGAGATCTACTCGGCCATCGTCGTGCTGGCCCCTCTGGTGGCGCCGCTCGGCGTCGCCTTTGGCGTCGAGCCGGTGCACATGGGGGTGGTCTTTCTCGCCAACCTCGAGCTGGGATTTCTCTTCCCGCCAATGGGGCTCAATCTCTTCCTCAGCGCCTCGCGGTTCGGGAAGCCGCTCCCCCTGCTCTACCGCAAGGCCCTTCCCTTCCTGCTGATCATGTCCCTGGGCGTGCTGCTCATCACTTACGTCCCGGCCATCACCACCGGAGTGGTCTATTTGGTGAAGGGTCGTTAAGCGCGCTTGTCGAGCGGCACGTAGTGCGTCTCGCGCGGGCCCATGTAGATCTGCCGGGGCCGGCCGATCTTGGTGGCCGGGTCCTCGATCATCTCCTTCCAGTGCGCGATCCAGCCCGGCAGCCGGCCGAGAGCGAACATCACCGTGAACATGCCGGTGGGGATCCCCAGCGCCCGGTAGATGATGCCCGAATAGAAATCGACGTTGGGATAGAGCTTGCGCTCGATGAAGTAGGGATCGTGCAGCGCCGCTTCCTCCAGCTCCTTGGCGAGGTCGAGCATCGGATCGCGGATGCCCAGCCGGTCGAGCACTTCGTCGCAGGCCTTCTTGATGATCTTCGCCCGCGGGTCGAAGTTCTTGTAGACGCGGTGGCCGAAACCCATCAGCCGCACGCCGCTCTTCTTGTCCTTGACCTGGGCGATGAACTGCGCGGCCGTGAGGCCCTTCTTGCGGATGTCCGTCAGCATCTCGACCACTTCCTGATTCGCTCCGCCGTGCAAGGGGCCCCAGAGCGCGCAGATGCCTGCCGAGATGCTGGCGAAGAGGTTGGTCTGCGCCGAGCCGACGATGCGCACGGTCGAGGTGCTGCAGTTCTGCTCGTGATCGGCGTGGAGGATGAGCAGGAGATTGAGCGCGCGCACCGCCACGTCGTCGGGCTGGTAGCTCTCGGCGGGCACGGCGAACATCTCGTGGAGGAAGTTGGCGCAGTAGCTCAGGTCGTTGCGCGGATAGACGAACGGATGCCCGATGCTCTTCTTGTAGGAGAAGGCGGCGATGGTGGGCATCTTCGCGATCAGCCGCGCGATGGTGATGTCGCGGTACTCGTCGGCCTTGGCATTGAGCGCATACGGATAGAAGGAGGAGAGCGAGGTGATCATGGCGGAGAGGATGGCCATGGGATGCGCCGTCATCGGATAGCCGTCGAAGAACCGCTTCATGTCCTCGTGGATCATCGAGTGGCGCGTGAGGAGATGGTCCCACTTCTCCAGCTCGTCGCGCGTCGGCAGATGGCCGTAGACCAGCAGATAGGCGGTCTCGGTGAAGGTGCTCTTCTCGCCCAGCTCCTCGATGGGGATGCCGCGGTAGCGGAGGATGCCTTTCTCGCCGTCGAGGAAGGTGATCGAGCTCTCCGTCGAGGCGGTATTCATGAAGGCCGGATCGAGCGTGACCATGCCGGTCCGGGCGCGGAGGTTGGAGATGTCGATGCCGCGCTCGCTTTCGGTGCCGACGACGACAGGCAGCTCCAGTTCCTCTTTTCCGATGGCGATGCGAACTGTCTCTGCCACGGCTTGCTCCTTCTCCGCTGCGACTGCGGCCGGACGCTCTGTCGCGCGCTGCTGCAAAAGAGTCAAGTGGCGCGAGAAAGGAGATCCGCCACTTCGGCAGGCGTACTGCATAGATAATCGGCGCCGGCCAGGTCGGCTGGGGGACCCAGGCCCCAGCTCACTGCGCAGATGGGAATGCCCGCCGCCCGCGCGGTGGCCAGATCGATCTTGCTGTCGCCGACGTAAAGCGCTCGATCGGCGGCTACGCCCAGCCGCGAGCAGATGGAGAGCACGCCTGTCGGATCGGGTTTGCGCGGCGCCTCGTCGCCTCCCACCACGGCGCGGAAGGAATCCGCGACGCCCAGACCGCCGAGGATCTGCCGGGCGAAATCTCCGGGCTTGTTGGTGATGACGGCGCGCAGTTCGGGCGGCGCGCGCAGAAGCTCGCGCACGCCAGGATAGAGTCGGGTCTTGTCGAGCAGGCGCTTCTGGTACTCCTCTCGCCAGATGGGGGCCGCCTCCTGGTAGCGATCCTGCTGCGCGCCGAGCGAACGCCGGATCAGACGCTCCGCGCCTTCGCCGATGAAGCTCCAGACCAGCTGGTCCTCGAGCCGCGGCAGACGCAGCCGCACGAGCATGGCGTTGATGCTGTCGGCGAGATCGCCGCGCGAGTCGATCAGCGTGCCGTCGAGATCGTAGATGACTGCGCGAACCATCGCCTCTCCGAGAGGTCGCACCTCCTACCACACCTTAACCCCCCGGCGGGGCGCCGGTTCCCTGGTGCGGAACTCTTCTGGAGGACACTGAAAAATGAAGCGACTTCTTCTCACTCTCGCCGGCGCGCTCGCAGCGTGCGGCGGCACCATGGGCAACAGCAACGTCACCGCCGCGGAGATGGCGGCGAACGCACCCACCTACAACAAGGTCGCGCTCTCGCAGACCGATGCGGACATGGCCCCGCCCGCGGCTTCGGGCAACACCGGCGCCATCCAGCAAGACGCTGCGGCCGCCGCACCCTCCTGCCAGCCGCATCTCTTCGATCGCAGCCACGAGCTCATCGGCCGCCTCAATCGACACTTCTTCAAGCATCTGCGGCACGTCGAGGAGCTGATCAAGGACAACCCCAAGCTGCTCGGCGCCGGCACCGGCACCTGGGAGAGCGTCAAGGACGGCATCGACCGCAAGCTGACCATCACCTCCACCACCAATAGCGACGGCTCGGTCACGTATGACTTCGAGCTGGACATCAAGACCACCGGCGACTTCGTCAAGGTGATGGACGGCTCGCTCACCCACAAGGGCCCGGCCAAGACGGATACCTCGACCAGCGCCGCGGTTGCCGTGGAGAACTCCGGGGCGATCAACTTCGACTTCACCGCACTCCATTCCGTGATTCCGACCGAGCGCGCCACCGGCAAGGTGAGCGACACCTTCGACAACGTCCGCGATCCGGCCAAGGGCGAGAAGCGCGTCGCTACCGTCAAGCTGACCGCCTTCTTGCCCGAAGAAGGCGACCCGCACGGCCCGCGCACCGGCGAGTATGTCTGGGAGCGCGAGCCCAGCGTGGGCGGCAGCTTCGAGTTCGAGGACACCGTCGCGCTCTGCGTGACGAGCACCGCGACCGCTCAATCGGACCTGGTCGCCGTGGCGCGCTGGTACAAGGCGAGCGACGGCGGAATCCACGGCCGCAGCGATGCCAAGGCGACCGGCGGGCAGATCCCCACCGACGACACCTGGATGGGCGCCGCCTGCGCGCAGGGTCAGACCACGAGCGCGCCGGCCGAGGGCTACTGGATCATCAAGCTCGAGGACAAGAACGGCGTCACGATCAGCGGCAATTCGGCCGCCGTCGGCAGCTCGCCCTGTGACCCGCAGCTGGGCGGCCTTCCCCCGACGCTGGCCGACAACACGCACGACTTCAACTTCGGCGCGATCGACTTCACCAAGCCCTACCCCTTCCCCAATCAGTGGTAGCGGAGGCTCTTTCGCTCCGGGCTCCGGCGCAATGCCGGGGCCCGGAGTCTTCATTTTTATCTTCCCGGCGCGGTGAGGTTCCTGCGGCTTGGACCTCCGCCGCGCCCCGGCGGAGCCGCGGGAGGACGTCCCCCATCTTTTCCCCCGGGAGGCGTCCTCCTTTTTTTGCGCGCGAGCTGTTGTAGCGTCGGCCGATGCGGCTCTGCGCCATCCCCGCCGGGCGATTCTGGATGGGCAGCGACCCGCCTGAAGGGGCGGACAACGAGCACCCCAAGCGGCTGGTCGAGACGGGCGCGTATGAGATCGGCCTGGTCCCCGTCACGAACGAGGAATACGCGCCCTTCGTCGGCCGCGGTCATGCCGAGCGCGCCTTCTGGTCCGACGACGGCTGGGCCTTCCGCACCAGGAACGACATCGAGAAGCCGCGCTTCTGGGACGATGAGGCCTGGCGCGACTATCTCGCTCCGGATCAGCCGATCGTCGGCGTGAGCTGGTACGAGGCCGAGGCCTTTGCGCGCTTTTCCGGAATGCGCCTGCCCAGCGAAGCTGAATGGGAGCGCGCAGCGCGCGGCGATGAGGGCCGCCGCTATCCCTGGGGAGACGAATGGCAGCCTTCCTTCGCCGCCCACCGGGGCGGGCCGAGGCACACGCTGCCCGTCGGAAGCTTCCCGCAGAACAAGAGCCCTTGGGGAGCGCTCGACTGCGCGGGCAACGTCTGGGAGTGGTGCGCGGACGGGTTCGCGCCGGGTCTCAAGAGCGCGCGAGGCGGCGCATGGAACGCGCATCCTCCCCAGCTCCGCTGCAGCAATCGCAACGCCTGGCCGCCCGACGCGCGCTTCTCCAACCTCGGCTTCCGGCTCGCCCGCTGAGCACCGCCCGCCGGTTGACAAAGCGCGGGGATCGGGCAGCCTCCGCACCGCATGGCCGCCTTCGCTACCAGCGAACGGTTCGAGGTCCTCGATCCCAAGGACCGCGATCGGCTGGAGGCGCTCTCCAAGCTCGACGAGTTCAAGTCTGGCGAGGAAATCCCGGTGAGCGGCCAGGCGGGCGAGTCGCTCTATCTCATCGCCAAGGGCAGCGTGGAGATGCGCGCCAAGACGAAATCCGGGGAGGTCAACCTGGGGCAGCTCGCCGCCGGCGACATCTTCGGCGAGCTCGAGGCCTTCGCGGATCTCCCCGAGGGCGGCATCCGCTACGTCGCTCGAGAAGACACCATCGTCCGTGCGGTGAACAAACATCCGCTCAAGCGCGAGCTCAAGGCGCGCCGCTCGCTGGCGAGCGGCTTGCTCGCGGTCTATTGCCGCTCCATCTCCGAGAAGGTTCGCTCGGCAAACGAAGTCGCAGCCAAGCTGGCGCCGCCGCCGCCGGGGATCTCGCGCCCTGCCCCGCCGGCCAGCGCCACCGCAGGAAGAGCGCCGCACCTCAGCGAGGAGGAGGCGTCGTGGCTCTCGCTGCTCGGCCAGACGCTCGCCGCCAGAAAAGGCGAGACGGTCGTGGCGGAGGGGGAAACCTCGCGCTCCTTCTACGTCATCGGCAAGGGCCAGATGGAAGTGCGCAAGCGCGTGAAGGCGGGCGAGCCCGACCGCACGCTGGCGACGCTGGGCGACCGCGACATCTTCGGCATCATGTCGTTCGTCGACGGAAAACCGCGGTCGGCCTCAGTGGTCGCGGTGACGCCCGCCACGCTCGCCAAGGTCGAGCCCGACATGCTGGAGAAAGCCACCCGCCTGAACTTTACGGTGAGCTTCAAGTTTCTCGGCACGCTCTGCGGCGTGCTCGGACGCACCTATCGCGACACCGCCAAGGCCATCCTCGCGAACACCTAGACGATGGTAACGGCGAGCTGCTCTACCCCGTTGGCGCCGTAGCCGAGCGGATTCCGCTCCGGCAAGTCCGGCTGCGATTCCCCGGTGCGATCGGTCGCGCGGCAGCGAACGAGGTAGCGGCCCTTTGCGCTCACGTTCCAGACCAGCTCGAAGCGGCGCCAGGCGTGCGGCAGCGCGGGACCGAGTAGCCGCGCGGGCCGCCAGTCGCGGTCGCCGGAGCCGACCGAGATCTCCACTCGCGCGAGACCTCGGCCTGCCCACGCCAGGCCCCGCAGCTGCACTGCCCCGGCGCGCACGATCGAAGCTCGCGCAGGCTCGGTGAAGAGCGACTTTGGCCGAATCAGCGTCACCGGCGCGCCCGGCGCGTAGACGTAGCTCTCGGTTTGGAAGGGCCCGGCGTAGGATTGTTCGAGCGCCTCGATGCGCTCCAGCCATTTCACGCTCGCCATCCCGTACCAGTCGGGGACGATCAGCCGAAGGGGCCCGCCGAACTCGAGCGGGATGGGCGCACCGTTCATCTCCCAGGCGACCAGCGTGTCGGGGTCGAGCGCTTTGTCCAAGGGCAGCGAGCGGATGAACTGCTCGCCCGGCCCCGCGCCGCGATCGGCCCCTGCGAAGAGGATCTCCACGGCCGTCTCCTTCAACCCGGCGCGCTGGAGGAGATCGCGCAGCGGCACGCCCGTCCATTGCGAGGTCGCGACTGCCCCTTGTCCCCATTGCTCGCCGTTGACCGGCGGCACGAGGGTATTGCGGCTGTTGCCTGCGCATTCGGTCGTGACGGTGGCGGTGGTCGCATGCATCGCGCGCAACTCGTCGGGCGAGAGCTGGAGCGGATTCGCCACTGCGCCGCCGATGACGACGGGATGGTCCGGCGCGATCCGTGGCGCAGGAAAATGGTTTCGCACGAACCGGTATTCGACGGGCGTGATGAACTGCTCGAGCGCGCCGAGCGGCGTCTCGGCGTTGAGCGCCTCGCGGCGGACGTCCGGCCGCTCGGCCAGAAGCTCGATCCTGTCCTGTGGCAAGGGCTCTCCCGACAGGCAAGTTAGGTGCGCGTCCATCGGGAGGTAAGTACGTTTGCGGAAAGGAGCAGCCATGAAACTCATCGCATGCGCGCTCGCAGCACTGGGGCTCATCGCCTCATCCGCGCGGGCCGACGACCAGGTAGAAGTGAAACAGGGCAAGAACGACGTCCGCATCGAGAAGAAGCACACGACCTCGCGGACCAAGCACCGAACGAAAGTCGTCTCCAAGGCGCGCTCTCGCCCAGGCGGCGGGACGGTCAGCAAGACCGAAACTACCCAGGAACATCAGGGCCCTGGCACTCGGGACAGCAAGACGAAGGTGACGGAAACCAAGGAGCGCGACGCGCAGGGTGACGTGGTGCGCCAAGAGAAAAAAGTACAACACTAACGTCCTGTGCGTGGCGGACACAGCAGCGCCGCAAGTTAACTACATGTAATTACAGGCATTTTTCTTTGACAGACGAGTGGCTGTCTAGTAGGACTGTTGACAAGCCGTCACTCGTGCGATGGGCGCCCGAGCAACCGGTCGGACGCCGCCATGCGCAGGTCTGTAGCACTGTTTGTCGCGCTCGCTGCTTGCTCGCGTTCCGCGGAGCAGCAGCCTGCGTGGCATGCTGCGCGAACGAGCGCGCCCATCGCGCTCTTCAGCAACGGCGGATTCGAGTCGGGCAATCTCAGCAACTGGACGGTGACGACCAACATCAACCCGGGGATCACGTATCCTCCGGCGAGCGTCACCGATCTGAATCTACAAGCCGGCGGCACCGCGCGCACGTACGCGCGGAACGGGGCTACGCCGCAGGTCCCCTTTGGGTTGAGCGCGGCCGCGACGCTGCGCTATCCCCGCTACGGCAGCTGGTCGGCGGTGATCAACGAAGGCGGCACGACCCGCAACGTCAACCTGCTCACCCAGTCCATGTCCACCACCGCGGCCGACGTGGACTCGGCCGACGGGCAGATTCACGTCCGCTTCGTGGTGGCGCCGGTGCTGCAGAACCCCGCGCACACGAACACGCAGCAGCCGTACTACTACGTGCTCGTCACCAACGTCACCCAGAACATCACGCTCTTCTCGCGCTTCAACTACGCCAACGACGCGAGCGCGCCCTGGCAGTCCGACCCCGGCACGGGCAGCGGCGCAGTGACCTATACGAACTGGCAGGTCGTGGACGTACCTGGCACGGCCGGATCGATCGCCATCGGCGACACCGTCCAGGCGCAAGTGATCGGCGCGGGCTGCTCTCTGGGAGGCCACTGGGGCGAGGCGTACGTCGACGCTTTCGGCGCTTTCTTGCCGGGGCTGTCGGTGGTGGCGCACGCGCCTCAGCAGGCGAATGCGGGGAGCAACCTCACGACGCGGTACGCGGTGAACAATTCAGGCGCGACGGCGGCCGCCAACGTCATCGTCGATGCGCCCACGCCGCCGCAGACCACTTTCGTCTCCTTGACTGCGCCGGCCGGCGCGGTCTGCACCACGCCGGCAGTCGGCGCGGCGGGAACGGTGACCTGCAACTTCGGCTCGATGAATCCGCTCTCGGCGCTCAACTTCACGTTGGTCACCGCCATCGCTGCAGGCGCCACGGGCACCATCTCCAACAACAACTACACGGTGCGCAGCGACAGCGACGCTGCGCTCCTCGGACCTCTGGCCGCGACCGCCGTGACCTCGGCCGTGAGCTACGCCGACCTCTCGGTGACGATGACCGATGGGACCGCGGGCGTGGCCTGGAGCCAGGCGCTCACGTACACCATCGTCGTCAGCAACGCCGGCCCGGTGACGGCCACCAACGCCACCGTCGTCGATACCCTTCCGGCCCAGCTCACCAGCGCCACCTGGACCTGCTCGGCGGCCGGCGGCGGCAGCTGCGGCGCCGCGAGCGGCAGCGGCAACATCAACACCACCGTCACTCTTCCTTCCGGGGCCTCGGCGACGTACCTGCTCAACGCCAGCGTCGTCTCGGGCAGCGGCACGAGCCGCGTCACCAACGTCGTCAACGTCGCAAACGGTTCCGGAACGACCGACCCCGACACCACCAACGACCGCGCGGCCGTCACCAACGACATCGGCACGGTCGTGGCGGTGACGGTGCAGAAGGACTCGACCGGCGGCGGCCTGGGCACGGTGGTGAGCAGCCCGGCGGCGATCAACTGCGGCTCCGCCTGCACCTCTGCGTCGGCGAATTTCGTCACCGGAAATCTGCTCTCGCTCACCGCCACCGCCGTGCCGGGCGATTCCTTTTCCAGCTGGAGCGGCGGCTGCACGGGCACGACGAACCCTTGCAACATCAGCCCCGCCTCGAACACGACGGTGACGGCCAGGTTCATTCCGCAAAGCTTCACCATCACCGCCAGCGCGCCGGCCGGAAACGGGAACATCTCCTGCACTTCGCCGGTGTTGCACAATCAGTCGAGCGCCTGCACCATTTCGCCGGCGGCCGGGTACAAGCTTTCACAGCTGACCGACAACGGCTCCGACGTCACCGGGCTGGTCGTGTCGAACTCGTACACGATCTCGGCGGTTGCGGCGAACCACACGGTCGTGGCCGCGTTCCTCAAGGACTACGGCACCGCCTGCGGCGCGGGGAGCGAGTGCGCAGCGGCCAACTGCGTAGACGGCGTCTGCTGCAACAGCGCCTGCGGCGGACAGTGCCAGGCCTGCGACGTGGCGGGCAGCGTCGGCACCTGCACCAACGCGACCGGCGCTCCGCACGGAAGCCGTACCGCTTGCACCACGGATGGCAGCGCCTGCGGCGGGTCCTGCGACGGCACCATGGCCAACGCCTGCGCGTATCCCGCGGGTTCGACGGTGTGCCGCGCCGGAACTTGCTCGGCCGGAACGGCGACCAGCGCGGCGAGTTGCAACGGGACGGGGACGTGCCCCTCCTCGGTGGTCACGGCCTGCACTCCGTACGTCTGCGGGCCGACGGCCTGCAAGACGAGCTGCGCTGTCGACACCGATTGCATCTCCGGCGACTACTGCAGCGCCGGCGCCTGCGTCGCGAAGAAGGCCAACGGCGCGACCTGCAGCGCGAACAACCAGTGCACCAACGCCAACTGCGTCGATGGCATCTGCTGCAACAGCGCATGCGGCAGCCAGTGCCAGGCCTGCGACGTCGCCGGCAGCGTCGGCACCTGCACCGCCGTCAGCGGTGCACCGCACGGCGCGCGCGCGGCCTGCGCGACGGACGGCAGCTCCTGCGGCGGCAGCTGCAATGGCGTGATCACCGCGGCGTGCGCCTATCCGGCGAGCTCCTGCCGCAGCGCGAGCTGCAGCAGCGGCACCGCGACGGCGGCGGCGAGCTGCAATGGAGCCGGCGCCTGCCCTGCTCCGAGCACGACCGCTTGCACCCCCTACTCGTGCGGAGCGACGGCCTGCAAGACGAGCTGCACGGTCGACAC
>VBLC01000009.1 GCA_005879315.1 Deltaproteobacteria bacterium | reverse complement strand
GGGCACGACCGCGGATGCGCTGGAGACAGACCCGCACCGCGCCGTCGTCAAGCTGATGTCGCCCTTGACCGGTCGCGCGCGGCGCCCACTTCGCGCAGCCTCGATTGGCTCGCTCAGCGCGGCAGCCGCATCAAAGCGGAGCTGCGTGTAAGCGGCGGCATCTTTCACTACTCCGGGTATCAGAATGGCGCCATCTACGAGCAGCCGAAGGCAGGCGCCGGCACCATCGACCTGAATGCGGCGCTGGCGTGCGCGTCGGCCTGCTCTTCCTCTCGCCTCCCGATCAGGACCGCCTGGAGTCGAGCTGGACGGGATTCCGCCTCGGATCCGGCCTCGACATCTGGCAGCGCACACGGCCCTGTCTCGCCTCGCAGCCCTGCCTGGCGACCGACCGGATCGGCTGGACCGCGATCGATCTGCCGGTCTACGTCGGCGCGCAGTGGTCGCTGGGATCGTTCGGCCCGCCCGAGCTGTGGAACGGCGTGACCGTGGGCGCAGATCTACTGGGGATGCTGATCTTCGAGGGCAGCGACGCCTACCAGCAGTCGAACACCGACTTGCGCTTCGGCCTCGGGCTGCACGTCGATTGGACCACGTATGCGCTCGACGGCAAACGCTTCCGTCCGCGGCTCACCTTCGAGTTCTTGCCCATCCCGGCGAGCGCGACGGGGCCGACCGTTTCGCGCGAGCACACCAATGCTGCCGTCCTCAGTTTCGGCATCGTCTGGCGGTGACTCCCTGACGGTATAGTCGTGGGCGTGAATAGCCCGCCCAGCGCTGTGCTTCTCGTGCACGGCTTCCCTAGCTCGCAGAGCTTGTGGAAGGGCATCGTCCCTCCGCTCGCCGAGGCGGGCTTTCGCGTGCTGGCGCCGGACCTGCTCGGATACGGCCACTCGCGCGCGGAGCCGGGCGCCGACCTCGGAATGGCGGCGCAGGCCCGATATCTCCTCTCGCTTCTCGATCGCGAGGGCATCGAAAGCGCCGCGGTGGTTGCGCACGACGTCGGCTCGGCCGCGGCGCAGATCATGCTCGCGCAGGAGCCGCGACGGGTGCGTGCGCTCGTCGTCATCGACGGCGTCTACAAGAGCCAGTGGGCGATGGAGGCGGTGAGAAGCATCCAGGATTGGGACCCGGCGCACGCCGCGCGGCTCGTCCCGATCCTCGCGCGGCGGCTGGGCAAGAAAGTGATGTCCGACTATTCGAGCGAGGACGGGGTGCGCCTGATCCGCGCGGCGCGCGACCTGCGGCCGAGCGAGACGGCAGAGCTGAAGCTGTCGCGCGTGCCGGCGCTGGTGCTGTGGGGCGAACGCGACCAGTATCTGCCGGTCGAGACGGTTGCGCGGCCGCTGGCGGATCAACTCGGCGCAAAGCTTCGACTTCTGCCGGGCGGCCACTTCCTGCCGCTCGAGCGTCCCTCCGAAGTCGCGGGCGCGCTGCTCGAATTCCTGACCGGAAACTCCGCGGCCTCGCGGCCACTCCTCCGCTGAGCGAACAAGCTGACCCATGCGCGCTGCTCCGTCGATCAGGCGGGCAGCTCGCACGCGCCGTGAAACAATCGCGCGGTAGCTGACAAATGCCCCTCCCTTTTCCGTTGCCCAGCGAACCTCGGCGGCGTTAGGGGAGTGGCCAAGCGCGCCTGCTACAGACACGTTGAGGCAAGCAAGGAGAGACCATGGAGCAGCAGACAACCGCGCCCGATGCAGTGGTCCTGCGCCCGACGGGGCCCTTCGGCCTTCTCGAAGCCTTCCAGCTCGAACGGCAGCTCTTCGCTGCGCCGGACCGCGAAGTCTTCATCGACTTCTCCGCGGTCGAGGACGCGACCGACGTGAGCCTCATCGTCCTCAGCGACGTGGTGCGGCTGGCCGGCCCGCGGCTGCACCTGGCGGGAGTCGCGACCTGCCATCGCCGTGTGTTGGAGGAGTTCGGCGTGGCGGTGGGCGAGCTTCCCGCGCAGCACTAGCGCCGCCCCGGCAAGCGAAATTTTCGGGGACGTAGGAGTTCGCACTTGGCAGATGCGCCAGACGGATCGGGCAAGCTGGTCCTCGTGGTCGAGGATTTCGAGGACGCGCGCGACATGTACGCCGAGTTCTTCCGCTTCCGCGGCTACCGCGTCGCCACCGCGGCGACCGGCCCGGAGGCAATCGAGCGGATCGCCAGCGAGCGCCCCGACATCATCCTCATGGACATCTCGCTGCCGCAGATGAGCGGCACGGAAGTGGCGCGCAAGATCAAGAGCGATCCGCAGACCCGCAACATCCCCGTGCTGGCGTTGAGCGCGCACGCCGGCGAGGCGCACACCCGGGCGGCCTACGACGCGGGGGTCGACGATTACTGCCCCAAGCCGTGCTCGCCCGAGGAAGTGGAAGAGCGCCTCCGCGCCCTTCTCCTCAAGAAGAACCCCTTCTGAGGCGCGTGGACTCCTCGGTCACCCAGCTGCCCTGGACGTGGGCGCCGCCCGACGAGGTGGACGAGTACAAGCTGGTGCGCCCCATCGGCGTGGGCGCGGCCGGCAGCGTCTACCTGGCGCACGACACGCTGCTCGACCGCCCGGTGGCGGTGAAGTTCCTCGCCGCCGGCGACAAGGATGGCCTTGCGCGCTTCCTCTCCGAGGCGCGGGCGGCGGCGCGCATCCAGCATCCCAACGTCGCCACGCTCTATCGCGTCGGCCAGATCGGCGACCGCGCCTATCTGGTCTCCGAATTCATCCGCGGCACGAGCCTCGATCACCTCGAGCGGCCTCTGCCCTGGCGAAGGGCCCTGGAGATCGGCATCGGGCTCGCCCGAGGCCTGGCCGCCGCCCACCGACGCGGCGTGCTCCACCGCGACATCAAGCCGGCCAATGCGGTGCTGGCCGACGACGGCACCGTCAAGCTGGTCGACTTTGGCGTGGCGCAGCTGCAGGACGCCACCTTGCAAGGCAGAAAGTCCGAGCCGGTGGGCACGCCCTACTTCATGTCGCCCGAGTCCTGGGGCGGCACGGCCATCTCGGCGCGCTCCGATCTCTATTCGCTCGGCGCGGTCCTCTACGAGCTCTGCGCCGGCCAAGGGCCAAACCGCGACATCTCGCCCGCCGATCTGGCCGGAGTGGTGCAGGAACGGGAGGTGCGGCCGCTCTCGCAGGCGGCGCCTGCGGTCGATCGCCGCTTCGCCGCCGTCATCGATCGCTGCCTCCGCCGCGATCCGGCCGAGCGTTTCGCCAGCGCCGAGGAGTTGCTCGACGCGCTCGAGCAGCTGGAGCCACACGGGCGCGAGGCGGTGCCGGAAGGAAATCCCTACCGCGGCCTGCAGCCCTTCGACGCCGAGCACCGCTCGGTCTTCTTCGGCCGGCGGCGCGAGCGGACGGCCGCGCTCGACCGGCTCCGCAGCGACGCGGCGGTCCTGGTCACTGGCGATTCAGGCGTGGGCAAGTCATCGCTCTGCCTCGCGGCAGTCCTGCCGGCGGTGCGCGACGGCGTGCTCGGCGGAGGGCGCAGCTGGGCGGTCGCGGCGCTGGTCCCTGGACGGCATCCGCTGGCCGCGCTCGCCGAGTCGCTCGCGCCCTCGCTCGACGTGAGGACGGACATCGCCGAGCGCCTGTTCGCCTCCGACCCGGACCGGGCAGTGCGGATGCTGCGCCAGCAGCTGGGCAGCGCGCGCGGCCTGGTGGTCTATCTCGATCAGCTCGAGGAGCTCGCCACCATCAGCGTCCCCGCCGAAGCCGAGCAGGCGGCGCGCGCGCTGGGCGAGATCGCCTCCGGCGCTCCCGGGCTGCGGCTGCTCGCGACGGCGCGCAGCGATTTTCTCGGCCGGCTCGCCGAGCTGCCCGGCTTGGGCGAGTTGATCCCGCGCACGCTCCTCTTCTTGCGCGGCCTCGGACCCGAGCAGGTGCGCGAGGCCATCCTCGGGCCGGCGCGGATGAAAGGCGTGAAGTTCGAGAGCGACGCGCTGGTGCGGACGCTCACCGACTGGGCGGTCTCGAGCGAAGGTTCGCTGCCGCTCCTGCAGTTCACCTTGAGCGAGATGTGGGAGGCGCGCGACGTGAGCGCCGCCACCATCACGGCCGCGGCGCTGGAGAGGATCGGCGGTGTCACCGGCGCGCTCTCGCGGCACGCCGACGGCGTGCTCGAGCCGCTCCTGCCTGCGCAGCGCGAGTCGGCCCGCCGCATCCTCCTGCGCCTGGTGACGCCGCAAGGGACGCGCGCGCGGCGCAGCCCGCTGGAGTTGACCGGCGGCGATGCGCACGCGGTGGCGGCGCTGGAGGCCCTGGTGCGCGGCCGGCTGCTCGTCGCCAAGGGCGAGGCGGTGGAGCTCGCCCACGAGGCGCTGATCGCGAGCTGGGGCACGCTCTCGCGCTGGCTCTCCGCGGAGGTGGAGCATCGCGCGGTGCATGCGCGGCTGGAGAGCGCGGCGCAGGAGTGGGAGAGGGCGGAGGGGCCCGAGGACCTGCTCTGGAGCGCGCGGCAGCTGGTCGATGCGGAGATTCTCCAAGACACGACTCTCTCGCCGCGTGAGAGCGCGTTTCTCAAGGCGGCGCGGCGGCGCGTTTTTCGCGAGCGGCTGATCAGGCGCGGGGCGATCCTTGGATTCGCCCTCAGCCTCGTCCTTGCGATCGGCGGAGCGCGGTTCAAGACGCGACTCGATCTCAATCGGCAAGTGGCGGCGCAGCTCTCGGTGGCGCGCAATTCGGCGCAGGAGGCGCGCGGTCATGCCGCCGCGCTGGACCTCGCCCGCGCCGAGGCCTTCCGGCTCTTCGACGATCGGAAGCGCGCGGACGGCGAGAAAGCCTGGTCGAAGGTGCTGCAGCTCTCCGAGACGGTCGACCGCGCGACCGCCGTGGCGATGGAGAAGTTCGAGCAAGCGCTGGTGCTCGACCCGGGCCGCGCCGAGGTGGGGTCTGCCTTTGCCGATTTCCTTCTCGAGCGCGCGCGCCGCGCCGACAGCGAGCATCACTCCTCGCAGCGCGACGAGCTGCTTCGCCGCATGCGCCTTTACGACAGCGACGGTTCGCGCTGGCGGTCGTGGAACGCGGCCGCGCGGCTGTCGATCGACACCGATCCGCCGGGAGCCGACGTGCAGATCGCGCGCATCGAGGTCGACGGCGCCGGCCACCGCGTGCCCCAGGCGGCGCGCCTGCTCGGGCGGACGCCAATCGCCATCGCTTCGCTGGAGCGCGGATCGTATCTGCTCTTCCTCCGTCAGGGCGGGCGACCGGAGGTGACGGCGCCGATCGCGCTGGAGGCCGGCGAGGAGCGCGCGTTCTCCATCTCGCTGCCCGAGGCGATCCCGGCGCAATTCGCCTACGTGCCCGCGGGCCGTTTCCTCTTCGGCACCGCCGCCGGCGAAGGCGTCCGCGAGTACCTCAACGCAGCGCCGGTGCACGCGGTCGAGACCGGGGCCTTCTTCATGGCGCGGCACGAGACCACCTATGCCGAATGGATCGAGTACTTGCGCGCGCTGCCGCCCGAGGAGCGCGCACGGCGCGCGCCCCACGTCGGCGCGCAAGGGCTGACCGGGCAGCTCGATCTCTCGGAAGTGGAGGGCCGCTGGATGCTGACCCTGCAGGCCGGCGCGCAGACCCATCGAGTGAACCAGGGCGAGGAGCTCGTCTACCAGGGCCGCACCGCGCGAGCGCGGCAGGATTGGCTGAACCTTCCCGTCACCGGCATCTCCTTCCACGACGCCAAGGCGTACACGGCCTGGCTCGCGCACAGCGGGCGCGTTCCCGGGGCGCGGCTCTGCACCGAGCGCGAGTGGGAGCACGCCGCCCGCGGCGCCGACGACCGCGAGTTCCCCAGCGGCGATGCGCTCGCTCCCGACGACGCCAACTTCGATCTCACCTACGGCAAGACGCCGGCCGGTTTCGGCCCCGACGAAGTCGGCTCACATCCCGCATCCCGCAGCCCCTTCGGCGTCGACGATCTCGCCGGCAACGTCTGGGAGTGGGTCGAGTCGTCGCTCTCGGACGGCGAGGCGGTGGCGCGCGGAGGCAGCTACTACACCAACGCCTACACTTGCCGCTCGACGAACCGAGAGGTGCCCGAGCCGTCGTTCCGCGCGGTCGTGGTGGGGTTGCGCGTCTGCGCCTCTGTCGCGAAGTGAACCTACGTTTGGCGCGGGGAATGCTTAGCCATTGAGGCACCCGGAGGTTTGCATGGCCCCCCTGTTCCGCGCTCTCTGTTTGATTTCGTCCGCCCTGCTCGCTTGCGGCAACGGACAATCTTCTCTCTCCAACGGCCGCTCGTCCGAGGACGTCTTTGGCAACGGCGAAAGCCTCAACGGCGAGAGTCTGAACGGCGAGAGTCTGAACGGCGAAAGCCTGAACGGCGAGAGTCTGAACGGGACGCCGCTCGGCTCTTCCGTGACGGCCGTCTCGTTCAGCGGCGTGCAACTCAACGGCAACGTGCTCGACAGCACCTCGCTGAATGGAACCGTCTTCTCCGGAACGGGCGGCGGCACCACCTTCTCCGGCTACGCCTTCCGCAGGGCGATCTTCAACGCCACCACCGACAGCGGCGCGATCATCTCGCTGCGCATCCAGGGAATCAGCCAGGAGGCGCCGCCCAACGACGACGTCTGGGACTATTGGTTGACGTGGTCCGCTGACGGCGGCGACAACTGGCAGCCTTTCTGCGTGAATGCCAGCGGCAATACGGTTCCAGCCATCCCCGTCAACGGCATCTGGGACCACCGCCGCGGCGTGCCCGGCGGCGGGGCGAAGATCGACGATCCCTCCTCGTTCACCTTCGCCTGCAAGGGCATGGGCGCCGTCGCCAAGTGCGTCTTCCCCATCGGTTACAAACCGTGGAAGACCGTGAACGGCGTCTCGCTCGACCGCTGGCACCAGGCCTGCGTGCGGCTCATCCGCGCCGACTTCTGCGGCGACGGCACGCCGTACACGGTCAACGGGCAGCGGGTCAATCTCTACGACGGCATCGGCGTGCAGCAGGACACCCGCTACTGGCTGATCGAGGCGGAGTGGGACGAGAACGGCGCGCGCTGCTTCAACCCCGTCAACCGCTCGCACTGGTTCGTGCCCTGCTTCAATGACCGCGCGCTGGCGGTCTGCGGTGCTCCCTTCGATTTCCAGCGTGGACCCGACAGCTGCGATCCTCGGCTGGGGCTCTTTGGCTGCACGCTCCTGATGGACGAGACGCCCATTCCACTGTTGCAAGGTGGACCTCTGCTGGTCTTCCCGTGACTACAGCAGTGCCGACTTGGCAGTGCCCGTGCTGATGCTTAGGACTGAAGCCCCGCTCTCTGGATCGGGCCCTCAGTGGACCGCAAAATCCAACAGATCGACTCGCAGCTCGAACGGCTCGAAGGAACCTGCAACGCATTCCGCGATTGCGGAGCGAATTCGGGCGACGAGGTCCTCTGGCGCGATCTCTCGCGGCAGGCGGAGGATTGCACCAAGATGGTGGTCAGGCTCCTCGCGCAGTCGGCCATTCAACGGGACGAGGAGCGGTCCCACTCGCTGATGGATCGGCTCGACCGCTTCGAACGCCTGATCGAATTCATCCGCGCCGCCCTCCAGCGATCGGCGTAGTCAGTTTCCTGTAAAAGCTGCTTCGCGCGAGCGCGTGCGCGCTTTCGTTGTTTCCGATTCGGCTTGCTTCGTTTCGATGGTGAACGCTCCTTTCGACAGCAGGCGATCGTGACGAAGCTCACGTCGGCGGCAAAACAGGTGATGCGCGCGCGAAAAGCACTCTCGAGATTGGCCCTCCGCTTGCTCTAGCGCTGTGCCGGGGGGAGGGGGCATGGGGACAGCGATCTTGTCGTCGCTCGGAGGGATGCAGCTGAGCGTGACCGCGCTCGATCAACTGCTGGCGCTGCCGCAGGATCGGCGTGACCGTGTGGCACGCGGGCTGAGGGAGATGGTCGCGATGCTGGAAGTGAGAAGGCCCGCCATCGGCGTCGACCAAGCCTGGCTGCAGTTCACTAGCGCGCGCGTGAGGGTGCTCTATTCGATCGAGGTCCGGTCGGGAGCGCTGATCGTGCACGACATCGCCGACCGGCTCGCCGCCGTCAGAGCTCTCTAACCGGCTCGAGCCGCTCGAGGCCGCCCAGGTAGGGCCGGATCGCCTCGGGCAACACTACGCTCCCGTCCGCCTGCTGGCCGTTCTCGAGAATCGCCACCACCGTGCGCCCCACCGCGAGGCCGCTGCCGTTGAGGGTCGCAACCAGCCGCAGCTTCTCCCCCGGCGCCGGCCGATGGCGGATCTGCGCTCGGCGCGCCTGAAAGTCCCCGAACGTCGAGCAGGAGCTGATCTCGCGAAAAGCGCCCTGCCCCGGCAGCCACACTTCGAGGTCGTACGTCTTCTCCGCCGAGAACCCCAGGTCGCCGGTGCAGAGCACCGTCACGCGATGGTGCAGGCCCAGCTTCTGCAGCGGTGCCTGCGCGTCGAGCACCAGCTGCTCGAGCGCCGCCTGGGCATCCTCCGGCTTCTCGAAGCGGACCAGCTCAACCTTGTGGAACTGGTGCTGGCGGATGAGGCCCTTGGTGTCCTTGCCGTAGCTGCCCGCCTCGCTGCGGAAGCAGGGAGAGAAGGCGCAGTACTTGATGGGCAGATGCTCGAGGATCTCGTCGCGGTGGTAGTTGGTCACCGGGACTTCCGCGGTGGGAATGAGGTAGTGGCCGGCGGTGGTCTTGAAGAGATCCTCCTCGAACTTGGGCAGCTGTCCGGTGCCGCGCATGGAGTCGGCGTTGACCAGATAGGGCGGCAAGAGGTCGAGGTAGCCGCGCTCGCGCGCGCTGTCGAGGAAGAACTGCACGAGGGCAAGCTCGAGGCGCGCCAGCGCTCCGCGATAGAAGACGAAGCGCGCGCCCGACACCTTCGCCGCGCGCTCGAAGTCGAGCAGGCCGAGCTTCTCGCCGATCTCGGTGTGCTCGCGCGGCTGGGCGATGCGCGGCTTCGACCCCCACTCGCGCACCACCTGGTTCTGCTCCGGCCCGGCGCCCTTGGGAACGCTCGAGTGCGGCAGGTTGGGCACGCCGAGCAGGGCCGCTTCGATCCGCTCCTCGACTTCCTTGAGGCGCGCCTCCTTCTCCTTGACTTCGTCGCTCAAAGACTTGAGGTGCGCGCGCAGCTTCGCCTGCTCTTCGCCCTTGAGCGATCGCATCTGCTCGGAGGCCTTCTTCTGCTCCGCGCGCCGGGACTCGCTCTCCTGGATGAGCTGCCGCCGCTCTTGCGCAAGCTGCTCGATGGGCGCGAGCGCCTGCGCCGCGCCGCCGCCGCGAGCGGAGAGCCGCTCCTTGGCCTCCTCGAGATTGGCCACCACCCACTTGAGATCGAGCATGGCGCTGCGATGTAGTCCTCGCTTTTTCCCTCGTCAATGAGTAAGCGTGGACCCGTTCCATGGGCGACCTGAGCGACGGGGAGCTGCTCGAGGCGTTCAAATCCGGCGATCACCGCGCCTTCGAGGCGCTGGTGCGCCGCTATCAGCGGCCCGTGCTGAGCATCGCCCGGCGCTTCGCCCGCGACGAGGACGACGCCGAGGATCTCGCGCAGCGCGCCTTCATCAACGCCGCCGAGCGCGCCGCCGGCTGGCGGGGCGGCTCGTTCAAGTCCTGGCTCTTCCGCATCGTCGTCAATCTCGCCAAGAACCACCTGCGCGACATCGCCCGCTTCGACCGCAGCGAGCAGGCCCAGGAGCGCGAGGCCGATCCGGTCCAGTCCAACGCCGAGGAGAGGCTGCACGCGCAAGAGCAGCAGAAGGCGCTTCGCGAGGCGGTGGCGCGGCTGCCCAAACGGCAGCGGGAGGTGCTGCTCTTGCGCATCGACGGCGATCTGCCCTTCGCCGAGATCGCCCGCACGCTCGGCATCACCGAGGTGAACGCCAAGGTCAATTTCCACCACGCGGTGCAGAAGCTGAAGAGCTGGCTGGGGCGCTGATTAGTAGATCTGCCCGGAAAATTCGTTCCCTGTTGTTGAGCGATGAGTGTCAGGGGTGGGTTGTAGATTGTCCCGTGATTCGGATCGAAGGCAGGACGGTCAGCTTCAGGAGCCCCAGGCTGAAGCCTGGGGCTAGAGAGGCACCAAGCCTCCTTCGGAGGCTCGAGCGCAGTGTTCTGATCGCGGGGGCGGTGGATGGGTGAAAGAACGCAGGTCGAGCTGTACGTCCACCTCGTGTGGGGGACTTTTCGGCGTCGGCCGTTGATCTCCGCCGATCTCGAGGCAGACCTTTTCAGGGTCGTCACTGCCAAGAGTCTCGAGTTGCGTGCCCTGCGCCCTTGGCGGTACCGAGGATCACCTTCATCTGCTGACGCGGCTTCATCCTTCGACGCCCGTGGCTCGCCTTGTCGCAGAGGTCAAGGGAGCCTCGTCTCATCTCGTGACTCATCGGTTGGCACCGGCCGGTCTTGAGCCTCCGCAGGAGGCTTGGTGCTCTTTTAGCCCCAGGCTTCAGCCTGGGGCTCCTGAAGGCAACAATCTACAAGCCACTCCTGAGATCCATCGGCCTACAACCCACTCCTGAGATCCATCGCCAACCAACACGGAGCGAATTTACGATTACGTGTACTCAGTCGCGGCCGCCGCAGGCGGCTTGGCGACTTGTATAGTGCCCCTGGCTCGGCAGCTCGATAAATGCGACGAGGCCTATCGAGGCCGAAGCGTAGTCAGG
>VBLC01000086.1 GCA_005879315.1 Deltaproteobacteria bacterium | reverse complement strand
GGCGGCCAAGGCGAGCACGCTGCGCGCGCCGGGCAGGACGCGCGAGGGATCGAGCCGCTCCTCGCGCCGCTCGCGAACGTAGTCGAGGCCGGCGTCCCAGCCCTGCCCGAGCCAGCGATCGAGGCGCGCCTCCTCCAGCGGATGCGCTCGGGCGATGCCGCACAGATCGAAACCCAGCTGGAGGGCGCGCTCCTTCACGCGCGCGGCAGAGGGCGGCACGGCTATCTCTTCATGGTGATGGCGAGGCCGTCGCGCAGCGGCACGACGGTGGAGACGAGCCCCTCGCTGCCGAAGATGAGCCGGATGTATTCGCGCAGGCCCGTCGTGGCCGCGTCTCCTTCGCCGCGCGCGACCGCTCCGCCCCAGAGCACGTTGTCGGCGAGCACCAGGCCGCCCCGGCGCAGCTTGGGCAGCGCCAGTGCCAGCGCGCGCGGATAGTCGGCCTTGGCGAGGTCGAGAAAGACGATATCGAGGCCGCCTTCGGCGCGAGCCAAGGCCTCGAGGCCGTCGCCGGCCGGCTCGAAGTAGCAGCGGTCGAGCAGGCCCGCCTTGCCCAGCCAGGCGCGCGCGCGGTCGAGGTTCTCGCGATCGAAATCGGTCAGCGTCACGGTGGCGCCCGGCTCGAGCACGCGCGCGAACCAGAAAGCGGAGTAGCCGAAGCCGCTTCCGACCTCGAAGATGCGGCGCGCGTGGGCGAGCAGGGCGAGCTGCGAGAGCAACTGCCCGAGCACCGGACCGACGATGGGAAAGCCCTCGCGCTCGTCGGCGTAGCGTCGCATCTCGCCCTCGACAGAGTCGGGCGAGCCCGCCAGCCGCGCCAGGTATTCGTCGATCAGCGGGTCGACGATGTCCATGTCGCCTTGCATGTCGGCAGCACCCTAGCGCAAAACTCCCTCCGTGAATGCGCGGATCTATCTCCTCTGCTGCTCGATCTTGATTGGGGCGGACATCTTTTTCGCTGCGGTGGCGGCGCCGGCCGTCTTCTCGCGCGCCATCGCCGGGCTGCCTCGCGACGACGTCCGGCGGCAGATGGCCGCCGATGCCGTCGGGACGATGCTCGCCCGCCTCGATGCCGCCACGCTCGTCCTCTGCGCCGTCGCCGCACTGTCCGCCTTTGGACGCCGCGCCGCGCTGCTTCCGCTCGCCGCCGGCCTTTGCGCGCTGGCGTCCTCGGCCTGGGTCACGCCGGCCATCCGCGCCCTGCGCGCGGCGGGCGAGACCGGCTCGCCGCGCTTCCGGACGCTGCACGGCATCAGCTCCGGCCTGGTGCTGGTCGAAATCGTTCTTCTCGCTGTGGCCGCCTGGACTGCGGCGGGGTCCGCGCGTACGACTGATCCAATCCGCTAGCGCGGAGGTGCTCCATGCTTCGCCGGCTCTCCCGCCTCGCTCTCTTTCTCGCCCTCGCTTGCGGGAGCGGCGAGCCGCAGCCAGCGTCCATCGCGATGCGCCCGGCCCTGCGCGCCGTCCAGGGCTGTCCGGCGGTGGAGAAGGCGATCCAGGACGCAGCGGTGGCGCAGATGCGCCACCAGCTCGAGGCGCAGATCATCTGGAGGCGCCGCTGGGGCGGTGGCCCGGTCGCCATGGGCGGACCGGCAGGCGCCGGCCCCGCGACGAGCACTCCCGCTGGTCCGCCGTCGGCGTGGACGACGACGAACGTGCAGACCCCCGGCGTGGACGAGCCCGATTTCGTCAAGAACGACGGCACGCACATCTTCGTCTTGAGTGGCCGCAAGCTCTTTGCAGCGACTTCGTGGCCGCCCGCGCAGCTCGCCTTGGGCCCCTCGCTCTCCATCGAGGGCTATCCCACTGAGATGTTCCTCGACGACAAGGGCCGGATCGCCGTGGTCTCGCTGGTGCCGCCCGCCGACGGGCCCAGCCTCGGCATGGGCATGTGCCCCGTCGGGATGGGCGGCCTGTGCGGCTCCTATGGCGCCACGACGACGAAGGTGACGCTGGTGGACGCCGCACAGTTGCAAGTGGTGGCCGAGCTCTATTTGCCGGGCTTTGTCGCGCACGCCCGGCGCATCGGCCCCCAGGTCTATCTCGTTCTCAACGACGTCCCGCGCTGGCCCGCCGAGGTGAAGTGGTGGGTGAGCGCCGACTGGCAGGACGAGGCCGCCTGGGAAAGAGCGATCCGCCAGCTGGAGGACGCGAACGAGGCCGTCATCCGCGCCGCGCCGCTCGACCAGTGGCTGCCGCCTGCGCAGCGACGGCTGGCCGGCGGCGAGACCGTCAGCGTCGCGTACGACTGCTCGCAGTTCCGCGCCAGCGATGCGCCCGAGCGCCTCGGCTTCCTCACCATCGCGACGATCGATCTCGATCATCCCGACTCGCCGCCCGCGCGCACGACGCTCATCTCCGACTACGCCAGCCTGGTCTACGCCTCGACGGGATCGCTCTATGTCGCCAGCTCGCACTGGTGGTGGTGGGAAGAGCCGGAGCAAGTCGACTGGACCTACCTGCATCGATTCGACATCGGCCATCCCGGCGGCGTCCTCTATCTCGCCTCGGGCGGCCTCGCCGGACATCCGCTCAATCCGTTCTCTTTCGACGAGAGCGGCGGCTACCTGCGCGTCGCGGTCAACACCAGCCGCAGCCACCGCGTCTCGGTCGGCGCTCCGGCGCCGCACGACGAGCTGCGCCTCGAGCTGTCCAACGCCGTCCGCGTCCTGGCCACCTCGGGAGAGGAGATCAAGGTCGTCGGCGAGCTGAACGATCTCTCGCCCGGCGAATGGGTGCAGAGCTCGCGCTTCATCGGCGCGCGCGGATTCGTGGTCACCTTCAAGCGGATCGATCCGCTCTTCGCCCTCGACCTCTCCGACCCGAAGAATCCGCGCAAGGCGGGAGTGCTGGAGGTGCCCGGCTTCTCCACCTACCTGCAGCCGATCGACGACTCGCACCTGCTCGCCATCGGCGTGGATTTGCCCGACATCCCCGACTGGCGGCAGCGCTCGCTGCAGCTCTCGGTCTTCGACGTCTCGGACATCTCCGCTCCGAAGCGGACCGCCCAGGCGAAGATCGGCTCGGCCTGGGCGTACAGCGACGCGCTCTGGGATCACCACGCCTTCAACTGGTTCGGCAAAATGAATCTGCTCGCCGTGCCCTTCTACGACTGGGACCCCAGCCTCGACACCGGCAGCGGGCCCTACTGGAACAGCTTCAGCAGCGACCTGCGCGTCTTCGAGGTCTCGCCTTCCTCGATCACCTTCAAGGGCGCCTTGTCGATGAAGGACCTCTACCTCACCTCCACTGGCGGCACCTGGAGCTGGAGTTGGAGCCCCTGGATCCGCCGCAGCGTGATGGCCTCCGACAGCGCCGGCGCCGCCTACGTGTACGCGATCTCCGATGCGGGCATCCGCGTCGCGCCCGCCGCGCAGCTCTCCGCCCCGCTCGCGACCGCGACCTTCCCGCCGCAGCGCTAACAGGCTACAAGCGCGGCATGGCAATGCCAGTGACGCTGATCCCCGGCGACGGGATCGGTCCGGAAGTGGTCAACGCCGCCGTCGAGGTGATCGAGGCCGCCGGCGTCCAGCTGCAATGGGAGCGCGTCGCGGCCGGCGCGGGCGCGGTCGCGACGCACGGCACTCCGATTCCGGCCGAAACGATCGAGTCCATTCGCCGCAACAAGCTCGCTCTCAAGGGTCCCTTGGCGACGCCGGTGGGCGAAGGCTACCGCAGCGCCAACGTGGCCCTCCGCAAGGAGTTCGACCTCTACGCCAACGTTCGCCCCGCCCGCAGCTTCGCCGGCGTCGAGTCGCGCTACAGCGGAGTCGACCTCGTCGTCATCCGCGAGAACACCCAAGGCTTGTATTCCGGCGTCGAGCATTACGTCGACGACGACCACAACGCCGCCGAGAGCATCTCCATCATCACCCGCAAGGGGAGCGAGCGGATCATCCAGTACGCCTTCGACTACGTGCGCGCCCGCCACCGCCGCCGCCTGACTCTCGTGCACAAGGCCAACATCCTCAAGTGCACCAGCGGGCTCTTTCTCGAAGTGGGCCGCGGGATCGCCGCCAAGAATCCCGACATCGATTTCCGCGAGATGATCGTCGACAACTGCGCCATGCAGCTGGTGCGCAATCCGAATCAGTTCGACGTGCTGGTGACGACGAACCTGTTCGGCGACATCCTCAGCGATCTCACCAGCGGCCTCATCGGCGGCCTCGGCCTCACCGCCGGCGCGAACATCGGCAAGGACACCGCCATCTTCGAGGCCGTCCACGGCACCGCGCCCGACATCGCCGGCAAAGGAGTGTCGAACCCGACTGCGGTCATGCTGGCCGGGTCGATGCTGCTCGAGCACATCGGCGAGCGCACCGCTGGCGACCGGCTGGTCACGGCAGTCCGCGAAACAATTGCCGCCCGCGAGGCCACCACCCCAGATCTGGGCGGCTCGGCCACCACCCGGATGTTCACCCAGGCCGTGGTGAAGCGGCTTCGCTAACCGGCAGGGGGGTCAAAGGGCTCGACCCAGGCCGAACCTGCGATCTCGTTGATCTGGAGTGGGACGAGATGCTGGCCCTCGCAGGGGCCGCCCAGGCAGGTCCCGGTCGAGGGATCGAAGCGGGCGCCGTGGGCGGCGCACTCCATTTCGCCGGCGGCGTTGAAGAGGCGGCCGTCGCCCAGGTCGACGGGCTGGGCGCGGTGGGGACAGACGTTGAGGTACGCGCGCAGAGTGCCGTCGGCCAACCGGACCGCAAAGGCTTCACGGCGCTCGTCGAGAGGGAAGCGGACCGACCCGCCTGGCGCGGGAAGCTCCGGGAGCTTGGTCATCTCTTCGGAGTCCAGGGAATCTCGCGGCCGCCGGCGCGCAGGTTGGCCGCCCGGGCCATGACGAAGAGCAGATCGGAGAGGCGATTCAAGTACGCGAGCGCCTCGGCGGAGACAGGAGTGGAGTCGGCCAGCTCGACCACTTTGCGCTCGGCGCGCCGGCAGACGGTCCGGCAGAAATGCAGCACCGCCCCGGACCGCGAGCCGCCGGGAAGGATGAAGTTCTTCATCGGCGGCAGCTCTTCGGTCAACCGATCGATCTCCCGCTCCAGCCGCGCCACGCTCTGCGACGACACGCGCGGCACTTCCTTGGGCGCCTGGGCGGCGTCGGGCGTGGCCAGCTCGGCGCCGAGGTCGAACAGCTCGCTCTGGAAGGAATCGATCAGCGAGCGCAGGTCGCCCTCGGGCAGCTCCTCGCGCGCCATTCCCAGAGCCGAATTCAGCTCGTCGACGTCGCCATAGGCCACCACCCGCAGATCGTCCTTGCGAACCCGCGGGCCGCCGAAGAGTCCGGTCGAGCCGTCGTCGCCGCGCCGTGTATAGATCTTCGCCAAGCCGAGCCGCCTCCTTGGCTGCTATCTTACGCCGATGAAGCGCGCGGCGGCGCTACTCTTGCTGGCCTGCGGCGGGTTGAAGAGCGCCGGCTCGGTGGCGGACAAATTCGTCGACCGGTACTACGTCGAGTCCGACCAGAGCGGCGCGCTCCCGCTCTCGACCGGCGTGGCGACCCTGCGGCTTCAGGAGGAGTTGCGGCTCACTGTCGATGCGCGCCGGCCCGGCGGGCTGCAGATCCCGCTCCGGCAAGTGCGCGTCTATTACTCGCGGAAGTCGCTCAGCGGCGAGGGCAAGAGCAGGACCGCCGTGTACGAGCTCGACATCCGCCCGCAAGGAGGAGGCGAGATCCAGCGAGGCGCGCGGCTCGATCTCGAGCTGCAGCCCGACGGCACCTGGCGCGTGGCCCGCTTCTCGGAGACGCAGACGAGATGAGACTCGACTTCAAGGTCAGCCCGGATGCGGCGGGGCAGCGGCTGGACAAATTCCTTCGCCGGCGGCTGGAGAACCTGCCGCTCAGCCATCTTTACAAGCTGGTCCGCACCAAGAAAGTGCGGGTGAACGGCGCGCGGGCGGACATCGCCCAGCTGCTCGCGCCGGGCGACGAGATCACCGTCCACGTCCTGCAGGCGGACAAGCCGCCGCCGCAGAAGCCGGCCGCGGCGGTGGGGCAGGATTTCGGCATCCTCTACGAAGACGAGCACATCCTCGCCTGTGACAAGCCGGCCGGGCTGGCCATCCATCCCGGCTCGGGCATCACCGGCGAGACGCTGGTCGATCAGGTGCGCGCCTACTCCGAGCGGCAGGGTCTGCACATTCCCGAGGGGGAATTCAGACCGAGCCCGGCCCACCGGCTCGATCGCGAGACGAGCGGCGTCGTGCTCGTGGCCAAGACCCGCCAGGCGATGGTGCGGCTCACCGAGATGTTCACCCGGGGCGAGGCGGAGAAAAGCTACCTCGCCCTCGCCAAAGGCCGCTTCCAGAAAGAGGAGGGCAGCATCGACCTGCGCCTCCCGGAGCATCAACAGAGCGCCGCCAGCAAGTCGGAGCGCGGCGTGAACATGCAGAAAGCGCTCACCCGCTGGCGCAAGCTCGAGGGAGGCGCGGAGACGACGCTGCTCGAGCTCGCCATCGAGACGGGCCGGACCCATCAGATCCGCCGGCACCTGGCGGCGATCGGCCATCCGGTAGTCGGCGACGCCCGCTACGGCGACTTCCCTTTCAACCGCCAGATGCAGCGGCAGCTCGGCCTCAAGCGGATGTTCCTCCACTCCGCCCGCCTCTCGCTCTCGCATCCCCTGAGCGGCAAGAGGCTGACCTTGGTCTCACCCCTGCCCGGCGATCTGCGGGCAGCGCTCACTCGCGCGGGCATCCAGTGGAAAACAGAGTTATCCTTGAAGGGCTTGGGCGAGCGCCCGACAGCACGCAATTTGCGCGGATGACTCGCCCCGGTTCTACTGTTCGTTGTAGACGCGAATGATGCCCCAACCCCAAGACCCCAACCGCGCGCAGGACCTCGTGCGGCGCATGCATGGCCGCCTGGTGGCAGACCGCGGGCCGGGCAAGAAGCCGCTCTGGGTCCTGCTTGCCATCCCCGCTGGAATCCTGGCCGCAATCTTCTTCATCGCGCTGGTCGCCGTGTACATCGCCTTCGCCAGGGGCCTCCCCTCCATCGACTGGGCGCGCCGGTACCGGCCGCCGATCGTCACCACCGTCTGGAGCGGCGACGAGCAGCTCATCGGCGAGTTCTACGACGAGCGCCGCGTTGTCGTGCCCTACGAGCATATCCCCAAGAAGATGGTGCAGGCGTTCATCGCCTCCGAGGACGCCGACTTCTTCGACCACTCGGGCGTCAGCTACACCGGCATCGCCCGCGCCCTCTTCAAGACCTACGTGCTGCGGCACAAGATGAAGCAGGGCGGCTCGACCCTGACGCAGCAGACCGCCAAGGCGATTCTCGCCAGCTCCGAAGGCGTGAAGGCCGCGCACGTGCGCTCCGGCTGGGCGGGCGTCCGGCGCAAGGCGCGCGAGCTGATCCTCACCAAGCGCCTCGAGGACAACTTCAGCAAGGAGCAGATCCTCTACCTCTACCTGAACGAGGTCTACCTCGGCCACCACAGCTATGGCGTGCAGGCGGCAGCCGAGAACTACTTCCGCAAGAACGTCTGGGAGCTGACGCTGCCGGAGATCGCCTTGATCGCGGGGCTTCCCCAGGCGCCTTCGGAGTACTCGCCCTTCGCCCATCCCGAGAAGGCCAAGGCGCGCCGCTCGTACGTGCTGCGGCGCATGACCGAGGAGGGGATGATTTCGCAGGTGGCGCGCGAGGAGGCCGACGCCGCGCCCATCGAAGTCTTTTCCGTGCAGGACATCTTCCGCGACACGGCGCCCTACGTGACCGAGCACATCCGCCGCGACCTGGTAGCCCGCTACGGCAACGAGCGGCTGCTCAACGACGGCCTCAAGGTCTACGCCACCGTCGATCTCGAGCGCGAGCACGACGCCATCGCCGCCACCATCCGCGGCGTCATCGATGCCGACAAGCGGCAGGGCTACCGAGGCGCGCTCTTGCGTCTTCCGCAGAAGGACTGGGACGATTTCGCCGAGAAGGAGCAAGTCTTCCTCGACGGCGACGGCAAGAACGACGACGTCATCGCCGCTCTCGTCACCTCGGTGGACAAGGACGGCCAGAGCGCGACCGTTCGCGTCGGCAAGAAGACGGGTCTCATTTCCGCCGGCACCTCCTGGTGGGCGCGCAAGCCGAATCCCGAGCAGAACTCCGAATACGCGCAGATCACGAATCTCAAGACTGCGATCTCGACGGGCGACGTCGTCCTGGTGCGCGCCGACAGCATCGAGAAGGGCCAGACCGTCTACTCGCTCGAGCAGGAGCCCAAGCTGCAGGGGGCGCTCATCTCCACCGATCCGAACAGCGGATACGTGCTGGCGATGATCGGCGGCTACGACTTCGAGAAGAGCGAGTTCAACCGCGCCTTCCAGGCCTGCCGCCAGCCGGGCTCGGCCTTCAAGCCCGTCATCTACAGCGCGGCCATCGAGCAGCGCGCATTCACCGCCTCGACCATCCTGCTCGACGCGCCGCTTGTGACCGACGACGAGTCGACCGGCAAGCGCTGGAAGCCGCAGAACTACGAGGAGGAGTTCAAGGGCGAGGTGCCGGTTCGGACGGCGCTCATCCATTCGATGAACACTCCCGCCATCCGCACGCTGCAGGCGGTCGGGGTGAAGGCCGCCTCCGCCTGGGCGCACAACCTGGGCATCACCACCAAGATCAACGAAGACCTCTCCATGGCGCTCGGTTCCTCCTGCGTCTATCCGCACGAGCTGACCAACGTCTTCGCCACCTTCAACCGGCTCGGCCGCAAGGCGAAGCAGATCTACCTGCGCCGCGTGCTCGATCGCGACGGGCGCATTCTCGAGGACCACTCCAGCTTCTACGATCCCTGGACGTGGCTGGACGACCGCATCGCCGCCGGGTACGCCAAGCTTCACGAAGTGCCCGAGCAGGTGATGACGCCGGAGACGGCCTTCCTCATGCAGCAGCTGATGACGGAAGTGTGCAAGCCGCCCGGCACGGGCGGGCGCGCGGCCGCGCTGGGGAAGCCGGTCGCGGGCAAGACCGGGACGACGAACGATCTCTTCGACGCCTGGTTCCTCGGATATACCCGCGACCTCGTCACCGGCGTCTGGGTCGGCTACGACACCTACGAGACGCCGATGGACAAGTACGCCACCGGCGGCCACTACGCGCTGCCCATCTGGCTCGACTACATGAGCAAGGCGCTCAAGGGCGTGCCGCAGGGCAACTTCGAGCCTCCGAGCGAGAACATCGTCTGGGTCAACGTCGACCCCGACACCGGCAAGAGGGCGGGGCCCGACTCGCACCAGCCCGTCCTCGAGGCGTATCTCAAGGGCAACGAGCCGCTCGACGAGTTCGGGCAAGCGGCTCCAGTCTGCGACAAGCTGCCCTGCCAGACGGGGGCCAAGCAGCCTCCACCGACGAACACGCAGGCTGCGGACGCGATGCTCAAAGGCGGACTCTGAGTTAAAAGGAGGGTCATGCTCGGCGGCCTCTCCATGACGGAAATCGTCATCATCCTCGCCCTGGCGCTGCTGCTGCTCGGGCCGGATCAGCTGCCCTCGCTCGCGCGGTCGCTGGGCAAGGGGCTGCGCGAATTGCGCAAGGCCACCGACGACCTCAAGGGGCAGTTCGAGCAGGAGATCACCCGCATCGATCTCGACGAGCAGCCGCAGCGGATGATCGCCCCGGTCCCGCCGCCCGCTCCTGACGCGCCGGCTGATCCGGGAGCGGCGCGCGCCATCGCTCGAACGGCGGCGGGCACCGGCGAAGTTCCTCCGGAGGATCCGGCCGCAGCCAGGGCCGCGGCCCGGCGCCACGCCGCCGAGATCCGCGCAGTGCCCGCCGAGGGCTCGGTACCGCAAGAAGAGAAGAAGGCGTGAGCCCCGCGCTCTTGCCCAAGCCTCCGCCGGAACCGGGGCCCGAGGACGACGTCCATCTCTCGCTGCGCGAGCACCTGATCGAGCTGCGGCATCGGCTCAAGTGGGCGGTGATCTGGGTGGGGATCGCCTTCTGCGGCTGCTACTACTTTTCCACGCCCCTCTTTCATTTCCTCATGCGCCCGGTCCTGGCCGCGCTGCCGGAGGGAGAGCGCGCGCTGCACTACGCCTCCAGCATCGAGCCCTTCCTCATCTACCTCAAGGTCGGGCTCTATGCTGGCATCTTCGCCGCCTCGCCGTTCATCTTCTGGCAGCTGTGGCGGTTCGTCGCGCCGGGGCTCTATCGCCGCGAGCGTCGCGCCATCCTGCCCTTCGTCGCGACGGCCACCCTTTTCTTCGTCGGCGGCGCCGCCTTCTGCTACACGGTGATCCTTCCGCCCGCCTTCGAATTCCTCATCAGCACCGCCGGGCCGGACATGCGGCCGGTCTTGATGATGAGCGAGCAGCTCGGCCTGGTGATGATGCTGATGCTCGCCTTCGGCATCATCTTCGAGCTGCCGCTGATCCTGACCCTGCTCTCGATGATGGGCATCGTCGACTGGCGCTTCCTCAGCAAGTACCGGCGCCACGCCATCGTGCTCAACGTCATCGTCGCAGCGGTAGTCACGCCCACGGGCGATCCCTTCAACCTCGCGCTGATGGCGGTGCCGATGCTGCTCTGCTACGAGCTGGGCGTCCTCGGCGCCTGGATCTTCGGCAAGAAGGAACCCGCCAAGCTGACGGCGTAGTCTACCCGATGCGCAGAGCGCGGATCAGCGCGAACGACAGCGCCGCCATGCAGGCGAACCCGAGCGCGCCCGCGTTCATCACCCGCAGGCCGGCGCGGCGGATCATCACCAGCGGGCTGTGCAGGCCCATCGCCGCCATGGCGGTGGCCATGAGGAAAACGCTGGCGTGAGAGGCGCCGTCGCGCTCCAGGGACGTCAGCCAGCCCACCGACACAGCGGCGCCGAGCGCGAGAAAGCCGACCACGAACCACGGAACCGGCGGATCGCGCAAGCTGTAGCGGGGATGCTCGCCCGCCTCCCGCGTCGCGAGCCCCAGAGCGAGCAGCGCGGGCGCGAGCAACACGACGCGGGTCAGCTTGACCAGCGTCGCCAGATCGCCGCTCGCCGCGCCCCAGCTGAAGGCGGCGGCGACCACTTGCGCGACTTCGTGCAGCGTGGAACCGCACAGCACCGCGAGCTGCGCGACGGTGAGCGGAAGCGACGGGCCGGCGAGGACGTAGAAGAGGACGCCGAGGGTCCCCAGAATGCCGCAGAGCGCGACCGCGAGCGTGACGTCCTCCTCCTCGGCGCGGGTCACCGAGCCGGCCGCGACCACCGCGCTGGCGCCGCAGATCGAGGTTCCGACCGCCAGCAGCGTGGCCAGCTTGGGGGGCACGCGCATCGCGCGCGCCAGCCAATGCAGGCCGACCAGACCCGCGCAAATGAGGACGAGGTCGAGCAGCAAAATCCGTGGGCCCACTTTGGCCACCAGGGCAAAGTCGAGGCGCGCGCCCATGAGAAAGACGCCCACACGCAAGACAGGACGCGCGCAGAGCTTCGAGCCGGCGTCGCTCCACGGCAGCGGGCCGGCGACGGCGCGCAGCGCGATGCCGAGCACCAGCGCCAGGGTGAGCGGGCCCAGGACGTGGAGGCCAGGCAGCATCGAGAGCCGCCACGCCGCTCCGGCGAGCGCCAGGCAGAGGAGAATGCCGGGGACCAGCGCGCGCACGTTCACTCGAGATGCGTCATCCGGGAGCGCTACATACCACCGTCGCTGCGTCCTGCCTGGTCGCGGCAAGGGACCGACCGATGGCGGCGGCCATGCCTCGCGATCGTCGAACACCACCGCCACGGAGGAGGTTGTGCTAGAAGGCGTCGGTCCGTGACGGAAACCACTGGGTTTGGCACCCCCGTGGCACCCCGTCCCCATCGTCTAGAGGCCCAGGACACCGCCCTTTCACGGCGGCAACCAGGGTTCGAATCCCTGTGGGGACGCCACTTTTCCTACCGGCATCAGCGGCGGGGGGTCCTGAACAGCGTTTGTTGGGCCCCCGAGTATTCAACCCAGTAGATGTAGGTGCCGTCGAGGGCGGCGCAGCAAAGCCCCCGGTTGTCGGAGGTGATGGTGCGGACGGAAGCGGTTCCATCGTCGCGTCTGGTTATTTCGAAGAGAGAATACAGGTTGTATTCCTGATCACCGTCGATCACGGTATCCACGCCGCGAGCGAGGATCGTGTTGGCGCGAAGCCCGAGGCCCCAGGGTGTGAAAATCTGGTGGACCACCCTGGCAAGCTCTAGCGCGGCGCCGCCGGCGGTGGGCATTTGATAGATGCTCTGGTTGGCGCTCCAATACAGGCGTCCCTCGAGTACTCCGGGGAAGCTCTGGACATCGACACCCACGGGAAAGCGCGTCTGCGGCCCACCGCTCTTTGGCATCATTACGAAAGAGCCGGTTTCGGCCCAGTAGAGGTTGGCGCTGTCGGCAGCAAGGCCAAGATTTTCGTGGGGAGGGCCAGAATACGGCGCGCTTCCGAGATCGATGGGGGCACCCCCGTCGAGGGGGACAGTCCGCACCGTGCTGACAGATGAGAGGTCGCAACGGACCTCTCTCCAGAAAAGGCCGGACTGATCGGCGAGCAAACTGTACGCCGCGCCGGCGTCGGCGCACGAGGTCGCTTCCGCGACGATGACTCGGTAGTCGCCGCCATCCTTCGGGACTCCAATGATGCCGCCCCCGATGCTATTGATGGCTGCGTAGACGGCGTCGCGCCCGAGAACGGGAGCGTACAGCCATTCCCGTCCAAGTGCATGCTGCGGCATCAACGTCAGCGGCGATCCGCCGTCCAGATCCAGACGCATGATTCCGGCACTGTTGAGGCCAAGGTAGATGCCGGTCTCATCGACTGCGATTGTCCCGATGCCAAGGGAGTTCGGCAGCTCTGCGAGCCTCTCGCCTTCAGGCTTTCTTGAACAGGAGATCGCCAGGAAAAAGACGATCGACAGCCCTGCGCGGCAACGCATTCTGCCGCTCATATCACGCGCAAAACGCGCCCCTGCGCGGCTAATGCGCCGCGCCGAAGAATGCGCGAACCAGTGAACAGGCAGGCGGAGCAGAGAAGGCCGATTGCGAAAAGCAAAGCCGATCGCATGTGGTGACTCTCGACACGCCTGCGGCCCGGGACGTTTGTCGCCCCGGGCCGCCGCGGTCAATCGATCGAATGCCGGTCTAAGCGCGGTACTTCCGCCGGCCCAGGACGACCAGAGCCAGGGCCAGGCCGAACAGAGCGCTTTGCGCGCCCGAGGTCGAGCAGCCGCCCCCGAAGCCGATGCCGCTCGCGGCCACGTTGGGACTGCCGTTGGAACTGCCGGTCGGAACGTCCTTGCCCAGCGCGCGCAGGATGAGCGCGGCGATCTTCTCCCGCGCTGCCGAGACGTCCGCCGGCGACGCCGCAGCCTGGTACGCGTGCGGGTACACGCTCAAGGAGATCGCCTTGGCCTGGTCCTTCAGCCCCAGCGACGCGGCCAGGTGCAACAGCTCGTAGTCTTCCATTCCGTCGCGGATTCCCTTGAGGCGCAGCGACTCGATCGGGATCTCGGTGCTTCCGCCGATCCGGCTGGTCGTGCCGGGGTAGAAGAGGGTGCCGTCGCCCTGGCCTCCGAAGGCGTACTGCGTGACCCACGGATCGCCGGTGCCGAACGACTGCGTCATCTCGTAATAGAGCTCGCCGTTGGCGTCGTAGTTGAACGACATCCACTCGAGCGCGCGATTTCGGGTCGCGTCCGTGTCGATGGCGTACGAGGGCCAGCCGCTGGCGTTGGTGGCGTCCACTCCGGGTGCGACGCCCGAGCAGCCGAAGGACATGCAGCCCTGGTACAGCCAGATGTTCGCCGGATACTTGGCGCGCTGGTTGCCAGCGTACTGCGTGCCGGGACGGTCCTCCATGTAGTTCACCACGATGACGAAGCGATCGATGGCACCCGCCGGAATGCCGTTCGCCGCCGCCTCGGCCGGCAACGTGGTGACGAGCGTGGGCAGCGCCGTGTCGGCGGCACGCGTCTGGCTCACGCGCCCGGGGATGTCCGACCACTTGCAGGTCAGCGGCGGCTCGTCGCAGGTGTAATCGAAGAGCGCGTCGAACCATCCCTTCTGGTGGTAGTGCGTCGCCCACGCTGCCTCGATCGCGGTCGAGGGCGCGGCCTTCCAGACCTGCACCGAGGTGAGCTTCGCCCCCTTGAGGCGCGTCGCTGCGGTGCCGTCGAGGAAGGGTCCGGCGTACTTGTCGTGGTCGCCCCAGTACTGGCTGCCGTCGGCCTTCACCGGTCCGCTGATGTCGGGGTCGTTGATCGAGACGCGGTTGTCCAGCGCGGCCTGCACGTAGCGCGCGCGCAGCGCCTCCTCGGCAGGGAAGTTGGTGCAGCCCGGATCGCCATGGCCCATGCAGGGGCCGTTCCAGTTCAAGCCGAACGAGCTGACCAGCGTCGCCGTCGAAGGAATCTTGAAGTCCCAGACGGTGAGCGTCACCGGCACGCTGGCGGTGACTCCGCCGGTGACGTTGACGACTCCGGTGTAATTGCCGGCTGCCGCGTCCTCGGGAACGTGGATGTCGACGAACACCGAGCGCGTCTCGCCAGCAGGCACGTCGAAGGGGAAGGCGTTGCGCTTCTCGCCCGCGATGGGGTCGACGTCGGGCACCAGCGCGTCGGGCCACCAGCCGGCGGCGCCGTCACCGCCCGAGGGCGCGGGAACGTTGATGAGCGCCTCGCGGTAGAGCACCACGTCGCGTCCGGAGATGGTGCCGCCCTTGCCGTCGGAAAGACCGGACAGGCTCATCGAGACGCCGCTGGCCGGTCCGTTGACGACGACGTGGAAGGACTCGAACTCGTTGCGCGCGGCCGCGAGCGCGGCAGCGGTGGGAGCGTTGGCGGGAACCGCGGCTTGCGGGCGCACCTTGGTGGTGCTGGGGGCGGTCCAGACTTGCGCGGCGGGAGCGACGGCCGGCGACAAGGCGATGGCGGCTGCGATGACGAGATGCTTGTTCACTTCGCCTCCTTGGTTGGCTGCTCTGCGGGACGCGGGGGGATCTGCGTTCCGCTTGCCCAACGAAGAAGGCGAGGCGCTTCTTCCTAGACTGGTGTGGAGGCGAGAGTGGGGTGGGCTAGGTGCATGGCGGTTGAGCGGGGTGCAGCACGGCCGATGTACGACCGCATTCTATGGGCAACGTCTGGGGTTTCTCTCGACGCCACGGACAGCAGGCGAGCGACTGAGCGCCCTGACGTACGAGGAGGGTGCGGGGTGGCCTGGCCGGAAAATTATTTTTGGGGACGCTGTCTGCCTCTACGGGAACCAGCCAGACAGCGCAGCGCCTGTTGTTACGCTGCTGCGCGCGCTTGCTCGGCCGGCACCGGCATGGCAATTCGCGATCGCCGGCGCAGCTGCGGGAACTGCGAGCGCGCCCACTCCTCGACGCGCACGCGCAGCGCGAGCGAGGGTCTCTCGACCGCGTAGTGCGCCAGTACAGCCACGGCCAGGGCGGCCACCAGATTGAGCGGGAGGCCCTGCAGGTCGACGTGCTCGAGGAACGGTTGCTGCCAGAGGTAAAGCGAGTAGCTGATCGATCCCACGTACACGAGCGGCCGCAGCGAGAGAGCGCGCGCCGTCCACTTCTGGGGGAAGCGCAGAGTCCAGTCGATGATCAGGGCCACGCCCAGATTCATCAGCGAGTAACCAACCGTGTACGAAATGCTGGGGAAGGCGTCGAAGAGAGAAATCCCCATCACCGCCGGGGGGACGAGCAACATCCACCGCGAGGAGAGCAGCGCGCGGTACCCGGTCCGCGTCCAGAGCTTCTCGCGCGCGCAGGCCAGCAGGCAGCCGGCTGCGAGCGCGTCGGCGACCGTCTCGAAGGAGATACCGAGGACAGGGTGCATCGCGGGCACGAACTTCCAGATGAACGAGCGCATCACCGGCGCGAGAAAGAGCATGCCGAGCGCCGCGAGAGCCGCGCGGCGCTTGCCGAGCAGCACCATCGCCAGCGGCCAGAGCAGGTAGAACTGCTCCTCGACCGCGAGCGACCAGCAATGGCCCGTCACCCACGACCGATCGGTCTGGTAGTTGGTCGTGTACGTCAGCGCGTGGAGCAGGTCGTTGCCGGTGAACCGGACCAGATGCAGCGCCTGCGCCACGATCAGCACGGCGAGAAAGACGTAGTACGGCACGAGAATGCGGAAGGTGCGCCGCCCGTAGAAGCGGAGAAGGCTGATGCTGCCGCATTCTTCCTTTTCCCTCAGCAAAAGGCCGGTGATGAGAAAACCGGAGATGACGAAAAAGACTCGCACGCCCAGGCCGCTGAACATCTGCCAGCGGAACCAGCTCACCGGCAGGCTGACGCCGGCCGAGTTGAAGAGATGAGCGAAGATGACGAGAGAGATGGAAATCGCCCGCAGCCCGTCGAGCTGCGGGATCCGCGCACAGCGCTGGCTCATTCCCCCCTCCCCCAGACTGTCGAAATAGAATCTCGTCAGGCGGCGCGCTGTTCACAAGAGCTCGAAATTTTCCCTTGCGTCCAGGCGCCGGCTTGCCCGGTTGCAGTCCGGCAGCGGCGTCCCTGGGCGGCCAAGCCCGATCAGTGCTGTCCGGAGCCTGCCGCCGGCGCCGCGAACCCACGCTTGCGCATCAGGGCCGCGATTCCTGGGTCGCGCCCGCGGAAGGAGCGGTAGCCGTCGGCCGGGTCGACGGTATTTCCGGCGCTGAAGACGGATCGCTGAAGGCGTTTCGCCACTTCCCGGTCGTACGGACCGCCCGCCTCGAGAAAAGCCTCCCACGCGTCGGCCGACAAGGTATCCGACCAAAGATAGCTGTAATACCCCGCCGAATACCCGTCGCCGGCGAAGACATGCTGGAACTGCGGCGTGCGGTGCCGCATGACGATCTCCTTCGGCATCCCCAGCTCCGCCAGCGTCTCCTTCTCGAACTTGCGTGGATCGATCGGCTGGTCTCCCGCGAGGTGCAGCTTCATGTCCACCAGCGCCGCCGAGAGATATTCGACGGTGGCGAAACCCTGGTTGAAGGTCTTGGCGCGCTCGATCTTCTCCACCAGCTGGGCCGGTATCGGCTGCCCGGTCTGGTAGTGCAGCGCGTAGCGGTCGAGCATTGCGCGCGTGGAGAGCCAGTGTTCGAGGAGCTGCGAAGGAAACTCGACGTAGTCGCGCGGCACGTTGGTGCCCGAGAGCGAGGGATAAGTCACGCTGGAGTTGAGCCCGTGCAGCGCGTGGCCGAACTCGTGGAACATGCCGGTCGCGTCGTCCCAGCTGATCAGGATCGGCTCGCCCGGCTTGCCCTTCACGAAGTTGGCGTTGTTGGAGACGATCACCGGCACCTCCCCCGCGACCCGCGACTGCCGCCGGTACTCGTTCATCCACGCGCCCGAGTTCTTGCCCGGCCGCGCGTAGGGATCGAAGTACCAGAGCCCGACGTGCTTGCCGGAGGAGTCCTGCACCTCCCAGACCCGCACGTCCGGGTGATAGACGGGGATCGATCCGTCGGTGATGGGAACGAACTTGAAGCCGAACATCTGGCCGGCCACCCAGAACATCCCTTCGCGCAGCTTCTCCAGCTGGAGGTAGGGCTTCATCTCGCTCTGGTCGAGGTCGTACTTCGCCTTGCGCACTTTCTCCGCGTAGAAGCGGTAGTCCCACGGCTCGATCGGTGCTCCGCCCTTCGGGCTCCGCCCGTCACCGGCAAAGCCGGCTCCTCCGGGGATGCCGGCCTTCTCCTGGTCGGCGACGGCCTGCATGTCGGCCACCTCCTCGCGTACCCGCGCCACCGCCGGCTTCCACACCGCTTCCATCAGCGCGAGGGCGCGCTCGGGCGTCTTGGCCATCTGGTCCTCGAGCTTCCAGTGCGCCCAGCTCGGGTAGCCGAGGAGCTTCGCCTTCTGCGCGCGCAGCTGGAGGATCTGCGTGATGGTGCCGTTGTTGTCGTGCGCGTCGCCGTTGTCGCCGCGCATGACGAACATGCGCCAGACCTTCTCGCGCAGATCGCGCCGGGTCGAGAAGGTGAGGAAGGGATCGACGCTGGAGCGCGTGTTGAGGATGGCCCACTGGCCTGCCTTGCCGCGCGACGCTGCCGCGGCCGCCGCCTGCTCGCGCAACGAGGGCGAGAGCCCGGCCAGGTCGGCCTCGCCCGTGAGCAGCACCATCTGCGAGCCTTCCTCGGCGAGGATGTTCTGGGTGAACTTCGTGCTCAGCGAGGCGAGCTCCTGGTTGAGCTCGGAGAGCTTCTTCTTCTCCGGCGCGCCGAGCCTGGCGCCCTGGCGCACGAATTCCTTGTCATCGAGCCAGAGCAGCCGCTGCTGCTCGGGGGTCAGGCCCAGCGCATCGCGCTTGTCGTAGACCGCAGCGAGGCGGGCGTAGAGCTTCGCGTTCTGCACGATCTTGTCGTTGAACGCGGCGAGCTTGGGCGAGAGGTCCGTCTCGATGGCCTGCATCTCGGCGTCGTTCATCGTCGAGGTGTAGACGCCGTAGACCGCGCTGGCGCGGTCGAGCGGCCAGCCGGCCCGCTCCATCGCCACCAGGGTGTTGTCGAAGCTGGCCGGCTCGGGGTTGGCGGCGATCTGCTCGATCTCCGCCAGGTTCTGCGCCATGCCTTCTTCCATTGCAGCCTTGATGTCGGCGACCTTGAACTTCCCGAAGGGCGGCACGCCGCTCCAGGGCCCCTGCCAGGGGGCGAGCAGCGGGCTCTCGGTTGGCTTGTTCCCGGTCACGGCGGCGTCGGGCTTTCTCTGCTCGGTCGCGCAGGCGGCGATGAGGACGACGACTCCGGCGACACGATACACGTTGGCTGTCATGGGCGATCTCCCGGCTCCCCTACGAGCAAGCTGCGCACGCATTTCAATCTACCTGGGCGGGCGTGCTCCGGCTTCGGCTTCGGCCAGATACATCATTCTCGAGAGCGTTCCTCTTCGCGCGAGACCGATGACGACTTCGAGATAGCTTCGCTGGCGCTCGAAAGAGGCAGCGCCTTCGAGCGCCACCAGCTCTGCTCGATGAGCAAGGCTCGCGGCCAGCCGGCCCGCGGCATTCTTCAGCGCGCTCGCCGTCTGGTCCTCGACCTTCTGCAAGCGAAAACCCGCGACCTCGAGCGCTCGCTCGTTGAATCCGGGAGGAACGAACTGTGTGTAGCCATGGATCGCTCTCGACTGCGCTTCCACATTGGAGATCGGCCCCGTGATCACACCGGCATCGGTGAAGAGGAACCTTCCTCCGGGAGCGAGCACTCGCGCGACTTCGCGGAAGGTGGACGATCGATCGCGAAGATGAAGGACTGCGTCCAGCGACATCACCGCGTCGAACGCGCCAGAGGCGAAGGGCAGCAGCTCGTTCAGGTCGAGCTGGTGGAGGGCGATCGATCCGGCGAGCCCGAGCGAAGCTGCATGGGCGCGCCCCGCGGCGATCGCCGACCGGCTCACGTCCGCGCCGGTGCCCTGACAGCCGACGAGACCGATGACGAAGGTGAGCGGTCCGCAGGGGCCACAGCCCAGATCGAGAAGCCGGCTCGAGGGGGAAAGCTCGAGCAGGGAGACGTCCGCCCGGAGTTCCTCGGCAGTGACCCACGAATGTTGACCGATGTCCTCGCCATAGGCTTCCCGGCGGATCTGCTGCATCAGAGGCGAGTCGAAGTGCCGGTAGAAGTCGTCGTAACCGCGAGCGTCGGGGTCCATCGGCTCCTTCACTCGACTTCGGTGATGACGACGCCGCCGAATCGGAGAAACAGCTCGCGCGATCGCTCGCCGCTCGAGGGTCGCTCCTCTTGCGTCTCGGGATCCCACTCGCTGCGCGGAGTGGCGAAGAAGTCGCCGCCGTAGACATGGATGGCCGCGGTCGGCGTGCTGCGCGGGTTCTTCACCGCGTGGATGACGTCGTGGCCGAGCGTCGCCACCTCGCCGCGCGCGAGCGTCTTCGCCGCGACGCGCTCGAGACCCGGCGGCCGGCGCCGGAAGTACTGGCTGTCCTCGACGCCGCCGTAGATGCCGATCACCGCCCACATCCGGTGATCGTGCGGGTCGATCGACATGCCGGGCGCCCAGACGATCTTGAGCACCGTCAATTCGGGCGACCGGTACAGCGTCTTCAGCTCGGCGCGTTCGGCCGGGCCGAAGGCGCGCTCCAGCTCGTCGTAAGGGCGGGCCGCCGCCCGGGCGAGCGCTTCGCGAACGGCTTTCTGCGGAATGTTCTCGCGCAGGGCGCCACGCAATTCGTCGAGGAACTCGCCCGCGTCGAACATGCTCGCCTCCGCGCAGCGTGCCGGCACTCTAGCAACGCGTGCTCGAGCCGCGCAATCGCGGAAGCGTCAGAAGAGGAACGACCAGATCCCGCGGCCGAACGTCGCCGCGTAGAGCAGGTTGGCATTGTTCGGCGCGAAGGCGAGCGCGGCGAAGGTGCTGGTCCCCGGCCCGAGCGTCGGGTCCCCCAGTACCGACCAGGTGCCGCCGTCGAGGCTGCTGGAGACGAACACGCCGATGTCGGTCCCGACTACCAGCGTCGCGCCGTGCAGCTCGACCCAGTCGGCCGGCGTGTCGGGCAGATTTCCCGAGACATCGGTGAAGTTGTTGCCGCCGTCGACCGACTTGAAGACGTGGCCGGTGCCCACCGATTCCTGGAAGATGGCGCCCGGCGGCACCCAATGCGTGCTGTAGCCGCCCAGCGTCACGTAGACCGTCGTCGGGTTCGACGGATCCATGCGGACGGAAGTGATGTACCGCGCCGGCAGCCCATTGGGCTGGGAGATGACGTGCCAGCCGTTGGCGGTCAGGCGCTGCGGCGGAAGCGCGCCGCCCACGTTGGTGGCGATGCCGCGGCCGAAGCGGTGCACGCCCGTTCCGCTGCAAGGCCCGCAGTAGCCGACGTACGCCGCGTCGCCGCGCAGGTCGACTGCCGAGAGGCGGTTGTTGGGATCGGCGGTGGAGGACTTCGCGCTCGCGTTGCCGGGATTGTTGGCAGTGCCGAGGTCGTAGACCTTCGTCCAGTTGAAGGTCGCGCAGGTTTCCACCACCGGAGTGTTCGCGTTCACGCAGGCGGCGGCCTGCTGGTAGGCGTCGTTGACTTCGATGACCTCGCGGCCGCCCATCATGACGTGGCCCGCGAGCAGCGGGTCCTGCACGATCGGGGTGGCGAAGAGCGGCGAGGTGAGCCCGTAGTTGACGTGCGACCAGGTCTTGCCGCCGTTGACGGTGATGGAGACCACTCCGCCGGCGTACTCCTCGACGATGTTGCCCGCATTGTCGGGATCGATGGCGGTGAAGAAGCCGTCGCCGCCGAAGATCATCGCCTGGTGGCCGTCGGGGGTGATCTTCATCTCGCCGTTGTCTTGCAGGCCCGCCACGACCGTGCCGTCCTTGGCGATGGCGAGGTGGTACGGCAAGAGCGTGGCAAGCCCGTCGTTTGCGCCCGCGCCCCAGGCGTCATTGGAGAAGTCCTGACCCTTGGCCACGTGCTGCAAGTAGGCGCCGCCGTCGTTGCCGGCCAGGAGCGTGACTCCGCCCGCGCCGTCGGGCACGAAGAGACCCGCGTGCTGATCGGGATGCGTGGTCGTTCCCGGGATGGGCTTGTTGGTGGCGGAGTTGCATTGGGCGTCGGGGATGGAGAACGCGCAAGCGTTCCAGTAGCGGCCGATCACCTTCCAGGGCACGGCTTGTGCGCTGACGCCGTTCTGCGGCTCGCCGAAGAGGAAGTTCTCCCAGACTTCTTCGAGGCCGAAGACGAGGCGGGTCGGCGCGCCGCTGAGCGCGTCGGTCGCGGTCGGGTCTGCTTCGATCCAGAGGTTGTACCAGGACTGCACGCCGGGTGCGTAACCGATCGCCGCACCGACGGGACCGAGCGCGCTGTTCGTTCCGGGAAGGATGAGCTGCGACCAGTCCATGATCTTGGTCCAGGTGGCGCCGAAGTTCTTGGAGACGTACGCGCCATCCAGCGTGGTGGGAGGCGCGGTCACCGTGCCGGTCAGGCAAGTGCCGAGGCTGAGCCCGGCCTGCGCGTCGTCGAGGCAGCCGGCGATCTTCTTGGCGTCCTGCACGAGGGCGTAGACCAGGTCGTGGTTCTGTCCCGGCCCGCGAGCGACGGTGAGGGCGGTGCGCCCGACCACGGTGGTCGTGGCGAAGCCGTTGGAGGTGGTGCCGCTGCCCGGGTCGACGAACTTGAAGGTGCCGGGCTGGCCGTTGGGCGAAGAGTAGATCCCATTCTGCGGCGACTGCACCAAGGTCGTCGAGAGCGTGCCGTCCGCGTTTCGCAGCGCGAGCTGGCCGCCGACCCATCCCACCGCGGCCAGCACCTTGCCACCGCCGGTGCCGTTGTAGTCATTCGGCCGCACGATGACGTCGGTGACGATGTTGGCGTAGAAGCAGGATCCGTTGGTGGTGTCGCCGGCGCAGTTGACCGGATATCCCGCGGGCGTGGTGGGGAGGGCGACGTTGACGAAGCTCGCGCCGCCGTCGCTCGAGCGGTAGAGGCCTTTGCTGGTCGCGGCGTACACGGTCGCGCCGGTTGCATCCGAAGGATCGACGGCGATCCGGAAGGCGAGCGTAGCGCTGGGAACGCCGCTCGACTTCGTCCAGTCGCGCAGGTTGCTGCTGGTGTAGACGCCGAGGCCGGAGAGCGAGAGGCCGCCGGCCATCGCGTTGTCCCCGGTCCCGGCGATGAGCCTGCCGCCCGAGTACGGCGTCCAGGCGATCGCGCCCACCACTTGCGTGGGAAGGCGGTCGCCGATCGACGTCCAGCTGTTTCCGCCGTTGCTCGAGATCCACACGCCGCCGCCCGCCACCGAGAGAAAGAGCCGGCCCGATGCCGGATCGCGGGCGAAGGCAGTGACGCGCGCCGAGAGCTTCACCCAGCCGAGGAAGTTCACGCCGTCGATCGGGTCGCCGTACGCCGCGTCATTGGCATAGAGCGGCACGGTGCCGACCTGCTTCCACGCGCCGGTCTTCTTCGACAGCTTGTCGCGCTGCGCGCGCGCCGCTTCCTGCGCGCCCGCGGCCACCTCGGTGTAAGGCGCGGCAGATTTGGCGACCTGCTCGAATTGCCGGCCGAGATCTTCCAGCGCGAGCGGCTCGCGCTCGGGACGCCTTGTCTCGGGCGATGTCTCCTGGGAGGGCGAGATGGAGAGGACGGCGAGAAGGGCGACGCCGAAAAGACGTGCGTTGTGCATGTGAGGGCCTCCGCGTGGGCGGGGAAAATCGCCGTCGCGGAACTCCTGGTGATGTGCAATTCTGCAGGAGTGTTTTGCGACCGACAGGCTCTGCCCGCGATCTGTCCACTAGAAGGAGTATCGTGACCTCGGAGGTACAGATGACGACCACCAGACGATCGCTGCTCGCCGGCGCCGGCGCGGTTGCCGCCGCCGCTCTGCTCGACAAGACCGCCAAGGCGGCGCAGCCAGCCGTGGCCGGGTCTCCGCGCGGCCTCATCCTCGCGAACCTGCGCGGCGGGCTGGGCGTGAAGATGGGCGACCGGATTCTCGACGTCGCTCGCGCGGCGAAGAAGTTCGGCAAGAAGGTGCCGGCGACCACCGATGCCGTCATCGCTGGCCGCGACGTCGAAGGCCTGATGGCGGTGGTCGCGGGCGCGGCCGCCTCCAAGCAGGATCTCTTCATCGACGAGGGGAGCGCGCAGTTCGGGCCCTGCATCACCAATCCCGAGAAGATCATCATGCTCGGCTTCAATTATCGAAAGCACGCCATCGAAGCGGGGGTGCCCATTCCCACCGCGCCGGTGCTCTTCAGCAAGTACAACAACGCGCTCAACAGCCACGGCGGCAAGATCCCCCTTCCGGTCAAGGCGGCGAAGAAGTTCGACTACGAGGTCGAGCTGCAGGTCATCATCGGCAAGACCGCGCGCGACGTCTCCGAGTCAGACGCGCTCGGTTACGTCTTCGGCTACGCCACCGGCAACGACTTCTCCGCCCGCGACCTGCAGTACCGCGACGGCAAGAGTTCGCAGTTTCTCATCGGCAAGTCTCCGGATGGCTTCATGCCGGTCGGTCCCTGGCTGGTGGGCGCCGAAGTGGTGGCCGATCCGCAGAAGCTCGCCCTCGAGTGCCGCGTCAACGGCGAGCAGCGGCAGAGCTCGAACACCAACGACATGATCTTCAGCTGCGCGCAGATCATCGCCTACGCCTCGAGCATCATGACCCTCAAGCCAGGCGACTTGATTTCCACCGGCACGCCGTCCGGCCCGATCCACTACAAGCCACCCGAGCAGCAGGTGTGGCTCAAGGCGGGCGACAAGGTGGCCTGCAGCGTCGAGAAGCTGGGCGAGCTGCGCTTCGAGCTCACTTAGCCGCCTGCGCCGTTTCCGGGGCCGGCTTCTTCAGCGCGCGCTCGGACCAGAGATACTCGACCGCCACCTGCGCGCAGGCGAGCATCGGCGTGGCCACGATGGTGCCGAGGACACCGAAGATGGCGGCCATCGCGCCCTGCGTGACGAGCAGCAGCGCCGGCTTGATGTCGCTCGCGCGGCGAAGAAGTTCGGCAAGAAGGTGCCGGCGACCACCGATGCCGTCATCGCTGGCCGCGACGTCGAAGGCCTGATGGCGGTGGTCGCGGGCGCGGCCGCCTCCAAGCAGGATCTCTTCATCGACGAGGGGAGCGCGCAGTTCGGGCCCTGCATCACCAATCCCGAGAAGATCATCATGCTCGGCTTCAATTATCGAAAGCACGCCATCGAAGCGGGGGTGCCCATTCCCACCGCGCCGGTGCTCTTCAGCAAGTACAACAACGCGCTCAACAGCCACGGCGGCAAGATCCCCCTTCCGGTCAAGGCGGCGAAGAAGTTCGACTACGAGGTCGAGCTGCAGGTCATCATCGGCAAGACCGCGCGCGACGTCTCCGAGTCAGACGCGCTCGGTTACGTCTTCGGCTACGCCACCGGCAACGACTTCTCCGCCCGCGACCTGCAGTACCGCGACGGCAAGAGTTCGCAGTTTCTCATCGGCAAGTCTCCGGATGGCTTCATGCCGGTCGGTCCCTGGCTGGTGGGCGCCGAAGTGGTGGCCGATCCGCAGAAGCTCGCCCTCGAGTGCCGCGTCAACGGCGAGCAGCGGCAGAGCTCGAACACCAACGACATGATCTTCAGCTGCGCGCAGATCATCGCCTACGCCTCGAGCATCATGACCCTCAAGCCAGGCGACTTGATTTCCACCGGCACGCCGTCCGGCCCGATCCACTACAAGCCACCCGAGCAGCAGGTGTGGCTCAAGGCGGGCGACAAGGTGGCCTGCAGCGTCGAGAAGCTGGGCGAGCTGCGCTTCGAGCTCACT
>VBLC01000085.1 GCA_005879315.1 Deltaproteobacteria bacterium | reverse complement strand
TGCGCGCCGTGGATCCTTTGCCGCGCAACTTCTACGATCGCAACGCCGTCAAGGTCGCCCCCGACCTGGTCGGCTGCGTCCTCGCGCGCCGCGGCCGGCGCGGCTGGCTGCTCGGCCGCATCATCGAAGCCGAGGCGTACGTCGGCGAGCACGACCTCGCTTGCCACTCGCGGGCCGGCCGCACCGCGCGCACCGAAGTGATGTACGGCGAGCCGGGCCACGCTTACGTGTACCTGATCTACGGCATCCACAAGATGCTCAACACCGTCTGCGGCCCGGGCAGCGACGCCAACGCCGTCCTCATCCGCGCCGCCGAGCCGATCGAAGCGAGCGCACCCTGGTTGCATTCGAGCGCGACCGGCCCCGGCAATCTCTGCAGCGCCTTCGGCATCGAGCGGCGCCACAACCGCGCCGACCTGTGCGACGCCGAGAGCGGGCTCCTCATCCTGCCGCGCGAGCGCAAGCCGCGGCTTGTGCGAGGACCGCGCGTCGGCATCGACTACGCCGGGACCTGGGCCAAGGAGCCGCTCCGCTTCTGGGACGCCAGAAGCGCGCACGTTTCGCGCCGATGAGACCGTCCGTCTCCATGGGGCTGACCCCGCACGTGTCCCCCGCGCAAATCAAGTCTTGCGACGGCGCGGCGTTCATGGTGATGCTCACCGCCCAGCATGAAACTGCGGCGGCTGGAGATCTCCGGGTTCAAATCCTTCGCCGACCGGGCTGTCTTTTCCTTCGACGACGGCGTCACCGGCATCGTCGGGCCCAACGGCTGCGGCAAGTCCAACCTGGTCGACGCCATCCGCTGGGCGATGGGCGAGCAGAGCGCCAAACACCTGCGCGGCCGGGCGATGGAGGACGTGATCTTCTCCGGCAGCGAGTCGCGCCCCGCCACCGGCATGGCGGAGGTCTCGCTCACCTTCCAGAACGACGGCCGGCTGGTGCCGCCGCAGTACGCCGGCTTCGCCGAGATCACCGTCGCGCGGCGCCTCTTCCGCAACGGAGACAGCGAGTACGAGATCAACAAGACGGCCTGCCGGCTGCTCGACATCACCGAGCTGTTCCTCGGGACCGGCGTGGGAACGCGGGCCTATTCGATCATCGAGCAGGGCCGCATCGGGCTCATCGTCAGCGCCAAGCCGGAAGATCGGCGCGCCATCATCGAGGAGGCGGCCGGCGTCACCAAGTACAAGGCGCGGCGCAAACAGGCCGAGCGCAAGCTGGAGGCGACCGAGCAGAACCTGCTCCGGCTCTCCGACGTGGTCGGGGAAGTGCGCGCCCGGCTGCAGTCGCTGGAACGATCGGCGAAGAAGGCGGAGCGCTTCCGCGAGCTGCGCACGCAGCTGCGCGATCTGGAGCTGCTCGCGGCCTGCGCGCAATACCTGGAGCTGAAGAAATTCGAGGAGCAGCAAGCGCGCGAGCTCGCCGAGGCGGGCGAGTCCACCGGCGTGGCGGAGGCGCAGGTGGCGCGGCTCGAGGCCGGCCTCTCCGCAGAGCGCCTGCAGCTTCTCGAGGACGAAAAGAAGGTGCAGGAGCTGGCCGAGGCTTCGCACCGCATCGACAAGCAGCTCAAGCTCACCGAGCAGGAGATGGACTTCGCGCGGCGCGAGCGGGAGACGATCGCGCAGCGGCAGGCGCAGCACGAGGAGGAGCTGGGGCTGCTCGGCGCGCGGCTCGAGCTGCTCGGCCGCGAGGAGGAAGGCCTGCGCGGCGAGCAGCAGAAGCTCGCCGAGGCGAGCGCCGACGACCAGACCCGCCAGCGGCAGGCCGAAGACCAACTCGCGGGAGCGCTGGAGCAGATCCATTCTGCCCAGCACGGGGTCGAGGCCGAGCGGCACCAGGCCGTGGCGGTCTTGACCAGGCTGGCGAACCACCGGACCAACCTCGTCAACCTCGAGCGCCGCCGCAGCGAGCTGGCGGCGCGGCTGCAGAAGATCGTCTCGGAGAGCGAGCAGCTCGAGGCGCGCGCGCAGGAGCTCGCGGTCGAGCGCGACGAGCTGGCGCGCCGGCTGCTCGAGTCGCAACAGAAGCGCAAGTCGCTGCACGAGCAGAAGCTCGCTACGGAAGAAGAGCTGGCCCGCGGCCGCGCCGAGCAACGCGATCTCGAGGCGCTGCTCATCAAATTGCGCGAGGAGCTGGCCGACCGGCGCAGCAGGCTGACTTCGCTGCTCGAGCTGCAGAAGAATTTCGAAGGCTATGGCCGCGGCGTGAAAGCGATCATGCTGCGCCACGAAGAGGAGCGGCGGCGGGACGGCATCTATGGCCTCGTCGCCGACGTCCTCAAGGTCGAGCCGCGACACGAGCGCGCTCTCGAGGCCGTGCTCGGCGAGCGCCTCCAGCTGATCCTGGTGGAGAGCCACGCCGCCGGCCTGAGGGCAGTCGATTACTTGCGGCAGGCGTCGCAGGGCCGCGCCTCCTTCGTCCCTCTCACCGAGATGGAGCAGCTGCCGCTCGTCCCCGAGGCGGCCGCCCTTCCCGCGCCGGAAGGCACGCAGCCCGCCGTCGACGCCGTCGACTGCGCGCCGGAGCACGAGCGCCTGCGCAATTATCTCTTGAGCGACGTCTTCCTCTGCGACTCGCTTGCGACGGCGCTCTTGCTCTGGTCGCGGAATCCCGGAGAGCGGACCTTCGTCTCCGCCGACGGCGAAGTGGTGGACAAGGAAGGGGTCGTCTCGGGCGGGCAGCTCGAGGGCGTGGCCGACGGGCTTCTCCACAAGCGCCGCGAGGTGCAGGAGCTGGCCGGGACGGTGCAGGAGCTGGAGGCGCGGCTCCATCAGATGACCGAGCACGCGGCGCAACTCGCCGCCAAGGTGCAGTCCGCCGACACGGCCGTGAAGCGCCTGGTGCACGAGGAGCGAGAAGAGGAGCTGTCACAACTGCACCTGCAGCGCGACGTGACGAAGCTGCAGGAAGAGCTGGCCCGCATCGAGCAGCGCGACCAGGTGCTGCACCACGAGCAGAAGGGCCTGCAAGCCGCGCTCGACGAGGTGGCGCGCGAGGAGCAGCAGTCGCGCGAGGCGGTCGCGACCGGCGAGGGCGAGCAGAGCGAACGCGAAGCTCGCCTGCGCGCGCTGCAGGCGGCGGTGCTCGAGGCGCGCGGCCGCGCCGAGGCGGTGCAGGCGGAAGTGACCAAGGCGAAGGTGAGCGCGGCGGCGCTGGCCGAGCGGCGCGAGGGCGTTGCCCGATCGCTGCAGCGGCTGCTGGATTCGCGGCAGGAAGTCGAGGGCCGCCGCGAGAAGCTGCGGGCGGAGATCGCGCAAGGCAAGGAGCGGAATGCGGCGCTCGAAGCCCGCGCCGAGGTGGCGCAGCGGGAGCTGCAGCAGCTGCTCGCCGATTCGGCGCGGCTGCGCGAGGAGCTGGGCCGCTCCCGCGCTCTCTACGAGGAGGCGCAGTCGCGGCTGCGCGGCGGCGACGAGCAGGTCAAGACCGCGCGCGAGGAGGCGCGGCAGGCCGCTGACCGGCGCGGGCGCGCCGAGCTGGCGCTGCAGGGAACGCGGCTGGAGATCTCGCACCTGGAAGTGACCGTTCGCGAGCGCAATCTGCTCGAGCTCTCCGAAGCGGCCGGCGCGCGCCGCGAGGAGGCGCTCGCCATCGATCCGGTGCGAACCGAGGAGAAGATGCACGCGCTGCGCGAGAAGATCGATGCGCTCGGCGAGGTCTCCCTCACCGCCATCGACGAGGCGCGCGAGGTGGGCGAGCGCTACCAGTTCCTCACCGGCCAGAAGACGGACCTGGAGGAGTCGATCGCAAAATTGCGCTCAGCCATCGTCCGCATCGACCGGGCCTCCAAAGAGCGCTTCAAGGAGACTTTCCAGCTGGTGAACGATCGCTTCCGCGAAGTCTTCCCCCGCCTCTTCCGCGGCGGCACCGCGGAATTGCAGCTGGTGGAAGATCCCGCCGGCGGCGAGCCCGGCGTGGAGATCGTCGCGCAGCCGCCCGGAAAGAAGCTGGCCTCCGTCAACTTGCTCTCGGGTGGCGAGAAGGCGCTCACCGCCGTCTCCCTCATCTTTGCCATCTTCCTGATCAAGCCGACGCCCTTCTGCCTGCTCGACGAGGTCGACGCGCCGCTCGATGAAGCGAACGTGGGCCGCTACAACGAGATGGTGCGCGAGATGTGCCGCAGCTCGCAGTTCATCGTCATCACCCACAACAAGCAGACGATGGAAGCGACCGATTCGCTCTACGGAGTGACGATGGAGGAGCCCGGCATCTCCAAGATCGTCTCGGTCAAGCTCTCCCCCAGCGCGACGGCCGCTGCCTGAGGGCAACCGATCTGCGGTAGTCTTCGCTGATGCGCACCGCGATCCTTCTTGCCGTCCTGCTCTCCGCCGCTGCCGCATCTGCCGACGACACCAGGCCGCCGGTCATCAGCGAGGTGAAGTCTTCCCTCGGCCGCGGCAACGTCACCCTCGAAGCCCGCATCACCGACGAGACCGGCGTGCTCTCCGCCATCTGCCACCACCGCGGCAGGGATGGCCGGGTGGAAGACTCGCCGATGATCAAGAACGAGTACGACGACGTCTTCAAGGTGAGCTTTGCCGGCGGCGCGGAGACCGAGTACTGGATCGAGTCGAGCGACCTGCTCGGCAACGGGCCGGCGCTCTATGGATCGCCGGGCAAGCCTTTCCTGGTGGGCGGAAGCAAGTCGGCGAAGGCGACGGTGGCGCAGGCCGAGACCGCTCCGCCGCCGCAGGAGACCGCCGCGCCGCGCGAACGCAAGCGCGCTCGCAAGGAGCCGCCGGCCGAGACGCAGGAGCCGCCGCGTGAGCCGGAGCGGAAGGTGGCCAGGATCGCGCCGCCGCCGGTCATCGAGCATCGCAAGCCGAGCGTGCAGCCGCCCGAGGGACGCGAGTTCACCGTGCGGATGAAGATCCACTCCGAGGCGCCGGTGGCGGTCGCCAAGCTGCTCTTGATGCAGCCGCAGAAGGCAAACTTCGACGTCACCCGCGTCGATGGGGACAGCTACGAGGCGAAGATTCCCGCCGAGTTCGCCAAGGGGACCGTCGAATATTTCATCGCCGCCAAGAACCAGGCGGGGACGATGGCGCAGAAGGGGGACAGCGAGGACAACAAGACGCCGTACGTGGTCACGTTCAAGTCGAGCGCGTCGCCGTCGGCAGGAGCGCAGGCGAGCGCTGCCCAGCCGCCGCCCGCGGGCCCCTTCGGCTTCACCCACAATCGGCTCTACCGCGTGATGCCCAACCGACCGATCCTGGTGCGCGCGCAGGTGGTGCCTTCCGATCCCGACGGCCAGCTCCCCGACCGCGTCGCCATTCTCTTTCGCGGCAACGACGGACAGGACCAGATCCTCGACATGGGCCGCGACGAGAACGGCGGCTACGGCGGCTTCAAGGCGGAGCTGCCGCCGCAGGAAGAGGGCGCGGTCTTCTACCAGGTGGTGGCCTGCGACGCGACCGCGAGCAAGTGCGGAGTCGACACCGGCAGCAAGCGCCGCTGGCATGCGGCCGCGGTGGCAGCGCAGCCGGGAGCGGCGCAGCCCTCGCCTCTCGAGGCCGTCAGCCAGCGCGCGCCGCCGTCGCTGCCGGAATGATGATCGCGCCTTGACAGCGAACGGCTGCGCACGCAATTTGCGCAGCCCGTGCTGGCGGCCGACCTTTCGCAGATCATCCTCGTCGTCGCGCTGCTGGTGGCCGCGGCGCTGGTCGTGGCGCTCGTCGCGCGCGCGTTGGTGTCTCGAAAGGCGCGGCCGCCGCAGCTGCCGGCCGAGAAGCCGAAAGAAGAGCTGCGCGTCCCCGAAGTCGCCGCGCCGGTCGAGCGCGTGGCCCGCGAGGGGCGAGCGCGCGACGAGCTCGAGACCGCGGAGCAGGCGCTGCACGCTGCGCGCGAAACGCTCGCGGGCGAGCCGGGCTCGGCCGCCGCGCGGGCGGAGGTGGCGCGGTACGAACGCGAAGTCGCCGACGCGCGCCGCAAGCTCGACTACGAGGCGCGCAAGACCACCGAGGCGACGGAAAAAGCGCGCAAGCTGGCCGAGGCCGCCGCGCAGGAAGAAGCGGCCGCGCGCGCCCGCGCCGAGGAAGCCGCTCGCGCCGAAGAGCAGCGCCGCGCCGCGGAAGAGGCGCGCCGCAAGCTGGTCGAGGAGGAGAAAGGCCGCACGCTGGCCGAGGGCCTGGCCAAGACGCGCGGAGGCTTCATCGCGCGGCTCAATGCCTTGGTCGGCGCCGGGAAGGACTTCGACGATGCGGCGCTCGGCGAGCTCGAGGAGATCCTCTTCTCCGCCGACGTCGGAGTGCGCACGGCCATGGCTTTGCTCGAAAGCGTGCGCGAGCGGCTCAAGCGCAAGGAGCTGGGCGACCTCAGCCGCGTGAAAGCGGCGCTCCGCGTGGAGATCGAGCGCATCCTCTCGCTCGGCCAGGAGCACCACACGCTCGCCGGTCACGGCGGACTGCCCGACCTGCCCCCGGGAAGCCCGCCGCCGCAGGTGGTGATGGTGGTCGGCGTGAACGGGACCGGCAAGACCACCACCGTGGGCAAGCTGGCCGCGCTGGTGAAGCGGTCGGGCAAGTCGGTCCTCCTCGGCGCGGGCGACACCTTCCGCGCGGCGGCCGGTGAGCAGCTCGACATCTGGGCCGACCGCGCAGAAGTGCCCATCGTGCGCGGGAAGGACGGCAGCGATCCCGGCGCGGTGCTCTTCGACGCGGTGGCCAAGGCGAAGAGCGAGAAGATCGACGTGGTCCTCTGCGATACCGCCGGCCGCCTGCACACCAGGTCGAACCTGATGGACGAGCTGACGCGCTTCAAGCGCACCCTCGCGAAGACGCAGCCGGGCGCGCCGCACGAGGTCCTCCTGGTGGTGGACGCAACCACGGGACAGAACGCCATCCAGCAGGCGCGACAATTCCACGAGGCGCTGGGTGTGACCGGCTTCGTGCTCACCAAGCTCGACGGCACCGCCAAGGGCGGCGTCATCATCGGCATCTGCGACGAGCTGAAGATTCCCGTCCGCTACGTGGGCGTGGGCGAGAAAGTCGCCGACCTCAAGCCTTTCGACGCGCACGAGTTCGTCGAGGCCCTCTTCGGCGAAGGCGTATAGTCTGGGCCCATGGCGGAGCCCGGCGCCGTCCTTCTGGTCGACGACGAGCAGGCGAATCTCGATTCGCTGGAGCGGATCTTCGCCCGCGAAGGGTACCGCGTCCTGCTCGCCTCCAGCGGCCAGGCCGCGGTCGAGACGCTGCGCGCCGAGCCTGTCGACGTCGTCGTGACGGATCTGATGATGCCGGGCATGAGCGGCCAGGAGCTGCTCCGCGCCGTGCGGGCCGTCGCGCCCGAGGCGGAGGTGGTGCTGATGACCGCTTACGGCACCGTCGAGGCGGCCGTCGCGGCCATGAAGGACGGAGCCTACGATTTCCTCACCAAGCCGCTCAAGCGCCACGCCGTGCTCAAGAGCGTCGCGCAGGCGCTGGAGAAGCGCCGCCTGCTGCAGGAAAACAAGCAGCTGCGCGCGCGTCTGGCAGGAGCCGAGCAGCCCATCGTCGGGCAGAGCCCGGCGCTGCGCGCAACCCTCGACGTCATTCGCCAGGCGGCGCCCTCCAGCGCGACAGTGCTCCTGCTCGGCGAGAGCGGTACGGGAAAGGAGTTGTTCGCCCGCGCCCTGCACGAGCATTCCTCGCGCGCTACCGGCCCTTTCGTCCCCATCAACTGCGCGGCCATCCCCGAGACCATTCTCGAGAGCGAGCTGTTCGGCTACGAGCGCGGCGCCTTCACCGGAGCCGTGCAGCGCAAGGAGGGCCGCATCGAGCGCGCGCAGGGCGGCACTCTCTTTCTCGACGAAGTGGGCGAGCTGACCGCTGCGGTGCAGGTAAAGCTGCTCCGCTTCCTGCAGGAAGGAGAGATCGAGCACCTGGGCGGCAGCGGCGCGGTCAAGGTCGATTGCCGCGTGGTCGCCGCCACCAACGCCGACCTGGGCGCGCGCGTGCGCGGAGGCGAGTTCCGCGAGGATCTTTTCTATCGACTGAACGTCATCCAGGTGACGCTGCCGCCGCTGCGCGATCGGGTCGAGGACATTCCGCTGCTCGCCGATCATTTCGTGGCGCGCTATGCCGCCAAGAACGGCAAGACCATCCGCGGCCTGACGCGCGGCGCTCTCGAGGCCCTCGAGACCTATCCCTGGCCCGGCAACGTGCGTGAGCTGGAGAATGCCATCGAGCGCGCCGTCGTTCTCTCGCGCGGGGCAGAGATCGACATCGACGATCTACCGGAATCGGTGCGCAGCGGCGGCGGGCCGCGCGGGGCCGGGCTCGCCGGCGGCGTCGAGGGGCGCACGCTCACGGTCCCGCTCGGCACGACGATGGAGGAGATCGAGCTGCGCGTCATCCGCGAGACGCTGCGGCAGACCAAGGGCGACAAGAACCTCGCCGCGCAGCTGCTCGGGATTGCGGCGCGCACCATCTATCGCAAGCTCGATCGGGAAAAAGAATGATCTCCACCGCCGGCCCCTGAGCTGACAAATTGTCAGCCGCGGGCCGTCCGGTCTTGTCAGCTTGTCGCCCGCCCGCACTGCGAGGGCGCGAGGCCCTCGGCGCGCGGAAGATTCTTGCTGGCACGACTGTTGCTCACCTCCATGCTCATGGAGCTCGTTCTCCAGAGATATTCGTGGGCGCTCAATCTCTTCGCGGTGCTGCTCGGCGCGTATCTGGCCGCTCGCACCGTGAATACGCTGGCGGCCACGGCCATCGCACCGAAACCTGCGCTCTTGCAGCAGGCGGCCGCGCCGCAAGCTGCTCCCGCCGCGCAGCATCCCGACCTCGACACGGAAAAGGTGGCAAAGCTCTTCGACGTGCCGCTCCCCAAGTCGCCGGCGGCGAGCGACACCTCCGCCGAGCAGTCGCGCGGCGGCTGGAATCCCGTGCCGGTGCGCTCGTCGCTGCACGGCACGCTGGTGGGGACGGCGATCGCCGATCCGCCGCGCTATTCGCTCTGCCAGATCACCAATCCCGATCTGAACGAGACGCAGGTCTACGGAATCGGAGACAAGTATCAGAGCGCGCGCATCTACGGGATCGAGAAGGAGCGCGCGCTCATCGATAACGACGGCAAGAACGAATATATCGACAACAGCGCCGCTGCCCTTCCCACGCTGGGCGTGATGCCTGTGCCACCGCCGAATGCGGCGGGCGGCGAGGGCGTGAAGCAGCTCTCCGAGAACCAGTACGTGGTCGCCAAGGGGGAGATCAACAACGCACTCACCAATCTCTCCGATCTGGCCACCAAGGCTCGCATCGTTCCTTCCTTCAAGAACGGCGTCGCGAACGGGTTCAAATTGTTCTCCATCGTCCCCGACAGCCTCTATTCGAAGATCGGCATCCAGAACGGCGACGTCATCCGCCGCATCAACGGCTACGAGATGAACAGCCCCGACAAGGCGCTGGAGATCTACCAGAAGCTCCGCGACGCCAACCGCATCGAGATCGAGCTGGAGCGGCGCGGCGAGACCCTCCGCAAGACCTACTCCATCGAGTGACGGCCATGCGCAAGCTTGTCATCCTGCGAGGGCTCGCGCTCGCCGCCCTCTCCGCTTCATTCGCCGCACGCGCCCAGCAAGATCCGGACAACGAGGAGGAAGCGCGCTCCCCGGCGGCGAAGCGCCCCTTCCTCCGTGCGCCGGGGCAGACGACGGAAGATGTCGAGCCGGGCGCGCCGCGGCGCCGCGTCAAGCCGATCGTTCCTCCGGCGAAGCCCGCGCCGGCGCCCTACAAGAACGCCATCGCTCCGCAGACTCCTCCCGCACCCGCCACGCCCGGCGCGACGCGCGCCACCGAGCCGCCCCCGACCGCGCCGATCGACAAGCGGGACGTGCAGATCAACGCCAAGACGGTGATGGTGAGCTTCGACAAGCGCGATCTGGCCGAAGTGATCCAGTTCGTCAGCCAGTTCACCCAGCGCAACTTCATCCTCCCCGAGCGCGTCTCGGGAAAGATCACCATCCTCTCCAACTCGCCGATTCCTGCCGACGAGGTCTGGAACGTCTTCGTCGCTGCCCTCGACGCCAACAACTGGGCCGTCTATCCGGTGGGCCGCTACTGGAAGCTGGTGGAGAAGAAGCAGTCGGCGCGGGCGAACGTGCCCACTTATCTCGAGCGCGGGCAGGAGGCCCCGCCCACCGAGCAGATGGTCACCAAGCTCTTCAAGCTGCGCTACGTCGAAGCCGACCAGATGCGCAACGTGCTCAATCAATTCACCTCGCGCGATTCCGATTTCCAGATCTTCCCGCCCGACACCTTGATCATCAGCGACCTCGGATTGAACATGCGCCGCCTCGAGCGGCTCCTCGAGCAGCTCGATCAGCCGGGCGGATCGGAGGAGATCCACATCGTCCCGGTGCAGTACGCCGGCGCGCAGGAGCTGGCGCAGAAGCTGACCGAGATCTTCCAGGCGCAGACGGGCCAGAAGCCGGGCACGCCGCGCGCGCTCGGTTTCGTCGAGCCGGTGCAGCCCGGGCAACCCATTCCGCCGCCGGTGCCCGGACAGGCCGTGCAGCAGGCAGGGCCCGTGATGGTGAGCAAGATCATCTCCGAGGAGCGCACCAACAAGCTCATCGTCATCGCCGGCGGCAAGTCGTTCCAGCGGGTGATGGAGCTCATCCGCCAGCTCGACGTGCCCACCGGCGAAGGCGGCGTGCACGTGAAATATCTGGAGAACGCCAAGGCCGAGGAGATCGCCTCCACGCTCCAGGCGCTGGCGCAAGGGCTCTCCACCAAGCGCACCGGAGGTCCCGGTCCGACCGGCGTCGCGCCGGCCGGCGCGGCGGGCGGACCGACCACCGCCGATCTCTTCAGCGGCCAGGTGAAGATCACCGCCGACAAGAACACCAACTCGCTGGTGGTCATCGCCAGCCAGGCCGACTACCGCAACCTCATCAAGGTGGTCGAGCAGCTCGACATCCGCCGCCGCCAGGTCTTCGTCGAGGCGGTGATCATGGAAGTAAACCTGGAGAACGACACCGACCTGGGCGTCTCCGCCCACGGCGGCACGGTCTTGAGCAACGTCAATTTCCGCGGCGCCAAAGGCGACGCGCCGCTGGTGGTGGGCAGCGAGCTCGGCGGGCTCAATTCGCTGGGCGGGGTCGCCTCGCTCGGCTCGCTCGGCGGATTCCTCGCCGGCTTGCAAGGTCCGCCCATCACCGTTCCCGGGCTCAATATCTCCTTGCCCTCCTTTGCAATCCTCTTGAACGCATTGCAGAGCTCGAGCGACGTCAACGTCATCTCCACGCCGCACGTGATCATGACCGACAACACCGAGGGCGAGATCACGGTGGGCCAGAACGTGCCCTTCCAGGCGGGATATGCGCCAAGCCTGGGTGGGCTCTCCTCGCTGGCGACCGGCGCGACCGGAACCACCGGCACGACGAGCGGCATCTCGCCCCTGGTCGGCCTCGGCGGGCTCGGTTCGCTCTATGCGCCCATCCAGCGCCAGAACGTGGAGCTCCGCCTGAAGATCAAGCCGCAGATCAATGAAAGTGATTACGTCCGCCTCGAAGTCGACGAGCAGACGGAAGAGATCGCCAGCGTCGACAAGCAGCTCGGCCCGACGACGTCGAAGCGCTCGGCGAAGACGACGGTAGTGGCGAAGGACGAGGAGACCGTGGTCCTGGGCGGGCTCATCCAGGAGCGGACCATCCGAGATGTGAAGAAGGTGCCCGTCCTCGGCTCGCTGCCGGTGGTGGGCTGGCTGTTCCGCAACGAGAGCAGCAAGCGGACCAAGACCAACCTGCTCTTGTTCCTCACTCCGTACATCATCCGCGACCAGGCCGATTACCGCCGCATCTTCGAGCGCAAGATGGCCGAGCGTGCCGAATTCGTGAAGCGCTTCTACGGCGACGAGGTCGGTTACCAGGCGAACATCGACTATTCCAAGAAGCCGGGTCCCCTCTCGCGCATGCGCCGCGGCGTGCGCGATGAATTGAACAAGGTCGAGAACGGCGGACCGGGCTCGTCCAATGAGCGGGTCATCGGACCTGCCCCTCGTTACATTCCGCCGCAAATGGACAAACCGGGCCTCGTGCCTTCGGCCCCACCCTCGCCCGCCCCTCTACCGTTGGAGCCCTCGAAAGACACGGCGCCGGGCACACAGACGCCTGCGCCACCGCCGCCGCCGACGGATGAAAAGCGCGCGCCGAATGGTTGAGGTCTGAATGGACTCTCCACTTCCCATCGCGCCCGACACCGCGCCTCGCAAGGGCGCGGCGCGCATTCTCGCCGGGCAGCTCCTGGGCGAGATCCTGCTCGCCCACGGCGCGATCTCCGCCGACAAGCTCGGCGAAGCGCTGGCGGTACAGGGCGAGCGGGGAGGCCGCCTCGGCGAGGTTCTCGTTTCCTTGAAGGCTTGCTCCGAGGAGCAGGTGCTCAAGGCGCTGGCCGCGCAGCTGGAGCTGCCCTACCAGATGCGGCTGGCCAACGATGAAGTCTCGCCCGAGCTGGTCAAGCAGGTGCCGATCAATTTCGCCAAGCAGGCGCGGGTCGTGCCGCTCCGCATGGAGGACGGCGCGGTCGTCCTGGCGATGGCCGATCCGCTGGACACCGGCTCGGTGGACAGCATTCGCCTGCTCCTCTCCGCGCAGGTCTCGCCGGTGCTGGTTCCCACGCAATCGATCCTCGACTGCATCAATGCCGTCTACGACCGCGCCAAGAACGAGGCGGAGCAGCTGGTCGACGATCTCGAAGCCGGCGACCTCGACACGGTCGCGCACGAGCTGGAGGAGCCGACCCAGGACCTGCTCGACAGCGCCGACGAAGCGCCCATCATCCGGCTGGTCAACTCGCTTCTCTTCCGCGCCGCCAAGGAGCGGGCGAGCGACATCCATATCGAGCCGCAGGAGAAGGACATCTGCGTCCGCTTCCGCATCGACGGCGTGTTGCAGGAAGTGATCCGGCCGCCCAAGCGCTTCCAGAACTCGATCAGCTCGCGCGTGAAGATCATGGGAGGGCTGAACATCGCCGAGAAGCGCCTGCCGCAGGACGGCCGCATCCGCGTCAAGCTGGCGGGGCGCGACATCGACATCCGCTTGTCGACCACGCCCACCGTCTACGGCGAGCGGGTGGTGATGCGTCTGCTCGACAAGAACACCGTGCTGCTCGACCTGGTCGAGGTCGGCATGGACAAGGAGCAGCTCCGCATCATGGAGTCGCTCATCCACAAGTCGCACGGGATCATCCTGGTCACGGGACCCACCGGCAGCGGAAAGACGACCACGCTCTATGCGGCATTGAGCAAGATCAATCGGCCCGATCTCAACATCATGACCATTGAAGATCCGGTCGAATACCAATTGAAAGGCATCTCGCAAACGGCGGTCAATCCGAAGATCGAATTGACCTTCGCCAATGGGTTGCGCAGCTTCTTGCGCCAGGATCCCGACGTCATCATGGTCGGCGAGATCCGGGATCTGGAAACCGCCGAGATCGCCATCCAGGCCTCGCTCACCGGCCACCTGGTCTTCTCCACCGTCCACACCAACGACGCCGCCGGCGCCATCACCCGCCTCGTCGACATGGGCGTCGAGCCCTTTCTCGTCGCCTCCTCGTTGTTCGGGGTCATGGCGCAACGATTGGTCCGCGTGCTCTGCAAGGATTGCCGCGCTCCTTATTTCCCCGCCGTCGAGGAGCTCAAGGAGATCGGCCTCACCGCCAAGGAAGTGCGCGAGGCCAGCGGCGGAATGATCTACAAGCCGCAGGGCTGCGAGCAGTGCAACAAGACCGGCTACCGCGGCCGCACCGGCATCTACGAGATGATGCTGGTCGACGACGATCTGCGCCAGCTGGTGCTGAAGAACGTCGACAGCGGCACCATCAAGAAGCAGGCCGTCTCCAAGGGCATGCGCACCTTGATGGACGACGGCGCGCAGAAGGTCTTGCGCGGCATCACTTCCATCGCCGAGGTCCTCTCCGTCACGCAGGAGGACACGCAGTAATTGCCCGTCTTCGAATACAGCGGCCTCACCGAGGCCGGCAAATCCGTGCGCGGCATCCGCGACGCGGAGAGCAGCAAGGCGTTGCGCACGCTCTTGCGCAAGGACGGCGTGTATCTCACCGATGCGCGCGCCGCCGAGGCGGGCGCGGTGGCGGGCGAACAGAAGACGGGTCTCGCGCGCGAAGTCGACGTCGGGGCGCTCTTTGGTTTCACCGGCGTCTCGGCGCAGGACCTGGCCATCGCCACCCGGCAGCTGGCGACCCTGATCGGAGCCGGCATTCCCTTGGTCGATGCCTTGACGGCATTGGTCGAGCAGGTCGACCAGCCGCGCCTCAAGCGGATCCTCGGCGTGGTGAAGCAGAAGGTGAACGAGGGCTCCTCCCTGGCGGACGCGCTCAAGGAGCACCCGCGCATCTTCAGCGAGCTCTACGTGAACATGATCCGCGCCGGCGAATCGTCCGGCGCGCTCGACGTGGTGCTGGTGCGGCTGGCCGACTTCACCGAGTCGCAGGCGCAGCTGCGCAACAAGATCATCGGCGCGATGCTCTATCCCGCCATCATGGTGGTGGTGGGCATCGCCATCGTCAGCATCCTCTTCGTGGTGGTCATTCCCAAGGTGACGAAGATCTTCGAAGACATGAACGTCACCCTGCCCTGGACGACGCGGATCCTCATCGCCGTCTCTTCCTTTGCGCGCGATTACTGGTACACGATGGTGATCGCATTGCCCGCGCTGGCCTATGGCCTGCGGCGATGGCTGAAGACGCCCCGCGGCCGCCGCTCCTGGGACCGCGCCCAGCTGCGCATGCCGGTCTTCGGGGAATTGATCCGCATGCTGGCCATCTCCCGCTTCGCCAAGACGCTGGCCACGCTGCTGGCGAGCGGCGTGCAGCTGCTCACGGCGATGGAGATCGTCAAGAACATCGTCGCCAACACGCTGCTCGCCGAGGTGATCGAAAAGGCGCGCGACGCCATCCGCGAAGGCGAATCGATCGCTGCGCCATTGAAGCGCTCGGGACAATTCCCTCCTTTGGTGTTCCATATGATCGCCATTGGAGAAAAGAGCGGTCAGCTGGAGGAGATGCTCCAGAACGTCGCCAAGAGCTACGAATCGCAGGTGGAGATCCGCGTCGCCGCGCTCACCTCGCTGCTCGAGCCGGTGATGATCGTGGCGATGGGCGGAGGGGTGGCGTTCATCGTCTTCTCCATCCTCATGCCGATCATGCAGCTCAACACGTTCGTTCCCAAGTAAAGGATTTGCATATGCTGGCAAAGAAGATCGGCAAAGCGGCTTCGCGCGGCATGACGCTCATCGAGATCATGGTCGTGCTGGTCATTCTCGGGCTCATCGCCGGCGCGATCGGATACAACGTATTCGAGCGCCTGAAAGATGCACAACGCCAGACCGCCACGCTCGACCTGAAGTCGATCTCCAACGGCGTAGACCTGTATCACGTCGAGACGGGCCAGTGGCCCGAGTCGCTGCAACAGCTCGTTCCGAAATTCCTGAAGGACGTGCACAAGGATCCCTGGGGCGTGGATTACGTCTACGTCAAGAGCGGCGACGGATATGACGTCTATTCTTATGGCCCCGACAAGGCGCAGGGCGGCGGCGACGACATCGTCATCCACGGCGGCGAAGGGGCAGCGCCGCCCACCGCAGGGAAATGAAGCAAAGACGCCACAGCGGAATGACCCTGATCGAGCTGGGCGTTGCGCTCTGCATCGCCGGCCTGATGCTGGCGGTGGCCATCCCCGCCATCGGCGCGGTGACGCGCGCGCAGCTGCGGCAGAAGAGCGGCCAGCTGGGCGGAGGAATCCGCGCCCTCTACGGCAGCGCGGCCATCGCCGGCCATACTTGCCGATTGGTCTTCGATCTCGATTCCAATGCCTATTGGTCGGAATGCGCCAAGGGCAACGTGCGCCTCGCGCGCGAGGGCGAGCGCTCGCAGGACGGCGCGCGGATCGCCACCCGCGAGGAAGAGCTTCTCCAGGAATCCAAGCCGGACAACCGCTCCCTCTCCGATGAAGAGCGCGAGCGGCTCGAGCTTGCGCAGAAGAGCGCGTTTTCTCCCTCCAAGGACGTGCCACGCACGGAGCTGGGCGGCTCGGTCAAGTTCGCCGACATCTGGGTGCAGCACCAGCCGGAGCGTTATTCGAGCGGCAAGGCTTTCCTCTATTTCTGGTCGAGCGGCCTCACCGAGGAGGCCTCGATCCATCTCGCCCAGGGCGACGACGTCTATTCGCTCGTCGTCTCGCCGCTCACCGGCCGGGTGAAGGTCGTCAGCGAGCGCATCGACGCGCCGGGGCAGAAGCGATGAAGGCGCGCGCCGCAGGATTCACGCTGCTCGAGGTGATGATCAGCCTCGCCATCCTCGCGGTGGCGCTGGTGGCCATCTCCGATCTCAACGGCGGCGCCGTCGCCATGCACGCCTACGGCCGCCGCGCCACCGAGGCGAGCCTCTTGCTCAAGGGCAAGATGCTCGACATCGAGGACCAGCTGCAGAAGAACGGCTTCTCCGATTTCTCCGACGAGAAGCACGGCACTTTCGAGGACGAGGGCGCGGCCGGCTACGCCTGGCAAGCGGAGATCCTCAAACCCGATGTCCAGCTCGACCCCGCGCAGCTTCTCGGCATGCTCGGCGTCGGCGGCGACAACAAGCAGCAGAAGACCGGCGCTGCCGCCGGCACCGGCGGAATCGCTGCCGCGGCGAGCGCCCTGGCGGCGCAGCTGGGCGGCGCGCAGGGCGCATTGCAGGGATTCCAGACCGGCGGCGCGGCGGCCATGATGGGCGGGCCCTTGGGCGGCATCCTCCAGGGCCAGGCCAAGACCTTCATCGAGCAATTGAAGAAGAGCGTGCGCGAGGTGCGGCTGTCGGTGAGCTGGAAGGACGGCTCGCAACAGCGCTCCGTCACCGCCTCGCAGATCGTCGTCATCCTGCCGGAGATGGTGGGCAAGGCCGGACAGGTGCCGGCGCAGGCGCTGCAGCCGCAGCCGACGGCGCCAACTGCGCAGCCGGTGCAGGTGCCGAAATGAGGTGCGCGGGTTTCACCCTCCTGGAAGTGCTGATCGCCGTCGCGGTCCTCGGCATGATCGGCGCCGTCACCTGGAAGGCCTTCGACGGCGCCTACGATCTCAAGTCGCGCGTCGAGCGCGCCGAGGAGCGCGACCAGACCGCGCGTGCCGCGCTGGAGCGGATGTCGCGGGAAGTCTCGATGACCTTCCTCTCCGAGCATTACGACCACAAGCGCTTCCGCACCCGGCCGACCTTCTTCCGGCTCAGGGACGGCCGCGGCGAAGCGGATCTGATGTTCACCTCCTTCGCGCACGAGCGGCTGCATCTCGACGCGAAGGAGTCGGACCGGGCTGTCTTTCAATATCGGCTCGAGCGCGACGAGAACGGCACCATGTCGATCTTCCGCCGCGTCAAACCGCACATCGACGAGGAACCCGACCGCGGCGGGGAGAAAGCCCTTCTCGCGGAGGACGTGATCCGCTTCACCGTGCAGGTCTGGGAGCCCAAAGATCGCGAGTGGCGCGATGAATGGGACACCAGTTCCGCCACCCGCGCCGGGCAGCTGCTCCTTCCCCCGCGAGTGAAGATCGCCATCACCCTCAAGGACGAGCAGGGCAAGGAGCGGACCTGGTCCACCCAGGCCCGCATCGCGCTCGACTCGCCGCTGGAATTCTGACCGTGCGCCTCGGGAACAAACACAGCCGATCGTCGCGCGGCGTGGCGCTGGTGCTGGTGCTCACCACCGTGGCCATCCTCGCTTCCATCGGGGTGGACTTCAGCTACAGCTCGCGCGTCTCGCTGAAGCTGGCGGAGAACCTGCGCGACGAGACGCGCGCTGTGTATCTCGCGCAATCGGCGATCAATCTCTCCCGATTGATGCTCCATTTCCAGAAGCAGGTCGACCAACTGGGGGGCCAGCTCACGCAGGGCCTCCAGCAGCTGTTGGGCAGCAACCGCCAGACGCCCGCGCAGGCGCGCCCCCCGACGACGGCCGCGCCGCAGCAAGCTTCGAACCTCGGCATTCGTCTCTGGGAGCTGGTTCCCATCGATTCCAATGCGTTTGGCGCATTGCTCGCGGGGAATGTCGAAGGACTGAAACATCCGGCGACCGGCGAGGCGCAGCAGCCGGTCCTTCCTCCCGGCGAGCGCCTCGCCATCGAGCATTCCTTCGGCACTTTCGAAGGAGGCTTCAATGCCAAGATCGTCGACGAGAACAGCCGCATCAACGTCACCGGCCTGGACGGCGTCGGCGGTGCACCGCTCGCCACCTTGATCCAGCTGCGGGCGATGATGGCCGACCCGAAGTACGACTTCATCTTCGACGAAGAAGACGCGAACCACGACCGCGTCCGGCGCGACGACGTCATCCTGGCGATGAAGGACTGGGTCGATCTGCGCGACACCGGCTACACCATCGATCCGACCAACACCAGCAGCCCCTTCGTCGCCGGCTTCTCCGACAAGAACGCCGCTTACAGCCGTTATCAGCCGCGCTACCTGGCCAAGAGCGCGCACTTCGACAGCCTCGAGGAGCTCTACATGGTCCGCGGGGTCAACGATCGCTTCATGGCCGCTTTCGGCGACCGCCTCACCGTCTGGCCCGACATCAATTCCAAGTTGAACATCAACAGCGACGACCCGCGGCAGATGCTGACCAACATCCTCATCGCCGCGGCAAATCCGAACGATCCGGCGCTGCGCGACCCGCGGCTCTTGCAGACCATTCTCCAGGAGATCCAGCTGCGCAAGATGTTCTCGTTTTTGGGAATGTCGGCGCAGGACTTCGTCTCCATCCTCCAGGCGAACGGCATCCGCCTGCGGCCCGAGATCGACACGCGCATCGGCGGGAATCCATCCCAGTTCTTCGGCTCGACCAGCGACACCTTCCGCGTCGTCGGCGTAGGGCGCGTCGGCCGCATCGAGAAGAGGATCACCGCCGTCGTCCGCTACGACGACACGCTCGGCAAGCTCCTCTACTGGAAGGAGGAGTGATGCACCGATCCGTCGGTCTGGATTGGGCGCAGGATGCGGTCCGGGTGGCCACTCTGGAGAGCGGCTTCCGCGGCTTCGCCATCGAGGCGGTGCGCTCGGCGCCGCTTCCTTCCGAGGGCGCGCCGGCCGAGCGGCTCAAGACCGCCCTCGCTGAGCTTGCGCTCACGCCGCCGCTCGGCCCCGAGGACACCGTCGCCGTCGCGCTGCCGGGCTCGCTCGTCGCCATCCACCTCTTCACCCTGCCCTTCACCGACAAGAAGCGCATCGAGCAGGTGCTGCCGGCGGAAGTGGAGAGCGCCATCCCCTTCGATCTCGCCGAGGTGGTCTGGGATCACGCCCCGCTCGGCCAGGTGAACGGCAAGACCGAGGTCCTGGTGGGCATCGTCAAGAAGACGGCGCTGCGCGAGCATCTCGAGATGCTGGCCGCGGCGGGCATCGAGCCGCGCGTCGTCACCATCGCGCCGCTCGCGCTGGCGGCGCTCGGAGAAAAAAACTTGCTCGGGGCCGAGCCGCCCACCGCTGCGTTGCTCGAGGCGGGGCCCGACCGCTCCGAGCTGGCGTTGCTCGAGGGCGGCCGGCCGACCATGGCCCGCGCCATCGTCTCCGCCGGAATCGCTCAATGGCGGGCAGCGCAGAGCGACGAGACCGCTCGCGCGCGGCTGCTTGCGCTGCTCGCGCGCGACCTGAAGATTTCGCTGCGGGCCCGCAAGGGAGCCGCACCGCGAAAGCTGGTGCTGATGGGCGCGCTGGCAGCGCTCCCCGGCGCCGCGGAGCGGCTGGGCGCCGAGCTCAATCTCCCCGTCGAGCCGATCGCGCTGCCGGCCGGTACGCCCGAGAGCGCTCTCGCCCTCGGCCTCGCCGTGCGCGCGCAGACGCCGCGCGGCCGGATCAACTTCCGCAAAGGCGAATTCGCCGTCACCAAGGATCTCTCGCAGGTGCGCGGCCAGCTGTTGCGCTTCTCCGCTGCCGCAGCGGCGCTGCTCTTGCTCGCGCTCGGCGTGGGGATGGCGCGGCTCTCCTCGCTGCATCGGCAGATCGCCTCCTACGACGAGGCCGTCTGCAGCGCCACGCGGCGCATTCTCGGCACCTGCCTGACCGATTATCGGCAGGCGATCGGCCAGCTCTCCGGCGGCAAGTCGCGCGCGGCGGGCATCCCGCGCGTCTCGGGCGCCGACGTCTTCGCCGAGCTGGTGGCCCAGCTGCCCGAAGGAGCGCTGCCCCTGCTCGACGACGTCGAGGTCACGACCAGTAGCCTGCGGGTGAAGGGAACTGCGGAGAGCTTCGGCAAGGTCGACGAGATCATCTCTGCCCTGAAGAAGGACAAGTGCTTCGGCGAGATCAAGCAGCCGCGAGTGGAGAAGCTCCGCGACGGCAGCAAGGTCAGCTTCGCGCTCGACTTCGGCTACGCCTGTTCGGGCGAGATCCCCGGAGGAGCGTGATGGAAAAGATCCGCGCTCTCCTCGACAAGCTCCGCGCCCACCTCGACAAGGGGCGCGCTCTTCTCGCCGACGGGCAAGCCTGGCTGGCCGCGGCGACGCCGCGCGAGCGACGGCTGATCACCGTGGCTGCCGGCGGCGGCGCGCTCTTCATCGTGCTCATCGTCTGGGCGAGCTTCTCCAGCGCCATCCGCCGCGCGGAGAATTCGCTCGAGGAGAAACGCCTCGACTTCGAGAAGATCTCCCGGCTGGCGGCCGGCTACGGCCAGCAGGAGCAGGAGCGGCAATTGCTCGAGGCGCGGCTGCGGCAGAGCCCACCGGCGCTGATGGGATTCGTCGACGGCATCGCACGGCAAGCCGGCGTGGAGATCGGCGGCATGCAGGATCGCGGCGTGGTGGCGGGTGGACAGAACGGCCGGCCGCGCGAGTCTTCCGTCGAGGTGAACCTCGGCAAGGTGCCGCTCGACAAGCTGGTCAAGCTGCTCTCCGACATCGAGCACAGCCCCGGCGTGGTGCGCGTACGGCGGCTGCGCGTTCGCAAATCCTTCGACAACAAGGACGTCCTCGACGTTTCGCTCAGCGTCAGCGCCTGGCAGGGGTCCTGATGGCCGATGCTCTCGCGTTCTTCGCCAAGCACCCGGTGCTGCGCCGGCTGCTCTTGCCGATGGCCGCGGTGATCGCCTTTGGATTGTTCTTCGTCGTCACCTTTCCTTATGACGTGCTCGCCCGCCGGCTCGAGGTGGAGGCGCAGCGCGGAGGGGCCGAGCTGATCATCGGCAGCCTGGGGCCCTCCGGCCTCAGCGGTCTGCGCGCTCGGGACGTGAAGCTCCGCCTGCCCGCCGGTCCGGGCGAGAGCAACGCCGAGCTGCGCCTCGATCGCGCCGATCTCAGCCCCGATCTTTTCGCGCTCCTCTTCCGGCGCACTTCCTTCGGCTTCGCGCTGCAGGGGTACGGCGGCAGCGCGCGCGGCCACCTGGCGCTGAGCGACGATCCTCGCCAGCCCGGCCTGCGTTCGCTGCTGCTCGACGCGCGCGATCTCGATCTGCGCGCTTTGCCTTTCAAGGAGCTCGCCGGCCTCGAGGCGAGCGGAAAGCTGCAGGTCAAGATCGACCTGCCGGCGCTCTTGCCGGTGGAGGCCGCGAACGGATCGCTCTCGCTGTCGATGGACGGCGCGAGCGTGGCGGGCGGATCGGTGCAAGGATTTCCCCTGCCGAGGACCTCGCTCGGCCGCGTCGAAGGCGGCGCGACCGTCGAAAAAGGACTCGCTCGAGTGGAGAGGACGACGGCGCGCGGCGGCGACATCGACGCCGACGTCGACGGCAACATCAACCTGCGGCCGCTGCTGATGCTCTCGCAGGCCGAGCTGCACGTGCGCTTCCGCATGTCCGACCGCTGGCTCAACGAGAACGCGATGATCCGGGGTGCGATGGGCCTCATCCAGAACGCCCGGCAGGCCGACGGCAGCTATCTCTTCAGCTTCAGCGGGCCTCTCGCGCGGCTGACGCCGCGGCCGGGGCGCTAGCCGGTTTCCATCTCGCGCACGATCGCGTCGGCTGCCGCGGCAGGATCGGGCGCGTCTCGCAGCGGCCGGCCGACGACGAGAATGTCCGCCCCCGCTCTGATCGCTTCGCGCGGCGTCCCGGTGCGGCGCTGATCGCCTTTGGCCATTCCCGCCAGACGGATTCCAGGCACGACCAGGAGCGGCCCCGCGCCGAGCTCGCGGCGGAGCAGGCCGACTTCGTGCGGCGAGCAGACGATCCCTTCGGCTCCGGCTTCGAGCGCCAGCCGCGCGAGGCGCAGGACCGCGTCTGCGGGAAACCCCATCGCCGCGATGTCGTCGTCGCCCAGCGAGGTGAGCAAGGTGACCGCCAGCAGCTTCGTCTCGCGTGGCAGAGCGCTGCGCGCCGCCGAGATCATCGCGGTGCCCCCGCTCGCGTGCGCGGTGATGAAGGAGGCCCCCAGACCCGCGGCCGCGCGCGCTGCCGCTTCGACCGTCTGGGGAATGTCGTGCAGCTTGAGATCGAGGAAGATCGGCAAGCGGAAATCACGCACTGCCTCGACCGCGGCGCGGCCGTGTGCCACGAACAGCTCGAGGCCGATCTTGAGGACGCCGACATGCCCGACCAGCTTCGCCGCCAGCGAGCGCGCCGCCGCCGGGTCGGGGACGTCGAGCGCAGCGCAGATGCGGTTCACGGCCTGGCGCCCACCGCCGCCTGCGCGCGCGCGACGATCTCACCGAGCGCGACCAGCTCGACCTCCTGTGCGCCGCGCGGTTTCCATTCCACCTTGCCTTCGGCGAGGCCCTTCTTGCCGACGGCGATGCGCAGCGGCAGGCCGATCAGATCGGCGTCCTTGAACTTCACGCCGGCGCGCTCGTCGCGGTCGTCGAGCAGCACCTCCACTCCGGCCTCCTGCAGATCCCGATAGATCTTCTCCGCGGCGTTGCGCACGGCCGCGTCCTGCATCTGCAGCGGCAAGAGCGCCAGGTGGAAGGGCGCGATGCTCATCGGGAAGCGGATTCCGTCCTGGTCGTGGTGCAGCTCCACCGCACCGGCGAGGATGCGCTCGATGCCGATGCCGTAGCTGCCCATCACGATCGGCACCTCCCTGCCTCCCTCGTTGAGCACGCGCGCGCCCATGGTTTCCGAATAGCGCGTGCCGAGCTTGAAGATGTGGCCCACCTCGAGAGCCTTGCCGACGCTGAGCGGCTTGCCGCAGCGAGGGCAACCTTCGCCGGCGTTGACCGTGCGCAGGTCGGCCGCGGTCGCGCGGAGATCGCGGTTCACCGAAACATTGCGGAGGTGAAAGCCGTCGCGATTGGCGCCGGTCACCATTCCCGACTGCCCCGTCAATCGCTGATCGACGAGGACCCGATCGATGTTCTTGACCCCGACTGCGCCCAGCGAGCCCGGGTGGGCGCCCATCCACTTGAAAATCTCTTCCGGACGAGCTGGCCGCAGCGCTTGCGCGCCCGTCGCCGTCTGCAGCTTGGCCTCGTTCAACTGATCGTCCCCGCGCACGACCGCGATGACCGGCTTCTCGTCGGCGACGTAGATGAGCGTCTTCAACTGCTGATCGGCGGCCACGCCGTGGGGCGGCTTCGACAATGCTTCGATGGTCGTCACGCCGGGCGTAGCAAATTCTTCGCTGGCCGCTCCGCTGGCGTACGCCTGCGGAGTTTCGACGCGCGACTTTCCGTCGAGCCGGTGCCGCCCATCGCGCCCGAATGCGCTTCGACCTGGATGGTCTTCAAACCGCAGCGCGCGAAGATCTTCACATACGCCTGGCGGTGCTTTTCAAACGAGGCGTCGAGGCCGGCGTCGTCGAGATCGAAGGAATAGCTGTCCTTCATGGTGAACTGCCGCACCCGCAAGAGCCCGCTCTTCGGCCGCAGCTCGTCGCGGAACTTGGTCTGGATCTGGTACCAGACCTGCGGCAGCTGCCGGTAGCTGCGCAGCTCGGCGCGCGCCAGGACGGTGAAGATCTCCTCGTGGGTCATCGCCAGGCAGAGGTCGGCGCCTTTGCGGTCCTTGAGCCGGAACATGTTCTCGCCCATCACCGTCCAGCGGCCCGACTCCTCCCAGACCTCGCGCGGATTGAGCGCCGGCAGGTAGAACTCCTGCGCGCCGATGGCGTTCATCTCCTCGCGGACGATCTCGGTGATCTTGAGCAGCGAGCGCTGCGCCAAAGGCAGGATGCTGTAGATGCCGGCCGCCAGCTGGCGGATGTATCCTGCCCGCACCAGCAGCTGGTGCGAGGCCACCACCGCATCGGCCGGCACTTCCTTGAGCGTCGGCACGAAGCTCTTCGACATCCGCACGCGTCTACCCTTTGCGCTTCAGTTCCCGCTCGACGGCCTGCTTGATCTGATCGTACGGCACCGCGCCGTTGATGAAGATCCCGTTGACGAAGAAGGCCGGAGTGCCGTTCACGCCCGCCTCGTTCCCGGCTTTCTGGTCCTCGTCGATGAGCGGCTTCTTCTCGCCGCCGTCGAGGCACTTGTTGAATTTCACCGGGTCGAGCCCGAGCGACTTCGCATGATTCTTCAGATCCTCGACCGCCAGCTTCTGCTGATCGCTGAACATCTTGTCGTGCATCTCCCAGAACTTGCCCTGGTCGGCGGCGCAGGCGCCCGCCTCCGCGGCCTTGGCGGCGAGGGGATGGATGTCGAGCGGATAGTTGCGAAACACCAGCCGCACCTTCCCGTCGTATTCCTTCATCAGCCGCTCGATCACCGGAGCTTCGCGGCTGCAGTAGGGACACTGGAAATCGCTGAATTCGACGATGGTCACCTTGGCGCTGCCCGGTCCGCGCGCCGGCCCCTTGGCCTCCACTTCGACGCGCGGAAGCTCGGGCGGCTGGAGCGCCACCTGCACGTGGTGCTTCTCGCGCAGCTGATCGAGCATCTTGCCCATGTTCTCGCGCAGCTTCTGCTGCTTGACCACGCCCTTGAGCCGCGCCTTGAGGTCCTCGAAGGACTGCCCCTGCGGCATCTGGCCCTTGTGCTCCTCGTAGAACGCCTTGACCTCGTCGTCGCCCGGGTCGGGGACGCTGTTCATGTACTCGGTCTGGAACCACTGATCGAGCGTCTTGCCTTTGGCCTTTGCTTCGTTCTCGAGCAGCCGCCGGCTGATCATCTCGTCGAGGAGAGTGCGCCGTTGATCGTAGAGATCGGTCAGGGCCTTCACCTCGACCTGGCGGACTTTCGGGCCGACGTCCTTGTCGGACTGCATCTCGGCATAGGTGATCGGCTGTCCGTCCATCTCTGCGACTTTGGTCCCAGGATCGATGGAGACGCCCCCTTTGCCGGCGGGCGCGCCTCCGCCTGTCTTGCAAGCGACGGCACACAAGCCGGCCAGGGCCACTGCGTGCAAAGTACGGCTCTTCATGCGAGTCTCCCGAGCGACCGCGCACCCTAGGCGGCGCGCGGCCCTGCGTCAACAACTGGGAGGCCTGTGGCGTTCCGGAACCCCAGCCCTGACGAAATCAAGGCCTTTCTCCTGCGCATCCGCACCATCGCCGTCGTCGGGCTCTCCCGCGATCCGGATCGGCCTTCCTACAGCGTGGCGATGTACCTGCAGAACAACGGCTACAAGATCGTTCCGGTGCGTCCGGGCGGCGGGGAGATCCTCGGCGAGAAGGTCTACGAGCGCCTCCATGAGGTTCCTTTCAAGATCGACGTCGTCGATCACTTCCGCCGCGCCACGCAGGTGGGCGGGCACATCGACGAAGCGATCGCGCTCAAGCTGCCGGCGGTGTGGATGCAGGAAGGGGTCGTCGACGAAGCCGCGGCCGAGCGCGCGCGCAAGGCCGGCCTCTTCGTCGTCATGGACCGGTGCATGTTGAAGGAGCACCGCAAGGCGGGCCTCTCCAACTCGCGGCCGCCGAAGGCGGGCTGACTACGCCACTTGCTCTTCGAGCGCCAGCAGCGGCAGGAGCCGCTCCTGCATCTCGTTCAGCTCGTCCGCAGCGCGCGGCTGCACGACCTCGCAAGCGTCGCGCTCGGCGAGCACCTTGCGCACCAGCTGGTGATTGAGCGAGTGCCCCGACTTCACCGCGGTGAAGTGGCCGATGAGCGGCATCCCCAGCAGCGCCAGGTCTCCGATGGCGTCGAGGATCTTGTGCCGCACGAACTCGTCGGGGAAGCGCAGCCCCTCTGGATTGAGGATGTTGAAGTCGTCCACCACGACCGCGTTCTCCAGCGATCCGCCCCGGGCCAGGCCGGCGCGATGCAGCCGCTCCACGTCGCGCTTGAACCCGAAGGTGCGCGCGCGGCAGATCTCTTTCTGGAACGACCGGTCGTTCATCTCCAGCTTGTAGTTCTGATCGGAGATGAGCGGGTGCTGGAAGTCGACCGTGTAGCTCACCGAGAACTTGCCCCGCGCCGGCGAAAGCCTGGCCAGCTTGTCGCCCTCGCCCACCGTGACGTGCTTGCGCAGCATCAAGAAGCGGCGCACCGCGCGCAGCTCGTGGATCCCGGCCTCGCGCACGAGAGCCACGAAGGGATCGGAGCTGCCGTCCATGATGGGGATCTCCGGCCCCTCCACCTCGACGCGAGCGTTGTCGATGCCGCAGCCGACCAGCGCCGCAAGCAGATGCTCGACGGTGCCGATGCGCACCGGTCCGCGGCCTAGCGAGGTGTTCATGTTCGTGTCGACGACGAACTCGGCGAGCGCGGGGATCTCCACGCCCGAGCGCGCGAAGACGATGCCGCTGTCTGCCGGGGCGGGCGCCAGCGTCATCCGCACCGGCGAGCCGCTGTGAAGACCGATGCCCCCGAGGGAGGCCCGCTGCTTGAAGGTCCTCTGCCGGAAGGGATGAAGATCCATCTTGGCCGGGTCTCCTCCAGGTGGGTGCGGCAGCAGCGTCGAAGGTGCAGCAACAACCGTGCCGGGGCTCACCCCGGAGCGAGAAAATGTTGTACTTCCCTGCCCTTCCGTCTAGCGCCTGGCTCGACGACCTGTCCAGCCGCCGGTCACTTCCCTGGAGAGTGTGACACCTCTGTCAGAGTGAAGATTAAGCGGCCTTTACCGTGACTGGAGTACCTTCGCAAGAGTTTGCTCGCAGTCGGCGTGATCGATCTCGCGCCCTTTCAGCTCGCTGCGCTTGCCCACCATCTCCAGCGCGCGGTCGAGGATCTCGGCGAACCGCCGGCAGTCGTCGCGCAGCCGCTGCATGCGGATGGCGGTGCTCTCGCCGCGGCGGCCCGACCAGCCCTCGAGCAGGTCGAGGAAGCGGTCGAACAGCTCCCGGTCGGAGTGGCGCAACAGCTGGTAGCCCACGTCGCGGAACTCGGTGGCGTAGCGGCGCAGCGGCTCGGCCGCCTCGGGACTGCTTCCGGGCTCCTCCAGCCGCTGGGCGGTGTGGCGGCACATCTCGCGGAAGACCCAGAGATCGCGCCGCAGCCGCTCGCTCTGCTCGACCCGCGCACCCCCGTCGTCGAACAGCTCGTACCGGGTCAGGTCGGGGTCGAGGGTTTCGGCGATGGCGCCGATGGCCTCTTTGGTCGCCGCCACCAGCTTGTCGCGCTGGAAGTCGAGCTGCGCGCGGTCGGTGAGCGGGTGCGAGAGGATGGGCGGCACGTCGGCGAGCGTCTTGCGGATCGGTTCGGCTGCTGCGCGGCCCGCCTGTGCTGCAGTCCCCACTCCCGCGGGGGTCGCACAGAGCCGCGGAAGGTCGGTCTCCAGGTAGCCGATGAGCGCCTGCAGCTCGCTGCGCACCAGCGAAAGGATCACCAGGACGCGCCTGGTGTGCGGCGTGGGCGGCGCGGAGACGTAGCGCAACGAGCGCAGCGAGCGGAAAGCGGCGAGCAGACCGAGAGCGAAGGCCTTGCGCCGCTTCTCGTCGGCCATGCCGCGCAGCGCCTCGAGCAGCCGCACCGAGGAGACGCGGTCGTACTCGGTGCGGAACTCGAGCGCCGAGGGCGGACAGAAATACCGCGAGACGAACAGCTCGTGCTGCAGCGCGCGGCCCACGTCGAGGAAGAGCGAGAGCGGCGCCGCATCGAGGCGCAGCAGGTGGTCGAGGATCCCTTGGTGCGCGACCAGACCCGCGCGGAGAAGGAAGAGGCTCTCCTCCGGCGTGCGCTGCTCGCGCAGCTCCGCGCCGAGGCGCGCGCGGGCGCGATCGTCGGACAGGGATCCCTCGACGAAGCTGCGGAAGATCAGCGCCTGCTCCTGCCGCTGGACGATCAGCTTGCGGCTCAAATGCGCGCTGCGGTGGACCGCGTCGCGCATGGCCTTCAGCTCCTCGCGCCAGTCGCGGTCCTGGGGCGGCTGGATCTCGCCGAAGAGGTTGCGCAGGTTGAAGAAGCGATCGATCCCGCGCAGGAGCATCTCCAGCTCGAAGAGGATTTCCTCCCGGCCGCTGATCTCCAGGCTGCGGATCCAGCGCTCCCGCTCGGCCAGATAGACGGCGCGGACCCGCTGGGAGTCGCGCATCAGCTCGAAGAAGAAGTCCTGCGCGAAGGAGCGCTTGTCCGCGGCCGGGGCCATCAGAGCAGCGAGCCCTGCAGCCCCGTCGGCGGTTTTCTCCCCAGGTGCTGGAAGGCGCGAGGCGTCGCCACCCTGCCGCGTGGAGTGCGGGCCAGGTAGCCTTCCATCAAGAGATAGGGCTCGTAGACGTCCTCGAGCGTGTCGGCCCGCTCGCCCACCGCGGTGGCGATGGTCTCGAGCCCCACCGGCCCGCCGCCGAACTTGTCGATCAGGCTGCTCAGGATCTTGCGGTCCATCGCATCGAGGCCGGCGCCGTCGACCTCGAGGCGCTGCAGGGCGCGGTCGGCCACTTTCTCGGTGACCTTGCCGTCGCCTTCCACCTCGGCGAAGTCCCGCACCCGCCGCAGGAGGCGATTGGCGATGCGCGGGGTGCCGCGCGAACGCCGGGCGATCTCCCGCGCGCCGGCCTCGTCGAGCTTGACCGCCAGCTTGTGGGAGGAGCGGCGGACGATCTCTTGCAGGTCCTCGGCCGGGTAGTAGTCGAGCCGGCTGACGATGCCGAACCGATCGCGCAGAGGGCCGGTGAGGAGCCCCGTCCGGGTGGTGGCGCCGATCAAGGTGAAGCGCTTGAGGGGAAGCTTGAGCGCCCGCGCTCCCGCCCCGTCGCCGATGACGATGTCGAAGGTGAAGCTCTCCATGGCGGGGTAGAGGTTCTCCTCGATGGCCGGGTTCATCCGGTGGATCTCATCGATGAAAAGAACGTCATTGTCGGCAAGGTTGGTCAAGATTCCTGCCAGGTCACCTTTGCGCTCGAGCGCGGGGCCCGAAGTGGAGTGGATCTGCGCGCCGAGCTCGTGGGCGATGACGTGGGCCAGCGAAGTCTTGCCCAGGCCCGGCGGGCCGCAGAAGAGCACGTGATCGAGCGGCTCCTTGCGCGCGCCGGCCGCCTTGACGAAGATCTTGAGGTTGTCGATGAGCGCTTTTTGACCGACGACCTCTGCGAAATTCCGGGGGCGCAGTGTGAGGTCGAAACTCCGGTCGTCGGCCAGCGCCTCCGCTCCTATCGGGCGCTCGTCGAAGTCCTCGTCGCGCATCGGGTTCAAAGTACCACAGCGCCCTCTGCAAGACTGTCGTCTACAGCCCTTTGCGGGCGCGCTGCCGGCCGCGCGGCGCCGCGGTCAGCACACGAAAGCCTTCGCTCTCGAGGAACGGCACCGTCCCGGTGAAGGCTGCGGCATTGCTCGCGGGCGGCCGGACTGGATAGGCCTCGGCGATGCGGCCTCCCTCGGCGCGGATGCTGCGCAGCGCGTGGCGGAGCAGCGCGCGCGCCACGCCGCGGCCGCGGAAGCCGGCCTTGATGAAAAAACAGGGCACGCTCCACACCTGCTCCGCATCGTCGCAGGCGAACGAACGCGAGCGATCCAATCTCGACAGCTCGGTGCGGCGCGAGTAGGCGCACCAGCCCACCGGCTCCCCTTCGACGAAGGCCAATACGCCGCGCGACTTCCCGGCCAGGACCAGCTGCTTCTGCCGCCGCTTCATCTCCGGCGCGACCGCCAGCGAGAGGCGTTCACCTCTTTCCAATCGCCACCACATGCACCAGCAGCCGGCGCAGGCGCCGTTCTTGCCGAAGAGCCGCTCCAATGCCGGCCAGAGAGCGGGAGTGAGCTCCTGCGTCTCGATCTTCATCTCAGGGCGCTCCGGCGATGAGACGGAGCGCCTCGCGCAGCTGCGCTTCGAGCGGCGCGGAGGGGCCGAGGCTGCGCCGGACCTGTTCCGCCGTCCGCTCGGCGGCGGCGGGACGATAGCCGAGGTTCACCAGCGCCGACAGCAGCGCCTGGTCGGCGGCGGCGAAGGGCGGCGGCTGCGATGGCGTGCGCGCCGCCGCCAGGCCGCTCGTCTTGATCTTGTCCCTCAGCTCCACCACAAGGCGCTCCGCGGTCTTCTTGCCCACGCCGGAGATCCTCGTCAGCCGGGCATGCTCGGAGTGGAGGATGGCGCTGGCGAGCTCGGTGGCCGGCATGCCGGAGAGGATGTTCACCGCCAGCTTCGGCCCTACGCCGGAGACAGAGACGAGCAGGTGAAACAGCTCTTCCTCCTCGGGAGTGGCGAAGGCGAACAGCTGCAGCGCATCCTCGCGGACGTGCGTGTGGCAGCGCAGCTGGACCCGGTCGCCCTCAGGGGGCAGCGCGCCCATCGATTGCAGCGAGAGGTGGACCAGGTACCCCACGCCGCCGACATCGATGACCGCCGACTCGGCGCCCTTCTCCAAAAGGACGCCAGAAAGCCGGGCGATCACCTCCGCCCCCGCGCCTTGAGAAAAAAATAATTATTTTTTTTTCGCGGCGACTCCAGCTCCGGGGAGCGGGTGCGCAGGACGCCGCAGATGGCCGCCGCGAGGGCGTCGCTGGCATCGAGGCGGCCCTCGAGCTGCAGGCCGAGCAGAACGGCCACCATCCGACTCACCTGGTCCTTCTCCGCGCGGCCGCTGCCGGTCACTGCCTGCTTGATGGTGCTGGGCGAGAAGCTCCGCACAACGACGCCGGCCTGCGCCGCCGCCAAGAGGGCGACGCCGCGGGCCTGCCCCAAGACCAGCGCGCTCCGGGCATTGCGGGCATGGAAGACGTCCTCGACCGCCACTACCTCGGGCCGGTGCTGCGCGAGCGCGGCGGCGAGGCCTTCGTGCAGCGAGCGCAGCCGGTCCTCGATGGGCCGGTCCGCGCCCAGGATGAATACGCCGTGCGCCAGATGGCGGACACGCGTCCCCCCGGCGTCCTCGACGACGCCGAATCCGCAGTAGCGGGAACCCGGGTCGATTCCCAAGACGCGCATCTAGACGCGCGATTCTATCGCCGCCATCTCCGCGTCGTCGATCTCGAAGTTGGCATAGACGTGCTGGACGTCCTCGTTCTCCTCGAGATTCTCGATCAGCCGCAGCACCTTCTCCGCCGTTTCCCCCGCCACGCGGACGGTAGTCTTGGGCAGGTGCATCATCCGCGGAGCGCCGACCGGGAGCTTGCTCTCCAACGCCTTGTGCACGTGCATGAGCGAACCGGTGTCGGTGCGCACCTCGAACCCCCCTTCGCCGTCGGGGAGCACGTCCTCGGCGCCCGCGTCGAGCGCGAGCTCCATGACCTCGTCCTCGCTCGGGCCCTTCTTCACCGGCACGACGCCCTTGCGGTCGAAGACGAAGGCCACCGCCCCGCTCGCCGCCAGGCTGCCGCCGCCTTTGGTGAAGGTGGCGCGCACGTCGCCGGCAGTGCGGTTCTTGTTGTCGGTGAGAACCTCGACCACCAGCGCCACGCCGCCGGGGCCGTAGCCCTCGTAGATCATCTCCTCATAGTTCACGCCCTCCAACTCGCCGGTGCCCTTCTTGATGGCGCGGGTGATGTTGTCGGCGGGCATGTTCGCTTCGCGGGCGGCGAGGACGGCCGAGCGCAGCCGCGCGTTGTGCTCCGGGTCCCCCCCGCCGATGCGCGCCGCCACCGTCACCTCGCGGATCAACTTGGTGAAGAGCGCGCCCTTGGTCGCACCCATCGCCTCCTTCTTGCGCTTGATCTTCGTCCACCTGTTGTGGCCCGACATCACCGGCTCCCAAGGGAAATCTGGGAGCGCTCCTAGCAGCTTTCACGGTCCCGTTCCAGGGGTGCCTCCGACCGGTCCGCAGCTCCACCTTGCCTCCGCGCCGGGAGGAGCGGATTCATCACGCTGCAGGCTTGCACCATCGGGGCAGCTGGGCGGCGCGCCGGGATAGCCCGACAGCTCGATCGGAACGGCGCCTTGGAGGACGAGCCGGAAAGGCGCTGCCCCGTTGTGCAGCCCCCGGCCGAGCAGGCGCCTGGTAGAGCCGCGCAGGATCGGTGTGCTCGGCGGAATTGATGGATATCGGGCCGAGTCGAAAGACTCTCCTACCGCCAAGGCGCGTCCGCCGGGCTGCAGCTGGACGGGCAGCGGCGGCGGCGAGGCGAGCAGCGGGCGGACGATGCCGTCTTCCGCCGAGAACGCGAAGCCGTCGACGAGAGCTGCGCCCGGTCCGAGATTCAAGATCTCCACGTATTCGCCGGCGCTGCGCGGAGTCGGGCCTGGCGGCGTCGCCATCACCTCCGAAAGGATCACGCGCGGCAGCGAAGCCACGGTGCTGAACTTCTGCTCCGGCCCGCGCAGTGTGAATCCAACGTCGTCGCGCGCCGCAACGCGCAGGAGATAGTCGGCCGCAGGTTTCAGTCCGCCGATGCGCAACGAGGCAACGCAGACGAAACTCTGCGGGCCGCAAGGAGGCGGCGCGCAGGAGAGATCGGCCTGCGTGGACGCGCAGCCGCTGGCGAGACAGCCGTCGTCGACCGAGCCGTTGCGCGCCTCGGCGACCAGCAGCTCTGCCCGCGCCGGCCAATCGAGCGCGATCTGGGCGACTACGGAGGTGTCGCGGGCCGCGATCACCGCAGCGCCGCCCTGCAGCACAGGCGGAGCGTCGCGCGAGCAGGCAGCTGCGCTGAAGACCTGCGCGTCATCGCCGACGCCGTCGAGCGCGAGCTGGTACTTCTTCCCGGCCTGCAGCGAGGTACAAGGCGCCTGTTGGCAGAGGGCCAGCTCCGTCTCGCCCTGCGCCTCGACCGGACCTGCGAGAATCGCCCCCTTCTCGTCGAGCAGCGTGAGCTTTCCAGCGGGCGCGGAGGCGCGCAGGTACGCGAGGTTGAGGGGCGCCTCCGCGCCCGCCAGAGGCGAGATCAGCGTGGCCCGCGCGGGCGGCGCCGCGACTTGATAGGCAAACCGCGCGCCGTTCCCGATCAGATGCCTGCCTTGCGCATCTTTCAGCCGCGGCGAGACGAGCAGGTAGGAAGCGCCGGCGGGCAGCGGCCGATCGGGCGTGAGCTGGATGGACCGGACATCCGCTGCGATGTCAGCTGCCGCCGGAATGAGCAGCTGCCGCTCATGCGCAGAGAGCGTCGAATGAGCGATGGCGGCAGCGACCCGTTCGACGTCCGCCTCGCCGGCGAGCACCACCGTCTCGCTCCGCCCCGAGCCAGCGAGAAGCGGCCCCTCGTCCATCTGCGCCGAGAAGCGCACCGTGAACTTCGCGGAGCCGGGGATCGATCCCGGCTGCGGCTCGACGGATTCGAGATGCGGGGCGGCTCCGGCGTCGGCGGCTCCGGCGCCGGTCTGCGAGACTTGCGCGCATCCCAACAAAGCTCCCAGGCAGATCCACTTCATTTCTTTTCCTCCAAGTCGGTGCAGGTGCGCTCTTCTCGCGCGAGCGCGTCGCGAAAGAGTCCGCCCGTCAATGCGTCCAGCTCAGCCGTGAGGCGCAACATCTCCAGCTGCGCTTCGAGTCGCCGCGTGCCCGGTGGAATTCCCGCCAGCGCGACGCGCGCGCGAACGCGGTCGACCCAGAGCACCCCGGCCCGCTCGGCGGCCTCGCGTCTGAGGCGCGCCAGGTGCGAATGGGCAAGCGCGATCTGCGACTCCTCGCGCGCGTAGATCACCTGCGAGAAATCCCAGGTGACCATGACGGCCCAGGCGCGCGCCGCTCCGGTATCGTCCTCGATCAGCGGCGCGAGACGGAACTCGCCGCGCCTGCTGCGCACGTCGTCCTTCCAGCCCGCCTGACCGCGGACGACCGGCGCCCAGTGCGCGTTGCGCGCCCGCGACGTCCGCGAGGCGTCGTCAGCCGCCTCGCCCGCGGCCTTGCGCGCCGCGGCTGCCTGGACCTCGGCCAGGCGCGGCTCAGAAAAATCTTCCGCCCCGCTGGGCGGGGCGGCGAGCGCCGCCCACACGCAGAGTGCGAGCGATCTGCGCAGAGACCCCTCCACGCAGTCCGCCAGTGGACTGCGGACGCGAGTTTTTGCAGCCTGCGTGCCGGGCGGGCGCGTCCGAATTCCAAGCCTTTTCCCAGTCCCGGTCGCGTTTTGGGATGCCCAGATTGGCACCCAGGGTCCCGAAACGGCCCCCGCCGGGAGCGCGCGCTGCAACTTCGACTTGTCAAAGAGCACGGCCTCTGGGCCGGCCTGCTGCATCGGCCGGCGGCGCAGGCGCTGCAGGCCCGCGTCGCGCCGGCGCCGGCCGGATCGTGGCTCGCCTTCCTGCGCGACGGCACGCGCATCCTCGGCTCGTCGGTGCGGAAGATCATCGAGCGGCTCTTCTCGCTGCAGCAGCGCATCGAGACCGCCTTCCACGCCTCGGGCGCAGCGGCGCAGCTGGCCGATGCCGCGCTCGAGGGAGAGACGACTTCGGAGCTGGCCGCGCGCATCGCGCGGATCGCGCGCCGCCTCGCCGGGACTGCGGGCGCGGCCGTGCATCTGCGATCGCCAGGCGGACTGAAGCTGCTCGGATCGGATGGCGAACCCTGTCCAGCCGATCTGGCGGAGCGCGCCCTGCAGAGCGGCGAAGTGGAGTGGCAGGTCGACGCCGCCGCCGTGCCGCTCGCGGTGCGCGAGGAGCTGGTGGGGACGCTCTCGCTCCGTTTCGACAGCGGCTTGCGCGACCTGCGCGCGCTGCGGCCGTTGCTCTCCCGCGCCGGCCTGGTGCTCGCCGCGGCCGAGCGCGAGGCGCGCAAGGATCGCTTCCTCAGCCTCGCCGCCCACGAGCTGAAGACGCCGCTCACCAGCATCAAGGGCTTTTCCTATTCGCTCGCTCGGCGGCTGGAGAGAGGCGAGAACTGCGACCCGCGGCACGTCCAGGTGCTCGAGCGGCAAGCGGAGCGCCTCCATTCGCTGTTGGAGGAGATGCTGGAGGTCTCGCGCATCGAGACGGGCCGCTTCGTGCTCCACCAGGAATCTTGCCAGACGGAGGAACTGGTCGACGCCAGCCTCCGCTCGCTCAAGCGGCTTGCCGCCAATGCCGACCTGGCGGTCCACGTCGAGCCGGAGCTGCCGCTTCTGGCCGACCGCGAGCGCATCGAGCGCGCCCTGACGGCGATGATCCTCCGCGCCCGCGCGCTGGGGCCGAAGCTCACCGTCGACGCTCGGCGGAAAGACGCTCACCTCCAGCTCCGCGTCTCCTGGAACGGCGCGGCCCTCTCCGAGCGCGAGCGGGCGGGCGCCTTCGCGCCGCGCTGGGAGCTGCCCCTGGGCCAGCGGCAGGGGCTGGGCATGGGTCTCGTGGTGGCCCGCGAGGCCGCCCTGCTCCACGGCGGAGAGTTGCGCGCGGAGCGGCGCGCTCTGGTGCTCGAGCTGCCCCTGCGCCCGGACGGCAAGGATCGCGCTCCAACCCGGGCCGCCGGATCGGTGCTGGTCGTGGACGACGATGAGCCTCTCGCGCGCATGCTCGCAGAGTTCCTCTCCGAGCACGGCTTCGAGGCCGACTGGGCCTCCGGCGGGCGCGCCGCGCTGGAGAAGATCCGCCGCGACCCGCCCCAGGCGATGGTCCTCGACCTGCGCATGCCCGAGATGGACGGGCGCGCCCTCCTCGTCGAGGTGCGCGCGCTCGGCCACCTGCCCTGCGTGGTCCTGCTCTCGGCCGACCGCGAGGTGGCGGCGGCCGCGCGCGAGCTGCGCTGCGAGGCTTTCGTCGAGAAGCCCTTCGCGCCCGAAGGACTGCTTGCCGCGGTTCAGTCGGCGCTGCGGAAATGAGCTTCCCTCAGGGCGAGCGGCAGCCGCGCTTCTCCATCTCGGCGATGCGCGCCTTGAGCTGGGCGATCTGCTGAGCCTGAGACTCGTAGGCGTCGCGATAGTGGCGCGAGCTGGCTTGCTCTTCGCGCAGCGCCGCCTCGCCATGGCCGCATGCAAACGAGAACGCGAACGAGAACGGCGCCAGCAGGAGAAGGGCCCTCATTCGACGCGTCTCAGCCGCTCGAGCATCTCGCTCGGAGGCAGGAAACCGACGACCCGCCCCGGCCCATCGCCCGGGACCGAGCACTCGGGCGGTTTCTCGTCGCGACAGGCCATCATCAAGACCGTGGGCAGGCCGGGGATCGCATATTTCTTCTCCAGCGCTTCGATCTGCTCCGTCTCGGCGGTGGCGTCGATCTTGAGGGGCACGAATCTCTGCGCCACTTCCCTGGCCACCGTGGGATCGCTCCAGGTATGCACGTCCAGCTCCTTGCAGGCCGCGCACCATTCGGCCCCGAAGTCGATCAGGAGCGGCTTGCCGGTGGAGCGCGCGGCAGACACCGCAGCGCGCTCATCGCGCAGCCAGTCGATGTTGGCCGCCGCCGCGTCGGAGGGCGCGCCAAGCCATCCAAGGCGCAAGCCGAGAGCGCCGAGCAGCACGACCAGAGCGCCGGCCTTGAACGCCTTTTCCCTGGCAGCGCCGTGGAAGGAGAGGCTGAGCGCCCCGGCGAGGACGGCGGCGAAAGCGACCACGCCCGCCACGGTCGCGACGGTCTTGCTCGGCCAGGAGAGAAGCGACGTCTTGGGCAGGAACGGCAGGACCAGCCCCGCGGCGGCCGCGATGAGCGCCACGCCGAGGATGCTCTTCACCGTCTCCATCCACGCCCCGGACCGCGGCAGCTGCAAGCTGGTCGCGCCGAGGAGGAAGAAAAGGACGCCGAGGCCGATGGCGTAACTGAAGAGCATCCAGAAGCCGAGCACGGGCGAGCGGTGCGCGGCCACATAGGTCAGCACTCCGGCGAGAACCGGCCCGGTGCAAGGCGCGGCGATGATCCCCGCGCCGAGGCCCATCCCGAAGGCGTGGGCGAACCCGACTCCCTTGACCGACTCGAGCCGCGCCTGCCAGCTCGAAGGCAGCGCGATGTCGAAGGCCCCGAACATGCTCGCCGAAA
>VBLC01000008.1 GCA_005879315.1 Deltaproteobacteria bacterium | reverse complement strand
GCATCTTGAGCTCGGCCAAAGGAACGATCCACGAAGCGAGGAAGTGACCGCCGCAATCCGCGCTTACGCACTGGTGCGCGCGCCGGCTTGACGTAGTTCACCCAGAGCAGCACTGCGGGCGTTCAGCGAACGTTCTTCAAACGCTCTCGAACGTGCCGGACAGGTCGTCATCGATCTGCCAGACGGGTCGCCATCGGTCGGCTCCAAGCGCCTGTCCGCCCGTGGCACGTCGCATGCGTATAGGCCGAATCGCAGGCGCTCCGACCTGGAGGTCAAACCTCCCGCTCGATTCGTTTCGCCTGCCGAAAGTAACCCAATGAAGAACACGAAATCTCGTCCGGCCGTTGCGCAATTCGTCGGGTTGGTCCTGCTGGCGATTCCGGTGACGGCGCGGGGGATCGATGTCGGCGTCAAAGTGGAGCCGGGGGTCGCGATACCGCTGACCTCCCCGCAGACGCAACAATTCGGCGTCGGCGGCGCGGGCGCGCTCAAGGGCCTCGTCGGCCTCGCGCCCTACGTCGATGTTGCGGGTACCATCATGTTCCTCCTGCTGCCGGCATCCTCGAACTCGCTCGCGACCGAGTCGGGCAGGGCTTGGGCCGCCGGCGGCGGGTTGGTCCTGAGGCTTCCCCGCGAGTCGGAGGAAATGCGCCTCAAGCGCCCGCACGATCAGGAGCCGCTCTTCGGAGCCAAGCCGTGGGTCGACGGCGACGCGCTCTACGTCCGCAGCGGCCCGCTCGACCGTTTCGGCGTCGCTGTCGCGGCAGGCGTCTCCTTCCCTCTTGGCGAGGACCGCTTGTTCTGGCTGGGGCCGTTCGTGCGCTTTTTTCAGGTCGTCGGGCACAACATCGGCGGCGGCTCGGACAACCGCGACGCGAGGACCTTGATCATCGGCCTCAGCCTCGAGACCGGCACCTCGCTGGCGCGCCCTACTCGCCAGGCGGCGGTGAGCCAGGCGAGCTGCCCGCCCGGTGTTGCCTGCCCAGCCCCCCTGCGCGACCGCGACGGGGACGGAGTGCCCGATATCTACGACGACTGCCCCGACGTGCCGGGGCCTGCGTCCAACCACGGCTGCCCTGTCTATGAAAAGATCATCGTCACACCCGACAAGCTGGAGCTGAGGGAGAAGATCCAGTTCGCCTGGAACAGCCCGGTGATCGAGAAAGTCTCGCACCCGGCGCTCGACGAGGTGGCCAAGGCGCTGCAGGACAACAAGGCCTTCCGGGTCGAGATCGAAGGTCACGCCTCTTCCGAAGGCGGAGACGAGCACAACCAGACGCTGTCGGAGCAGCGCGCGCAGGCCGTCCTCGATTACCTGGCGGGCAAAGGAGTCGCGCGGGATCGGCTCAAGTCGAAGGGCTTCAGCTCCTCGCGGCCACTGACCTCCAACGTGACCGAGACAGGTCGCGAGACCAACCGCCGCGTCGAGTTCGTCATCTTCTTCATCGTCCACAAGGAAGGGAGCGCCCAATGAGGACCATTCAGAGGACACTCGTGGTGCTGCTCCTGACCGCGGGCTGCGGCAGCCAACTGGTGGAGTTCGGCGGCGGGCAAGGTGGGCCCGATGGTGGCGTCGATGGTGGCGTCGGCGCGCCGCCTCGGGTCATCGCCAGGAATCCCCTCGACAATGCGAAGGGCACCTGCTCGAACACGAAGGTCACCGCGACCTTCGACGGCCCGATGGATCCCCTGACGATCGTAGGGGCGAACTTCACATTGACGAGCCCGCCAGCGGTAACGGTGAACGGCACTGTCACGTATGACGCCGCCAACCACGCAGCCGTCTTCACGCCGACCGCAAACCTGGCGCTGAGCACGCTGTTCACGGCGACCATCACGACTGGCGTGAAGAGCGACGACGGCGTCGCCCTGGCCGCGAACGACGTGTGGACCTTCACCACCGGAGCGGCGGCGTGTCAGCTCCCCGTCAACCTCAGGTCGCTGGTCTCCTTCGTGGCGGTGGCTGGAGCCGGGCTCACCAACTCCAATTCTGCCGGCGTAACCGTGCTCGGCGGGGATGTCGGGCTGAGCCCGACGGCAACCTGCACGAGCGACGGATCGCCCTGTAATCCCGCGGCCGGCGCTCCCAAGATCACCGGCACGCTGTACGCCAACGATCCGGCGGGCAAGGCGGCCGCCGCCAAAGCCGACCTCGTCTCCGCATACAACGATGCCGCCGGCCGGCCACCGGGCACCGTCGCAGCTGACCTGTCCGGCATGGTGCTGGCGCCGGGCGTCTACACTTCCGGATCGACGATGATGATCGCCGTGAACGGGACCCTGGTCCTCGATGGCCAGGGAGACTCCAATGCAGTCTGGATCTTCCAGCTGGGGTCCGCGCTGACGGTCAACAACGGAGCCAAGGTCTTTCTGGTCAACGGCGCGAAGGCGGCCAACGTGTTCTGGGCAATCGGCTCCTCGTCCACCCTGGGCGGCGGCGTGAGCTTCAAAGGAACCATCCTGGCGCAGTCGTCGAACTCGGTCGGCACGGCATCGGCCGTGGAGGGCAGACTGCTCTGCACCACGGGCCAGATCACGCTGCTCTCGGATACGATTACCCTGCCCGCTCCGTGAGCGTCTCGATCGTCCTCGCCACGGCGCTGCTTCTGGGCGCAGACGTCGATGGCGAGGGACAGAGGCCGCCGGCGCCCGATCTCTCGCTGCGGGATCCTTCCCCGCCGCGGCAGGTCTACCGGCTGAATCTCGCGGTGGATATTCCAGTCACCGTGGCAGGCGGCCTCGCCGCCCTCGCGCGGGCGTTCCTGAAAGACAAGCTGGCGCGAATCAGCTGTCCCTGCAATCCCGCGGGACTCAACTTCATCGATCGCGGCGCGGTGTCGAGCAACAACAGCGGCGCGAACGTCGCGAGCGACGTGGCGGTGGCCATCGCCATCGCTGGGCCGCCGGTCATCGATCTTTTCGACGTCGGCCTGAGCAAAGCCTTCGGGGAAGACCTCATGATCTTCGCCGAGACGCTCGCCGTGGACACCGCGATTCAGCAGGTGGCGAACTTCGCGGTGGCGCGGCCGAGGCCGCGGACCTACGCCAACGATCCGGCGTATCTCACGTCTGCCGAGGGCTATCTGTCCTTCTACAGCGGCCATGTCGCGACGGTGTTTGCGGCGCTCTCGGCCGCCTCGTCCACGGTGCGGCTGCGATATGGCGAGCAGATCTGGCCCTGGATACTCACGGGCGCCGTCGGCAGCAGCGTTGCCGTCGAGCGGGTCCTCGCCGGTTCGCACTTCCCCACCGACGTCCTGGCTGGGGCGCTGGCTGGCGTGGCCATCGGCATCGCGGTGCCGTGGCTGCACGCGCGCCCCCGCGAGGAGCGCCTCAGCATCCTGCCCGCTGAGGGCGGGCGCGGCCTCGCGTTCGCCGGGGCGTTCTGAGGACGGCATGCGCCGGTGGCAGCCTGAATCCTTCAGGCGATGCGAAAGCGCGCGGGCTTGATCTCCTCCGCCCAGAGCATCCGGTACAGTTTCGGCCGCGTGATTCCGAGGTGGCGGGCCGCCGAGGCCACCTTGCCTTCGAAGCGCTCCATCAGCCGGGTCAGCTCAGCCTTGTCGAGGATCAACGGCTGGATCTTCTTCTCGGGGCCACCCGCCATGCTGCGCGTCGTCCAGAGCGCGAGGCGCACTTCGGGCCCGAGCGAGAGCGGTTCGTCCCCCGCCGTCGAGACGACCGCGACCGAGAGGACGGTGAGCAGCCCGCGCACGTTCAGGGGCCAGTCGTGCACCAGGAGCGCTTCGGCGAGGTCGGGCGTTAGCTTGCGGCCCAGGCCATCGCAGCGGGCGAGCAGGTGGCTGGTCAGCGCCGGAATGTCCTCGCGCCGCTCGCGGAGCGGCGGCAAGCGGATGGTCCACTGCGCCAACCGCGAGTAGAGATCGGAGCGGAAGGTCCCCGCCTGGACCAGGTCGATCAGCTCGCGATTGCTGGTCGCGATCACGCGGACGTCGGTGGCGATGTCGCGCGTGCCTCCCACCGGCCGCACCTCGTGCATCTCGAGGACGCGCAAGAGGTTCGCCTGAAGGGCCAGCGGGATCTCGGCCACCTCGTCGAGCAGGAGCGTCCCACCGCGCGCGGCGCGGAAGAGGCCCTGCTGCTCGGACACCGCGCCGGTGAATGCGCCGCGCAAATGGCCGAACAGATCGCTCGCCAAGAGGCCCTCGGTGAAAGTGCCGCAGTTGACGGCGACGAACGGGCCAGTGCGCCCGCTACGCTGGTGCACGAGGCGCGCGACCACTTCCTTGCCGGTGCCCGTCTCGCCGGTGACCACCACCATGTGCTTGCGTGCGGCGACCGCGTCGACGCTGCGGCGGACCGCGACCATGGCGGCGCTCGTGCCGACCAGCTCCGGCTCGGCGACGCCGCTGTTCGGGGAAGAAGGCGCGTAGACGAGCAGCGTATCTCCCAGGCGAAGGACGTCGCCCGGCTCGAGCGCGCGCTCGCCGACGAGAATCTGCCCGTTGAGGCGCGTTCCGTTCTCGCTGCCGGCGTCGCGGATGAGGACTCGGCCCGCCTCGAGGCGGATCTCGGCGTGGCGAACCGACATGCGCGAGTCGTCGAAGGCGTTGTCGAAGACCACCTCGTCGCGGCCGAGGAGAAGCCCTTCTCGCGGAATGCGGCGCCGCTGTGTGCCACCATTTCCATGCCCGGAGAAAGTCAGCACGAGGGTCGGTTCGATGGCGGTACCGTCCGTCGGCGCGCTCGCATGCGCGCTGGGTGCGTCGCTCATTGTTGGCTCCCCGCGTCCGGAGTGGTCGACTGCTCTTCCGGTCGACGGCGCGGGCGTGTACCTGCTTATACGTCCAGCGTTCGAGCAAACGCAACTTAAACGTTCGTCGAACGGTCGCGAACGAACGTGCCGTTTCCCATCACGGGACGGACCCGTCGTGCCCGATGGACGACGAACGTTCGGCGAGCGTCCGAATACACGCTGGGCGGGTCCAAACGTCTGCCTGATCGTACGTATCCCTCTACTTGCGAGCGATTGGAGGGTGGCACGGCCCGTGCGTATGGACCCGATTCAGCAGGCGTACGGTCGCCCTCCGGCTTTGGAGGTCCATCTCGTTTCTGATTCGCGCGCCATGCGGAAAGAACGCCATGTCACGCGCACGAGATTGTCCGTTCCCGAAGCGTTTCCCTCTCTTCATTTTCGCCTTTCTCCTCGCCTCTCCCTTCGCGGCGCGAGCCGTCGACGTCGGTGTGAAGCTCGAGCCGGGAGCAGGCCTTTCGATGGGCAGGCCACAGTCGCAGCGTTTCGAGTTCGGAGGCGCGGCCACTGTCAAAGGACTCCTCGGCTTCGAAGGTGGCTACGTCAACCTCTCGGCCGGCATGACCTTCCTCGGGCTGGCTGCCGAGCAGGGCTTTGGCACCAACAGTGTGGGCACGGCCTGGGCCCCGAGCGTGGGCCTGCGTATCCAGCTTCCTCGTGAGTCGGAGCAGATGCGCCTCCGCCAGCCGCACGAGCGCGAATCGTACTCCGGCGCCAAACCCTGGGCCGACGGGGAGATGATGTACGTGCGCACTGGCGGCCTCGATCGAGTCGGGTTCGCCGCGGCCGTGGGCCTCTCCTATCCCCTCGGCGAGGCGCGCTCGTTCTGGCTCGGGCCGTTCGTTCGCTATTTCCAGATCGTCCAGCCCAACCGGGCTGGCTACGACAACCGCGACGCCCGCACGATCATCGTCGGACTCAGCCTCGAGACGGGGACGCGCATCATGCGCCCGCCGCCCCCCGAACCGGAGAAGGCGCCGGTCCTGCTGGCCGCCGCTCCCGCCCCGCGCCCGGATCGTGACGGCGACGGCGTACCGGACGACGTCGACGCCTGCCCCGACATGCCGGGACCGGCCTCGAACGCGGGCTGCCCGGTCTACGAGAAGGTCATCGTCAAGCCGGACATGCTCGAGCTGAGGGAGAAGATCCAGTTCGCCTGGAACCAGGCCCTGATCGACCCGGTCTCGTACCCGGCGCTCGACGAAACGGCGAAGGCGCTGCAGGACAACAAGGGCTTCCGCGTGGCGATCCAGGGCCACGCCTCCTCGGAGGGCGCGGACGACCACAACCAGTCGCTCTCGAACGATCGGGCCGAAGCAGTGCTCGAATACATTGCCCATCGCGGTGTCGCGCGCGACAGGCTCGTCTCCAAAGGCTTCAGCTCATCGCGGCCCATCCAATCCAACGAAACCGAATCCGGCCGTGAAGCCAATCGTCGGGTCGAGTTCGTCGTCCACTTCATCATCCTGAAAGAAGGGAGCGCCCAATGAGCGCCCTGAAAAAGAGTGTCCTGGTCCTTCTCATCACGTCGCTCGCCGGCTGCGGTCAGCAGCTGGTGGAGTTCGGCAACTCCAGCGGAGGCGACGCAGGCACGACCACGCCGCCGCCCCCGGCTGGGGCCACCGCGCCGACGGTCACTGCCACGAACCCTGGGAATGGTCTGACCAGCCTGTGCATCCCGGCGCAGATCAATGCGACGTTCAGTGCCGCGATGGACCCGCTGACGATCGACGGAACGCACTTCACGCTCACCAGTCCAGGCCCGGCTTCCGTCGCCGGAGCGGTTACCTATGATGCGGCCACGCGAGTGGCGCATTTCGCACCGGCAAGCGGCCTGGTGGGAAACACCCTGTACACGGCTACCATCACGACCGGGGCAAAGGACCAGGCTGGAACTGCCTTGGCGAGCGACAAGGTCTGGAGCTTCACGACCAGCGCGTCGCTCTGCGTGATGCCGGTCAACCTCAGATCGCTGTCGTCGTTCGTCGCGGTTTCCGGCGCCGGGCTCACCAACTCCAATACGCAGCTGCCCGCGGTGACCACGCTGAACGGCGACGTCGGGCTGAATCCAACGGCGACATGCATGAGCGACGGCTCTATTTGCAACCCGCCGGCGGGAGCTCCGAAAATCACCGGCAACCTGTACGCGAACGATCCGGCGGGCAAGGCCTCCGCGGCCAAAGCCGACCTCATCTCCGCTTACAACGACGCGCAGGGTCGGCCGTCGAACGCGACGATCGTGAGCAACCTGGACGGCCAGATCCTCGCCGCCGGCGTCTATACGTCCGGCTCGACGATGGACCTCGCTGTCAATGGAACGCTCACCCTCGATGCAAAGGGCGATCAAAACGCCGTCTGGATCTTCCAGCTCGGGTCCGCGCTCACGGCGAACACAGGCTCCAAGGTCGTGCTGATCAACGGCGCGAAGGCAGCCAATGTGTTCTGGGCGATCGGGTCTTCGTCGACCCTCGGATCGAACGTCGACTTCAAGGGAACCGTGTTGGCCCAAGCGTCGAATTCGGTCGGTACCGGCTCGAAGGTCGAGGGCAGATTGGTTTGCACGACTGGTGCAATCACGCTGCTCTCCAACGTCATCACGCTGCCGGCCCCGTAAGGAAGCAGCCCAGGTTTGAGCGCGCCCGGCGGGATGTCTCCGCCGGGCGCGTGAACCATGAGGCCCGGCAGTTGGTGTGCCGCCGGGCCCGTGCTTCGCAGAACACCCTCGTCGATCGCTCTTGCTGATTCCGGAGCCAGGCACGGCGCGTGCACTAGAGAAA
>VBLC01000084.1 GCA_005879315.1 Deltaproteobacteria bacterium | reverse complement strand
GCGGCTACTGGGAGTGGGCCGGCTTCGAGGCTTTCGTCGACGGCCGGGTGCAGTGCTTTCCGCGCCAGTTCTTCGCCGACTTCTATCGCGTCAGCCATTCGCCGCAGCAATTCGAGGCCTGGCTCCGTTCGCTCGACGTCGAGTGGGCTGCGCCGCTGCGCACCTCGCCGTGGCTGAGCGGGCGCGATCTTCTCGACGGCCCTGCCTGGGCGCTCGTCTACTGGGACGACCTCAACGAGCTCTTCTTGCGCCGCGACGTCGCTCGCTTCGCGGGCCTGATCGCCGACCTGGAGTTCAGGTTCTTCCGCCCGCACGGCCCCGTCATCGGCGCGGTCGAGAAACTCTCGCCGCAGGAGCTGCCGCAGCTCTTGCGCGAAGTGGATCGCTTCGAGCGCACGATGCCGGGCGATCCCTACGCCCTGCTCGTTCGCTGCGCAGCGCTGACGCGGATGTCGAACGGCGACGCGGCGAGAATCTGCGACCAGGCCGCAGCGCACGCTCCCGCACCGCTGGTGAGCAAGGCCCGCTCGCTGAAGCCTGACTGATCGCTCCGCACCCAACGCCTTCAGGACGGCAAGAGCCGCACGGCCGCCTGCTCGAGCGTGCACGGCTCGCCCCAGGAGCGCAGCGCGCGCAAGAGAGAGCGGAGGCGGCGCAACCTCTCTGCAGCGGCGAGACGCAGCCCGGGCTGCACCGCGGCGATCCCGGCCGGCACGTCGGAGGCGTCGAGCGCGTCGATGCCGTGCAGCTCGAGGTTGAAATGTCCGCCGGCGGCGGCCCGGCGAGAGAGCATGGCGGCGAGCCCCTCGCGCACGCCGAGGACCACGGTCCCGATCAAAGGCGCACGCAAGAGCGGCACGGTCGCCACCGGCAGCTCGCGCACTCCCTCGCGCCAGTGCGGCCGGCGAGGCGCGAAGAGCTGTCCCATGCCGCCGAGAATGCTCGCTCCCCGGCCGCGCCGCAGCAAGAGAACCGCCGCCTTCGCTGCGTAATAGGGCGGCGAGGGGAGAAGCGAGCTGTCGTAGAGGTAACCGCGCGCGCGCACCGCCCGAAGAAGCGCGGTGGAGAGCGTGTACCCCGGCGCGCGAAATCCGCGCGGCCGCAGTCCGCAAGCGGCCTCGATGGCGGTGTCCGCCCTTTCCAGATCGCGCGCGATCTGCTCGCCCGAGCGGCGCGAGAGTGCATAGTCGTGAGCGAACGAATGCGAGCCGATCTCGTGCCCTGCGGCCGCGGCCGAGCGCAGCATCCGCGGTGCGATCTCCGCCTCGCTCCCGATGACGAACAAGGTCGCCTTCACCTCTTCGAGCGTCTCGAGCAGTCGCTGCAGCGCCACCTCCGGCACTGCCCGCCGCGCGCGATCGTCGAGCGAGAGCGACAGCCCGTGGATGGCCGCGTAGCAGTCAAGCCCGTCGAGGTCGACCGAGACCGAGAAGATCACGGCGAGCGCCGCGACTCCTCCTGCAGGTAATAGATGTCGTCCTGCACGGTAGCGACGTCGCCGGCGTCCGGCCGCAGCTCGAGGTAGCGCTTGAATTCAGCGATCGCCTCGCGCCGCCTGCCGTCGTCCTTGAGCATGTAGCCGAGCTCATGGTGGGCGGTGGCGTCGGTCGGATCGTTGCGGGTCGCCCGCCGGAGCGCATCGAGAGCGCGCGATCGGCAACCCTTGCAGTCCTTGTCCTTGAAAGCGATGCCGAGCTTCGTCCAGGCGCCGATCAGCGAGGCGTCCTGCGCCAACGCCCTCTGGAAATCCCGGATTGCGGAGTCGAGGTCGCCCGACTGCTGCTCGGCGTCCCCCACTTCCGCCCAGAGGCGCGGGCGGCGCGGATCGAGCTCGGCCGCCTTCTTGAAGGACGCCACCGCTTCGGCGAAGCGGTTCTCCACCATCAGATTCAATCCCAGGTGCTCGAGCGCATCGGCGTTCCGGGGACTCTTCTCGATCGATCGCTGGAAGGAGTCGACCGCGTCCTGCACCTGCTGGCCCATCTCGTAGATGAGGCCGAGGTGGTAGAGGTATTCGGGATTGTCGGGGTCGAGCTCGACCGCCCTCTTCATGTCGTCGACGGCCTCGGCCAATGCTTTGCGACCAGCCAGCGCGCGAGCCAGGTTGAACTGCGCCTCGGCGAGGCGGTCGTTGAGCAACGCCGCCTGGCGCAGATGCTTCTCGGCCTCGGTGTAATCGCCGCGGTCGACGAGGATGGCGCCCAGCCGCGCGTGGAAGCGCGGGTCCTTGCTGTCGAGCTTCACGGCCTTGCGCAGCGCCTCGAGCGCGGCGTCGGACTCGCCGATGCGGCGCAAGAGCGAGCCGAACTCGTAGAGCATCGCCGCATCGCCCTCCACCTGCCCGAGCGCCAGCTCCATCTCCTTGCGCGCCGAGTGGAGGTCGCCCACCGCGGCCAGCGCCTTGCCCATGCCGGCATGCGCCATCGGGTCCTCCGGATCCTTGACGAGCGCGCGCGCGTACGCCTCGCGCCCGCGCTTGGTGTCGCCCAGGGCAAGGGCGAGATCGCCGATGGCCTGCTCCTCGGGCGAGCTGCGCGGGCTGTCGCCCTTGAGCGCGACATCGAGCTTCTCCTTGGCCCTGGCCTTGTCGCCGCGGGAGAGGAAGACCATCCCTTCGGCGACGAGCGCCTCGGCGAGATCGGGCTTCTTCTGCAGCGCCGCCTCGTAGTGCTTGAAGGCTTCGTCGGTCTTGCCGATCGCGTCCGCGACCCGCCCCTGGACGTAGAGATACTGGGCGTTGGCGGGATCCTTGCCCACCGCTTCGTTGATCCGCTTGTCGGCTTCGAGCAGGCGGTTCTGTCCGAGATACGCGCGGGCTGCGCCGGCGAAAGAAGCGGCAGTGGGACGCCCGGTGCCGACCGCAGCATCGAACTGCCGCGCCGCTTTGTCCCACTCGCGCCGCAGCAGCCGGAACTCGCCGTAGGCCTCGTGGATCTCGGCGGCGTTGGGATCGAGCGAGACCGCGCGCTCGTAGGCCGCCTCCGCCGCCTTGCCATCGTGCGAGGCCGCCGCCAGCCTGCCCTTGAGCATGTTGGCGCGCGCTTCTTCGGTTGCGTCGAGCGACTTGCGCACCTCGGTGTCGAGCGCCTTGCCGAGAAGCTCGGCGCCCCTCTTGTTCTCGCCCTGGCGGAGCGAGACGTCGGCCAGCTCCAACATCACGCGGCCGTTGTCGGGCGACTTCAAGAGCGCCTTCTCGAAATTGACGGCCGCCTCGGCCAGCTGCCCTTTCTGCCGCGCAACCTGCCCGCGCAAGAGCAGCAGCTTGGCCGAGGCCGAGTCCTTGCCCTTGAGCGCGTTGTCGAGCACCTGGGCCGCCTTGGCGGTTTCATTGCCGGCCATCAGCGCCTTGGCGTAGAGCCAGGCCGACTCGACGTCGGGATTGGGAGCATCGCCGAGCGGCGCGAGGAACTGCTTGGCCTTGGCTACCTCGCCGCTGGCCAGCGCGAAGGCACCGCGCGCGCGGTTCTGGTTGGGCCGGCTGGACTTGATCTTCTCCACCACGCGCTTGGCCTGGTCCCAGTCGCCGCCCACCTGCGAGTAGGCGATTTTCATCTCCGAGGCGGAGAGGACGAAGAAGGCCTTCACCTCGTCGTCGTCGGGGAGCACGCCGAGGAGCTGCGCCGCGCTGACCACCGCATCGCGGCCGCCCGCGAAGTCGCCCTGGGCGAGACGCTCGAGGCCCCGGTCGATCACTTTCGCTTCGGTAGCGGTGGCGGCTTTCTTCGAGGGGATGAACTTGTTCATCCAGAAGAGGCCGTCCGGCGTACGGCGCGCGCGCACGCCGAGGACCGCCACGGCGGCGAGCGCCCCGACGACCACGATCGCCGAGGCGCCCTTGACGGAGACGACGGCGCGGAGCGCGGGAAAGAAGCCGACTTCCAGGATCCCCGGCCCGCGCATCGCCTTGCGGCGCTCGCGCTCCTCGCGCTCGGCAGCGGCGCGCTCGGCCCGCTCCTTGTACTTGTCGGGCTTTCCCTGCGGCGGCTCCTCCAGGCCCGCCTCGGAGAGCGAGAGCGTCTCCTCCTTCTCGGCGGAGCGCGGGATCATCGGCGGCGGCGGTCGCTTCCTCTCATCCTTGGGCGTGACCGCCGTGCTCTCGTCGACGAAGTCGAGCATGTCCGGTCCGCCCGGCGGGGGAGCGGCCGGCTTGGAAGCGCGCGGCGGCTCGACGAAATCGAAGTTCATCGCGCCATCGTCGGGCAGGGTCGCGGCTGGCTTGGCCGGAGCCATGTCCACCTTGAAGGCATCGTCGGTCTGAGGGGCTGGTTTCGCCGACTTCTTGGGGGGACTCTGTGCCGGGCCGAAATCGAGATTGGCGAACGGGTCGCCCGAGTCAGACGCGCCTGGCGCCGGCGCATCCTCGAGGCCCGGCAAGGGGACCGCGCCGAGGTCCGGGGCAGGCGGCACCATCGGCCGCCCCTTGCCGCCGGGAGGAGGCGGGCGGAAGTCGGTGACCGTCTGCTCCATGCTTCCTTCGTCGAGGCCCGGCAGAGGCACAGCGCCTGGCGGGGCCAGCGGCTTTCGGTCTTCACCCATCCCCGGCAACGGCACGACGCCGGGTGGGCCAGAAGGCTTCGCCCCCGGCCTGGCCTTCGGCGGTGCCGATGGGGACTTCGCTCCCGCCTGGCCGGGCAACGGAACGGCTCCCCCAGGCTTCGCCGCCTTGGGCGCAGCCTCGCCGGCCTTCGCCTTGTGCACCGTGAAAGGGTTCTTGCACTTGGGGCACTTGATGGAGAGGCCGGCCGGTGGAACGCGCGAGTCGTCCAGCTCATACGCCGCGGAGCACTTTGGACAGGAAATTTTCACTCTGCGAACTCGAAGCGCTGCTTGAGGGCGAGATAGGTGCTGTAAGTGTCGACCAGCTTCTGCGATCCCTTGCGCGTGTCGGCCAGCCGCGCCTGCAGCACGCGGCGGGCGATGGCCTCGGCATCCTTCTCGTTGAGCCCGGCCAGCTCCGCCAGCTCGTGCACGCCGAGAGGATCGTATTGCTCCTGCAGCTCGACGTAGAGGAGGAAGTCGCTAATCAGCTTGTCGGGGCCCAGCGCCCACCGGCCGCCCTCCGCGGCGAGGAGCAGGCCGTTCTTCTCGAAGCTGCGCTGCACCCGCTTGGCCTCTTCGCGGGACAGGCCGACGCGTGAGTTGATCATGTCCGGCGTCACCTCGAGAGGCAGCAGCCTGCGGCCGGCCTTGTCGGGCGCCTCGGCGAGATTGCGCACCAGCGAGAGCGCGCGCGCGGCGCCGGAGCGGCTCATCAAGAGCTGGATCTGCCGGTCTGCTTCGCGCAGCCTCGCCGAGAGCCGCCGCATCAGCCGCACGGCGATCTCGCCGTTCTTGCGCACCAGCGTGTCGAAGGCGGGCCCCTCCACTTCGATGAGCAGGGCATCTTCGGCGACGGTGGCCTCGGCGCTGCGCGGCAGCCCCTCCAGGAGCGCCATCTCGCCGAAGAACTCGCCGGTGCCGAGGACCGCCAGGGTGATGTCGCTGTCGGCGATGTGCTTGACGATCTTCACCTTGCCGGAGCGGATGACGTACATCTTGTCGCCCTTGTCCCCCTCGCGGAAAAGGACGGTGCCCGCGGGGTGGGGGCGGACGAGTTGATCGAGGCTGCCGGCGGCGAGAACATCGCTCATGACCGATCCAGCACGCTAGCATTGAGGCTGCGGCTCCGACAATGAAACGACCGGCGCGCCATGGTACAGGGCCTTCTGTGAGAACCGTCGTGGTGGGCGGCGGGCTGGCCGGGCTTTCCGCCGCGCGCGAGTTGGGGCGCGAGTTCGTGCTGCTCGAGGCCGAGGACCGACTCGGCGGCCTTTGCCGCACCGAGCAGGTGGGCGGATTTTCCTTCGACTGGACGGGCCACTGGCTGCACGCGCGCGACCCCGAGATGCGCGAGCTGATCGCGCGGAAGTGGCTGGCGGGAAACCTGCTCGAGGTGCAGCGGCGCGCGCTCATCTACAGCGAAGGCGTCTGGACCAGATTTCCCTACCAGTTCAACCTGCACGGCCTTCCCGCGCAGACCATCGCCGACTGCATCATCGGATTCGTCCGCGCTGCCAAAGAAGGGGAGCTGGGCAACGCCGCCGACTACATCTTGCGCCATCTCGGCCGGGGCTTCGCCGAGCACTTCATGTTCCCCTACAACGAGAAGCTCTACACGGTGAACTGCGAGGAGCTCTCGCCCGAGTGGGGCGGCCGCTTCATTCCGCGGCCTTCGCTGGAGGAAGTCGTGCGCGGCGCGCTCGGCCTGGCGGGCGAGGGCGCGGGATACAACGCGACCTTCTGGTATCCGAAATCGGGCGGGATCGAAGCGCTCGCCGTGGGGCTCGCCGCGGAAGTGCGCGGGCTGCCCGGCGAGGTGCGTACCGGCGCGCGGGTGACCGCGCTCGATCTCGCTGCGCGGCGGTTGCGGCTCTCGAGCGGCGAAGAGCTCCCGTGGGATCGGTTGGTCCTCACCGCGCCGCTGCCGGCGGTGGCGCGGCTGCTCGTCGATGTGCCGGTTGCGGTGCGCGAAGCCGCGGACAAGCTGCGCGCCGTCTCCGTCACGGTGGTGGAGATCGGCGCGGAAGATGCGGGCGGCGAGCGCTTCCACTGGGCGTACTTTCCCGAGAAGCGCTTCCCTTTCTACCGGATCGGCAGCCCCAGCGAGGTGAATCCGGCGCTCGCTCCTTCGGGCTGCCGCAGCTTCGCGGTGGAGTTCGCGCACCGCGGAGCGGTGGACCCGGCGCTCTCGATCGAGCAGGCGCTGCGCGGCCTCGAGGAATGCAAGCTGATCGATCGGCGCCGCCTCCGCTTGCAGCGCGCCCGGACCATCCCGGTCGCGTACGTCCTCTTCGATCACGAGCACGCCAAGGCCCGGGCCGTCGTGCTCGCGCACCTCGCTTCCTTCGGGGTGGAAGTCGCCGGCCGCTACGGCCGCTGGGAATACAGCTCGATGGAAGACGCGCTGCTCACCGGGCGCGAGGCGGCGCGCAATCTTTCATGATCTCGATCGTCATCCCCGTCTTCAACGAGGCGGGCATCGTGCGCGAAGCGGCGGAGGATCTGTGCCGCAAGCTCGATGTGCTCGGCTGGGACTACGAGCTGATCCTCGCGGAGAACGGCTCGAGCGACGGCACGCTGGAGATCCTCGCCGAGCTGGAGGCGCGGATTCCCCGCATCCGGCACATCCATGAGCCCGAGCCCAACTACGGCCGCGCCCTCAAGCGCGGCATTCTCGAGGCGCGCGGCGAGCAGGTCATCTGCGACGAGATCGACCTCTGCGACGTGGATTTCTATCAGCGGGCGCTGCCGCTCTTGAACGAAGGGGTGGACCTGGTGGTCGGGTCGAAGGCGATGAAGGGTGCGAACGACGGGCGGCCCTTCATCCGCCGGCTGGGGACGAGGGTCATCACCGTGCTCTTGCGGCTCGCCACCGGATTTCGCGGAACCGACACGCACGGCCTCAAGGCCTTCCGCCGCGGCCGCCTCGAAGAGGTGGCGCGCGCCTGCGTGGTGGAACGCGATCTCTTTGCCAGCGAGCTCGTCATCCGCGCGCAGAGAATGGATCGCGTGGTCCGCGAAATTCCCATCGCCCTCCACGAGAAGCGGCCGCCCTCGCATCACCTGTTCCGGCGCGTCCCGCGCGTTCTGAAAGGGCTGATCAAGCTCGGCTGGACGATCCGCGTCCGCCATCGCTGAAAAGCCGGGCGCGGTCCTGCCCTTTAGAAGTCTTTGGTCCAGAGAACCGAGACGTCCTTGGTCTTGTCGCCGATAGTGGCTTCGGCCGTGACCTGCTTGCTGATCTCGTACTCGATGCGCCCTTCGCTCGAGTTTTCGTACTGCACCGGCGTGAACTGCTGCCGATATCCGATGTACACCCGGTCGCCGATGTACTTGCCGATGCTCGCCGTCGAGACGCCGAGCGAGTTCGACTCGATGGTGAGCACGTCCACCGGCAGCACGCTGGCCAGCTCCTTGCGCACCTGTCCGAAGAGGATGCTCCCCAGAACGCTGGTGGCTGCGCCGGAGAGGTCGACTCCGCCGCCCTGCTGCGTGGCGTGCCCCTGGACGCGCCCGGTGGCGAGGAAGAAGGCGATCGCGTCCTGGTCCATCGGCGGATTCGACGACATGTCGATGAGCGGATCCTTGGCGGTGCCGGCGACGTGGATGGTCACCGTCGCCTTCGGGTTGTCGTAGCGCGCCCTCACGTCCAGCTCGGGATCGTCGATCTCGCCGCCGGTCTCGATGATCTTGGCGTCCTCGATGACGAACCTGCGCCCCAGCGCGGTGAAGGACCCGGCCGGCACGTGCACGGTTCCGTCGGCGGTCGGCTCGTCTGGATGGCGCGCGTCGTAGTCGAACTGGAGGTCGCTCTCCACCGGGAACTCGAAGTCCGCCGCCTTGACGTAGAGGTGGTTCAGCTCGAGGTGCGCGTGCATCCGGAAGGCGGCGGTGGCGAGGGCCCGCTGCTCGGCCTCCACCTCTTCGGGCTCCATTCCCGGCGGATGCGGTTTCTCGCCGGGGTGGACGAGGAGCACGTCGGGGTTCGGCTTCATGCCGGGCAGCTTCTTGTCCGGCAGCTGCCTCACGTCCACGTGCGCGTCGGGGATCTTGACGTTCACCGTGAGCAGATCGCCGGTGTAGTCGCCGAAGAGGTCGAGCTCGCCGCCGATGTCCATCCGCTCTTCGCCCGCCTGCCGCACCGGGACGGCGCCGGCGCGCAGCGGCGTGCCGTCGGGTCGCTTGCGGTCGCGAACCGATTCGCCGTCGCCGAGATGGACCTCGCCGGTGAACTGGACGCTGTCCGTCCCGTCGCCCTGGCTCTTGCGCGAGGCGGAGAGCACGGCGCTGTACGTACCGGTGCCGGTGTTGCCGGTCAGCCGATCGACCACCACCTCCTTGGGCGAAAAAGTGGCGTCGAGACCGACGTCCTCGTAGACGCCCTGCCCCACCACGTCGAAGAGGCCTCTGCGCAGGTGCGCGTTGCCCTCCGCCTGCGGCTTGGCGAGGACGCCGGCGAGCTTGACGTCGCCCTGGAGCGTGCCGCCGGCGCGTCGGACGTTGGGCAAGAGGCCGGAGAGGAAGGCGAGGTCGAGCTGTTTGGCCTGCACCTCTCCCTTGAGCTGCCCGTCGAGGACCGACATCGCGCCGCGCCGGAGCAGCGTGCGCCCGCCCAGGTCAGCCTGCAGCTGCGCGTGGGCGAGGAAATTGCCGCCGCCAGGAGGATCGATGCCGACGTGCAAGAGCGCCCCGGCCGCGTCGGCCTCGAGGTAGACGTCGGCCGCGCCCAGCTTGCTCTTTTGCGAGGTGAGATCGCGCAGAGTGATCCGCCCCGTCAGGTGCGGCCGCGCCGGCGTTCCGCTCAGGACGACGCGGCCGACGACTCGCCCCTCGGCCATCGCTTGCTTCTGCCCCGCCAGCTGCGAGGCGCGGGCGATGGGCAGGCCGGGAATCTCCAGTGTCATCGACACCACCCGGTCGAACAACGGCGTGAGCGCCTGCGGATCATTGCGCCGCTCCACCAGCTCGAGGATCTCTCCGCCCGACAGCGCCGCCTTGGCTTCGAGGCGCGCCACGGTATCGCCCTGCGCCTGCGCGCCTGCCACCAGCTTGACCTGGTCGGTGACACCCAGCTCCGCCTGGAAGGCGAGCCCGTGCAGCCGGCCCACCGAGACCCCCGTGCCCGACGAGCTGAGCGCGAGCTGGGGTTGCGCCGGAGTTCCCTCCAGGCGCAACGAGAGGCTGACGATACCGGCGCTCCCCGCGGGAAGAAGTCCGGCCTGCGCCGCCCGCTCGAGCGGCAGCTGGGTCACGACCAGATCGGCCTTGACGGGCCGCTGCATCATCCCTCGCAGGTAGGCCGGATCGCGCAGCGCCTTGAGCAGATCGAAAGGCGCCGAGGCAGTCAGGCCCAGCGCCTCCGCGCCCTGCAGCGCGACGCCGCCGTCGAAGGCGATGCGGCTCTTGTCGAGCAGCAGGCCGGCGCGGGCGTCGACGTCGTGCACCGATTGCGTCCCCACGTTCTGACCCGCGAAAGCGACGGTCGCACGCGGCTGCGCCAGGGTTCCTGCCGCCGAGATGCGCAGATCGACCAGCCCGTGCACCCGGGCTCGCTCCAAGGAGGCGATTCGTCCGGTGGCGGCCAGCTTGGCGAGATCGACCTGCTCGAGCCGAGCCTCGAGCTTGATGGGCGCATTCGAGGGCTGCTGGGCGAGCGACTCGGCCGGCAGCTCGCCGTCGAAACTGAAGCGCAGGATGCCGGGCGAGGCGATCCATCCGTCGGTCTGGAGGCGGCCCCCGTGCAAATGCGCATGCGTATGCGCGTCGATGTCGAGAGCGCCTGCCGGCTTCGCTCCTGCGCCTTTCAAATCGGCGCGCAGGTCGAGGTCCGGCTTCGCCTGGGGTCCGTTCACGACCGCATTGGCATCGACGACGCCGTGCAAGCCGAGGTCTTTCGGCAGCGCAAACTGCGGCAAGCGATCGAGCTCGAGCCTCGAGACCACCAGCGCCGCCTCCACCCGCGCCTGCTCTCGCGCCGTCTGCGGCCAGAGCTGCGCCGAGACCCGCAGCGAGCCGTGGTCGCTGACCAGCTCGAGCGGCTCGACAACCACCTCCTCGCGGAAGTGCACGTTGGCGTCGCGGGAGAGATGAAACTGATTTCCCGGGTAGGCGACGATGAAGTTGGAGAGCACCAGGCCGTCCTTGTCCTGGTCGATGCGCGCATCGCCCGCCACCGACATCGCGCCGTCCTGCACGCCGGCGTCGATGCGCAGATGCGCGATGGGCCACTGCAAGCCCATGTCGACGCGCGGCGCGCCCAGGTCGATGTTGCTCACCGACAGCCGCTTGGCGTCGAGCCGCAGCGAGCCGTCGGGAGCGCGGAGCGGGCCGTGCAGCGTTCCGTCCACGGCCAGGCCCTCTGCGACGACCGTCGGCGCCCAGCGCAGGCGCGGAGCGCGCAGCCGGACCCGCGCATCGGGCGAGCGCGGCGAGCCGGTCAGCCGCGCCGAGAGCTGCAGCGCCCCAGCCAGCGGCAGGGAAGGCTTGCGGGTGAGCGCGCCGACCGCGCGACCGACATGCGAGAGGTCCTTGGCGTCGACGTCGAGATCGAGCGCCAGGTCGTCGCGCGCCGCCGTGCCGTGCGCCTTGATCTGCAGGCCGAGCGCGGTGGCGCTGAAGGCCTTGATCAGCGCGGAGCGGCCCTCGAGGCGCGCCTCGAAATCGGCCACGATCGGTCCGACCCGATCGAGCTGCGCCGGGCCGAGATGGACGTTGCCGCGCAGGTCGCCCTGGATCCCGTGCTCGTCGAAACGCGGCCTTCCCTTGCCGTGGAGGGAGACGCGCGCGCTCACTTGCCCCTTCGGCGCGAGCGGCGAGACTGCGCCGGGGTCGACCGCCTCGAGCGCGAGCTGCAGATCCCAGACCGGGTCCTTCTCCAGCGTGCCGGTCGCCTTGGCATCGATGCGGCCGCCGCCCGCCTGCAAGTGCACTTCCAGCTGCGCCGTCTTGCCGTCGCTGCGCAGATCCGCCTGGCCGCGCACTTCCCCGGCGATGGGAGCGGGCTGGGGCGGCCGGCCCTCGCGCACCGGCGTCAGCTGGGCCACGTCGCGCGGCAGGAGCACGAGCTCGCGCAAACGCAGCTCGCCCGCCTGGCGCGCCAGGTCCCACGAGCCGTTCAAGACGAGAGTGCTCTCGCCGAGCTTGAAGCGAAGCTGGGTCAGCGCTGCCTTGCCGCTCATGGGCGCGCCATCGACCGTCGCGTCGAGATCGAGGGCGAGCGGCGCGCGCCCCGGTGCGGCCAGCTCCGCGGACAGCTTGAGCGCCGCGGCGCTCGACGCCGCCGAGTAGATGGCGTGGGCCTGCGCGATATCGAGATCCTCCAGCGCAAAGGTGGCCGGCTCGCCGACGCCAGGGCGGATAGCCACCGCGCCGCCGCGAAGCTGCAGATCGCGAACGTCGATGACCCACTCGAAAGGCCCGCTCGCCGTCTTCTGCTGCACCTTGCGCGGGGCGAGAGCGCGGGCGAGCGTCGTCGTCTGCGTGCCGGGGGTCGGCCCGGGGACCGCAGCGATCTCCACCCAAGGCTTCTCGAGCCGCACCTTGCTCGCCTTTACCCGGTGGGCCTTGAGCGCGAGCGGGCTCAGGTCGACACAGATGCTCTCGGCCGCGAGGACCTTGTGCCCGTCAGGGTCGCGCAGCTCCGCTCCTTCTGCGCAGAGATGGAGGAAGCCGCCCACGCGGATCTCGCCCACTTTGAGGTCGCCCTCGATCGCCAGGCGCGCTTCGTGCGCGACGAATCGGCCCAGCTCCTCCGCGCCCTTCCCTGTGTGCAGCCAGACGATCGCCGCCAGCACCGCCAGCAGGACGAAAGCCGCGATCGAGCCGAGGACGAGCAGCAGCGCCCGGCCGGCCTTGCGCCAGCCCGGTTTCAACTCGCGCGGCTCGCGCCAGGGCGGCGGCATCGAATAACCGGGCTGCACGTGCGTCTGCTCGCTCACCGTCCGTGGAATGTTGTCACAGAGAACGGCGGCCGCACCTAAAACGCCTCCCCCAAGGTCAAGTGGAAGGCGTAACGGGATTCATGGATGCAGGTGGTGTCCGCTCCCCCGCAATGGACGCTCACCCGCGTGGGGAGGATCTGGTCGCTGGAGCTGATGGTGGTGATGTCCTTGGGGTTGAGCACCCAGGCGATGTCGAAGCGGAGCGGGCCGAAGGGCGTGATGTAGCGCAAGCCGATCCCGGGGGAGAACTCGAGGCCAAAAGAGGAGCGATAGCTGGTCGAGCCCATCGGGTTCCGCCAGTCGTCGCCGACCTGGCTGGCGTCGACGAAGGGCACGATACCGAGATGGTTGAGCAGCCAGTCGGCGTGGATGCGCAGCTCGGCGGTGAAAAGCAGCGCGGCCTTCGCGCCCACCGGAAGACTGCCGCGCGCGTACGAGGGAGGGCAGGATGGGTCCTTGGTGGCGTCGCAGACCGGCTGGATGCCGAGCTTGGGGCCTTGGCGCAGCGGCGCGTAGCCGCGCTGCTCGTTCTGGCCTCCGTAGAAGAAGCGCTGGGTGAAGGGCGTGGCGCTGCCGCCCTCGGGGATCATGCCGCCGTAATGCACGCGGACGGCAAAGATGGCGTACCGCGAGGCCGGGTTGTAGAAGCGGATCTCCGGGTCCATGCGGAAATACTTGAACGAGCCGGGCTTGAGGGTCTGCTGCACACCGGCGCTGAAGTAGATGCCGCTCGAGGGCTCGATGGCGTTGTCGCGGGCGTCGTAGGTGTAGCGCAGCTCCGGATAGGTCAGCGTGCAGGAGACGGGGCAGTCGGTGAAGAGCCCTGCGCTCGGCCCGGTGCGCGCCACCAGGCTCTCGATGGAGGTGACGCCGAGGTCGATGAGGAAGTAGCGGACGAAGTTGAGCGAAGGCGAGACGGTGTGCCGCCCGCGCCGGTAGAGCAGCGAGACCCGGGCGGCGACCTGGTCGTAGCTGTAGCCGCCCTGCACCTCGCGGCGGAACTCGCCGCGGGTGATGAAGTCGAGACCCGGCAGGATGACGCTGGGCACCACCATCTGCGCGCTCGACGAGGAGGTGAGGCCCGAGTGCGCGGGGTCGTAGGAGAACGGGCTGGTGACGAAAGCATATCCGACGGTGGTCTGCAGCTCGAGCCGGCGCAGGCCGCCGAAGAGCGAGCGGTTGGTGTATTCGGCGCGCAGCCGCGGCAGCTCCCAGCGCGTGTCCTCGGTCTGCGCGCCCACGCCGAAGCGGACCGTCTGGAACGGGGCCTCGCGAACGTTCACGCGGATGGCGGCGAAGGGCGAGTTGCCCAGCGGCTCGAGGCCGACGCGCACGCCGGAGAACGCGCCCAGGTTGTAGACGCGCTGCTGGGCGAGTTGCAGGGCGGTCGGGCTGTAGCGATCGCCGCGGTTGATGCCGGTGGCGAAGGCGATCTCCTCGGCCGGAACCTGCCGGTTGCCCTGCACCATCACCTTGCCGAACTGGAAGCGCGACCCCGTCTGGCAGAGGAAGGTGATGTGCGCCTCGACGTCCTCGGCGATCTCCACCTTGCCGCCCACCGTCGCTTCCGCGAAGCCGCGCTCCTTGAGCTGGAGCTGGAGCACGTCCTTCGCTTTTTCGTAGGAGTCCTCGTCGAAGGCGTCGCCCGGATGGATGGGGAGCGCATCGTCGATATCGCTCACTTCGCCTTTGTCGAGCTGCTCGAGACCGGCGAAGTCCATCTTCCTGACCATCGCCCGGGGGCCTTCCTCGAGCTTGACCACGACCGTGACGCGGCCGGCGTCGTCGCGCAGCTCCTGCACGTCGAGGATCTTGGCCTCGTAGAAGCCCTTCTCGTTGTACCAGCGGACGATGCGCTTCAGATCGAGGGCGAAGAGATCGGCGTCGTAATAGCGCGCCGTCTTGCTGAAGAAGCCGCCGGTCGGGGCGGTGGCGATGTGCTGGAGCAGCTCGCCCCTGGAGATCGACTTGTTGCCCTGGAACTGGATGTCGGCCAGGACCGGATGACCTTCGAAGGGTTGCGAGGGCGTGGCGCAGGCTGCAGCGAGAAGGAGGAGAGCGGAAAGTCGGAACACGACGACACAGTCGTCAGTTGGCGCTCGACGGTCAACGCCGGGCGCTCAACCCCTGTTCTTCAGTAACAGATGCAGGTGCGCCTTCTCCCAGGCGCGCGCGCGGTCGTAGCCGGGGAAGCGGCGCTCGGCGGCACGGAACTCCGGGCCGTGCACGCAGCGGCGGCCCTCGTCGTCAATACGCGGCGGGAAGATCTGATGGAGCATCTCGTGGAAGACGACCATCTCGACGAAGTGGCGCGGCACCCGCTCGTCGTCGAGCGCCGGATGGATGCGGATCACTTTCTGGTCGTGGAAGTAGACGCCCATCTTGATCGAGCGGCGCCGTCCGCCCGGCGAGCGGCGGCCCCAGCCGATGCAGGCGCGGATCTGGTTGCGGAACTGGTGCGCGTTCAGCTCGCCGTAGATGTCGGCGAGGTCGTGCACGCGGCCGCGCGGCGAGAGCGGCGCCTCGATGCGCGGCGGCGCGTGGCGGATGAGGCTCTTGTGCTCCCGGACGTACTCGTCGATCACGCGGCCGTGCGCGCGGCGGTTGCGGCCGGTGAAGCCCGCGAGAGCGCGCAGTACTGTCTCGTGCGCGCGGGTGAACATGTGGTGCAGCCGGAAGCAGAGGTGGCCCTGCACGCGCCGGTAGCTCACCATCGTCCAGGCGTTGTCGGTCAGCTCCACTTCCACCGGCTCGCGCAAGAGCGAGGAGAGCCGCGCCGCCAGCACCACTCCGGCTTCGCCCGACGGCGCCTCCAGCAAGAGGGCCACGCGGGGCTCGGACTTCTTCGTCTCGCGGGTGAAAGGGAGCGGCAGCTGGCGCATGCAACCAGCACTCTAGGGGCAGCTTGGCAGCTCTTTCAACAGGCAGATGCGTTTGCCGGCGCGCAGAGCGCTTGCTCGAAGGATTGAAGAATTTTTTGGAGAGTGTATCGTGGCCCTCGCGCTCTTCGGAGCGACATTGTCTTCTCGTGGAGGAGGGGCCTGATGCCTGCAAAGAAGAAGGGCGGCAAGAAGAAGGCTGGAACGAAGCGGACCACCCGGCGCAAGACGAAGAGGAAGTAGCCCGACTGGGCCGGGCGGCCTTTCGGGGGGCCGCCCCGTGGGGCGCGTGAGGCCTCCGCCTCCGCGAGAGCAAAGATGAGTCCGGCGCTCGAAGGCGATGCGCGCAAGCGCCTCCTCTCCGAGGTGCGTGCCCTCGCGGACGCGCAGGTACAGAAGTTGTGGCTGCCCTCGGCGCAGCTCTGCGTCCTGCAGTTGCGGCTGCCGGGTGAAACCGTGCTGGTCGTGCTCGACGCGCGGCTGGCGGTGGCCGCCATCAGCGAGCGGCGTCCGACCTCGCCGGAGTCGGCGCCGCGCTCGCAGGCGACGCTGCGCGCAGCGCTGGAGGGGGCGACGCTCAGCGGAGCGCGGCTGCAGATCGCCGAGGACCGCCGCGGGCTCGCGGCTCGGCTCGAGTTCGGATCGCGCTCGCTCGTCGCTGAGGAAGACGGCGCGCTGCTGCTTCTGGAGGGTGAGCGCATCGTCTGGGCCACGAGCGGAGCCGGACCGCAGCGGCGGCCGGGCGGAACCTATCCCGCGACGCGCGAGGTGGAGCTGGGCGAGCCGGCGCCGCTTCTGGATCGCGAGACACTCTTGCGCGCCGCGCTGCAGCGCGAAGAGGAGGCGGGCCTCGCCGCCCGCAAGAAGGAGTTGGCCGCGCGGCTCAAGTCGCGAGTGCAGAAGCTGCGGCGCACTCTCGCCGCGGTCGAGGAAGACGCGGCCCGCGCCGAGAGCGCCGCCAAAGATCTGCACAAGGCCGAGCTGCTCTTGCCGCAGCAGAGCCGCATCCCGCGCGGCGCGCGCGAGGCGCGGCTGCAGGACTGGTCCCGCATCGACGAAGAGGGAAAGCCCGCCGAGGTGATGGTCGCGCTCGATCCTTCCCTCAGTGCGGCCGCCAACGCCGCGCGCTGGCTGCGCAAGGCGAAGCGCTACCAGGCGGCGGGAGCGCGCATCGCTTCCCGGCGCGAGGAAGTCGCGGCCGAGCTGGCGCGCGCTGAAGAGAGTCTCGCCCGCGCATCATCCGCGCAGGACGCGGCGCAGCTGGCCGCAGTCGAGCTGTCGCTGCCGGCGAAGCCGCAGCGAGCGAGGATGCCGAAGGCGGAGCGGCTCCCCTACCGCCGCTTCCGCTCGCAGAGCGGCGCGCCCATCCTGGTGGGCCGCAGCGCCCGCGACAACGACGCGCTCACCTTCCGCGTGGCGCGCGGCAACGACGTCTGGCTCCATGCTCGCAGCCTGCAGGGCGCGCACGTCGTCCTTCCCGGCGCCGGCGAGGCTCCCGACGCCCGCACCCTCGGCGATGCGGCGCTGCTCGCCGCGCATTTTTCTTCCGCCCGCGGTGCCGACGGAGCCGAGGTCGCCTGGACCCGCTGCAAGCATGTGCGCAAGCCGCGCGGCGCGAAGCCCGGCGCAGTGACCATCTCGCAGGAGAAGACGCTGCGCGTGCGCCTCGACGAGGAGCGGCTCGCCGCGCTGTTGCGGTCGGAGGAATGATCGCGCCTCCGCTTGCGCAACCCCCGGGCGAATGCGGCATCTTCTAGAGGTGGCGCGCGCCCTTCCTTTTCTCGTCTTCCTCGCCGTCGCTCTCAGCCTGGTCGCCGGCATGCACTACTACGTCTGGGCCCGGCTCGTGCGCGATCCGCAGTTGCCGCAGTCAGCGGCGCGCATCGCGACGGGCGCGATCATCGCTCTCGGCCTGGCGCTGCCGGTGACGATGGCTGCCTCGCGGCTCTATCCCGGAGCGGTGGTGCGGCCGGCGGTGTGGCTGGCGTTCATCTGGCTGGGCGTCGGATTCCTTCTCGTCGCCTTCCTCGGCATCGCCGACGCCGGCAGGCTGACGGCGTTCCTCTTGCACAAGCTGCGCGGCGACGACGCGCCAGACGCGTCGCGGCGCGTTCTCCTCGCGCGCTCGCTCGCGGCGGGAGTGGGAGGCGTGGTGGCCGGCCTCTCGGCGCTGGGAGTGAAGAGCGCCTTGGGATCGGTCCAGATCAAGGAGCTGGAGATCCGCCTGCGCGGCCTGCCGCGCGAGCTCGCTGGCTTCCGGCTCGTGCAGATCTCGGATGTGCACATCGGGCCCCTTCTGCGCCGGGACTGGGTGGGGCACGTCGTCGATCGCATCGTCGAGCTCTCGCCCGATCTCGTCGCCATCACCGGCGACCTGGTCGACGGGCGCGTGCACGAGTTGGAGGAGCACGTCGAACCCTTCGCGCGGCTGCGACCGAAACACGGGATCTACTTCAGCACCGGCAACCACGAGTACTACTCGGGCGTGGAAGAGTGGCTCGCATATCTACCCAGCCTGGGCATCCGGCCGCTGCGCAACGAGCGGGTGGAGATCGCGCCGGGGCTCGACCTCGCGGGCGTCGAGGATCCGACCGGCGCGCCCGACATGGCTCGCGCGCTGCGCGGCCGCGACCCATCGCGCGCGCTCGTCCTGCTCGCGCACCAGCCGCGGCAGTTCTCCGAGGCGGTGGCTCGGGGAGTCTCGCTGACGCTGTCGGGCCACACGCACGGCGGGCAGATCTGGCCCTTCTCCTGGCTGGTGGCGCTGGTGCAGCCGTATCTCGCGGGTCTACATCGCCGGGGCGACTCGCAGCTCTACGTGAGCAGGGGCACGGGCTTCTGGGGACCGCCGATGCGCGTCTTCGCGCCGGCGGAGATCACGCTGCTCAAGCTTCAGCCCGCCTGAAAATCAAGAAGAGGCGAACCAGGGCAACGTGTCCCGCGGCAGATCGAGGGAGCGGTAGAAGAACTCAGAGGCGCCGATGGCGGCCTTGTAGAGATCGCGATCGACCGGCCGCTGCAGCACTGCGCCCATCGCCGCCGCCAGCCGCAAAGAAGTGGCGTAGAGGTGAACGATGCGATCGGCCGCCGCGCGCAGCTCGCCGCCAACCGCGACCATCGGCGTGCCGAATCGGTGCGCCAGCCAGCGCGAGGTGAGCGGGCGGAGCGCATCTTCCTGCGGTGCGAGCCAGCGGGCGAGGGCCGGCTGCCAGCGGTGCAGATGCTCGACCAAATCCTCGCTCTGCGCGATGGGCGAAGGGTCGATCGACCAGATGAATCGCCGGTGGCGGATCACGGTCGCCGCGAGCACTTCCGCGCCGTGCGCGCCGATCGAGTCGCCGAAGAAACGAAGGAATGGCTGCGCGTCTTCGGGCTCGATCACCTCGAAGGCCGCCTCGTTCCCGCTGCGCAGCCGGCGATAGGCGTGCAAGAGAGCGGCGAGAGTCCGCCAGACCGGCCGCGAAGGATCGGCGAAGGCCTCGACGCTCGCGGTGCGATACGGTCGAGCGCTGAGCGGTCGACCGCGATCTCCCCGATGCGGCCGCCGATCGGATCCGCCGAGTGTGCGACGCGCAGATCGAGCCCGGCATCGCCGAAGAAACCCTCTTGCCGGTGGAGGCGGAGCGGCTCCTCCGACTCGTCGAGCTGCTCGAGCACTTCGGGACAGACGGGGTCGAACCAGAGCTCGACGCGGCCGTCGTCCTGCCGGTATCCGAAAGCGTCTGCTCGCCGCTCTCTTTTTCGCGCTGCTCGAGGACCAGCTGGATCCCCTTCTTCAGCCCGGCCTGCTGCGGGCGCGAGGTGGTCGTGCAAGCGAAGGAAGTCCTCCAGCGTGAAGGGGATGGCCCAGCCGCTGCAGCAACAGCCCTTCTGGTTGCAGCGGAACCGGCGCATCGGCTCCGAGAGCTGCACGAAGGCGGGCGGCCGAGACCCGATCGGTCGGGCCGCGGCGGCGAGACGACGCTGAGCGAGAGCTTGCTCACCGCAGCAGAGTACCGCAGTTCATCACCCAGACCGGATGGGCGAGCGACTCGGGGTCGAGCCCGCGCACGGCGAGGAGGCTCGCAGCCGAACCGATCGAGAGCCGTCCCAGGTCGGGAGCTCCAAGCAGCTCGGCAGCGTCGAGCGTGGCGGCGCGGAGGAAATCGACGCCCTCGCGCTCCAGCAGGGCCAGCTCGCGAGCATCGATGGCTGGCTCGGTGCCTTGGTTGCCCAGGTCGGTCCCGTACACGACGCGCGCGCCCAGCCCGCGCACCGTCCCGCCGAACGCGCGCAGGGTGGAGATGACCCACTTTCCCGGCAGAGGGATCGGCTCGAGAGGAGCGTGGGCGAAGACGTCCGCCCCGGCCGCGAGCGCGCGCTGCACCGAATCGCGGTCGAGAGCGTGGGCTGCGACGAGCATGCCTCGGCGATGCGCTTGATCCGCAGCGGCCCGCGCGACCGGCGGCGCAAGAGTCGGGTTGCGCGGAGCGAAGGCGAGCTTGAGGAATCGGCTTCCCGAGCGGAAGAGCCGCTCGACCGCGAGCGTAGCTTCCTTTTCGGAAGCGACCTCGAGGCCATAGCCGTCCTTGCCCCAGCCCTGCGTGGGATAGCCGCCCGGCGCCGTCAAGAGCGGCCCGGCGAATCGCACCCGCAGCGGCGCGGCCTCGGCGAAAGGAAGCGCGCTCTCCGGCGCGCCGAGATCGAGCACCGCCGCCACGCCCGAACGCAAGAGCGCGCGCGGCGCGCCCGGCACCAGCTGCAGATGGACATGCGCGTCGATGAAGGCGGGCACGAGGAAAAGGCCGCTCGCCTCGAGCACCTCGCTGCCGGGCGGCGGCTGGGGCGACTCGGCGACGATGCGGCCGCCCTCGATGCCCAGCGCGGTGTCGCGGCCGCGCGCCCCGGCGATCCACAGCGTCACGCGAGCAGTGTATCCTCGCTGCATGCCGGACGATGCCGACGAGCTGATCCTCAAGATGCAGCACCTCGAAGCGCAGGCGCGGGCGCAGGAGGAAGCGCGCAACAAGTCGGGGCGCGGTGAGAAGCTCAAGAGCAAGGCGCAGCAGATGGCCTTCGAGGCGCAGCAGGCGCTCTCGGCGGCCGAGGAGGATCTGCGCAAGGCGGAAGAGAAGGAGGCGAAGTCGCGCGAGCCGGGCCTCCCGCCTCTGCGGGCCGCCGAGCTCCTCGTCGCGGGCAAGTCGGAAGCGCAGGAGGCGAAGGCGCGGGCCGTGAAAGCGCGCGCCCGCCTCAACTTCGCCCTCGACCAGATGGACGAGGCCGACCGGCGCGACTGGGAAGCGCTGCAGGCGGAAGCGCGCGCCGAGGCGCACGGGCAGATGGCCGACGATCCGCTCTTCAAGAAGACCTGACGTGCCCGTTCGCAAGGCGGCGCGCATCGGCGCGGCGCTGCTGCTTCTCTTTGCGCTCTGGCTGCTCGCCCGCCATCTTCCGGTGGCGCGGTTCGTCGTGCAGGGAGCGAAGTTGATCCACGGCGCCGGACTGCCGGGCGCGCTCGCGAGCTGCGCCGCGATCTATCTCCTCACTCTGTTTCTCTTGCCCATCATCCCGCTCATCGTCGCCTGCGGCTGGCTCTACGGGCTGTGGGGCGCGCTGATCTCGCTCGGCGCCGCGGTGGCGAGCGCAGCGACCGCGTTTTCCCTCGCGCGCAAACTGGCGGGCCAGGCCGCGGCGCAGGCGCTGCTCGAGCGGCCCCGGGCGCGCGCGCTCGCCGATCTCGCGGCCGAGGGCGGAATTCTCACCGTCGTCCTCATCCGCCTCTCGCCGCTCTTGCCATACACCCCGAGCAACGCCGTGCTCGGCCTGACTCCCCTGCGCCTGCGCGATCTGGTCATCGGCACAGCGGTCGGAATGGCGCCCGGCACGGTGCTCTATTGCTGGGCGGGGTCGCTCTTGCCCAGCGCGGAGGAGATCGAGCATGGCGAAGTCGTCCATCCCGAGCTGTTCCTCCTCATGCTCGGCTCTGCGCTGGCGGCCGCCGCGATCCTGGGGATCGCAGCCGCCCGCCGCCTCCGCCGGGGCTAGGACAATGCTCGTCTGTTCGCGCCCGTTGCCAGCCGTCCTCGTGCTCCTGCTCGTTTTGGTTCTCGGGTGTCGTTCCCGTTCGGTGCTCGGGGCTTGTTCGCGTGAATCAGGACGAGCACGTGCTCGACATCGGGCACGAAAAGGAGCACCAGCACGAGCTCGACATCGAGCACGAAGAACGGCTGATAGATCAGCATCCGGACTAGGTCCTCGACGCTAATCATCTTCCGCTGCGCAGCCGCAGGGTGACGCGGCGGCCGCCCCGGTTGCCTTGCGAGACGGCGAGCTCGCCGCCGAACGAGCGCGCGACGTTGCGGCAGAGCCAGAGCGGGGTTCCCTCCCGATCGGGCAGCGATTCAGGGGAGAGAGGCGCGGGACCTTCGTCTTCGATGGCCACCACCAGGTGGCCGTCGAGCGTTTGCAAAGTTACCGCGATGCGGCCGCGGGGCGGAGAGTTGTCGGCGGCGTCGAGCAAGAGAGAGGCGAGAGTCTGCAAGAGCCCGCCGCGCTCGGCCATCGCCAGGGGCGCGGTCCCGAGCTCGGCGCTGAGGGAAAATCCTGCCAGGCGCGCCTCGAGATCGAAGAGCGCCGCGCCGATCACCTCGCGCACGTCGAGCGGGGTGATGTCGGCCTGTCTCGGCCGCGCAAGGCTGAGCACCGCAGCCATCCGTCCCACCGCGCGCGCGACGGCCGCGCGGGCTCCCTCGGCAGCCTCGCGGACGTCGCGGGCCGTGGGGCTCTTCCCCTCCTCGAGGAGTTGGCAGAGAAACGCCACGTCGTGCTGGGCAAGCCCGAGCGCGGCGAGCGCATCAGGCGCGGTCCCCGCGGCCAGCCGGCCGGCGTTGACGAACCGTTGCAGATCAGCGGCAGGAGCGGCCGGCTCGCGCTTGGGGCGCGCCGTCCGCTGCTTGGCCGCGTCGCTCAAGCGGCCTCCCGCGCGAGGAGCAACCCATCGCTGACCTCGCGCCAGAGAGCGAGGATCGCTTCGGGCGTCGGTCCGTCGAGGATGGGCGTGTCTTTCGGGTCGAGCATGAATCGGCCCGCGACCGACCCTCCATCATTACGGAAAAAATGAACAGGAATGAGGCGGCCAGCCGCCCTTACGTACCGCACCCCGATGAGTTTTTCGTTGTCCACGCAGCCAACGCTGAGCAATCCGCGCGCCAGCGCAAGGCCCGGGATCTGGCTCGGCGGCCCAGGATCGGGCTGTGCGCGGAAATCCCGCGCTCTCCCCAACGTTGGGACCCTGGCGAAGTCGTACTCGCGCATCTGGTATCCGACCCATAGGCCCGAAATCGAACCGGCCCGAACGTGGGCCGCCGGCTCGAAAACTGGCCTTCTCACTCGGCGAGAAGTGTCCGGCGATCGTGGCACCACTGTTGCTGGGAGGGCGGACCATGCAGTTGTCGCGGTTCGTCGTCCCGTACCGGAATGTCCGCCCTGGCGAGCACATCCTTTATAGCGTTCTCGACGATCGGTACGTCGGAGTTGACGACGCTGCGCTGCGGGCGCTCTCGCGGTGGCAGACGGAGAGCGCGGCTGCCGATGAGCGGGAGGCGCAAGAGGCGCTGGTTGCGGAAGGATTTCTCGTCGCCGACCGCGCCGAGGACGACGAGCGCCTGCGCGCGCATCTGGAAAAGGCGTCGCAGGGCGTCCCCGGCACGATGTTCGTGACACTGATGCCGACGCTGCAGTGCAATCTCGCCTGCAACTATTGCTTCCAGAAGGAACACCCCGCCTTCACCAAGATGTCCTCGCCCACCGAGGACGCGACGCTGGAGTGGATCCTCCGCACGGTCGACGAGCGCGCGCTGCGCAAGCTGCACGTCCATTACTTCGGCGGCGAGCCGACCACGCGCAAGGATTACTGCCTGCGCACGGCGGAGATCCTCTCCGCCTCGATGGCGGCCCGGGGCGGCGAGTTCTCCTGGGAAATGACCACCAACGGCGTGCTCCTCGACGTGGAGTTCGCCGTCGCCATGCGCCGCTACGGCGATGGCATCTTCAAGATCACCCTCGACGGAGACAAGGAGACGCACGATCGCGAGCGCATCTATCGCGACGGCCGCGGCACCTTCGAGACCATCTTCGCCAACGTCGTCGAGCTCGTCCGCGCCGGCGTGCGCGTGCGCATCGGCGGCAACTTCTTTCCCGATCAGCTCGCCTCCTTCGAGCGGCTCCTCGAGCGGCTCGAGCAGGCCGGCGTGGCGGGGCTGCTCGAGGGCGTGAAGTTCAAGCCGATCGTCGACACGCAGAAGTACGGAGTCGGCACCTGCACCGGCTGCTCGAGCAAGCAGGAGGCGCAAACGCTGGTGCAGCTGAACAAGAACATCGAGCGGCGCGGGATGGCGCTCAAGCAGCACCAAGGCGAGACGCTGGAGAGCCTGCTCGGCCCCTGCGAGCTGCACTGGAAGAACAACTACACCATCGACCCCGACGGGCATGTCTACAAATGTCCGGCCGTGGCCGGCCTGCCGCAGATGGCGGTGACGCAGGTGGCGGAGAAGCAGGGCGAGAAGATCGCGCCTCTCGTCGAGCTGCGCCCCTGGGAGCAGTGCGGCGATTGCTCTTACATGCCGGTCTGCGTCGGCGGCTGTCTGGGCGGCGAGTTCCTCAAGACCGGCCGCACCGACAAGGTGCACTGCAAGAAAGAGATTTTCGAGAAAAGTTTCCGCGAGACCGTGGTCCGCCGGTATCTCGCGGAGTTCTACGAAGGTGAGCAAGTCAACCAAGCGGCCTGAAGAGGGAGTCTCAAATGACGATCA
>VBLC01000049.1 GCA_005879315.1 Deltaproteobacteria bacterium | reverse complement strand
GGTCTTGCCCGTGCCGATGGCCCAGACGGGCTCGTAGGCGAGAGTGCAGCGGCCGACCTGCTCGGCGGAGATGCCGGCCAGCGCTTGGCGCACCTGGCGCGAGACCACTTCCCAGGTCCGGTTGGCCTCACGCTCCTGCAAGGTCTCGCCGACGCAGACGATGGGGTGAAGCCCAGCCTCGATCACAGCCTTCAGCTTGCGGTTCACGCCCTCGTCGGTCTCACCGAAATATTGGCGGCGCTCGCTGTGGCCGAGGATCACTCCGTCGCAGCCCAGCTCCTTGAGCATCGGCGCGCTCACCTCGCCGGTGAAGGCGCCCTGCTTCTCGTGGTGGCAGTTCTGGGCGAAGAGCTGGATGGGGCTCCCCACCAGCGCCTCCTTCACCCTGCTCAGGGCGGTGAAGGGCGGCGCAACCGCGAGCTGCGCCTTCGTCTCGATCCGCTGGCGCAGCTCGCGCACCAACTGCACCGCCTCGCCGGTGGTCTTGTGCATCTTCCAGTTGCCGCAGATGAACTTGCGCCGCGGCATCACGGGCTCCGCCTTCTCGGCTCCGCGGCTGGCGGGGAAGCCGTCTCTTGCAGGACCTTCAAGCCGGGGAGCTCACGGCCTTCGAGAAATTCCAGCGAGGCGCCGCCGCCGGTCGAGACGTGCGTCACTTTGTCGGCGAGGCCCATCTCGGCGATGGCCGCGGCCGAGTCGCCGCCGCCCACCACCGTGCGCGCGCCGCGCCGGGTCGCCTCGGCCAGGGCCTCGGCCACTTCCCGCGTGCCCGCCGCATATTCTTGCACTTCGAACAAGCCCATCGGGCCGTTCCAGAAAATGGTCTTCGCCCCGACGATCTTCTCCCGGTAGAGCGCCCGCGTCCGCGGGCCGATGTCGAGGCCAAGCATGCCTTCCGGGATCTGCGCGACCGTCTCGACCGGCACGCCGCCCTTGGGCTCGCGCGCGACGACGTGGTCGATGGGCAGCGACACCTCGACCTTGCTCCTCTCCAGAATCCTTCTCGCCGTCTCGATCTTGTCCTTCTCCACGCGCGAGGCGCCGACCGGAACGCCGCGCGCGGAAAGAAAGGTGTAGGCCATCGCGCCCCCGATGAGCAGCCCATCGACGCGGGAGAGAAGCTGATCGATCACCTTGATCTTGTCGCTCACCTTCGCGCCGCCGAGGATGGCGAGATACGGCTTCGCCGCGCCCTTGAGGAGAGGCTGCAGATGCTTCAGCTCGGTTGCGACGAGAAAGCCCGCGCCCTTCTGCGCCACGTACTTGACCATCCCCACCGTGCTGGCGTGCGCGCGATGGACGGTGCCGAAGGCGTCGTCGACATAGACGTCGGCGAGAGAAGCGAGCTGGCGGGAGAAGTCGTCGTCGTTCGCCTCCTCCTCGGGACGGAAGCGGAGGTTCTCGAGGAGGAGCACCTGCCCCTCCTTCATCTCCGCCACCAGCTTGCGCACGCCGTCGCCCACGCAGTCGTCGGCGAAGATGACGTCCTTTCCCAGGAGCTGGCTGAGCCGGGCGCCGGCCGGCTCGAGGGACAGCGCCGGAACGCGCTTGCCGTCGGGCCGACCCAGGTGAGAGGCGAGGATGACCTTGGCGCCGCGCCGCACCGCATGCACGATGGTGGGCAGCGCCGCGCGAATGCGGGCGTCGTCCTTTACATTGCCGTTCTTGTCGAGCGGGACGTTGAAGTCGACGCGCACGAAGAGCCGCTTGCCCTCGATGGGCAGCTCTTCGATCGAGCGGATCACAGCCTTCCCGCCACCATCAGCGCGACGTCGACCATGCGGTTGGAGAAGCCCCACTCGTTGTCGTACCAGGCGAAGACCTTCACGAACTTGCCGTCGTCGCCCACCATGGTCTGCGTCGAGTCGAAGATCGAGGAGGCCGGATTGCCGTTGTAGTCCACGCTCACCGTCTGCTCGGTGTTGTAGGTGAGGATCCCCTTCAGCTTTCCTTCCGCGGCCGACTTGAAGGCAGCGTTGATCTCCTCGGCGGTGGTCTTGCGCGACAGCTCGGCGGTGAGATCGACCAAGGAGACGTTCGGAGTCGGGACGCGGATGGAGATGCCGTTGAGCTTGCCCTTCAGCTCGGGGATGACCTCGCCGATCATCTTCGCGGCGCCGGTCGAGGTGGGGATCATGCTGAGGGCCGCTGCGCGCGCGCGGCGCAGGTCCTCGTGCGGGAGATCGAGGATGCGCTGGTCGTTGGTGTAGGAGTGGATGGTGGTCATCAGGCCGCGCTCGAGGCCGAAGCTCTCCGTCAGCACCTTGGCGAGCGGCGCGAGGCAGTTGGTGGTGCAGGAGGCGTTGGAGATGATGTGGTGCCTGGCCGGATCGTACTTCTCGTGGTTGATGCCGTAGCAGAGCGTGAGGTCCTGGCCCTTGCCGGGCGCGGAGATGATCACCTTCTTGGCGCCCGCCTTGATGTGCCTCTCCGCGTCCTCCTTCTTGGTGAAGCGGCCCGAGCACTCGAGCACGACGTCGATGCGGTGCTCGCGGTGGGCCAGCTCGCCGGGATCGCGCTTGGCCGAGACGGCGATGCGCTTGCCGTTGATGACCACCGCGTCCTCGGTGGCCTCGACCTTGCCGTCGAAGATGCCGTGGACCGAGTCGTACTTGAAGAGGTGCGCGAGCGTCGCCGGCTTGTCGACGTCGTTGAGCAGGGCCACCTCGAGGTTCGCCCCGCGCTTGATGGCAGCGCGCAGGATGTTGCGGCCGATGCGTCCGAACCCGTTGATGGCGAAGCGGGCCATGTCGTGCGCCTCCTGGAAGGGAGGCACACATAGTTTCCCCGGATCAGATCGTCAAGGCCGGAAGAACTGGGGAAGGCGCTCTACGCTGCGCCCTTGCGCTCGTTCTGCAGGTCGAGCGTGATCAGCTCGATCAATTCCGTCGAGAGGGCCAGGAGCTGCTTGGCGGTGTAGCCGCTCGACCGGAGCTCCTTGTAGAAGGAACGCGCCAGGATGCGCGCGCCCGCGGAGCGGTCGAGGGAAGCGATCGACGCAGTCTCGTTGGCAGTCGTGGCAGGCTGTGCGGCGAACTTTTCAGACATCGGGGGACCTCGGTTTTGCGACAGATCGGGGCGGGCAATGCCCGATTCTGTGCAACTCGTTTGCCGAATGGGTGATTCCAGACATTTCAATGACTTGCAAGACGCGGAGCGGCATCTGACACGCTGCGGTGCGAAGGAGCCCACGCGATGACCGGGACCTGGGGGTCAAATCCGCGTAATTCCATTCGCACCGCGCCGCGTCGCCCCCTTTCCAGCCCTGCGGCAAAAAAAAATTATTTTTTTTCGCCGGCCGGCCGGTTGTCCCCCTTCCGGGCGGCCCCTAAGCTGCCCGGCGCGATGAAGCTGCAGATCAAGCAGGCAGGCAGCTCCGAGGAGCTGACTGTCCAGAGCCAGAAGGAGTTCCTCCTCCTCTATCAGCGGGGAGTGATCGCCTTCGACGACCTGGTCTTGCGCGGCGAGCGCTGGGTGCGCGTCGGCGAGCTCCCCTGGATCCGCGGCATGTCGGTCGAACGCAGGCGCGACAACAAGCGGCTCCTCTGGATCGTGGTGGCGATGATGATCCTCGGCCTGATCGGCGTGATGTTCATCCAGACGCACGCCGGCGTGGTCGCGCGCAAGACAGGCGCACTGCCGCCGGGCGCCGTCCGCGCGGTGCCGGCTCGCTGAGCTGTGGTAGAGAAACCGGCATGGCGAAGGCGACCTGGGAGGGCAGGGAGTGCGACGTGCGCGTCGACTCCGACCTGGAAGCGAACTGGTCGGTGAGCATTCTCTCCGGCGAGTACGACCCGGTCAGCCTGATCAAGCGCCCCGCCGCGCCCATCATCATCAAGCTGCGAGCAAATTCGCGCTGGCTGGCGCTCGACGCCGGCCTGCGCACGCTCAAGGCGCAGGGCAAGATCTCCGACTACAGCATCGAGCCGCGGCCCGCCGAGGAGATCGCCGCCGAGGCAGCGGAGAAGGCGCGGCGGGCCGCAAGCAGAGTCGTCGGCGCCAAGGCCGCAGCGGAAGAGGAAGAGGCCGAATAAGATCGAGGCCCGATGCAGCCCTTCCAGCGCACCGCCGCCGTCTTCGACATCGACGACTCGCTCCTCGACGGGAACGCCGGCACCATCTTCACCTGGTTCCTCTATTCGAACCGGGAGATGGCCTCGGGAGTGCGCAGCCAGGTTCCTCGCGCGCTCTACGAATATGCGCGCAAGCGCCTCTCGGAGGCAGACATGGTCGCGCTGGGGAGCCGCTGCCAGCAAGGCATCCGCGCCGATCGGCTGCGCGAGCTGGCGCGGCGCTGCTTCGAGCGGCACATCAAGAAGCGGGTCACGCAGCAGGGCCTGCGAACCGTGCGGCGCCATCTGTTGATGGGGCACATGGTGCTGGTCGCCTCCGGTTCGCCGCAGTTCATCATCGACGAGCTGGGCAGCTTCCTTCACGCGCACGAGGCGGTCGGGACGCGCGCGATGATCAAGCAGGGCGTCTCCTCCGACGAGCTGATCTCGCCCATCGTCTTTCGCGAGGGCAAGCGGGAGCGCGTCAAGGAAGTGCTGGCGCGCCACGGCATCGACGTCGGCCGCTGCTACCTCTACTCGGACAGCGTCGCCGACACTCCGCTCTTCGAGGAGGTCGGCCATCCCATCGTGGTCAATCCCAAGCCAGCCTTCCGCAGCGAGGCGGTGCGGCGCGGTTGGGAAGTCGTCGAGTGGAAAGGCCGCTGGAAGACGGACCTGAGCGAGGAACAGCTCGGCGAGGAGTGGTTGAGCTGGGAAGGCTAGTTGGCGCTGAAGCCGGAGTCAGTGATCGCCTTCTCCAGATCTGCGCGCTTCACCTTGCTGTCGTCGTACGTCACCGTGACCGACTTCTTGTTCCTGTCCGCCAGGACCGTGGTCACGCCCTTCACGTCCTTGAGCGCGGACTCGGTTTTCGCGGCGCAGCCTCCGCAGTGCCAGCCGGACACCTGGATGGTCTCGGTCTTCTCGGCGGCGAGGGCGGCGGTGGAAAGGCCCGCGGCAAGCAAGAATCCGGCGATCACCTTCTTCATGGACGTCTCCTTGCTCCCTTGGACTCCGGCGAGGAGCTGCGGATTCAATGGTATCAGCCGGGCAGGCGCAGGGCCGCTCGGGCATTGGCAGTCGTGGCTCGTTCCAGCTCCGCGAGCGGCAGCTTCCGCAGCTCGGCCAGCCGGGCGGCCGTCACCGCAACGAGCGCCGGCTCGTTGCGCTTTCCGCGGTGCGGGACCGGCGCGAGAAAAGGAGAGTCGGTTTCCACCAGGAGGCGATCGAGCGGCGCCTTCTCTGCCGCCTCGCGCACCGGATCGGCATTCTTGAAGGTCAGGACGCCCGAGAAGCTGAGGAACATCCCCAGCGCCAGATAGCGCTGCGCCGCGGTCCAATCGCTGGTGAAGCAGTGGATGACGCCGCCGTCGGGTCCCAGCTCCTCGGAGAGGATGGCGGCCGTCTCGAGATCTGCCTCGCGGGTGTGCACCATGGCCGGCCTGCGCAGCTTTTTCGCCAGCTGCAGCTGCCGGCGGAAGACCTTGCGCTGCACGTCGCGCGGCGAGCGGTCGTAGTGGAAGTCGAGACCGCACTCGCCCACCGCGACCACGTCAGGCCCGGCGCAGAGCCGCTCCAGTTCGGCGAAGTCGTCCTCGGTCGCCTGCGCGGCGTCGTGCGGATGGATTCCGGCGGTCGCCGAGAGGAGCGATCGATCGCGCCTGGCGAGGTCGACCGTGGCGCGCGCCTTGGCCATCGGCCATTGCCCGATGGCGACCACGTGCACGAGGCCCGCGGCCCTGGCGCGCGCGATCACTTCATCCAGCTCGGCGCCGTAGTCGTCGAGGTGCGCGTGGCAATCGATCAGCATCTACTTCTCGGAGACTTCGACGAGCAGCTCGCGGCAGAGCTGCGAGAGCTCCTCTTCCTGCGAAGAGGCGAGCTTGCCGAGCAGCTCCAGCGCCGCCGGAGTGCCGAGCTCGGCCAGACCTTCCGCCGCGTCCATCTTTAGATCTTCTGCCGCGCTCGCGTCGCTGGCGACGCGCAGGAGGCGCTCCTCGGCGCCCGGCGCGTGCAGCCGGCCGAGAGCTCGCATGGCGGCGCCCTGCGCCGGATCGCCCTCCTCTTCCGCGAGCGCCTCGAGCGCTCCGATCGCCTGCTGCACGCCGAGGCGCCCCGCCCACTCCGCGGCGACAGGCCGGTCGTCGGCGTCGGCCTCGATGCGCTCGACCAGATGCGCAGCCCCGCGAACATCGCCGAAGCGGGCCATGGCCGCGGCCACCAGGGTCTTGTCGAATTCGCCCAGCGACTCCTCCTCGAACAGCTCGGCGATCTGCGGGAGCGCGCCCGCCTCCCCGAGCGACATCAGCGCGGAGAGCGCCTCCTGCCGCCGGTGCTCCTCGCGCAGCGCCGCGACCAGCTCGGGCAGCGCCGCGGCATCGTGAACATCGGAGAGCGCGCAAGCCGCGGCGAAGCGCATCGGCTCTTCGGTCGACGAGAGCAGAGCGCGCACCTGCTCGCGCGCGACCTCGCCCGGCAAGCGCAGCGCGGACCAGATGGCGGCGGTTCGCACTTGCGGCACCGGATCCGCAAGGAGCGCCAGGACCGCGCTGGCGTTGCGCTCGAGACTCGCAGGCTGGCGCAAAAGGCGCACGCCGGACAGCGCCGCCGCGCGCGCCAGCGGCTCCTCGTCCTCGAGCAGCTGCGGCAGGCGCGGCGCGAGGATCTCCGCTGCCTGCGCATCGCCGCTGCGCCAGCGTTCGAGCAGCGCGCGGGTGGCATCGACGCGCAGCGCTCCCACCGGGGACTCGAGCGCGGCCGCGAGCTCCTCCAGGGAGACTGCTTCCTCCGCCTGCGGCTCTGCTTCCGCCTCCTTGCGCGAGCCTCCGCCCAGCCAGCTGAAGAGGCCCATCACTTCACCTTCGAGCCGGGCGCGACCTCGGCAGGCAGCTCGACCGCGGTGTGCTCGCGCGCGCCGCCGCCGGCGAAGAGGATCATGCCGTGGGAGACGAGGCCCTTGCCGAAATCGCGGGGCGGCAGGTTGGCGACGACCGCGACGTTCTTTCCCACCAGCTCTTCCGGCGCATAGGATTTGGCCACGCCGCTGACGATGGTGCGCGGCGCGCCTTCGCCGAGGTCGATCGATAATTTCAATAATTTGTCTTTCTTGGGAACGCGCTCGGCGGCCAGCACCTTGCCGGCGCGCAGGTCGAGCTTGCCGAATTCGTCGATGGTGATCGCGGCCGGCTGCGCAGCGGCGGGCGGCTCCTTTTCCTTGTCTGCGACGAACTTGCTGGCGAGCTTCTCGATGTCCGCGTCCTCCACCTTGCGTACGAGCGGGCGCGGCTCGCGAATGGGCGCATCCTCGAGCGGCTTGAAGTCGCCCCAACTCGATGCGGCGCCGCTCTGCTCCTCCACGCCGCGCGCGAACTTCGGTGCGATCGGACCGAGCCACCTCGCGCAGAGGCGCGCCACGTTCACTGCATAGGTCAGCTCGGAGAGCGCAGCCTCGCGCTCGCTCTTCAATTTCTCCCAAGGCTTCGCCGCCTGCAGACGCTGGTTGGCGAGCGAAGAGAAGTCGAGCACCTTCTGCACCACCGCGCGGGTATCGCAGCGGGTGTAGAGCTCGGCCAGCTCGCGCTCGATCTCCTGCGCTCGCTCCGGCATCGCGGCGCGGGTCAGCCGTCCGCCGTTCTTCCAGATGAGAGAGAGCGCGCGGTTGGCGAGATTGCCGACGTTGGCGAGCAGCTCGCCATTGACCCGGTTCTTCAATTCCTGGAGCGAGAGATCGATGTCGGTCGCTCCCGACCCGAGATTCGCCGCGTAGAAGTATCGCAGCCATTCGGGATCGAGACCGGCCTCGAGATACTCGCGCGCATCGAGAGAGGTCCCGCGCGATTTGCTCATCTTCGCGCCCTCGACGGTGAGCATGCCGTGCACGTGGACCCGCGCGGGGACGCTCCAGCCGCTGGCCTTGAGCATCGCCGGCCAGAAGAGCGCATGGAAATAGACGATGTCCTTTCCGATGAAATGGATCACGTCGCAGTCGGCGCTCTTCCAGAAGTCCTCGACGCGGCGGCCGTGCTCCTGGCACCAGTGGTCGGTGCTGCTCAGATAGCCGATGGGCGCATCGAGCCAGACGTAGAAGTACTTGTCCTTCTCGCCGGGGATCCTGAATCCGAAGTAAGGCGCGTCGCGGGAGATGTCCCAGTCGCGCAGCGGCTCGGCCAGCCACTTCTCCAGCGACTTGAGGATCTCCGGCTGCAGCCGCCCGGGCGTCGCGGTCCACTGGCGGAGAAAGTCCTGATACTTCGACAAGCGGACGAAGTAATGCATGGAAACGCGCCGCTCGAGGGCGGTGTTTCCGTCGATGGCGCAGCGGGGATTCTTCAGCTCGGTCGGCTGATAGGTGCTGCCGCAGTTCTCGCAGGAGTCGCCGTATTGATCGGCCGTGCCGCACACCGGGCAGGTCCCGCGGATGAAACGGTCGGGCAGGAAGCGCTTGTCGGTGGGGCAATACATCTGCTCGACACCGCGCTTCTCGATGGCGCCGTCGGCCTGGAGCGCCTCGAAGATGCGCACCGAGTGGCGCTCGTTCTCCGCCGAATGCGTCGTGTAATAGAGGTCGTATTCGATCTCGAATGCCTTGTAGTCCTCGACGTGCTCGCGGTGGATGGCCTCGATCCATTCCTCCGGACGCACGCCGGCCTTGGCCGCGCTGATCTCGATGGGCGTGCCGTGCGTGTCGTCGGCGGAGATGAAGAGCGCCTCGCGGCCGAGCGCGTTCATGGCCCGCACGAAGATGTCGGTCTGCACCGCCTCGACCAGATGTCCGAGGTGGATCCTGCCGTTGGCGTAAGTCAGGGCGTGCGTGACGACCATCCGCGAGGCCATGGTCCGCCGGAAATAACACAAATCAGCCGGCGCACACCTCGACGAGCAGGCGCTCCATCAACAATCGCGGATCGGCGCCGTTCTTCAGATCGAAGTCGGCCTCGGCGCAGCGGACCAGCGCGCGCCGCCAGAACTCGCGCGGCTTGCGGCGAGAGCGCTTGTAGGAGAGCCAGGCGCCGAAAGGATGCGGCACTTTCTGGCCCTTTGCCGACAGCTCTTCCTCGAGCGAGGGAAAGATCTTGCTCTGGAATTCGTTGTAACCCAGCTCCCGCTCGGGGAGGCTCGCATACCGCGCGCTGTCGGCGAGCGCGCGTCGGACCGCGCCGGCCACGCCGCCGAGGAAAGGGAGCGCCACCGCCGAGGCGTTGGCCTTGCGCCGCAGCTCGTCCGAGAGGAGCTGCAGCGCCTTGGGGATGTCCCCCTCGCCGACGGCCTCGCCGAGCGCGAAGAACTCCTCCTCGCGCACCGGCGCCACGATGGCCTCCACGTCCGCGCGCGCGATGGCCGCCTTCTCGCCGACGTAGGCAGCGAGCTTCTGCAGCTCGGCCGCGATCAGGCGCAGATCGCCGCCCAGCCGCTGCAAGAGCTCCTGCTCGGCGTCGCGGGCAAGCCGCTTCTTCAGCGGTCCCAGCTCCTGCTCGACCACGGCGGAGATGTCGAGCGTCTCGATGCCGCGCCCGCGCCGCTCGGCGCGCCGCTTGAGGTGAGCGCCTCTCTCCTGCGCGAGCCGGACCAGCGGATGCCGCGGCGGCAAGAGCTCGGCGACGAGAATCAGATGCGTCTTGGGCGGCAAGCCGCGCTCGAACAGATCGAGCAGCGCCTGCAGGTCCTCCGGCGGAGCGCTCAGGTTCTGCGCCACCGCCGAGGAGGAGAGCTCCTGCAGCCAGCTCTTGTCGCTCTCCTCCGGCGCGGCGCCGATCTCCTTGCGCCACTTCGCGGCGGAAGGTCCGCTCTTTCCGCCGAACGCGAGCTCGAGCGCCCCCCAGCCGGCGGAACGGACCAGCTTCAAGAGCCGGCGCGCGGCGTCTCGCGGCCGTTTCGCCTGCCAGAGATCGCGCGCGCGGGCGAGCTCGGCGGCGGCGTCGACCTCCTCGGCGAACGACTCGGCTCCCTCGACGATGACCGCCTTCGGCGAGGGGAACATCGCCACGGTGGCGAGGTGCGAGACGATCTCCCGCGCGCCCGCGCTGGCGTCGAGAACGATCAGGTTGAGCGCCCGCTCGTTGAGAGGCACCAGCGCCTCCGCCAGCTCTCGCGCCGAGGCGCGCGCCAGGTACTCGTCGCCCTCGATGAGATAGACGGGCTTCGCCGAGCCTTTGAGCGCCTCTTCGATCAGCTCATGCATCGCGCGCACCGAGGAGCAGCCGCTCCAGCTGCAGCCGACCGTTGCCGTTCTGCTCCAGCGCCTCGATCACCTCGCCGCACAGCTCGGCCTGGCGCAACAGCCGCAGCGGCTCCCCCGGCTGCGACACCAGCCGGTCGCGCGTCCAGTGGTGGAAGACGAGGGCCACCGCGAGCGCCTCGTCGCGGCGCGCCTCGGCCAGATCGAGCGCCGGCAGCTCGTCCTCCGCTCCGAGGGCGCGATCGAATTCGCGCACCAGATCCGGATCGGGCGGCGCCTCGGCCCCAGGCGGCGGCGCGAACTGCACCCGCACGCAGCGGGAGCGCACCGTCGGGAGCAGTGAGTCGGGGTGCGCGGAGAGGAGCAGGAACGTCGTGGCCGGAGGCGGCTCCTCCAGGGTCTTGAGCAACGTGTTCTGCGACCGCTCGTTCATCGCATCGGCAGGGACGAGGATCGCGACCTTGCGCCGCCCGCGCAGCGGCGCGAGCGAAAGCCGCCGCGCCAGCGCGCGGATCTCGTCGACCCGGATCTCCTTGGAGGGCGCGCCGTCGAGATCGGCCCGGCTGATGCGGCCGCGCGCGAGCAGCTCGGCCAGCGGCATCTGCCAGGAGACGTCGGGAAAGTTCCCCCGCGCGATGGCCGTGCAGTGCTCGCAGACCTGGCAGGGCCGCGCCTGGCCGAGACAGTTCGCCGCCTGCGCAAAGACCAGGGCGGCCTTCTCCTTGCCGGCGCCCGCCGGCCCCGCGAGCAGGTAGGCGTGATGCGTCTGCTCGCGCTCCAGCGCCGTGCGCAGGATCCGCAGCGCCCGCTCTTGTCCGGCGATCTCCTCCCAGCGCATGAATCTGCGTTCCTACAAGGCGTCGAAGGAGCGCGCAATGCCAATCGACTTGCGCCTGCTATGGTGCGCCGCATGCGTTTGTCTGCTCTGTTGGTCCTCGCCGCGGCCTGCGGCAATCCCGACAATCTCGTCCTGGGCGGCATCAGCGCCACCGCCACCATTCCGGTCGCGTCCATCGACAACGTGCGCAGCGCCATCTCCGGCATCGTCACCCTGAACGACGCGAACGGAAACCGGATCGGGCAAAAGGTCGCCATCATCCTCACCAACACCAGCGGGCTTTGCACCCAGCTCGGCTCGAGCCCCGACTACTTCCAGAACCCGCCGCAGGATTACGTGGCCCTGATCCTGCTCACGCCGCTCGACCAGGTCGGTTTCTTCTATTTCGGCCGCGACCCGGTCGCCGCGCTCGTCATCCCCGCCGCCAAAGGGGTGAAGCCCGCGACCCGCTACCCGGCCGTCAACTTTCCCAACACGTACATCGCCGACAGCGACCTGTCCGGCACCGGCGGCAACGCGCGCGGCAGCTTCGACATCGCCGTCGTCGACTCCTTCTCGCAGGTGCATGAATTCTACGGCCGCTTCAAGACCGGCTCGTGCGACGCGCTCGCCAACGTGATCATCGCCATGCCTTGACAGCGGCGCAGGCAGGCTCTACGCAAGCCGCCGCATGGCGCTGCCCCTCACCGAGCCCAATGCCAGCGCCGAACCGGCCGCGCGATCGATCGCGCGCGACTTCCTTCTCGCGCGGCTCGGGTCGCTCTTCGCGCTCGTGCCGGTGGGCGTCTGGACCACGGTGCATCTCTGGAACCAGCTGGCGGCGTACACCTCGCCACAGGCCTGGCAGGAGTCGGTCACCGGCCACCGCAGCAACGCCGGAGCAGCGCTGGCGTTCACCCTGGTCCTCTTGCCGCTGCTCTGGCACACCCTCTGGGGCATCATCCGCATGGTCCGCTCGCGGCCCACCGTGCGCATCGGCTGGTTCTCCAACCTGCGCTACGTCCTCCAGCGGCTCTCGGCCCTCGGGCTGCTGCTCTTCCTCGGCGCGCATCTGTGGCTCGCCTGGTTCCGTCCTCGCTTCGTCGAAGGAGCGCCCGAGCCGTTCGCCGAGATCGCCCACGAGATGCGCTTTCATACCCCCACGCTGGCGGTCTACGTCCTCGGAATCCTCGGCATCGCCTATCACCTCGCCAACGGGCTCTGGTCGTTCCTCTCGATGGGGTGGGGGGTGACCGTGAGCAAGAGCGGTATCGCCTGGATGGAGCGGGTCTCGCTGCTCTTCTTCTTCGCGCTGCTCGCGATCGGCTGGGCGGCGATCTACGGTCTGTACCGGGCGGGCGGCTAGGAACGGAGCGTCTGCCTGTCGATCGCGCGGTGCTCGCGCAGAACCGTGAGCAAGAGGTACATGACGACCGCGAGGTTGACGGCGAGCAGGAGCGCCCTGCCCCATCCGGGATGGCGGATGGTCTCGAAGATCTCCCAAGGCAAGAGGGCGCCGGTGGCCAGGACCACGAGCCAGGGCGCCCACCACTTGCCGGCGGCGAGCGCGAGGCCCTCGACGGCGGAGAGCGCGGCGTCGGCAAAGGAGGCGGCGGCGATGAACTTGACGTGTCCCGTGGTGGCGCCGACCACGATCAGCGTCGCGAGCTGCAGCGCCCAGCCGCCCGCGAAATGCTCGAGAAGCACTTGTGCCAGCGTGGCCGCGCCCGCCTCGGCGCCGCGCACCAGGAAATAGACCGCAAGGACACCGAGAGCCACCTCCAGTCCCGCCTTGATCAATTTGTACAAAATGATCGCTTCGAGACCGGCCGGCCGCTTGATCATGCTTTGGGCACCAGCGATTGCACCAGCTCGAGGAGCCGGTTCATGTCGAAGGGCTTCTCCAGCGACTGCACCCCCAGGCCCTCGGCGATCTCGCGGCCCGTGCTCGAGCCGGTGGTGACGATCACCGGAACGCGCGCCAGCGCGCCGCCCGCCTCGCGCAGCTGCCGCACCAGCCAGCCGCCGTCGGCGTCGGGCATCAGGTAGTCGACGAGCATCAACGCCGGAGGAGCGGCGCGGGCTGCGGCGAGAGCGCGCTGCGCGTCGGCCGCAGTGAGGACCCGGTAGCCGGAGAGCTCGAGCAGGTCCTGGAGCACCGCGCGGCAGTCGTCGTCGTCTTCGACGATGAGGATTTCCGGCTTTTCGCTCACGCGGCCGGAAGACTAACCGTTGCGGCGCACCAGCGCGAGAGCGAGCGCGTCGCAGAGTCCGATCATGCCTTCGTCGCCCTGCGCATCGACGCGGATGCCCGCATCTCTTGCGGCGGCGGCGGTGGCGGCGCCGATGCACGCCACGGCACAGCGCCGCGCCGCCTGCGCGCCGGCGAGCGCGACGAAGCCGCGGACTGCGCTGCCGCTGGCAAAGGAGATGGCGTCGAGAGCGCGCAGGAGCGAGAGATCGGCGCTCCTGGGCGTCACCGTGCGGTAGAGGGTCAGCGCCTCGACGTTGGCGCCCGCGCTGCGCAATCCATCGACCAGCTCTCTGGTGCCGCCCTCGGCGCGCGGCACGAGCACGCGCTTGCCGCGCACCCTCGCTCTCAGCTCCTCGACCAGGGCCTGGGCGCCGGCGCCGCGGCTGGGAGTGATCGCCTTGCCGGGCAAAAGCGCGGCGGTCGCAGCCCCGACCGCGGCGAAGATCTGATCTTCGCTCGTCGAAAGCTCCTTCAACCGGCGCGCGGCGTGCGGCGAGGAGACGACGACCAGGTCCGGACGCTTCTCGAGCGCGAGGACGATCTCTTCCAGATCGCGCCCATCCTCGAACTCGATGCAGGGAAAGCGCACCGGCACGGCGCCGCGCTGGCGGAGAAGGTCCTCCAGCTCGGGCGCCTCCTCCGCGGCGCGAGTCACCAGCACGCGCTTGCCTTGCAAGCTCATGCCTTGGCCGCGGCGAGGAGCGCCGCGCCGCCCTTCTCGAGCAGCGCCTCGGCCACCGCGCGGCCGAGTTGATCCGGATCGCCGCCGCGCGCCTCGGCGCGGAGGACCGTCACGCCGCCGCGGCCGTCGGGGCCGCCCAGCACCGCGCGCAGCCAGAGAAGCTGGCCCTCTTGGACCGCATAGGCTGCGATCGGCAGGGTGCATCCGCCCGCAAGCCGCGCCAGCACCGCACGCTCGGCGCGCACGCAGCGCGAGGTGGCCGCATCGTCGAGCGGCGAGGCCGCCATCTCCCCGCGCGAGCCGCGGACCACCTCGACCGCCAGCGCTCCTTGGCCGGCCGCCGGGAGTGAAAGCTCGACCGGCAGGATCTCGGTGGCCTTGTCCGCAAGCCCCAGCCGCCGCAAGCCCGCGAGCGCGAGCACGACGGCGTCGAGGCCCTCGCTTCTGGCGACGCGGGTCGGGACGTTGCCGCGCAGAGGGACGATCTCCAGATCCGGCCGCTCCGCCCGCAGCTGCACCGCGCGCCGCAGCGAGCTGGTGCCGACGCGCGCCCCGCGGGGCAGCCGCGCGAAGGTCTTCGCGGCCGGCGCGACCAGCGCGTCGCGAGCGTCCTCGCGCGCAGGAAAGGCGCAGAGCGAGAGCCGCTCGGGCAGCGCGAAGGGCACGTCCTTGGCGCTGTGCACCGCCAGATCGGCGCGGCCCTCGAAGAGCGCCTGCTCCAGCTCCTTGACGAAGAGGCCCTTGCCGCCGGCCTCCGCCAGCGAGCGATCGGGGATGCGATCGCCTTCGGTGCTCATCGGAACCAGCTCGGCCGGTTCCGCCAACAGGGACTTGATCCGCTCCGCCTGCCAGAGCGCCAGCGCGCTCTTCCGCGTGGCGATGCGAAGCATCTACACCTTCCTCAAGGGCACCACCGCCGGGTCCTTTTCCGGCTCGGGCGCCGGGTCGGGCGGCGGCTGCGGCGCCAACTCGAGCGCGAACAGCTCCGCGGCTGCGTCGCCTAGCCGTTCGCCGTCGGAGCGCAGCTTGAGGGTGGCGTTGTGCAAGAGCTTGTTGACGATGGCGCTCGCCATCGCCCGCACGCTTTTTTGCGCCCGCTCGTCGAGGCCGCGCAGCGCCGCCAGGGTCTTCTCCGCCTCGGCCTGCGCCAGCGACTCGGCATGCGCGCGCAGCCGGGCGAGGACCGGCAGCGCCGCGCGCTCCCGGGCCGCAGAGGTGAACGCGCGCAGCTCCTCCTCGACGATCGCTTCCGCCTTGCTCATCTCCCCCGCGCGCAGCTCGCGGTTCTGCGCCGCGGCGCGGTCGAGGTCGTCGAGGTCGTAGACGTAGACGTTCTCCAATTCGTTGGTGCTCGGTTCGACGTTGCGGGGCAGCGCGAGGTCGACGAGGAAGATGGGCTGGTAGCGGCGCGCCTTGAGCGCCTTGGCCATCATCTCGCGGGTGACCACGTAACCCACGGCGGCGGTGGAGCAGATGGCGACGTCGGCGCGCTCGAGCAGCGCCGGCAGCTCGGCGAGGGAGACCGGCACGCCGCCCTGCTCCCTGGCGAGCTCCTCGGCGCGGGCCGAGCTGCGGTTGGCGACGAGCAGCTCACGCGCGCCTTCGCTGCGCAGCTCGCGCGCAGCGAGCTGGGCCATCTCGCCGGCGCCGAGCAGGAGCATGCAGCGGCCCTCGAGCGAGCCGAGCAGCTTGTGCGCCAGCTTGACGGCGACGCTGGAGAGCGAGACGGCGCCGCGGGCGATCTCCGTCTCGGTGCGCACGCGCTTGGCAGCGGTGAGCGCGCGGGCGAAGGCCTTGCCCAGCTCGGGTCCGATGGCGCCCGCTCCTTGCGCCAGCGCCGCCGCCTCCTTCACCTGGCCGAGGATCTGCGCCTCGCCGATCACCATCGACTCCAGGCTGGCGGAGACGCGGAAGAGATGACGGAGCGCCTCCTCCTCGAAGCGGCAGACCGCGAGCGGCGCAGCGAGCGGGCCCAGCTCCTCGAGGATCTCCTCGGCCGCCGCGCTGCCCTCGCCGACCGCGTAGATCTCCAGGCGGTTGCAGGTGGAGAGCAGCGCCGCCTCGCGCACGCCGGGCAACGACTTGAGCTTGAGAAGGCGCGCTGCCAGCTCCCCCGTGGGCACCGCCAGCTGCTCGCGCACGTCGATGGCCGCCTCGCGATGCGAGATTCCCACGCAGAGGAAGGTGGCGGCGGTCGCGCCGTGCAGCGCTGGCGCTGCGGAGAGCAGACCGACATAGACGCCCGCGAGCAGCACGAAGCCCGTCACGACCAGAAGCGCCACCCGCCGCCCTCGCCAGCCCGCGACCAGCCGCGCCTGGATGAGCGAGGCGAAGAGCGCCCAGGCGAGAAGAGCGAAGCCTTGCTTGGGGGCGAACGGCAGCGTCGTGCCGGTCGCCTCGCGCGAGACGAAGGAACCGGTCGCGATCGCGAGCGAGAGGAAGACGAAACCCCAGACGGCGAGGCGGTAGCCCGCGCGATCGATCAGATCGAGCGAGGGCAGCCGCGCGAAGAGCCGCCCCGGCCGCTTGCTCTTCATCTGCCTCTCGCTGGCGAGATAGAGGAGCGCGAGGCCGAAGGCGAGAGCCAGCACAGCGGTGCCGAGAGCGGCCGCGCCGACGTGGAGGAAGAGCACCAGCGAATGGGAAAGCTGCGGCGCGACCGCGCGCGAAGTCGAGGGCACGAGGTGCGCCGGCACCATCACCGCCACCGTGAAGGGCGCCACGAAGGCGCCGGCCACCGGCAGGTCGTACTTGAGATCGAGCAGCAGGTACCCCGCCACGGTGATGGCGGCGAGGAGGCTGAAGAGCTGCCCGCCCTTCCACGCGCCCGCGCCGAGGCCGAGCGACGCGACGCCCACGCCGGCGGCGAGCGCAGCGAAGTGCACCAGCACGCCGCCGCCGAGGAGCGCGCGGCCCCACTGGACGAAACGGCGGCCGGGGCGCACCAGCCAGATGAGAAAAGCGGCCGCTCCCGCCGCGTACGCGAGCAACGCGATGTGGACCAGCAGCGTCGCCATGGCTAGGGGAGGTTGTCGAGGAGGAATTGCGCGAGCAAGTCCGGCTCGGCGTTCTTCTCGCCCTCGGCGGCAGAAGAGGCGGGCGCTCCGGGCTTGGCCGCCGGCTTGCTCGCCGCCTGCGATGCGGCCGCGGCGCGGCGAAGGGCATTCGCCTCGGCGAGGAAGCCCTGCTGCACCTGGTAGGCGCTCTCGCCGAGGATCACCGACTCCATGTAGTGCTCGGCGCCCATCTGCTTGAGGGCATCGATCGTCTTCACCTTCTGGAGGAGGCCGGCGACATCCTCGCCTGCTTCCATCTTGAGGAACCGGACCGCGCTGGTCAGGGCGAAATTCTTGTTCTCGCCGAGAATGGTGAGGAGGTTGCCGACCACCGAGATGCGGCCTTGCTCCGACCACTTGGCGAGCACGCTCTGGGGTACGAAAAGGTCGTAGTCGGCCATCGGTTTGACTGCCTCGGCCTTCCGGCTCCGGCGCGTTGCGGAGCATCCTCGGCGCCCGGCGAGCATCTATCGAGGACCTTCTCGGTGATACCAGCGGGACCGAGTGAGCGCAATGCAGTTGACGCAGTTGACGGGCTGGCAGGCGATCGGCAGATTGGGCCGAATTTCCGAGGAGCGGAGCGAAATGGCGAGCGCGGACATTCTCATCATCACCGACGACAACTTCCAGAATGAAGTGCTCGGCTCCAAGGAGCCCGTCCTGGTCGATTTCTGGGCCGCCTGGTGCGGGCCCTGCCGCGCCATCGCGCCTTTGGTCGAGCAGCTCGCCGGGGAATACAAGGGCAAGCTGAAAGTCGGGAAGATGGACATCGACGCGCACCAGAATGTCCCGCAGAAGTACGGGATCATGAGCATCCCGACGCTCCTGCTCTTCAAGGATGGCCAGGTCGCCGACCAGATCGTCGGAGCCGTGCCCAAGTCGAAGCTCGACGCGATGGTCAAGCGCGCCGTCTAGACTCGAGCTTCGCCCTCTAATTGCGGCTCTCTCGCCGTCGCCGGTCTGCGCCGCTCAGAACATGAAGCGGCGCAGGGACACATTCAGCAGGATGCCGATGCCGAGCATGTCGGCGACGACGCTCGAGCCGCCGTAGGAGAAGAGAGGCAGCGGCACGCCGACGACGGGGAGCACGCCGGTGACCATGCCCATGTTGATGAAGGCGTGCCAGAAGAACAGCGCCGCGATGCCGAGCGCGAGAAAGCTGCCGAATTTGTCCCGCGCGTTGGCGGCCACGTCCAGCGCCGCCAGCACGAGAAAGGCATAGAGCGCGATCAGCAGCAGCCCGCCGAGAAATCCATGCTCCTCGGCCCAGACCGAGAAGATGAAGTCGGTGTGCTGCTCGGGGAGGAAGGCGAGCTGGTTCTGCGTCCCTTCGCCCCATCCCTTCCCGCTCCACTGTCCGCTGCCCACCGCGATGACGCTCTGGATGGCGTGGTAGCCGGCCCCCTTCGCGTAAGCCTCGGGATTGAGGAAGGTGAGGATGCGTTGCTTTTGATAGTCCTTGAGAAAGCGGTGCCAGGCGAGGTAAGCGCCCGCCATCCCCGTCGCGAGCATGATGATCAGGTCGCGCCACTTCACCTTGGCGAACATCACCATCGTCATGGCGATGGCGAAAGTGACCAGCGCCGTGCCCAGGTCGGGCTGCTTCATCACCAGCGCCACGGGCACGAGGATGAGCAGGAAAGGCTTCCAGAGATCGAAGATCCCGTACTGCCCTTTGCGGATCCCGGTCTCGTCCTCGGTGAAGAAGCGCGCCAGGATGACGATGACCGCGAGCTTGACGAACTCGCTCGGCTGGATCTGCATCCCCGCGAAGGAGAGCCAGCGGCGCGCCCCCAGCACCTTCTTGCCGGCGAAGGCGACCCCCGTGAGCAAACCGAGCGCGGCGACATAGCCGGGCCAGGCCAGCGTCTGCAACCAGCGGTAGTCGATGAAGAGCCAGATGCCGACCGCGACGATCCCGACGATCATCCACCAGAACTGCAGCTTGACCATGACGACCGGCGCGTTCTTGGTCGCCGAGGCAAGGTTCCACAGCCCCAAAGAGCAGATGATCAGCGTGCAGAGGACCAGCGGCCAGTGCAGGTTGTCGAGCTTCTTTTCCGTGAAGGAGATCGCCATCGCTATTGCACCACCGCGCTGGCCGCGACGGGGGGCGGCGTCTGCAGGGCGGCGGCCGCCTCCTCCCGCTTGAACCGGTAATAAGCGGCGACGACCCTGGCCGCGGCGGGCGCAGCGGCGTCCGCGCCCCAGCCACCGTGCTCGTTGAGGACGACCACGACGATCTCCGGATCCTCCGCCGGCGCAAAAGAGGCGAACCAGGCGTGGTCGCGCGAGAAGTACTCCTGCGTGGTCGGGTCGAGCTTCTGCTTCTGGCCCAGCTTCATCACCTGCGCCGTGCCCGTCTTGCCGGCGAGCTTCACGTCCGACAGCCGCGAGCGATAGGCCGTGCCGCCCAGCTCGTTGACCACCGCCAAAAGGCCGGCGCGCACCACCGCGAGCGAGCTCTCCTTGACGCCGAGCTTCCCGCCGTTGCCGTTGGCGACGTCGAGCTGCGGCTGGAACTCGCGGAGCACGCGCCCGTCGGGCGATTCGATGCGCAGAACGACTTGAGGCGTCCAGACCATGCCGCCGTTGGCGATGGCTGCGTAGGCGACCGCCTCTTGCAGCGGGGTGACGTTGACTTCTCCCTGCCCGATGGCGGCGTTGATCGCCTGCGCGCGGGCCGAGCCGGCCTCGGGCGCGAGGTTGGCCGAGTCGGGGATGATGCCGGGGATCTCGCGGCCCAGGTCGAGGCCGGTGGGCTGGCCGTAGCCGAGCCGGTGGGCCATGGCGGAGATGGCGTCGAGGCCGGTCTTGTCGCCGAGCGCGTAGTAGAAGACGTCGCAGGAGACGCGCAGGGCGTTCGCCATGTTGAGCGCGCCGTGGCCCTCGGGCTTGTCGCAGCGCCAGCGGTGGTTGCCCAAGGTGTAGCCGCCGCCGCAGAAGAGCGTGCCGCCCGGACCGATCAACCCCGCCTCGAGGCCGGCGAGGGAGGTGACCACCTTGAACGTCGATCCCGGATGGTAGTTCTCGTTCATCACCCGGTTGAGCATCGGCTTCAAGGGATCGTTGTTCACCTGCAAGAGCTCGCCGCGCGAGATGCGACCCGACATCTTGTTCGCGTCGAAGGAGGGCCGCGAGACCATCGCCAGGATGAAGCCGGTCTTCGCCTCCATGACGACGACGGCGCCGGCCCGCCCCGGGAACGCTGCGTCGGCGGCTTCCTGCAGCCGCGCGTCGATGGAGAGCACGAGATTGTTTCCCGGCTTGGCCGCAACCAGCCGTTCATTCTCGGGGATGAGATTCTCGCGCGTGACCTGGTCCAGCTCGCGGCCCTTGGCGTCGACCACGAAGGTCTCCTTGCCGTCGTCGCCGCGCAGGTCGCGCTCCCAGCGCCTCTCCAGCCCGCGCCGGCCGATGGTCTGGCCGCGCCGATACTCGGGATGGTCGTCCATCTCCTCGGGCGTGACCTCGCTCATGTAGCCGACCACGTGGCCGAGCGAGGGATGGGCGCGGTAGAGCCGGTGCGGCACCGGCCGCAGGTCGATGCAGGACATCTCCGTCTGGTGCGACTCGAGCACGTCGACCAGATCGCGGTCGATGTCGAGATCGACGAGGAAGGGCCTGAAGCGCTCCAGCTTGTCCTTGCTCAACCAGCTCTTCTGGTAGTCGGTCTTGATCCGCTCGACGTCCTCGTTGCTGAGCTTGAGATACTCCTTCAGCTTGGCGATGACCTCGTCGCGCTCCTTGCCCTTGCAGAAGGCGGGGGTCATGAAGACGTCGAAGGAGGGGCGGTTCTCCACCAGCGTGCGGCCCACCCGGTCCTTGATCAGGCCGCGGTCGGCGGGCACCGGCAGCGACTTGCGGAAGTTCGCGATCGACTGGGTGACGTAGTCGTCGCCGCGGAGGATCTGCAGCTGGTAGAGCCGCACGACGATCACCAGGAGGGCGCAGATGCAGACCAGCGCACCGAGCGCGGCGCGGGGGCGGATTTCGCGGATGTCGTCGGCGTCGCGGCGAACGAGCATCAGCGGATCCTACCCTGGACCGCCCCCTCGGCCTTGGGGAAGCCGGAGTCGAGCCTGCCGAGGATGGCGAAGACGAAGGGCGCCGCCAGCGCGGTGCCGAAAGCGGACCAGAGCAAGGGGGCCAGCTCGAGGTGGAATCCCACTCCCAGGACGAAGCCGAAGAGCATCGAGGCGACGATGGAGTGAATCACGCTGGCGCCGAAAGCGATGGCGGCCGACTGCACGCCGCCTTCGGTCTTGAGGGCGCTGCCCGCCATGCGGACCACCACGAAGGTGAGCACGGCGAGGAAGGTGTAGAGGAAGGCCGGCGTCGCGGAGGTGAGATCGGAGAGATAGCCGGCGGCGGCGCTGAGGGCCGCGCCCTGGACGATGTCGTCATGCAGCGCCAGGTAGAGCACCACCGAGAGGAGGAGATCGGCGCGCGCCGCGCGGAGGTGGAGGAGAAAGGGGATCACCGACTCCAGCACCGCCAGCGCCATGCAGACGAGAACGACGAGGAAGATGCGCAGCTTCACGGAGTTGCTCCCGCGGGAGCCTCCGCGATGCCGTCGGCGGGTGGCTTGGCGGCTGGCTGGACGATCACGGCGACCTCATCCAGGCGCGAGAAGTCCACCGCCGGGATCACTTCCGCCGCGGTGAAGAGCCCGACCGGCTTTCGCTGCACGTTGGTGACATGGCCCAGGCGCAGCCCGGGCGGAAAGGAGTTGGGCGCACCGGCCGTCACCAGCACGTCGCCCTCGTGCAGGTCGTCGTTGCGCAGCGCGTACTCGAGCTTGCAGCGCGAGATGTCGCCGGTCCCGTGCACGGTGCTGCGGCTCCGGGTGCGCTGGCTGAGGGCGGGGACGTAGCTGAGCGGCGCGACGATGAGCTGCACGTCGGCGTAGCTGCCGGTCAGCTGCGAGACCATGCCGACGACGCCCTCGGGGGCGATCACCGGCGAGCCCTTGACGATGCCGTCATCCGACCCCCGCGCGATCCGCAGGGTGTGGCTGTGGGGAGAAGCGCCCACCGCGACGATGCGAGCGACCAGCAGGCGCAGGCCCGACTGCTTGTCCTCGAAATCGAGCAAGCGCCTGAGCCGCTCGTTCTCCAGCCGCAGCTCGGCCGCCTGCTGCAGGGTGGTGCTGGCGCGCAAGTTCTCCCGGCGCAGCGCGACGTTCTCCTCCCGCACGCGGCGGAGCGCGAGGTAGCTTTGCCAGGCGTCGATGCCGACGAAAGCGATCCCGGTGAGGATCCTCTCGACCGGCGCGATCAGCGCCACCACCGCGCGGTCGAGGAAGGTCATCTCCCGCGCCTTCTTCGCTTTGACGAAGAAAACGGAGAACGGGATCGCCAGGAGGGCGACCACGAAGATCAGCTCGCGGTAGCGCTTGAGCAGGGAACGCACGGCGACTTGGAAAACCCGGGCCGCAGCGCGCTACTTCCCGGTTTTTCCTCTTGCATCTGTCGCCCGGACTCTCTAGGGTGTCAAGCTTTCCAAGCGCCCGCCGGCACGGCAGTTTGCGCTTGACGGCGAGGCCTCGGGCATCAGACTTCGGGCCTCGGCAGGAGACCGATTCCTGAGGCCTGAAAGCTGGGTTCTGGAGCCTGAAACATGCTCGACGTGATGCGGTCGAACGCCAAGTCCTCGCTCATCGCCATCATCTTCGGCGCCATCATCATCACCTTCATCTTCTCCTTCGGTCGCGGCTCCTCGGGATTTCGCACCCGCACCCCGGAGACCTGGGCGGCGCGGGTGAACGGCGACCTCATCACCGCCAGCGACTTCGCCCAGGCCTACTCGAGCCGGTTCCGCCAGATGGCCGCGATGCGCGGCGGCAAGTACACGACCGACAACGCCAAGCAGGACAACCTCAAGAAGGAGACGCTCAAGGGCCTGGTCGATCAGGAGCTGGTCGCGGAGCAGGCGGGCGAGCTCGGCATCGTGGTCAGCGACGGCGAGGTGGCGGACGCCATCGCCAAGAGCCCCCAGTTCCAGCAGGAGGGCAAGTTCGACTTCGACTATTACAAGCGGCTCGTCGAGAACGGATACGGCATGAGCGTGCCGCGTTTCGAGAATGCCTGGCGGCGCGACATGCTCCGCGCCAAGGTGGTGCAGGCGGTCCTCACCGGCGCCAATGTCTCCGACGACGAGGTCAAGGCCTATTACCAGTCGCAGCACGAGTCGGCCGCGATCCGCTACGTGAAGTTCAATGCCTTCATGTTCCGCGACAAGGCGGCGGCCAGCGACGCGGAGGCGGAGGCGTACGCCAAGGAGCACGCCGCCGAGATCGAGAAGAAATATCAAGACGAGCTGACGACGCGCTGGACGCAGCCCGCGGCGATGAAGGTCCGGGCCATCACCGTGCCGGTGCCGCCGGATGCCACGCCCGAGCAGGAGAAGGCGGCGCGCGCGCGCATCGACGCGGCCTACAAGGAAGTGAAGGAGGGGAAGGATTTCGCCGAGGTGGCCAAGGAGAAGAGCGAGGACCAGGCGACGAAGACGAAGGGCGGCGACCTCGGCTTCGTCTCGCGCGGCGGGTCGGCCTACGGCAAGACGCTGGAGGACGAGGCGCTCAGGCTCAAGCCGGGTCAGATCAGCGAGGTGTTCAAGGACCGCAGCGGGTACCATGTGCTCAAGGCGGAAGAGGAACGGCCGGCGCGCGCGCAGCCGCTCGAAGAAGCGCGCAAGCAGATCGCGCTCGATCTCCTCAAGGGGGAGAGAGCCAAAGCGCTCGCCAGGGACAAGGCGGAACAGACGCTGGCGCAGCTCCGCTCGGGGAAGGAGCTTCGAGACCTCTTCCCCGCCAAGAAGACGGACCCGGGGCAGTTCGACTTCTCTTCCTTCACCACGCCCCAGACGGCGGAGACGGAGGCCTTCCATCCGATGGGAGGCTACCTCCCCGGCATCGGCCAGGTGCCCAAGCTCTCCGCGGCGGTCTTCGCGCTCACCGCGCCTTCTGCCCTGCCCTCCGCGCCGGTCGAGGAGGGCGACACCTGGTACGTCTTCAAGCTCAAGTCGCGCGAGCGGGCCGACCTCTCCAAGCTCGACGAGGCGGAGAAGAAGACGCTGCGCGAGCGGCTGACGGAGCAGAAGCAGCGCGAGCTCTACTCCGCCTGGATCGAGCAGCTGCGGAAGAAAGCGACCATCGTCGAGAACGAGATCGTGCTCTCCTACGAGGCAGGCGCCGCGCACGAAGCTTACAGCCCCGAGGACTGAAGTAGAGTCGATCGGGTGACCGAAGAAGACACTCTCGTCCGCGAAGAATCCACGGTGGTGCGCACCGTGGGCACGAGCGAGGAAGGTCCCGTCACTCCCGAGGTGCCGGGCCGCTATGCGGTGCGCAGCGAATACGGCCGCGGCGGGCAGTCGCGGGTGCTGCTCGCCTTCGACGGGCACATCGGCCGCGAGATCGCGCTCAAGGAGCTTCTCCCCGAACCTGGCCCGGACGGCACGCCGCGCTCGGCCTCGCAGTCGGCCTCGGCGCGTTTCTTGCGCGAGGCGCGCATCACGGGGCAGCTCGACCATCCCAACATCGTGCCCGTCTACGAGCTGGGCCAGCACCCGGACGGCACGTACTACTACACGCAGAAGCTCGTCCGCGGCGTCACCTTGAAGAAGGTGCTGGCGCAGGCGAGCACCGCCGCCGAACGGCTCAAGCTGCTCAGCCATTTCGCCGACATCTGCCATGCGGTCGCGTACGCCCACGCCCGCGGAGTGGTGCACCGGGACCTCAAGCCCGAGAACGTCATGGTGGGCGAATTCGGCGAGACGGTCGTGCTCGACTGGGGCCTGGCCAAGGCGCGAGGCCAGAAGGACATGCGCGCCCGGGAGATCGCGCAGGAATCGCAGTTGATGCGCTCGCCCGACGCCACTGTCGCCGGACACGCGCTGGGCACGCCTTCGTACATGAGCCCCGAGCAGGCGCGCGGCGAGCTCGAGGCCATCGACGAGCGCAGCGACGTCTGGAGCCTCGGCGCGATCCTCTTCGAGATCCTCACCGGCCGCCCGCCCTTCGACGGCGAGACGGCGTATTCGGTGATCCGCAAGGTGATCGACGAGCCGCCCCCTCGGGTGCGCCTGGTCCTGCGCGACGCCCCGCCGGAATTGGCCGCGGTCGCCGATAAATGCCTGAGCCGCGAGAGCTCGCAGCGCTACGAGAGCGCCGAGGAGGTCGCCCAGGAGATCGAGGCGTACCAGAGCGGCGGCAACGTCCGCGCCTACCGGTACAGCTCGTGGGAGCTCTTGCGCCGCTTCGTGCAACGCCATCGCGCGCTCTCCGCGGTGAGCGGGCTCGCCCTCTTGCTCCTGATCGCGGCGCTGCTGGTGATCCGCGACGAGGCCGCGCGCGCTCGCGCCGCGCTCGCGGAGGCCCGCCGCAATCTGGCGCAGGCCTACGTGGAGAAAGCGCACAAGGCCGAGAGCGATTTCTTCTGGCACCGCGCCGAGGTCTTCTATGCCGCCGCCCGCATGCAGGAGGACCGCGCCGACGCGCGCTGGGGCGCGGCGCTGGACTGGCAGGACCTCGCGCCGGTGGAGCGCTTTCCCGGCGCGGCGGGATGGATCTCCGGAGTCTTCTTCTCCGCCGACGGCAACTCCGTGCTCGCCACCAGCTGGGACGGAACGCTGCGCCGCTGGGAAGTGGAGAGCGGCCGCGAGCTGGCGCGAATCAGCGAGCCGGCCCCGCTCGGGTCGGGCGCGTCTCTCTCCCGCGACGGACGGCGGATCGCCCTCGGGCTGCGCACCGATCGCGGCGAGGATCTCGTCGTCCGCGACGCTGGAAATTTCGCCGAGGTCGCGCGCGCGCGTCTCCCGGCCGGCGCGTCCCGCTCTGCCTGGTCGCCCGACGGCAAGCTGCTGGCAGTCGGGTCAGGCTCGAGACTGACTCTCTTTTCCCTCGAAGAACGCGCGCTCCGGCCGCTGCCCGGCGAGCGCGCGGGCGGATCGGTGGCGTTTTCGCCGGACGGATCGCTGCTCGCCTCGGCGGAAGAGAAGTCGGTCGTGCTCTGGCAGGCGCCGTCCTTCGAGGAGAAGCGCCGTTTCCCGGCCGACAGCGCGCGCGTCTCGGCCCTTGCCTTCTCGCCGGACGGCGAGCTGCTCGCGACCGGCGGCCACGATCACCTGGTGCACCTCTGGTCCACGCGGACCTGGAAGGAGGCGGGGCAGCTGCAAGGACATCTCGGCATCGTCGGACTGCTCGCATTCTCGCCAGACGGAAAGATGCTGGCGTCGGGCTCGCCCGACGACCGGAGCGTTCGCATCTGGGACGTCCCGGCGCGCCGGATGGTGGCGGTGCTCGACCGGCCGCGGCCCCCGTACGCGCTGGCGTTCTCGCCCGACGGCTCGCGCGTGGCCATCGGCGAGCGGCAGACGGCGCTGGTGCTCTGGGATTTGTCCGCCCGATTTCAAGGGCACGAGAAGCGCGTCAACGCGGCAGCCTTCTCGCCGGACGGCAAGCGCATCGCCTCCGCCTCCGACGACGGCACGGTCCGCCTCTGGGACGCCGCCAGCGGCCGCCAGCTTTCGCGCATCGATGCGAGAAGGAGAGTGGCTTCCGTCGCCTGGTCGCGCGACGGCGGGCTGTTGATCGCCCGCGTGCCCGACGGCGTGCTGCTGCTCGACGCGGCCAGCGGCAAGGAGCGGGCGTCGATCCGGCAAGAGGCGACCTTCGCGCTCGCCGTCGGTCCGAGCACATTCGCCATCGCATCGGAGGCGGGCGTCCGCGCCTACGAGCTGCCGCGCGCGAATCAGCTCGCCTCCTTCCCGCTGCGCGCGCATGCGCTGCTCTTCCTGCCCGACGGCACGCTGCTCGCGAACCAAGGCGACGGAACCTTGGCGCACCTCGATCCGCGCGGCCGCGCCCCGCTGCCTCCGCTGCGAGTGGACGCGGACGAGAGCTCCTCCCTCGAGCTCGTTCCCGACGGCCGCAGCGTGGCGGTCCGGCATGGCGATCGCGTCCGGCTGCTCGAGGTGCAGACCGGGGCAGTGCGCAGCGGCCCGCACCAGCCTGGCTCGTCCTTCAGCGACCTCGCTTTCTCGCCGGACGGTCGCGTCCTCGCCACTTCCGAGCTGGACGGCACCATCCGCTTCTGGGACGCGATCAGCTTTGCTCCGCTCGCCGGCGCCGCCGCTCCGGAAGTCAGCTCCAGCTTCGGCCTCTCCTTCTCGCCTGACGGATCGGTGCTGCTCTTCCTCGCCGGCGGCAGCCAGCGCTGGTCGAACGGGCTGCACACGGTCTCCCTCGGCCATCCCGAAAAGCTGCCGCCGCCGGAGGAGCATCTGCAGCGCGCGCTCGCCGAGCACGGCCTGGTGATGAACGCGATGGACCTCGACCTCGCCGCGCCCGGGGCTGCGGCGCCGACGCACGAGCCGGGGATGGGCGCGATCAGCGCCCCTCGGCCAGCGCGGTGAGCAGCTCCTCGAGAGAATCGCCGAGCGGCTCGAACTCGTGCGGCCCGGCCGCGAGCAGCGAGATGCGCCCGTACTTTCCGCGCCTCAGCCGCGGCAGATAACCGTAACCCTCGGCGCCGCCGTCGGTTCCGAAGAGCAGCAGGCCGGGTGTCGAGCGCGTCACCTCCTGTTCGTCGGCCTCGCTTTCGATCTGCTCGGCGCTCCAGAGGAGAAGCGGCCGCTTGCGCGCGCCGATGGTGCCGCGGCCGCCGTTGTTCTTCGCCAGGAAGGCGCGGAGATCGGCCGGCAGGCCGAGCTGATCGAGCAGCTTCGGGTCGGCGCCCTCGGGGGCGAGCTTCATTCCGGAGAGGTCCATGGCGCGCCTATAGCTTCCTGAGGAATTCTTCGCCCAGCTCGCGCGAGCGGCGTGTCGCCGCTTCAACTGCGTTCATCAGGACGTTGCGCAGGCCGCCCGCCTCCAGCGTGTGCAGCCCTGCGATGGCCGTGCCGCCCGGGCTGGTGACGCCGTCCTTGAGCATGCCGGGATGCTGTCCGCTCTCGATGAGCAATTTGGCGCTGCCGAGCACCGTCTGCGCCGCCAGCTGCAGCGAGGCGCGGCGCGAGAGCCCCACTTTCACTCCCGCATCGGCGAGCGCCTCGATGATGAGGAAAAGATACGCGGGCCCGCTGCCCGAGAGCCCGGTGACCGCGTCGAGCTGCGCCTCCTCGAGCACCACGGTCAACCCCACCGAGTCGAAGATGGTCTGCGCCGTCATCAGATCTGCGTCGGTCGCGTGCTCGCCGCGCGCCAGCGCAGTCGCTGCCGCGCCCACCGTGGCCGGCGTGTTCGGCATGGCCCGGATGACGCGCATGGGCGGATGCAGCCGGCGCTCGATGGCGGCAATGGGCACTCCCGCCGCCACGCTGATGATCAGCTTCTCGCGCGAGATGTCGGACGCGATATCGCGCAGCACCTGGTCGAGGATCTGCGGCTTGACCGCCAGCACGATCACCTCGCTCTGCCGCGCCACTTCCGCATTGCTGCCGCCCTTGATGCCGTACGTCTTCTGTAGCTCCTGCACCCGCTCGGCGCGCCTCGCGCTGACGAAGACCTGCTCGGGCTTCGCCGCGCGAGTGCTGAGCAGCCCCTTGAGCAGCGCCTCGCCCATGTTGCCGGCGCCGATGAACCCGAGCTTCTTGTCGGTGACCATGACCAAGTTTGTAGCAGAGTGCGTTGCCTTTTTTTTGGGGCGCTCCGCGGCCTTCGGCCGCTCCGCTTGTGCGGGGGGTTTGGCACCCCCCGCAACGCCCCCCGCGCGCCGCAATGATTACAATGACGGAATGCACTTCTTCATGGCCGTCCTCAAGGACCTAGCCCCGGAGCTCATTGTCGCTGTCGCCGGGTGGGTTCTCCGGAAGCCGCGTTTCTAACCGATGATGAACGTCTCTTTCTCCAGCCGCCCCTCTGCGAAGCGGCGCAGCGCGAAGCGCTCGAAGATCTCGTCCTTCGTTCCGCCCATCCACTCCGCCATCCGCCGCGCCACCGCCGGGGCCATCATGAAGCCGTGGCCGACGAAGCCGCTCATCTGTAAGAGACCGGCGACGCCCGGCGTCTCGCCGAGCACAGGCGAATGGTCGGGCGTGACGTCATAGCAGCCGGCCCACTGGCGGAGGAGCTTCACCGATCCGAGCCGCGGCACCAGCTCCGTCAGCGCGCGTGAATAGCGGGCGAGGAAGCGCAGCGACGAGCTCTGGTTGAGCCCCGGCAACTCCTGCGGATCGCCCATGCCGCCGACGATCTCGCCGCGCATCGACTGCGAGAAATAAAGCCCCGTGCCGAGCATGGTCACGAGCGGTCCGAGAAAAGGCTTGAGCGGCTCGCTGGAGACGATCTCGTGCCGGTAGGGGACGTTGGGCAGCTGCACGCCGGCGAGCTTCGCCACCTGCGGGCTCCAGGCGCCGCAGGCCACCACGATCCGGTCGGCCGCCACCCGGCCGCGGTCGGTCTGCAGCGCGCGGACGCGGCCCTGCCCGGTCTCGATGCCGGTCACCCGCGTGAAGGTCTCGACCTGCGCTCCGCGGCGGCGCGCTCCCTCCGCATAGCCCCAGAGGAACGGCCAGGGAAAGACGACGCCGTCTTCGGGATTCCACGAGGCGGCGAGGAACTTGCTCGTGTCCAGCTCGGGCGCGATCTCCCCCGCCTCGCCCGCGGTGACGATGCGCGTCGGCAGGCCGTGCTTGCGCTGCAGATCGACGCTCCCTTCGATGCGGCGCAGCGTCTCTTCGTCGTGGGCAAGGAAGAGATAGCCGCCCTTGCGCAGCCAGACGTTGATGCCGAGCTCCTGCGCGAAGCGGCCCATGAAGGCGATCGATTCCTTGGCGAGCTCGATCAGGGTCGGCGTGGTCCACTGCGCGCGCACGCCGCCGCCGTTGCGGCCCGAGGCGCCCTCGCAGAGATAGCCGCGCTCGAGGACGAGGACCTTGCCCGCGCCTTCGCCGGCCAGATGCCAGGCGAGAGCAAGGCCCATGATGCCGCCGCCGATGATGGCGACGTCCACTTTTTCCGGCAACGGCGTTGCGGGCTGCAGCGGGTGCGGCCCCTTGCCCCAGGTGGGCCGCAGTCCCGGCTGCGGCTCGGAGCTGGGAGGCGGCGCTTGCAGGCCGGCGAATTCCGCCATCGCCGTGGGCGCGAAGGGCGGCCTCGCCCGGAAAGGGACCTGCGCTCCCGGTGCGAGCTTGTTTCCAGATGTGCAGATGCGCATCGCTGCAACTTCGCAGCTCTTGCCCTGGCAAGGGCCGGTGCCGAGGCCGGTGTAGCGCTTGAGGCTCTCGATGTCGCCGTAACCGCGGGCGACGGCGTCCTCGAGGTCGTGGACGGTGACGTCCTCGCAGGCGCAGACGATGGACTTGTCGGCGGTCATCCGCGGCCCGCCGCTCTTCCGGCCGCCTCGCCCGAATTGAGGGCGGCAGATCCGCCCAGCCCCGCGCAGCGGCCGGCAGCGAAGAGCCAGGGAACGCTGGTGCGGCCCTCGCCATCGACCTGGATGGGAAAGCCGCCCACCTCGGCGACCCAGCGCGCGTGCGCGCCAACCGAGCTGGCCAGCTCGTGCAGCGGCGCGGGATTCATGGCGATGGCCACCGCGTCGCAGTGGATGCGAGAGTCGCCGACCTGCAGGGCGCGCACGGGATTGCCGAGCGCGCGCCGCGGCTGATTCTCCTCGATGGGCAGATCCGCCGCTGCGGGCCAGCTCTTGCCGAGCGCGATCACGCGCTCGAGCAGGTATCCCTTGCGGCGCAGGGCGCGCGCGCAGTCGACCAGCTCCTTGCCTTCGCCGACCACGACGAGCCTCTCGCCCACCATCGCCGGCAGCGCCACGAGGCCGCGCGCCGCATGGACGCCTGGGCGATCGACGCCGGCGAAGGGCAGCGGCTGGGAGGCGCCGCCGACCGCGACCAGCACGCGCTCTGCGATGAGGAGCAAGAGCCGGCCGCGCTGCCGCACCGCCACCAGCGCATTGCCGGGGAGCGCCGTGTCGTTGGCGTACAGGCCGACGCACTCGGAGTCGAGCATCACCTCGCCCTGCAGCGCGAGCGCCATCTGCGCGATCTGGTCGCGGTCGGGCAGCGCTGGATCGATGGCGAGAAGCGCGCCGCCGCCCGGCCGCGGCTCGCGCTCGAGCAAGAGAACGCCGCCTTCCGCCGCGCGGAGAGCGTCGCCCGCAGCCCGCGCCGCTGCCAGGCCCGCCGGCCCTGCGCCGACGATGACCAGCCGCGCCTTTCGCAGCTCGGCCTCGACCGGCGCACGCGGCTTGTCGGGCAGCTCGCCCAGTCCCGCCAGCCGCCGCGCCACCTCCAGCGCGACGCGCCCGAGCAGCCGCGAGCCGGTCATCAAGTGATGGTGGTCGAGCCCCTCGGGAAAAAGAAAATCGGCGGCGCGAAAGATGTCCTTCTCGGCGCCGAGCGGCGCGTTCTGCCGCTGGCAGATCATCCCCTCTTCCGCCAGCACCCGGCAGGCGAGGAGGCTGGGCGCGCCGTCGATGCGCATCAGGCATTGCCCGCAGCTCCCCTGCAGGCAGAAAGGCCCGCGCGGCCGGTGGTACTTGATCGACCGCGTGAAAGTGGTGATGCCCGCGCGCAAAAGCGCGGCCGCGACGGTGTCGCCCCTCTGCGCGTCGATCGCCTGACCGTCGAGCGAGATGCGGATCGTCTGCGGGCCGTCCCGGTCCAAGGCGAATGGGTGAATATCACGGGCATGGCGCGTTATGCTCCGCGCGACTGGCGATTGGAGGCGCTCGATGATCGAAGCCAATGTCCGCATCCCGACTCCCTTCAATGAGCCCGTGCTCGCCTACGCTCCGGGCAGCCCGGAGCGCGCGCACCTCAAGGAAACGCTGCAGCGCATGGCGGGCGAGCGCAGAGAGATCCCGCTCTTCATCGGCGGCAAGGAAATGCGCACCGGCCGCACCCTCGAGGTGCGCATGCCGCACCGCCACCGGCATGTCCTGGCTCTGGCGCAGGAGGCCGATGGCGCGCACGTCGAGCAGGCCATCGCCGCCGCACAAGCCGCCCGCGCCCACTGGGCCAGGACGCCGTTCCACCAGCGCGCCGCCGTCTTCCTCAAGGCCGCCGAGCTGCTCGCGACCAAGTACCGCGCACCGATCAATGCCGCCACCATGCTGGGGCAGAGCAAGACCGCGCACCAGGCGGAGATCGACGCCGCCTGCGAGTCGATCGACTTCCTCCGCTTCAACGTCGCCTTCGCCCACGAGCTGCATTCGCAGCAGCCGCTGAGCGCTCCGGGAATCTGGAACATGACCGACTACCGGCCGCTCGACGGGTTCGTCTTCGCCGTCTCGCCCTTCAACTTCACCTCCATCGGCGTGAACCTGCCGACCGCGCCGGCGATCATGGGCAACACCGTCGTCTACAAGCCAGCCTCGACCGCCATCTACAGCGCCTGGACGTTCATGGAGGTGCTGCGCGAGGCCGGGCTCCCCGAGGGCGTGATCAACTTCGTCCCCGGCAAAGGGAGCGAGGTGGGCCGCGCCGCCCTCGCCAGCCCGGCGCTGGGCGGCATCCACTTCACCGGCTCGACCGGAACCTTCAACGGGATGTGGAAGACAGTCGCAGAGAACATCGGCCGCTACCGGCAATATCCCCGGCTGGTGGGCGAGACCGGCGGCAAGGACTTCATCTTCGCGCACGCCTCGGCCATCGACGATCTCGACGCGCTGGCTACGGCCATCGTCCGCGGCGGGTTCGAGTACCAGGGCCAGAAGTGCTCGGCCTGCTCGCGCGTCTACCTGCCCGAGAGCGTCTGGGCGGTCCTCAAGCCGCGGCTGCAAGAGATGATCGCCGAGATCCGCGTCGGCGACGTGGCCGATTTCCGCAACTTCATGGGCGCTGTCATCGACGAGGCGTCGTTCGCGAACGTCTCCTCGTACCTCGAGCTGGCCCGGAGGGGCGGCGAGGCCAGCATCGTCGCCGGCGGCGAAGCCGACAAGCGCGAGGGATTCTTCGTGCGGCCGACGCTCGTGCAGCTCTCGAACCCGCGCCACCGCATCATGGTGGAGGAGATCTTCGCTCCGCTGGTCGGCGTTTTCGTCTATCCCGACAACCGCTATCTCGAGACCTTGCGCGAGTGTGACCAGTCGGCCGCGTACGCGCTGACGGGCGCGATCTTCGCCCGCGATCGCAAGGCGATCGCAACCGCGATGGACGAGCTGCGCTTCGCCGCCGGCAACTTCTACGTCAACGACAAGCCCACCGGCGCGGTGGTCGGCCAGCAGCCTTTCGGCGGCTCGCGCGCCTCCGGCACCAACGACAAGGCCGGCTCGGCGCTCAACCTGGTCCGCTGGATTTCGGCGCGGACCATCAAGGAGACCTTCACGCCGCCCACCAAGGTGGGCTACCCGTTCATGGGCGCCGAGTGAGGGGCGTCAACGGCGGATGCGCTCGCCGAAAATCGCGGTGCCGACCCTGACGATGGTCGCGCCCTCCTCGATGGCGGCCTCGTAGTCGGCGCTCATGCCCATCGACAGCTCGCGAAGGCCGAGCTTCTCCCCGAGCTCGCGCAGGGCGCGAAAGTGAGGCCGCGGATCGCCCTCGGCGGGAGGAATGCACATCAGCCCCTCGCAGCGGAGCTGCGGCAGCGCGCGGACAGCGTCGAGCAGACCGGGCGCTTCTTCGGGAAGCACACCGCTCTTCTGCGGCTCGCGGCCGATGTTCACTTCCAGAAGCACGCGCTGCGCGCCTTCCGCCCGCTTGGCCAGCTCCCGGGCCAAGGAGATCCGATCGCAGGTGTGGATGAGCGCAGCCCGCCCCACCACCATCCGCGCCTTGTTGCTCTGCAGCGCCCCGATGAAGTGCCACTCCGCATCCGGCAGGGCCGAGGACTTCTCCCGCAGCTCCTGCGCGTAGTTCTCCGCGAAGAGGGTCTGCCCCGCCGCGAAAGCCTCGCGGATCTTTTCCATCGGCTGGCCCTTGCTCACCGCAGCGAGCGTCACGGAGCCTTGCGCCCGGCCCGCCCGGGCGCAGGCCTGGGCGATGCGCTCGCGCACCTTCTTCAGGCCTTCCACGGCAGCTCCACCCCGGCCTTCTCCAGAAGCCGTACCGTCTCCAGGAGCGGCAGGCCGACGACGTTGCTGAAGCTCCCTTCGATGCGCTCGATGAAGACGCCCGCCAGCCCCTGCGCGGCATAGGCGCCGGCCTTGTCGTCGCCGTCGCCGGAGTCGACCAGCCAGCTGATCTGCTCGCGCGAGAGCTTGCTGAACCTCACTGAGGTGGAGACGACCGCGGACTCCGCGCCGACGGCCACGGCCGTGACGACCCGGTGCTCGATCCCCGAGAGCAACCACAGCATGCGCTCTGCGTCTACCCGGTCGCGCGGCTTTCCCAGGACATCCTCGCCCACGACGACGATGGTGTCCGCCCCCAGCGCAACATGCCCCGGCCGAGCGCACGACTGCGATTTTTCTCGCGCCATTCTCGCCACATAGACGAGGGCTGCCTCCGCGCGGCCGCGCCGCTCATCGATCTGCGCCGGAGCGACCTCGAAGGTCAGGCCCAGCCGCTCGAGAAACTCGCGCCGGCGCGGCGAGGCAGAGCAGAGCAAAAGCTTCATCCCCAGCGCTGTAGCGAATTTGGCGCGCCGCGACAACCGAGCATACACTCTACAGAATGCGGGGGAAGGATCTCCTCCGGGAGTTGCAGCGCACAGTCGACGAACTTGCCGTCCTCAACGAGATCGGCAAGGCGCTGACGTCGTCTCTCGACATCACCGAGGTGATGCACGTCATCCTCGCCAAGGTGTCGGAGCTGCTCAAGCCGCGCAACTGGTCGCTCCTCCTCAAGGACGAGAAGACCGGCGAGCTCTTCTTCCAGACCGCCGTCGGCGCCGGCTCGGAAAAGCTGCTCGGCCTGCGCATCCGGCCGGGCGAAGGCATCGCCGGCTGGGTGGCCGAGCACAACGCGCCGCTGCTCGTCCCCAACGTGCACAAGGACCCGCGCTTCGCCGGCCGATTCGACAAGGCCTCGCGCTTCCACACCCAGTCGATCCTCTGCGTGCCGCTCGCCTTCAAGGGGCGCATGCTCGGCGTCATCGAGCTGGTCAACGGACAGGGCGACGGGACCTTCTCCGAGGAAGACCTGCGCATCCTCAGCACCGTGGCCGAGTTCAGCGCCATCGCCATCGAGAACGCGCGCAACTACCACAAGGTGGAGGAGCTGACTGTCCTCGACGACCACACCGGGCTCTTCAACTCGCGCCATCTCAAGCGGCAGCTCGAGCAGGAAGTGGTGCGCGCCACGCGCTTCGGACACCCGGTCAGCCTCATCTTCTTCGACCTCGATCACTTCAAGCTGGTCAACGACAGCCATGGCCACCAGGCCGGCTCGCGCGTGCTCCACGAAGTGGGCCGGCTTCTCCTGCGAACGCTCCGCTCGACCGACGTGCCGGTGCGCTACGGAGGCGACGAGTTCGTCATCCTCCTGCCCGAGACCAGCAAGGACCAGGCGATCGAAGCGGCCCGGCGCATCGGCGGCGAGATCGCCCGCGAGCCTTTCCTCGCCGAGCAGAGCGTCGGGCCCATCAAGCTCACCGCCAGCATGGGCGTGGCCTCCTTCCCCGACGACGCCCGCAGCCCCGACGACCTGATCCGCCGCGCCGACGAGGCCATGTACCGGGTCAAGGCCGACAGCCGCGGCGGGGTGCTGGCGGCGCTCCCGCAAGAGCCGCGGAATGTATCCTTGACCGCCGGTGTATCTTCCGAGCAGCCATGAAGCTCACCCCCATCGATCTGCAGCAGAAGACCTTCCGCAGCGTGCGGTGGAGCGGCGTCGACGAGAAAGAAGTGCGCCAGTACCTCGATCTGGTGGCGCGCGAGCTGGAGGAGATGAGGCGCAAGCTCGACCGGCAGGACGAAGAGCTCCGCCGGCGCGAGGCGCGCATCAACGAGTTCAAGGATCGCGAGCAATTGTTGCAGCAGACGCTGACCACGGCGCAGAAGCTGGCCGAGGAGATGAAGGCCAACACCCGCAAGGAGGCCGACATCGTCCTCTCCGACGCGGAGCTGCAGGCGGAGAAGATCATCGCCAACGCGCAGGCCAAGCGGATGCAGCTGATCACCGAGATCGACGAGCTGAAGCGCGCCCGGCAGAGCTTCATGCAGTCGCTCTCGGCGATGCTCGAGCAGCACAGGTCGGTGCTCGATCACATCCGCGCCGACCAGCAGGCGAGCGAGCCGCCTCCGGTTCCGGCCGCGGGCGACAACGTCAGCTTCCTCGCGCCTCCCGTGAGCAAGAAGAAGTAGAAGCGCCCTCGCCTGCCCCGCGCAGCGCAGATCTGCTAGCTTGCGCCGCCGCCATGGCGCCGAGGGATTTCCAGAGCCTGCTCATCGCCCTGCAGTCGTACTGGGCCGAGCGCGGTTGCGCGCTGATGCAGGGATACGACCTCGAGGTCGGCGCCGGGACCATGAACCCCGCCACCTTCCTCCGCGTGCTCGGTCCCGAGCCGTGGAACGTCGCCTACATCGAGCCCTCGCGCCGCCCGGCCGACGGCCGTTTCGGCGAGAACCCCAACCGCCTGCACCAGCACCACCAGTACCAGGTGGTCCTCAAGCCCAGCCCCAAGGAGGTGCAGGAGATCTATCTCGGCTCCCTGCGCGCCATCGGCATCACGCACGAAGACCACGACCTGCGCCTCGTCGAGGACGACTGGGAGTCGCCCACGCTCGGCGCCTGGGGCCTGGGCTGGGAAGTGTGGTGCGACGGCATGGAGGTGACGCAGTTCACCTATTTCCAGCAGGCGGGCGGATTCGAATGCCGGCCGGTGAGCGCCGAGCTCACCTACGGCCTGGAGAGAATCGCCATGTACCTGCAGGGCGTGGACAACATCTACGACCTCGTCTTCTGCACCTATCCCGACGGCACGCGGCTGACCTATCGCGACGTCTTCTGGCAGAACGAGCGCGAGCAGAGCGAGTACAGCTTCCACGCCAGCGATCCCGAGCGCCTCTTGCGCCTCTTCGACGAATACGAGGCGGAGTGCAAGCAGCTGGTGGCGCGCAAGCTGCCCCTCCCCGCCTACGACTACTGCTTGAAGTGCTCGCACGTCTTCAACCTGCTCGATGCGCGCGGGGCCATCAGCGTCACCGAGCGGCAGGGATACATCCTGCGGGTGCGCAAGCTCGCCCACGAGTGCGCGCGGCTCTATCTCGCCATCCGCGCGCAGATGAAATTCCCCGCGCTCAAGGACCGCGCGCAGGCGGAGCGCGAGCTGGCCCGGTACGCGGAGCTGGTCGAGTGATGGACCTGGTCTTCGAAATCGGCACCGAAGAGCTGCCCGCCTCCTTCCAGAAGCCGGCGCTGGAGTGGATGAAGTCGTTCTTCGATCAGGAGATGGCGAAGCACGGCCTGACGGGCGCGCAAACCTGGCAGCCGTTCGCCACACCACGACGGCTGGCTTTCATCGCCACCAAGCTGCCGGAGGGCTACCACGACGAAACGCAGGAACGGGAGGGGCCCCCTGCGAAAGCGGGCGGCAAGGCGATCGAAGGTTTCGCCAAGAAAATGGGCGTGCCGGTTGAGTCGCTTCGGGAGAACAAGAACGGGCGGATGGTTGCAACCATCGTGGTCCCTGGCGCCAAGACTGCGGAGGTGTTGCCCGGCATTCTCGAGCGGATGGTCCGCGGGATCCCCTTCAAGAAATCGATGCGCTGGGACGCTCTCGAGAGCGATCCGTTCGCCCGGCCGGTCCACTGGATCGTCGCATCGCTCGAGGGCAAGCTGTTGCCCGTCTCCTTCGCCGACGTGAAGAGCGGACTGCAGACGCGCGGCCACCGCTTTCTCGCCCCTGACCCGCTGCAGCCCACGGCGAAGAATTACGCCGAGCTGCTGCGCAAGGCCCATGTGCTCGCCGACTGGTCCGAGCGGCGAAAGCGCATCGAGGAGGAAGTCGCGCGCGCCGCTCGCGAGACCAAGGGCGTGCCGCGGCCCGACGAGGAATTGCTCGAGACGGTGACCGGCCTCGTGGAAGAGCCGCACGCGGTCCTCGGCCGCTTCGAGGAGGAATTCCTCCAGCTCCCTCCCGAGGTCCTGGTGAGCGAGATGCGCGGCCACCAGAAATACTTCGCCGTGCAGGACGAACGCGGCCAGCTCCTGCCCGCGTTCGTCGCCGTCTCCAACACCAAGGTGCGCGACCCGGCGGTGAGCCGGAAGGGATACGAGCGCGTCCTGCGCGCGCGACTCTCCGACGGAAAGTTCTTCTTCGACGAGGACCGCAAGTCGCCGCTCCGCTCTCGGCTGGAAAAATTGGGGCGGCGCACTTTCATGCAGGGCCTGGGGACCGAGCTCGAGCGGGTGCAGAGGCTGCGCGACCTCGCCCTCTGGCTGCACGGCGCCACCGGCCGGGGCGAGGCGCGCCAGCTGAGCGAGGCCGCCGAGCTGTGCAAGTGCGACCTCGCCACCGCCATGGTGGGCGAATTCCCCGAGCTGCAGGGCGTGATGGGCCGCGTCTACGCGCTCCACGACGGCGTTGCGAAGGAGGTCGCTGAGGCCATCTTCGATCACTACCTCCCTCGCGGCGCCGAGGATCGCCTGCCGCAGAGCGACGCCGGCGCCCTGCTCGGCATGGCCGACCGCATCGATCAGCTGGTCGGCATCTTCGGCCTGGGCAAGGAGCCGACCGGCACCGCCGATCCGTTCGGCCTCCGCCGCGCCGCCCTCGGCCTGCTCCGCGTCACGCTCGCCCGCGGCTACCGCTTCGACATGGGCGAGGCCCTGCGTTACGCGGACAATTTGTACAAAATGCGCACCGCTGGCGCCGGGGCGCCGCTGGACAAGGGCGACTCCCGCGCGCCCGAGAAGGTCTGGCAGTTCCTCCTCGGCCGTCTCGAGGTGCTCCTGCGCGAGAAAGGGCAGCCCGACTCCATCCAGGCCGCCCTCCACACCGGCTCGAAGGACGTCGTCGCGCTGGAGAAGCGGCTGGTCGCGCTGCAGACGGTGCGCGAGAAGAGCCGGGCGCAGTTCGAGGCCTCCGCGGTCGCCTTCAAGCGCATCGCCAACATCCTCGCCCAGGCGCAGGAGAAGGGCATCGCGCCGATGGGCTTCGTGCCCGGCCGCGTCCGGGAGCCTGGCGAAAAGGAGCTGGCGGCGGCGTTGCAGCGCAGCCGCGAGCGCGTCCAGGCGGCCATCGACGAGCGCGAGGATTATCTCGGCGCCTATTCCGTGCTCGCCGAGCTGCGCCCGGTGCTCGACGAGTTCTTCGAGAAGGTGCTGGTGATGGACAAGGATCCGGCGCTCCGCGACAACCGGCTCGCGCTCCTGCGCGCCCTGCACGAAGTCTTCGCTCCGCTGGCGGATTTCGCCCGGCTGCAGGTGGAGAAATCGTCTTGACCCAGGGCGGAAGCGGCCCTAGGAAGGCCGTTCGCATGAAGTTGGCCCCCGCTCTCTTCGCCCTCCTCTTCCTGGGCTGCGGCGCTCCGCCTTTGGTCCTGCCGCCGCCTTTCGGCCAGGTGGGCGATCAGACGCCGAGGCTCTTCTTCCCCACCGGCATGGCGGTGACCGGCGACGGCGGGCTCCTGGTCGCGAACGGCAACTACAACCACGCCTTCGAAGCGGGCACGATGGTCTCGCTCGATCCCGCCTGGATCAACTCTCTCTACGCGCGCGGGCTCCGCTGCGAGAAGCCGATCAACAACGGCTTGCCGGCGCAGTTCGCCGCGGGCTGCGACGACCCGATCCCGACGGCTGCCTTCCGGGGCATCGCCATGATCGGAAACTACGCCGGGCCCCTCACGCTCGACGACGCCGGCACCAGCGCCTACACCGGCTCGCGCGACACCAACATCCTCAACGGCGTCTCGCTCTTGCCCAACGGCGGCCTCTACTGCCACGGAGGCGGCAGCTCCGACATCGACTGCCGCAAAGGCGTGATCGATCTCAACGCCGCCGCTCTCCTCGAAGGCCCCTACGCCATCGTCCCCGGCGTGGGCCGCCTACCGGGCAGCGACACCGACGCGCGCGTGCTCTACGTCGCCGCGCTCATTCCCCACGTCGACCAGATCCAGAGCGGCACGCTCTACACCAGCGCCACCGTCGCCGCCCTGGACATGAACGACCCCACGCAGGTGGTCTTCAGCATGCTGGCAAGCAGCGCCTTTTTCGCAAGCGGCATCGGCGTCGGGCCGATGGTCTTCGAGCCGGTAAGGCGGCAGCTCTTCATGAGCGGCTGTTTCCAGCGCTACCTGGGCGGCGCCGGCAGCCCGAGCAGCGGCCGCTGCAGCTCGCTCAGCTCCAACATCCTGCGCGTGCTCGACGTCGACGCCGGCGCGTCCGCGCAGGTGCGCATCTACGACATGTCGATCAATCCCTCGACCGGCAGCACCTCGGGCCTCTTGCTCGGCGGCGGCGACCCGGCCAGCGGCAAGCCGGCCGATACGCTCTGGGCGAGCGTGCGCAATCCCGATGCGCTCATCGAGATGGATCTGCCGGTAACTCCCTCGACGGCTCCGGCGATCCGGCAGACGACTTCCCTGCCGGTCTCGCCGGCGGACCTGGTGCGCATTCCCCGGCCGGGCGGTTCGGACTTGATCGCGGTGGTCGCCTCGCGGCTGGGCGCCTTGGTCATCTACGACACCGGTGCGCGCGCGGTGGTGGCGCAGCTGGAGCGGCTCGGGGATGTGCCCTTCACCCTCAAGCTCTTGCCCGCGCCGGCCGGGACGGCGAGGCTGGCGGTGAGCGTCTTCGGCGACTGCAGGGTGGCTTTCGTCGAGGTGCCGATCGACCAGCCTTGGCTGGCAGCGCTGCGCGGGCGCGCCGGGAGCTGTCCATGAAGCGGCTGCTTGCGCTCAGCGCGGCCCTGGCCGCCTGCAGCAGCACGGTCGTTTCTCCTTCGAGCGGCGACTTCGTCGGCCCGACCGGCCTCGCGGTCGCGCAGGCGGGCGACCGCGATCTGCTCTTCGTCACCAGCACCGCCACCGACGAGCTGCGCGCCCTGCAGATCTGCACGACTCCGCCCCTCGCCGACGGAGGCGTCGATTCCTCCAGCACCTGCTCGACCAAGGAGGACTATCAGTTCGTTCCCGCGCCGATGCGGCTCTTTCCGGCCACGGTGCCGACCGGCGATCGGCCCGCGCGCATCGCCGGCACGCGCCTGTTGCGCCCCGACGGCGGCAAGGGCGGAGTTGCGCTGGTCGCGGGCGCGGACAGCTCCCTGGCGGTGGTCGACGCGCGCAACATCGTCGAGGCGATGAACCACATCTCGCCTGCGCGGGCGCCGATCTTGCTCCAGCTCAGCACGCCGGTCGTCGATGTCGTCGCGGCGACTTCGATCGATACCGCCACGAACATCGACGCCACCGTGCCCGCGGTGAAGGCTTTCCTGGCGACGCGCGGCGGCCAGCTCCTGGTGCTCGACGTGCACCTCGACTCCTCCGGCAATGCGCAGGCGCCAACCGTTCTGCAGCGCTGCAGCCTGGGCGCGGTGGTGCCGGCGCGGCTCGCGCTCGTTCCGGGCCGCGATGACCTCGTCTACGTCGCAGACAGCGCCGGGGACGGAGCGGTGCGCATCTCGACGGCGAGCATTCCCACCATCGACCAGGCGCCCCAGGCCTGCGCCATCACCCGCCTGCCGGCGGGGGGACCGCTTCGCTCGCTCGCGCTCAGCCCGCAATGGTTCGAAGCGAACCAGCCCGATCATCCCGCCGGCGAGCTGGCTGTGATGACGCTGCAGACGGGCGGCGTCGTCATCGCGCGCACGAGCGACGGGCAGATCATCCCCACGCCGCCCTTCGACTACCGCAGCTCCGGGCCGCAGACGATGGAGCCCGTCCTCGTCGGCGGCGTGGCGCGGGACGCGAGCTTCCTCCGCGCCATCCGACCCGGCGCCGCCTGCGCAACTGCGCCCTGCACGCCCCTCTGGGTGGGCGATTCCGTCAACGGCAAGCTGCAGAGGTTCAACCTGCTCGCGGCCATCGCCAGCACCGACGGCGGCCTCTACTTTCTCGATGTGCTCAACCGGCGACTGGTGAACGAGAACTACTTCAGCAACCAGGGCGCGCTCGTTCCCGTCCTCAGCATCGCGCCGATCCTGAGTCCCGTCTCGACCGTCACCAGCAATCCGCCGGCGCTCACGCTTGCTCCCGCCGACGCGACCACGGCGGGCCGGCAGAACCTCGGCTGGGTCAACCCCGGGGTCACCCGCGCCACCCGCTGGCGCGCCATCTGGCATGCCGACGTTCCCGGGCTCGAGCGACGCGGCGGCACCATGACCCATACCGCGACGGGCACGCTCCTCTTCTCCACCCAGCCGGCTGATCTGACGCTGTGGGCGACCGACCCGCTCCTGCATCTGGGCCCGGGCGACGTGGTCACCTTCACGACCTATTATCCGCCGGCGAGCGGCTGCGACGACGTCGCCAGCGAGACTTCGGCGCGGTTCGAGCTGCCCATCGTCTCCATCGCCGCCGACGGCAGCGCGCTCGAGCTCGCCACGCTGCCCGACACGCCCTCGGTGAAGGGCTTCAACCCCACCTGTCCGAAGTTCGGCGTCGTGGCCGAGGTGCGCACGGCCGGCGACCATCCCTGGCTCGTGCTGGAGAACGCGGATACGCGCGGCCGCGCCAAGACCGGGGAGATGTTCGTCGCCCTCGAGCCGCGCAACGACTATCCGCTCGATTACGATCCCAAGCTGCCGCCGCTGGCATCGACCGACATCGCCATCGCGTTCACCTTGAGCGGCACCGAGCCCACCATCGCCAACACGCAGTGGACCTTCACCATGACCTCGGGGCAGCTCCCCACGCTGGTGCGCGACGCGAATTCGCCCCAGGGGCTCGCGTCGCAGGTGATCGAGTACAGCTCGCCGAAGGTGACGAATCTTCTCTTCGCGACGCTGACGGGCGCGAATGCCCTGATCCAAGCCGCCCCCGACCTGCTCCCAGTCAAGGGCGGCGTGCTCTCCTATCACTAGGGATGCACGCCGCTGGAACGCGCGCAGGTCCTCGCATAAGCTGGGGAGCGCCGTGGACGTCGACGACAAGACCCCGCGCACGCTGCTCATCGCCGACCATCTCTGGGAGGCCTTCGCCGGCATGGCGGTGGAGATGGGCAGCGACCGGGAAGCGCTCATCAACCAGGCGCTCTACACTTTTGCGCGCCTGAACGGCTTCTTGCTGCCGACAGACCTGCGCAACATGGCGGGGCCTGCCGACGGGAAGCGGCCGCGGTCGATGCCGGCGCCGCCCGTTCCGGCATCGGCGGCGATGGCGCCTCCGCCGCCGACCGAAGAGCCGCCCCCGGACGAGATGGTCGACGAACCGCTGGGGGAGAAGGCCAACGCCACCAGCATGGATCTGCCCAATCTCGCCGCGATGGGCCAACCCGCCTCCCGGCCGGCGATGAGCGCGAATCGCACGGAACAGATCTCCGACGACGGCGATGCGGGGCAGGACGCTTCCGGTCGTACCCTGGTCCTCTTCGCCGACGGCCGCGAGCTGGACCAGGTGGTGAAGGACCGCTTCCTCATCGGCCGCGGCAAGCACTGCGACCTGATCATCAACTCCGGCAAGGTGAGCCGCGAGCACGCCGCCATCACCCGCGAGGGGGACAACTACTTCATCGAGGACCTCGGCTCGTCCAACGGCACCTGGTTCGACAAGCGGCGCATCACCCGGCGACAGATCCAGGACGGAGACGAGTACTTCATCTGCGCCGAGAAGCTGAGCTGCGTGTTCCGCTGAGTGGACCTCCCCTGGCAGGTCCAGGTCGCCGATGCCGCCCTCGCTCTGGCGCTGCTCGTCTCCGTGGTCACCGATCTGCGGTCGCGGCTCATCCTCAATGCCGTCACCCTGCCGGCCCTGGCTGTGGTGCTGATCTGCTTCTTCTGGGTCGGCGGCGTCGAGCAGCTCTTCAATTGCCTGATCGGCCTTGCCATCTGCGCCTTGCCGCTCCTCTTGGCCTCCTGGAAAGGCTGGATGGGCGCAGGGGACGTCAAGCTCATGGCGGTGGCGGGAGCTGCCTCCGGCTGGCCGGCCGCTGCCGCCGTCCTGCTGCTGGTTAGCGTGGCGGGCGGGGTCCAGGCATTGCTCTGGATCCTCGCGGCCCGCCTGCGCGGCGAGGAGCGGCCAAAGTACGTCCCCTACGGCCTGGCCATCGCGGTAGGGACGGCGGCGGCCTTCTTCTGGGGCGACCAGCTCTTCTGACCGACCGGCGCGCTTTCGCTCCTGAGGACTTTTGCTTAATGTGGCGCCACTCATGCGCCCCCTTGTGCTCCTGTTGCTGCTCGCCGCTGCACCCGCCTTCGCACAGGCTGAGGGAGGCACCATCAGCCTCGGCGTCGGCCAGCAGAAGGTCATCCAGGTCAGCAACGTCGCTCGCGTGGCCATCGGCGAGCCCGACGTGGCCGACGTCAAGCAGGTGGGCGGTGGCAACGAGCTGCTCATCACCGGCGTCGGCGAGGGCCGCACTTCCCTCCTCGTCTGGCGCCACAACGAGACGCGCATCAGCTACCTCGTCGTCGTGCGCAAGCAGGATCCCAAGGAAGTGGTCAGCGAAGTCCGCTCGCTCCTCGGCGATCGCGAGGGGATCCGGATCCGCATCGTCGGCGACCGCGTCTATCTCGACGGCGAGACCATCACCACCGACGATTACGAGCGCGTGCAGCAGGTGACCGCGCTCTATCCCAGCGTCAAGTCCTTCGTGCGCCCCAGCGCCAACGCCAAGCGGCTCGCTGCCGAGGCGCTCAACCGCGCCTACCAGAAGAACAACCTCCGGGGAGTGGAGGCGAAGGTGGTGGGCAGCACTCTCTTCCTCGAGGGCTGGGTCGACTCGCAGGACGACCTGAAGAAGCTCGACATGGTCACCAAGGCGGTGGGCGAGCACGCCGAGAGCCTGGTCACGGTCGGCGTGAAGAAGATGGTGCTGGTCGAGGTGGACTTCGTCGAGGTCTCCTTCAACGACAACAAGCTGGTGGGGATCAAGCCGCCCCTGCACATCCAGTCCACCGAGGGGTCGGGCGCCACCGTGCAGATCGTCCGGGCCATCCCCGGCCTCGACAGCGGCCAGACGCAGAACCTGGGCTCCGTCAGCGCCACCCTCGGCGCCACCACGGATTTTTCCATCGGCGCGCGCTTCGACTATGGCTTCGTCCGCGTCCTCAGCCAGCCCAAGCTGGTCTGCGCCAGCGGCGAGAAGGCGGAGTTCGTGGCGGGCGGCGAGATCCCGCTCTTGATCGTGACGCAGAACCAGTTCGCGGTCGAGTTCAAGAAGTTCGGCATCGTCCTCCACGTCACGCCCACCGCGGACCGGAGCGGCAACATCGGCACCGAGATCTACGCCGAGGTTTCCGACGTGGACCGCGCGCTCTCCATCCGCGCCAACGGATTCGAGGTGCCCGGCTTCCGCCTGCGCGACGTGAAGACCAACGTCACCGTCAAGGACGGCGAGACGGTCATCCTCTCCGGGCTCTTCAACTACAACGAGGACAAGGAAGTCTCCAAGGTGCCGCTGCTCGGGCACATCCCCATCATCGGCGAGCTCTTCAAGAGCAGGAACTTCGTCGACAGCAAGACCGAGCTGGCCATCTACGTCACCCCGCACATCGTCGTGCCGGGAAGCGATCGCGTGAAGGAGCTGATCCAGGACGCGCGCAAGCTCTACAAGGACGCGGGGGATTCGGTGTCCTTCTCCATCTTCGACTAGGATGGGGCCAAGATGAGCTTCAGCGTCATCCTCACCGAGAAGGGCGGAGCCACCCAGCGCCTCGACTTCGACGCGGAAGAGATCACCATCGGGCGCGTCGACGAGAACGACATCTGCCTGCCCAAGGGCAACATCTCCAAGAAGCACACCAAGATCGTCGTCAAGGACGGGAAGATCATCGTCCTCGATCTGAAGTCGACCAACGGCACCTACGTGAACGGCAAGAAGCTGGCGGGGCCGCAGGTCATCTCGGCCGCCGACAAGGTCTACATCGGCGACTTCATCCTCAACGTCGAGCCGCCCGAGTTGGACCAGATCGACCAGATGCTCGCGCCCGAGCCAAAGGACTTCGGCAACGGCGAGCAGGCCGCATTTGACTCCGCGCAGCCCGAGGAGCCTGCCGAGGACGGCGGGCCGACGATGGAGCCCAGCGGCAGGGCGGCTGCAACGCCCCCGCGAGCGACCTCGGCCCCGAAGACGACTCCTTCGCCCCCGGGACGAAGCCCGCTGGCAGCCGCCAAAGCTGCAGCGGCTGCTGCCGGCAGGCCCGCCTCCGCGCGAAAAAAGCCGAGCGCGGCGAGCGTCGCCGAGGAGTACGGCGTCACCCTCAATCTCGTCCACGATCGGCTGATCGAGGCGCTCGACCTGCGGCGGCTCGACCTCGACGCCATCGGCTCGGACGAGCTGTGGACGAAGACCGAGGGGACCATCCGGCAGATCGTCACCAAGATGGACTCGACGGGCGAGCTCGACGCGCATCTCGACCGGGAGTCGCTCGTCCAGGACGTGCTCAACGAGGCGCTCGGCCTGGGGCCGCTCGAGATCTATCTCGCGGACGACAGCGTCAGCGAGATCATGGTCAACAGCCCGACGCAGGTGTACGTCGAGCGCGAGGGGAAGCTGCAGCGGGTGGAGAAAGCCTTCAGCTCGGCGCAAGCCGTGCTCGGAGTGATCGAGCGGATCGTCGCGCCGCTCGGCCGGCACATCGACGAATCCAGCCCGCTGGTCGACGCGCGCCTCGCCGACGGCAGCCGCGTCAACGCCATCATCCCGCCGCTCGCCTTGAAGGGCCCCTGCATCACCATCCGCAAATTCAAGCGCGACCTGCTCACGGCGGACAACCTGGTCGAGTTCGGCACGCTCACGCCGCAGATGGCGGAGTTCCTCGACACCTGCGTGAAGGTGCGGCGCAACATGGTCATCTCCGGCGGCACCGGCTCCGGCAAGACCACTCTACTGAATATATTAGGCAGCTACATCCCCGAGCGCGAGCGGATCGTCACCATCGAGGACGCAGCGGAGCTGCAGCTGCCGCAGGAGCACGTCGTCTCGCTCGAGGCGCGGCCCTCCAACATCGAAGGCAAGGGGCAGATCACCATCCGCGATCTGGTGCGCAATGCGCTGCGCATGCGGCCCGACCGCATCGTGGTGGGCGAGTGCCGCGGCGGCGAGGCGCTCGACATGCTGCAGGCGATGAACACCGGCCACGACGGCTCGCTCACCACCCTGCACGCCAACACCCCGCGCGATGCGCTGAGCCGGCTGGAGACGATGGTCCTGATGAGCGGAATGGACCTGCCCATCAAGGCCATCCGCGATCAGATCGCCAGCGCCGTCAACCTGATCATCCAGCAGACCCGCTTCGCCGACGGCACCCGCAAGGTGATCGCCATCAGCGAGATCTCCGGCATGGAGATGGACGTCATCACCATGCAGGACATCTTCAACTTCAAGCAGGAAGGCTTCGATAACGAGGGCAAGGTGGTGGGCCGCTTCGTCGCCACCGGCTTCGTCCCCAAGTTCTACGACGACCTGCAGCGGCGCGGCATCCCCGTCAACATGGACATCTTCCGCGAAGAAGCGTGACCCGTTGTTCACGCTGACGTTCACCGAGCCAGGGAAGAAGCCGCGCCGCCATCCTCTCGGCGAGCGGCCGGTCCTGGTCGGGCGCGACGCGGCCTGCGACGTGGTGCTCGACTCGCAGGACGTCTCGCGGCGGCACGCGCGATTCTTCCTCCGCGGGGGCGCGCCGGTGGTCGAGGATCTCGGCTCGGCGAACGGCGTCTACGTGCGCGGCGCGCGCATCGAGCAGGCCTCCGAGGTGGCGCCGGGGGCGCCGATCGAGATCGGCGGCGTGAAAGTGGCGCTCGTTGCGGTGGAGCCGGAGGGCGTCGGCGCGGGAGCGCGGTTGCGCGGCAAGGGGGGCGAGATCCGCCTGCCCGCGCGCGCGAAGCTGGGCCGCGGCGAGGAGTGCGACGTCGTCCTCGACGACGAATCGGTCTCGCGTGAGCATGCCGAGCTGGCGCGAGATCTGCGCGGCTTCTATCGCCTGCGCGATCTCGGGTCGGCCAACGGGACCTTCCTCGACGGCAAGCCGGTCGGAAAAGACGCGGTGCTGGTTTCCGACGGCGCGCGGCTCCGGCTCGGCGACGTCGAGCTGCAATTCGCGAAGCAACCAGCGCCTTTGCCCGGGCAGAAGAAGAAGATGCTGGTCGCGATCGCGGCCGCGATCCTCGCGCTCCTTCTCGCCATCCATTTCGTCCGCCGGCAGCCTCCGCGGGCGGCGGAAGAGCTCGACGCCGCGCAGGCCGCGACCGCGCTCCTCGAGCAGTCGCAGGCAGCGCTGCAAAGCGACCGCTTCGAAGAGGCCGCGCGTCTCGCGCAGGAGGCGATCGACATCGACCCGCTCGCGCCCGGCCCGCGCAAGTCGCTGGCGCAAGCGCGGCGAGAGCAGGAGAGCCAGAAGGCCTGGACCGAGGCGCTCTCGAAGGCGCAGCTGGGCCGCGAGGACGAGGCGCTCCGGCTCCTCGCCCAGGTGCCGCCGCAGAGCCGCCTCTTCGCTCGCGCGCGCATCAAGGCCAAGGACCTGGGGCAAGCCATGCTGCGCGTGCACGGCGCGAGCTGCCGGACGGCGCCACGCGAGAACGCGCAGGAGGTTGCCGACGAGTGCGCGCGGGCCCTCGACGTGAAGTGCCAGAAGGCGCCGGCGGACAACGACCCGATGCTCAAGGCGCTGCGCGCCGCGGAAAAAAAGCTGCCCCGGCGGGTGCCCTGGTCCTGTCCGCCGCAGCTCGCCGCTCTCTTTCGCGACGAAGGCGAGGCGCTCGACACCGGGGTCCTCGAGGAGAAAGCGCTGGCGGCGCTCTATCCCGACCCCTCCCTGCGTTCGGCCATCGCCTTCTACGCTCGCGGCGAGTTGACCTTCGCGCTGGAGAAGCTCTCGCGGCAGCGGGGCGCGGGCGAGGCGATGGAGCGGATCAAGATCGTCGAGGGCCGCTTCCGCGAGGGACAGACGGCGCTCCTGGGCAATGCGCTGGAGCGGGCCGATCAGCTCTGGGGCGAGGCGCTCGCCGCCGATGCGGCGCTGATGCCCGCCGGCGTGGAGAGCTTTCTCGGCCGGCAGATGCGCAGCACGCTGGCGCGCGCCCACGGCAAGAGCGGCGACGAGCGCTTCGCCCGCGGCCAGTACGCCTCTGCCTACGACGAATGGGGCAAGGGTCTCGCCGTGAGCCCGAAGGATCCGCAGCTCCTCGACCAGCTGGCGCGGCTGGAAAAAGTGGCCGAGAACATCCTCTCGCAGCGGGCGAGCTGCGATCAGCTCGCGGTCGCCTCGCACATCACCCGCAGCGACCCGCCCAGCCCGGCGCATGAGGCGGCCAGTAAAGCGCTCAGACGCTGCCGCTGAGCGGCGGTGATGTTACAACGCGCCGATGCCTTCGCTCTGGCTGGTCGATGGGTCGCACGCCATCTTCCGCGCCTATCACGCCCTGCCCCATCTCTCCACCCGCCAGGGCGTGCCCACCAACGCCGTCTACGGCTTCACCACCATGCTGCTCAAGGCCATCCGCGAGGGAAATCCCTCGCACTTCGCCGTCGCCTTCGACGAGGAGGCCAAGGCCAAGCGCAGCGAGGTCTACGCCGAGTACAAGGCGACGCGCGGCGCGCCGCCGGAGGACTTGACTCCGCAATTTCCCCTCGTCCGCAAGGTGCTGGAGGCGCTGCGCATTCCCGCGGTGGGTTTTTCCGGCTACGAGGCCGACGACGTCATCGCCACGCTGGCGCGGCGGGCGCGCCAGAAGGGCTGGGAAGTGGTCATCGTCTCCGGCGACAAGGATCTGATGCAGCTGGTGGGCGAGGGCATCAAGAGCTACGACACCATGTACGAGAAGTGGTACGGCCCCGCCGAGGTGGAAGAGAAATGGGGCGTGCCGCCGGTGCAAGTGGGGGATCTGCTGGCGCTGACGGGGGACAAGATCGACAACATCCCCGGAGTGCCCGGGGTCGGCGAGAAGACCGCGGCTGCGCTGCTCAAGGAGTTCGGCTCGCTCGAGGGCGTGCTGCAGAACGCGCCGGCGGTGAAGAAGCCCAAGCTGCGCGAGAACCTGCTCGCCTCGATCGACAAGGTGCGGCTGGGCCGGCAGCTGATCGCGCTCTACGAGGACCTGCCGCTGCCGGTCGAGCTCGAAGATCTCGTCGTGCGGCCGATCGACGAGCCGCGCGCCCGCAAGCTCTTCACCGAGCTGGAGTTCGTGCGGCTCATCAACGACCTGCCCAAGCCTGCGCCGACGCCGCCCAGCGGCGCGCGAGTTCTCGCTTCGGATCTCGCGGCCGTCGAGAAGCTGGTCGAGAAGGCGCGCGCGGCGGGGCGATTTGCCATTCTCACCTTGACCAGCGAGGACGAGCCGCTGCGCGACGAGCTGCTCGGGGTGGCCATCTCGCTCCCCGACGAATCCGTCTACGTGCCGCTGGGACATCGCTCGAGCAACAAGCTCTTCGCTCCAGCCGAGCTGCCCTCCGCGAAAGCGAAGGCCCTGCTCAAGCCGCTGCTCGAGGACGAGACGCTGGTCAAGGTCGGCCATGACCTGAAGCGAGACCTGATCGCCTGGCGGCGGGCCGGCGTGGAGCTGCGCGGGCTCGGCCTCGACTCGCGCCTGGCCAGCTACCTGCTCGACCCGACCGGCCGGGACCATTCGCTGGCGCAGACCGCGCGCGAGCGGATCTCCTGCGAGCTGCCCATCCTCAAGGAGCTGTGCGAGCGCAGCGGCAAGGGAAAGAAAGCGACGCCTCTGCCCGAGCTGCCGGTCGACGAGGTGAGCGCGGCCGCCTGCGCGCTGGTGGAAGGTGCGCGGCGGTTGTCGGAGGCGCTCGAGGAGGACCTGCGCGCCGACGTCGAGCTGTGGAAGCTCTACAGCGAGCTGGAGCTGCCGCTCTTGCGCGTGCTGGCCGACCTGGAGCTGGCCGGCATCAACCTCGATGTCGCGCGGCTGCGGCAGCTGGGCGCGGAAGTCGACAAGCAGATCGATCATCTCCTCCAGGAGATCTTCCAGATCGCCGGCGGCGAGTTCTTGCCGGCCTCGACGCAGCAATTGGCCGAGGTCCTCTACAAGAAGCTCGCCTTGCCGGTGCTCAAGCGCGGCAAGACCGGGCCCTCGACGGATCAGGAAGTGCTCGAAGAGCTGGCGCTGCAGCATCCGTTGCCGGCCAAGGTCCTCGAGCACCGCCAGCTGACGAAGCTGAAGAACACCTATCTCGACGCGCTCCCGCTGGCGCTAGGGAAGGACGGGCGGCTGCACACCACCTTCGACCAGGCGGTGGCGGCGACCGGGCGGCTCTCTTCGATCAATCCGAATCTGCAGAACATCCCCATCCGCACCGCGCTCGGGGCGAAGATCCGCGAGGCCTTCATTCCCCAGCCGGGCTGGAGATTGCTCAGCGCCGATTATTCGCAGATCGAGCTGCGCGTCCTGGCGCACATCAGCGGCGACCCGGTGCTGCGCGCCAGCTTCGAGTCCGGGGAGGACCTGCACGCGCGCACCGCCGGCGAGACCTTCGGCGTTCCGCCGGCCGAGGTCACCCGGCAGCAGCGCGACATCGCCAAGATGATCAACTACGGCATCGCCTACGGGCTCTCGGCGTTCGGGCTCGCCCATCGGCTGGGCCTGCCCAAGCAGGAGGCCGGCGAGATCATCGAGCGTTATTTCTCGCGCTACAAGCACGTCAAGCAGTGGCTCGACGACACCGTCGCCACCGCCCGCACCAGCGGAATGGTCAAGACGCTCTTCGGCCGCCGCCGCTACCTGCCCGACATCAACAGCAAGAACCCCAGCGCTCGCAGCGCCGCCGAGCGGACCGCCGTCAACACGCCCATCCAGGGGACCGCCGCCGACCTGGTCAAGCGCGCCATGCTGCTCGTCCATGCGGCGCTGCGCGGCCGCGAGTCGCGCATGCTCCTGCAGGTCCACGACGAGCTCGTGCTCGAAGTGCCTTCATCCGAAGTGGCCGAAGTGGGTCCGCTGGTGGTCGCGCAGATGCGCGGAGCTGCGGAATTGGCCGTGCCGCTCGAAGTCGAGATGGGAGAGGGAAAGACATGGGCCGAAGCGCACTGATCTTCGCACTCGCCGCTGCGGTCTGGGGTTGTCCCTCCACCGGCCACATCACCATCAACCTGCAGCCCGACGGCGGTCCGGTCTGTGGAGGAGACCCCCTTCCCGGCTCGGCGACCTATCCGCCCTGCGACGTCGGTCTGACCTGTGTGAACCGCATCTGCACGCCGAGTTGCGACGGCGGCTTCTGCGCCACAGGAACCTACTGCGAGGGTCCTTCTCCAAGAGACGTTTGCGCACCGGTGCAGCCCATCGCCTGCACCAAGAACGTCGACTGCCCCAATCCGCAGGGGTGCTTCAACGGCCTCTGCTCTTCGGTCGAGCTGCGTGCCGACGGCGGCTACCAGCCTTGCATCCCCAACTCCGAGCCCGATGACGCCTGCGGCCCCGACGCGCTCTGCTACGTGCTGCAGATCACCACCGGCACGATCCGGAACACCTGCGTGGGCCTGCCGGCCTGCGGCCAGACTGGGGGATGCCCCGCGGCTCCCTCCGGCGGATACGGCAGCATCTGCAACGACGGCCGCAATCCCGACGGAGGCCTGCTCATGCCGGGCAAGCAGAAGATCTGCCTCTTCGGCTTCTGCATGATCGACGGGGACTGCGAGAAGACCGCGCGCTGCTTCTTCGGCACGCCCACCGTCCTCGGCAAATGCCAGTACGGCGTGGCCGGCGACCCCTGTTACACCAACGCAGACTGCCTCAGCTCGGCCGGCTGCAGCGGCGCCGACGGCGGCCTGCTCGACGGCGGCTTCCCCGGCGCCTGCCACACCTGAGAGCGGGCTACTCCAGCGAGATGGCGGCGGTGCCGCGCCCGTCGGGAGGCGCGCCGGCGACGTGCGCTCCGCCCACGGCGCGCGCGACGCAAGCCGAGACCCTGTCGTCGCGCAGCGAATCGAGGATCACCTGCGCGTCGCGCACGCGGCCGTCCTGCACCGCGAAGGAGAGCACCATCGTTCCCAGGCGCGGCGCGCCCTGCACGCAGCGCTCCAGCGCACCCTGCGCCGAAGAGAGACGGGCGCGGCCATCGTCCTGGGGCGGCGAGTCGTCGGAGTCGAGCGTGACCTTCTCCACCTTCACCGATCGCGGCGCCACGCCCACCGGATCTCCGTCGGCGTTGGCCGAGGCAACCACGCCGGAGGTGTCGACCAGCTGCCAGGAGCGGGCGCGGCCCGAGAGCCGGAACGCCTGCGCGGCGGCGCTCCCGGCGCATCGCTCGCCGTTGGGCCGGAAGACCACCACCAGCTTGAGGGTCCCTTCCTTCTTTTCCCTCGACCAGGCCGACACCTGCTCGGGCCGCGCCGGGAAGGCGACGTCGTCGACGCCGTCGAGATCGAGCGCGATGGCCCCCTCCAGCGAGCGCAGCGGCCGGTCGCCGTCCAGCTCGAGCCGCTTGTCCTCGTAGCGGCCGAAGACGAAACCCTTGGAAGGCACCTCCACCCGGTACCACTTGGCCAGCGCCTCCTCGCGGCGGACCTGCGCGGCCTTGCGCGCGGCGGCCAGCTCCGCGGGATCGCCCTCGAAAGCGCCGCCCATGTCGCGCAGCGCGGCGCACAGCTCCTTGACCTGTGATTCCTGGGTGAGCGCCACCTCGTCGGGGGCGGCCGCGAGCAAGAGTGCGATGAGCAGCATTCCCGGAGCATAAACGGCAACCGGCGAGGCGCAAACAGTCAACTCACCAGGCGCATCGCTCCAGGTAGGAGAGTGAAGGTGGCCGGCGCGCGGCCGATGCCCTCGCCGTCCACCTCGAGGCCCACTTGCTCGGCAGCGCCCGCCTCCAGGCGCACGCTCCGCGCCGTCAAGCTGCGCGTTCCTTTCCAGCGCACGTGCGAGCCGTCGTACATCGAGCCGCTCTTGAGGAGGAAATCGGCCAGCGAGTAACCGCTCCAGATGGTGACGTGGAAGAGGCCGTCCTCGAGCTTCGCTTCCGGCGCGACCATCATGCCGCCGCCGAAATAGCGGCCGTTGGCGATGGCCAGGCTGGTGACGCTCAGCTCTTCGGCCGGTCGGCCGTCGAAGGAAGCGCGCACCGCGAGGTCCTTCCAGCCGATGAGCGCGCGCAGCGAGGCGAGCATGAACGTCGTCTTGCCGCCGAGGAGCTTGCTCGAGCGGTTGGCGATCTCGACCACTTTCGCGCCCACGCCCACGTCGGCGACGTTGATGAAATAGCGGGCGGCAGGCCGGCCCTTTTCGTCCAGGTAGTCGACGCGGCCGACGTCGATCTTGTGCGGCTCGCCCACCAGCCGCGGGGCGGAGCTGCGCAAGTCGCCGTCGAGCCCGATGGTGCGGCGCAGATCGCCGCCGGTCCCCTGTGGGAGGATGCCGAGAGCGGCGTCGGGATTGAGAGGCCGCGGCGGCTCGCCGGGCTTCGGCGGTTCGAAGAAGCCGTTGACGACTTCGTTGATGGTGCCGTCGCCGCCCACTGCGATGACCAGGTCGTGTCCTTGCGAAAGCGCCGTGCGGGTGAGCTGCGCTGCGTGCATCGGCCGTTCGGTGAAGGCGTGCGCGCACTCGCCCAGGGCATTGCGCACGGCGCGAGCGATGGAGTCGAAATGCCGCGCAGTGCCGCCGGAAGCGGAGCGCGGGTTGACCACCAGGAATGGCTTCACTGCGCGAGCCATCGCTTGAGGAGCGAGACTACCTCAGCAGCGCCGAGGGCGGCGGCGCAGGCCGGACTGGAGGTGACCATCTCTTCGCCCAGCTCGGCGCGCCGCTCGCGCGCGAGCTGGAGGGCGACCTCGGGCATCGTCTCCCGCAACAGGCCGGCGGCGCCGCAGCAGCTGGTGTCGAGCCCGGAGCGCGGCGGCTCGCGAACCTCGCCGCGCAGGGCCGCGGCGAGCAGCGCGCGCGGAGCGGTCAGCTCTTGCAGGTCGCGAGCGAGAGCGCAGGGGTCGTGGAAGACCGCGCCCCCTTCGAGCGGCGGCGGCCGGCTGCGTTCCGGGACTGCCGCGAGCGCGCGCGCCAGGTAGCTGGTGATGTGCTCCACCTGGCTGCCCTGCGGCAGCGGCCATCGCTCCTGGACGAACCCGGCGCAGCCAGGCTGGAGGAAGACAAGATGGAGCGGCTTGCGCCCCGCCATCGCCGAGCGGACGCGAGTGCCGTGCGCTTCGGCCAGTTCCGGATGTCCGCCCTCGAGCAGTTTGAGCCCGCAGCAGAGCGCATTCTCCGGCGCGAGGCCCAGGGGAGCGCCGAGCTGCCGCGCGACGAAGAGCGCGTCGCGAGCTTCCTCGCCGTCCAGCGCCAGCGCATCGCAGCCGGCAAAGAGCAGCGCGGCGCCTTCCGACTTGGGCAGCGACGCGCGCATCGCCGCCAGATCTTCTTTCTCGCCGTGGCCGCGCAGGGAGAACCGCGCAGGCAGCTCCGTCCAGGCCGCCGGCGCCACGCCGGAGCGGACCGCGCTGGCCCGCGCGGCGTAGAGGATGGCCGGGACGTCGTTGTCGTGGGCGCAGTAGACGGCGCAGCGGTGGCAGCCGGTGCAGCCGGCGAAGGCCATCGCCGCCGGGCCCTCCGGCCGTCCCAGCGAGAGTGCCGCGAGCGACACCTTTCCCCAGGGAGTGAGCGATTCGCGGGCCGTCGCTTCGCTGACGGGGCAGGAAAAGCGGCACATCTTCGGGCAGAACTCGCACAGCTCCTGCGCCTTCCGCAGCGCCGCGATGTTCACGGCGCGGCCTCCTCGACACCGAGCGCCTCGATCAGCCGTTGCCAGGGCCCCGCGGCCCCCATCGCCTCCCAGGCCGGTCCGGCGTCGCGCAGGCGGCGTGGAGCGATGACGCGCGCACCGGCCCCGCGCGCTTGCGCTGCGCATTGCCCGGAGCTGCCCGCCTCGGGGAGAGCGAGCGCCGCGAAGGAACCGCCGGCGTGCATGCCCAGGACCTGCATCTCGCCGTGCTGCGACCAGCCGCGCAGCGCGGGCCAGCGCGCGTCGACCTCGACGGCGTCGCCGCCGATCCGCTCGCGAGCCCAGTGCAGCGCGCCGCTCTCGGGCTCGGCGATGCAGCCCATCTCGCGCAGGGTGCGCGCGGCGCGCTCGCGCTCGATGGCGGCCGTCTGCGCCCCCTCCCAGGTCAGAGCGAGGCGGGCCCCCTCTGCTCCGGCGAGCAGGCGCGCGCGCGCCGGCGCGAGACGATCCTGGCAGAGACGTTCGAGGGCCGCGACCGCAGCTGGGATTCCTCCGCAACTCCACGACGAGGCCAGCGCCGGCGCGGCGGGAAAGAGGCGAATCCACGCCGCAGCGACCACACAGAGGCGGCCGCCTCCGCCGAGCGCGAGGTGATCGAGGTCCGGGCCTGTGGCCGAGCGCGGCGCGGCGCGGCTCTCCGCGATGTGCCCGTCGGCGAGCACGGCGGCGACGCTGAGCGCTGCCGTCTCGCGCCTCGCCCCCGGAATGCCGCGCTCGCCGCGGGTCGGTCCCGAAAGCCAGGCACCCACCGAGCCGGCGCGCACCGAAGGCAAGAGCGGCCCGAGCGTGCACTCCGCCCTGCGCGCGGCCGACTCGAGCGCGGCCACGCTGCACCCCGCCTCGACCCGCGCGAGGCCGGTGTGACCGTCGACGGAGTTGATGCGATCGAGCGAGCTGAGGTCGAGCAGCGCCCCGCGCGCCGTCGGAGCGGACGGCGCATCGCCGCTGCCGCGCACGCGCAAGGGCAGCTTCCAGGCGCGGACGACTGCGACCGCGCGGCCGAGCGAGGCGACGCTGGGCGGCGCGACGCGAAATCCCGCGCCTTCTTCGACGACCAGCGCGCCGGTTGCGATCAGGTCCTGGCGCAGCGTCACAGAAGCAGCTTTCCGGGATTGAGGATGCCGTGCGGATCGAAGGCTCTCTTCAGCGCGCGCAGTTGCCGCATCCCTTCGCCGTGCTCGCGCGGAAGGAAGATCTGCTTGGCGAGCCCGATGCCGTGGTGATGGCTGAGCGTCGCGCCGGCGTCGGCCGCGGCGGAGAGCGCCGCTTTCCAGCAGGCGTCGTAGCGCGACTCGGCTCCCTCCAGGTCCTCCTCGGCTTCGCTGCGCGATCCGCGGGCGATCTGCTCGGCCGGCGCGCCGGCGATGCCGACGAAGGTGAAGTAGATCGAGCAGCCCTCGAGATACACATGGGAGAAATGGGCGAGGACGAAGGCCAGCCCTTGCACTGCCCGCCGCACCTGTCCGTAGAGCGCGTCGAGCCGATCCCAGGTCGTCGCGACTTCCATGGTGTCGACGAAGGCGCCGGCGGAGAAGAGGGGCGACTGCCGGTAGTTGATCTTGTAGCGGTTGGCGAACCACTTCTCGCCCGGCGCGGGGCCGAGGTCTTCGCCGCGCGAGGGCCGGCAGAGGATGAGCGCCGCCTCGCCCTCCTCGGCGCAGTCGTCCTCGGAATCGCCCTCGAATCCGATCACCATCAGTGAGGCCGCCGGCAGCGCCTCCGCCAGGCGATTGACGAAGGCCGGCGCGCGCAGCGCCAGGCGGAGCGCTTCCGCCTGCGTCGCCTCGGCCACCCAGCGGAGCGGCTGCGGCACTTTGAACGAGCCCGCGCCGGTGCCGGCGAGGATGGTATCGAGCGGGTCGTAGAGGCGCGCCACGGAGGGTCGCAGCCCGGAACGCATGATCGCCTGCAGCGCGCGCAGCCCGGCCTGCACGCTGGGGAACTTCACCCCGCGCAGCCAGCGCGCCCTCGGCATCGGCCAGATGCGCAGCCGCGCGGAGGTGATGACCGCGAGCGTGCCTTCGCTGCCGAGCAGGAGCTGGGTGAGGTCGGGGCCCGCGCTCGGCCCGTCCAGAGTGCGCAGCAGCGCGCCGGTACCGTCGACAGCCTCGAGCGAGAGGGCGATGTCCTCGATCTTGCCGTAGCGGCTGGAGAGCTGCCCCGCGCTGCGCGCCGCCAGCCAGCCGCCCACGGTGGAACAGTAGATGGAGGAGGGAAAGTGTCCCAGCGTCGCGCCCTCCTGGTTGAGCAGCTCCTCGAAGCGCTGCCCGTTCATTCCCGCGCCGACGCTGGCGGTGCGCGCCGGCAGATCGATCTGCAGTGGGCCGGTGATCCGCTTCAGGTCGAGCGCGATGCCGCCGCGCACCGGGATCGCGCCGCCGCAGACGCCGCTGCCCCCGCCGAAGGGAACCACCGCGACCTGCCGCTCGGCCGCGAACCGGAGGGCGGCCGCGACTTGCTCGACGTCGGCCGGCCAGGCAACCACGTCGGGCGGATGGGGCGCGAGGCCTGCTTTCGTCCAGAGCAGCGAGCGCGGCCAGCAGTCTCGCGACATCGCCCACAAGTCGGCCGGATCGCAGGAGGCCGCCAGGCCCAGCTGCGAGAGATCGTGCTGCAGCGCCTTGCCGCGCGGCGATGCGGAGGGGAGCGCCGTCACGCGGGAGGCTTGTAGGTGCTGGCGATGTGCAGCTCGGCCAGGTGCTTCGGGTCGGCGTCCCCGGGCGCCTCGGTCATCAGATCGGTCCCCTTCTGCGTCTTGGGAAAGGGGATGACGTCGCGCAGGGACTCGGCGCCGGAGAGCAGCATCGCCAGCCGGTCCATCCCGAGCGCGATGCCGCCGTGGGGCGGCGCGCCGAAGCGGAGCGCCCGCAAGAGAAAGCCGAACTTCTCCTCCGCCTCCTCGTGCGAGATGCCCATCGCCGCGAAGACCTTCTCCTGCACCACGGGGTCGTGCAGGCGGATCGATCCTCCGGCGATCTCGAAACCGTTGAGCACCAGGTCGTAGCGATGGCAGAGGACCTTGCCGGGGTCCTTGTCGAGGTACTGCACGCTCTCGTCGTGCGGCCGGGTGAAGGCGTGGTGCGCCGCCACCCAGTGGTGCAGCTCCTCGTTGTATTCGAAGAGCGGCGGGTCGACGACCCAGAGGAACCTCCACGACTCGGCCTTCTCTGGATCGCGGGTTCCGTACTCGGGGATGAGCCCGAGCCGCTTGCCCAGATGGACCCGGAGATTCGCCAGCACCGTGTGGACCAGGCTCTCCTTTCCGAACTGGAAGAGCAGGATGTCTCCCGGCCGCGCTTCGCAGGCGGCGTTGATGGCCGCGCGCGCCTCGGGAGTGATCGACTTCGCCATCGGGCTCTGCGTCCACTCGCCGTTCTCGCCGACCTTCGCCCGGGCCAGCCCCTTGGCGCCCATGCCTTTGGCGATCTCCTCCAGCTTGTCCGTCTCGGTGCGGGAGAAGTTGGCGCTGGCGGGAATCTTCAGCGCCTTGAGGATCTGCCCGAAGCTCTGCCACATCGGCACGCCGCCGCCCTGGTGCGACCGGATGATCTCGCTGATGTCGACGTGCTTCATTCCGAAGCGCAGGTCGGGCTTGTCGTTGCCGTATTCGCGCATCGAATCGGCGAACTTCATCCGCGGGAAGGGCCGCGGAAGGGCGACTCCGAGCAGCTCGCGCCAGAGCGCGGCGATGAGCACCTCGACGCTCTCGAAGACGTCCTCCTGCGTGACGAAGGACATCTCCAGATCGATCTGGGTGAACTCCAGTTGCCGATCGAGCCGCAGGTCCTCGTCGCGGAAGCACTTGACGATCTGGAAATACTTGTCGAAGCCCGCCACCATGAAGAGCTGCTTGAAGAGCTGCGGGCTCTCCGCCAGCGCATAGAACTTGCCGGGGGTGAGCCGCGCCGGCACGAGGAAGTTCCGCGCGCCGCCGGGCGTGTACTTGACGAGAAAGGGCGTCTCCAGCTCGAGAAATCCGAGTGACTCGAGCGAGTGCCGCGTGACCGCGTTCATCTTGCTGCGCGCCATCAGCACCCGCTGCAGCGAAGGCCGGCGCAGATCGAGGTAGCGGTAATGGAGCCGCTTCTCCTCCGCGGTGTCGATCTTGTCCTCGATGAGGAAGGGCGGCGTCTCGCTGCGGTTGAAGATGGTCCCCTGGATGGCGTGCACCTCGATCTCGCCGGTGGGCAGCTTGGGATTGAGGTTGGCGCCGCGCGAGACGACCTTGCCGCGCACGCCGATGCAGAACTCGTAGCGCAGCTCGTGCGCGGCCGCCTGCAGCTCCGCGCTGATGTCCTCTTCGAAGACCACCTGGGTGAGACCGGCCCGGTCGCGCAGATCGATGAAGACGGCGCCGCCGTGGTCGCGCCGGTTGTGCACCCAGCCGAAGAGCACCACTTCCTTGCCGATGTCCTTCGCGGTCAATTCGCCGCAAGTGTGCGTCCGCTTCAGCTCGCGGATGAATTCAGCCATGGCGCGCTCCGGTAACATGAAAATGCCGCAGTAGCGAGCAGGCAGGCGCCTTGCGCCGCTCGATTGGCTCCGCGGTTGCACGATGTCGGGGCATGCGGCGCTTCTTCCTCTCCGGCCAGACCACCTGCGCGATGCTGCTCGGCGCGGGACTTCTCATGCGCGCCCAGGCCGCGCTGCGCTCCGAGACCGAAACGGCGCCTGTGGCGGTGGAGTCGCCCCGCACCCGCCCGGCGGAGATGGCCGCGCCGCGGGTTCGAGCCATCCGCACCGAGAGGTCTTCGTTGGTCCGGCATGGGAAGCGGATTTCCCATTCGAGGAAGGGCTTCACGCACCGATTGCGCAACCGGCATCTGCGCCGTCGGGGCGTCGCCGTTGCAGGACCGAATTTCCAGCCCAAGGCTGGGTAGTTGGAATTGGGGGGCGGGGGCAAGTGAACTCGGGCGAAAAGACTGGCGGCCGTTCGTACGACCCGATCTGCGGGGTCCGCGTCGAGAGCGGCCAGAGAACTCCCAGCAGCGAATACAAGAAACGCCGATATTTTTTCTGCTCGGACAAATGCAAGCACGAGTTCGAGCGGGCCGCGGAGCGCATCCGCATGCAGGAGGCCGCCCGCGCCGGAGCGCTCTTCACGCACGGCAAGGTGAGGTGGGGGCTGGCCTGAGCGGTGGACGCGGTCCGCCCGGTTGCGGCCCGCGTCCGCCGCAGGCCTGCTCTATCTCACTGCTGCGGCCTGGGCGTCCGGCTTCTTCGGCTTCGGCTTGGCTTCTTCCAGCGCCTTGCGCTGCGCCATGTGCTCCTCGAGCCAGATGGTCATCGGGCTGGCGATGTACCAGGTCGAATAGGTGCCGGAGATGATCCCGACCACCATGGCGGCGGCGAAGTCCCAGATGGTGCCCACCCCGTAGAAGAGCAGGCCGACCAGCGAGAGCGCGGTCGCGCCCGAGGTCAGGATGGTGCGGCCGAGCATCTCGTTGATGGAGAGGTTGACCAGGTCGCGCAGCGGCTTGCCCTTGTGCCGCTTGGCATTCTCGCGGATGCGGTCGTAGACGACGATGGTGTCGTTCACCGAATAGCCCACCACCGTGAGGATCACCGTCACGCTGGTGAGGTTGAACTCGTGCCGGCTGACGACGAAGAAGCCCAGGGTGATGATGGCGTCGTGGATGAGGGCGATGACCACGCCGGGCGAGAAGCGGAAGTCGAAGCGGAAGCCGACGTAGACGAGGATCATCGCCATCGCGTAGAGCACCGAGAGGATGCCGTCGACGCGCAGCTGCTTGCCCACCTGCGGCCCGACGTACTCGGTGCGGACGATCTCCACCTGGTCCTGGCCGTACTTCGCCCGCAGCGCGGAGCCGATCTTGTCGCCCGGCCCCTGGGTGATGACGGTGTACTCGCGATCGGCGCCCTCGCGCGCCGTGAGCAGGCGCACCTCCTTGACCTGCGCGCCGGCCTTCTCCACGGCGCCCTTGAGCGCAGACTCGTCGACCGGCTGCTTGAAGGTGAAGTCAAGCTTGTCGCCGACCTCGGGATCGAAGCGGAAGGCGCTCAACCCCGTCAGCGACTGCTGCACGTCGGCCTGGATGGCGTCGGCCTTCTCCTTGGTCAAGAGCGCGATGCGCTCGACGCGCACCAGGAACTGGTTCTCCGACTCGGAGCCGTAGCGCTGCACGGTGGGCTCGCCGAAGCCGAGCTTGCTCACTTCGTCGCGCAATTCCCCGACGTCGACCGGCCTCTTGAAGTGGATCTGCAGCTCGGTGCCGCCGGCAAAGTCGACCCCGTAGTTGAGCTTGGGCCAGACGATGGCGCCGAAGAGCACCAGCGCATTGAGGATCACCGAGATGGTGACGGCGATGCCGCGGTAGCGGACGAAATCGTGATTCGTCCCGGACTTGATCAGCTCGAAGTATTTCATCTCCATGGCGCGATCCCCTCAGAAGCTGACGGCCTTGTGGAGGCGGCCATGTCCCACGAACCATTCCACGATCGCTCGGGTCACCACGATGGAGGTGAACATCGAAGCGAACAGTCCGATGATCAGGGTCGTGGCGAAGCCGCGCACCGGACCCGATCCATAGGCGCGGATGACGAACCCGGCCACCAGCGCGGTGACATGGCCGTCGAAGATGGTCCAGAAGACCTTCTCGTAGCCCGTCTTCACCGCCGCGCCGATGGCCTTGCCGGTCTTCAGCTCCTCGCGGATGCGCTCGTTGATGAGGACGTTGGCGTCGACGGCCATGCCCAGGGTCAAGACGAATCCGGCGATGCCCGGCAGGGTCAGGGTCGAGTCGATGGCCGCCATGATGGCGAGCACCACCAGGCCGTTCAAGACCAGCGCGATGTCGGCCACCACGCCGGAGAACCGGTAGTAGAAGGCCATGAAGACGAGCACCGCGCAGAGCCCGACGAGCGCGGCGAGGGAGCCGCGCCGGATCAGCTCCGGCCCGAGCGAGGCGCCCACGCTTCGCTCTTCGAGGATGCGCACCGGCGCGGGCAGCGCCCCCGACTTCAGGACCAGCGCGAGGTCCTTCGCCTCCTGGAGGATCTCGTTGATCGGCTTGAGCCCACCCAGGTGGATGGAGCAGACGCCTCCGGGGATCTCGCTCTGGATGATGGGCGCGGAGTCGACGGTGTCGTCGAGCACGATGGCCATCCTCCTCTTCACGTTCTCCTTGGTGAGCTTGTCGAAGAGGTCGGCGCCGGTCTTGTTGAAGGTGAGCTGCACGTAGGGCCGGTTGCCCTCGCCGGGCGACTGGTCGAAAGCGACGCGCGCGTCGGTGATGTACTCGCCGGTCAGCCCCTGGCGGCGGTCGAGGAGGTAGCTGCGGTAGGAGGCCTCGCCCTTGGCGCGCTCCTCGATCCGGCCGATGGCGAAGAAGCGATCCTTCGGCGCCTTGTCCTTGATGTACTGCTCGAGCAGCGCGCGGTCCTTGCTGCGCAAGAAGGGCGAGGAGACGGTGGCATCGCCGGCGCCCGTGTAGCGGTCCCAGTCGAGGGTGATGCCGGCGGGGAGGTCCTTCAGCTGCGTCACCGTCGCGTCGGTGTCGTCGACGATCCTGAACTCGAGCTGGGCGGTCTTGCCGATCAGCTCCTTGGCCTTCTCCGGATTCGAATAGCCCGGCAGCTGCACCAGGATCGACGCGTCGCCGCGCTTGGCGATGGTCGGCTCGGAGACGCCCCATTTGTCGACGCGGTTGCGGATGGCCTTGACCGCTTGATCGACCGCGCTGTCCTTGAGCTGCTTGACGGCGTCGTCCTTCATCGCCAACTCGATTGTGTCGGCCGAGGTCTTGCGCACGTACATGTCGCCGTACTCGGCGAGGACCTCCCTCGCCTTGGCCAGGTCCGGCGCGGTGACGGTGACGTAGCCGGTGTCGGGATCGCCGCGGACGTCGGCGCCCTTGATCCCCTTGCGCTCCATCTCGGCCGCCAGCTCCTCGGCGCGGCGCACGGCCTTCTCGCGCACGGCGCGGTCGACCTCGACTCCCATGACCAGGTGGATGCCGCCCTGCAGGTCGAGGCCGAGGTTCAGGTGACGGGCCGGCGCCCACTTGGGGCGAGCCTTTTCGAAGACGCTGGTCTCGTTGCGCTCGCTCGCCGGCAAGCGGAAATAGGCGACGGTCGGGACCAGCGCCCAGAGCGCGAGCAGGGTGACGGCCGCGATGAAGCCGGCCTTCCAGTACCAGGCGCGATCCATAGTCTCCTCTACTTCTTGGCGGGCTCTTCGGCCGCGGGCTGCTCGGCCGCCTTGTAGGCGCCCGAGATCTGCGCTTTGAGCACGCGCAGCTTGACGTTGCTCGCCACCTCGACGAAGACCAGGTCGCCCGCCACCCTGTCGACCCTGCCGACCACGCCGCCCGAGGTGACCACTTCGTCCCCCTTGGCGAGCTTGTCGATGAAGCTCTTGTGCTCGCGCTGCGTCCGGGCCTGGGGGCGCATGACGATGAAGTAGAAGATGACGAAGAAGAGCGCGGCCGGAATGAGCAGTCCGAACGAGCCGAAGGGCGACTGCTGCGAGTTCGGATCAGCGGCTTGGGCGAGCAAGGCGAGCAACGGAAATCTCCTTCGAAAAACAGGGCCGGACCTTGTAGCACCCGGGCGGGAGGCGGTCCAGTCAGTCGGGGCCCGCGGCGAAGCTGGCGAGCATGCGGTCGGCAAAGGCTTTCGCCTCACCCCCCTCGATGGCCTCGCGCAGCGCCCGCATCAGCTCGAGAAAGAAGGTCAAGTTGTGGATGGAGTTGAGCCGGAAGCTGAGCAGTTCCCGCGCCGCGAAGAGATGGCGAAGATAGGCGCGTGAGAAAGTCCTGCAGGTGTAGCAGGAGCATTCTTCGTCCGCGGGGCGCTGGTCGCGCGCGTAGCGGGCGGCCTTGATCTGCAGGCGGCCTCTCTTGGTGAAGAGCAGGCCATTGCGCGCCGTCCTGGTGGGCAGGACGCAGTCGAAGAGATCGATCCCGGCCAGAGAGCAGCGCAGCAGGTCTTCCGGCGTCCCGACGCCCATCAGATAGCGGGGCTTGTCGGCAGGGAGCAGCGGCGCTGCGTGCTCGACGCCTTCCCACATCCGCTCGGGCTCCTCGCCCACCGAGAAGCCCCCCAGCGCATTGCCAGGTAGATCCAGCGCGGCGATCTGCGCGCTGTGCGCTTCCCGCAGGTCTTTGTAGAGGCCGCCCTGGACGATGCCGAAGAGCGCGCCCTTGCCGCCCAGGCGCTCCCATTCCGCCTTGCAGCGCACGGCCCAGCGCGTGGTCCGCTCCAGCGAATGCTGGTGGTAGACGTGGGGGCTCTCCGAGGGCGGACATTCGTCGAAGGCCATGAGGATGTCGCTGTCCAGCTGCACCTGGATCTGCGTTGCTCGCTCCGGCGTCAGCTCCTGCCTGCTGCCGTCGAGGTGGCTCTGGAAAACCGCGCCCTCCTCGCTGATCTTCCGCTTCTCGGCCAGCGAGTAGACCTGGAAGCCCCCCGAGTCGGTGAGGATGCAGCGGTCCCAGGACATGAAGCGGTGCAGGCCGCCCATCTGCGCGATCACCTCCGGGCCGGGCCGCAAGAGCAGGTGATAGGTGTTTCCCAGGACGACCTGCGCGTCCATTTTGTACAAATCGTCCGGAGCGATGGCCTTGACGGACGCGGCGGTCCCGACCGGCATGAACTGAGGCGTGTCGATCTCGCCGTGGGGCAAGAAGATCTTGCCGCGGCGGGCGGCGCCGTCGCGGTGCATGATGTCGAACCGCGCATGTGATGATTTTTGCATCTCTTTAGATCATCGTCCGCTAGAGGATCAGCATCGCGTCGCCGTAGGAGAAGAAACGGTAGCGCCGCTCGACGGCTTCCCGGTACGCGGCCAGGACGCGGTCGAGCCCGGCGAAGGCCGCGACCAGCATCAAGAGCGTGCTGCGCGGCAAGTGGAAGTTGGTGAAGAGCCCGCCGGCGATGCGGAATTCGTAGCCGGGGGTGATGAAGAGGTCGGTCGAGCCCGACCCGGGCTCGCCGTGCGAGGCCTCCAGCGTCCGCAGCGCCGTGGTTCCGACCGCGATGACGCGCTTCGCTTCCTGCAGCGCCCGCGCAGTCCGCTCCGGCACGAAATACCGCTCCCGGTGCATGCGGTGCTCCTCGGTCCGCGCCGCGCGCACGGGCAGGAAGGTCCCTAGCCCGACGTGGAGCGTGATCGGCTCGACGCGGATGTCCGCCCTTTTCAAGTTCTCCAGGAGGGACTGGGTGAAATGGAGGCCCGCGGTCGGCGCGGCCACCGCTCCCCGCTCGCGGGCGAAGACGGTCTGGTAGCGCTCCCGGTCGAGCTGTCCAGCCGGCCGCTCGAGGTAAGGGGGCAGCGGCATCTCGCCGGCCCGGTCGAGGAACTCCCACAGCGCATCGCCCTGAAGCGGCAGGCGCACGACGAGCTCGCCGCCGCGATTTTGTACAATTTGCAAGCGCGCCCCGAGGACCTCCACCTCGGTCCCCTCGCGGAGCGGTTTCGACGCCTGGCCGAGAGCGAGCCAGTCGGCGCCCCCGAGCGGCTCGACGAGGAGCAATTCGACCTTGCCGCCCGTCCCGGCCTTGCGCCCGCGCAGCCGGGCGGGGATGACGCGCACGTCGTTGATCACCAGCAAGTCCCCGGCTTTGAGCAGTTCCGGCAGCTCGCGCACCGTCCGATGCTGCAAAGGTCCCCCCCGGCGCGGCAGGAGCAGGAGCTGAGAGGCGTCCCGCTCCGGCAGCGGCTCCTGCGCGATCAACTCGGCCGGCAGCGGATAGTCGAAGGCGGCGACGTCCATGGCTATCGGTACTCGGAGGCGATCTCGTACAGCCCCAGCTGCGGCAACCGCTCGTATCCCGCGCGCGCCGCGCCCACGAGCGTGCCGTCCTCGACCCACTCGAGGAGCCACTCGCCAGCAGCGGCGGGGTCGTGCTCGGGCAGCGCCGCGCCGCGGTCGGTGGCCCAGCGCAAGTTCCAGCTCTCGTGCACCCCCACCGGCGGCGCGGCGATGAAGGGCAGCCCGAGCCCGGCGAAGAAAGTCATCTCCGAAGGCTTGCTCCAGAGAGCATCGGCGCGGGCGAGGAGCGCGTTGAAGTCGCGGTAGTAGGAGAAGAAGTCGTTCGAGCCGTGCAGCTCGACGCCCACGTGCCCCTCCAGGCCGGCCTCGAGGATGGCGTTGCGCAGCGAGCGCGCCACCTCCGGCCGATATCCGGCCACGAGCCCGAGGCGCAGCTTGCCCGCGGCGATCTGCCGCTTCATCCCCCGCACCGCCTGGACCGCGAGCGGCACCTGCGCGCCCGCACCGCCGATGGCAAAGACGATCAGCGGCGCCTCTCCCCGCCCCTCGAGCCGCTCGATGCGCGCCGCGAAGTTCTTCACCAGCGCCGTCCGCTCCCGCCCGCCCACCAGCTCGTGCGGCAGAGGATATCCGGTCACGCGAATGCGCTCCCGCAAAACCCCGTAGCTCTCCATGCGCCGGCGCGCGCGGTCGGTGGGCGCGAAATAGCGGATGGTGCTGTGGGCCGGATCGGGCGGCGCCCAGACGCGGTTGATGTCGCTGTCGGTGATGAGGCAGGCCAGATTCTTCGCGCCGTGCAGCTCGGCGAGGATCGCGGCCGCATAGAAGGTGGTCAAAAGCGGCGCGCCGGTGTTGTGCAGATGCGCGGCGAGGGCGCGGCCGATCCCGTCCCGCGCAGCGCGCTCCATCCACTTCGTCCCCTGTGTGGGCCCCGACAGGTCCTGCGCCGGCCAAGGGGACGGAATGGCCGTCACGGTGTTCAACAGCGCACGCATCGGTCCGCCTACGCCGGGCAGCTGCGAGACGCGCGTCAGGGGCTCGTACAGCCGGCGCGTGCTCTCCCAGAAGCGCCAGTCGACGTCCTCGCCGAGCGGGGGCAGGTCCATCTGCAGCAGATCGGTGCCCAGCGCCTCTGCCAGCGCGGCGGCGGGACGCAGGTGCCCGTACCCCATCTCGATGGCGGCTACGATCGGCTTCATTGACGCGGGCTGTCGTCCTCGGAACCGGCCGCGCTGTCAAGCGCAAGACTCGCCAACCGGAGCAGCGATGCACAGCCTGCCTGCATGCTGGTCTACGACGTCCCTGTCCTGCACCTGGTGAACCGCTTCTGGATCGGGGGCGCGGAGCGGCAGTTCGTGGAGCGGCTGCGGCTCCATCCGGCGGGCTTCGAGGCCGTGGTCGCATGCCTGGAGACTTCGGGACCGATGTTCGAGCAGGTCCGCGCGCTCGGATACGAGCCCATCGTCTTCCCCCTCAAGGGAACGATGCTGCAGGCGAACACGCTCCGGCAGGTCGCCCGGATCGCGGCCCTCGTCCGGGAGAGGGGCGTCAAGCTCATCCACAGCACCGACTTCTACTCGAATGCGCTCGGGGTGATGGTGGCGCGGATCGCCTCTGCCAAGTCCGTCGTCAGCCGCGTCGACCTCGGCCACTTGCGCGCCGGATTCGGCCGCTGGCACCGCGAGGCGGAGAAGATGATCTCGCGCTTCGCCGACGTGGTCGTGGCCAACGCCGACGCCGTCCGCGAGATCTGCATCCGCGAGGAAGGCTGCAAGCCGGACAGGGTCGTGGTGGTGCGCAACGGCCTCGACCTGGCGACCTTCGATCAGCTCGCCGCCAAGGGCCTGCGCGAGCCGATCGACGTGCCGGAGGGCGCGCCCATCGTGGCGGTCATCGGCAACCTCTGGCCGGTGAAGGGGCACCGCACTCTCCTCGAGGCAGTGGCGAAATTGCCGGCCGACCTGCACCACGTTCGCTTCGTCTGCGCCGGCGAAGGGCCGGAGCGGACCTATCTCGCCTCGCGGATCGCAGAACTGGGGTTGCGCGGCCGCGTGCTCCTGCTCGGCCATCGGCTGGACGTGCCAGCGCTGCTCGCCCGCTGCAATGCGGCCTGCCTCTGCTCCAGCGCGGAGGGGCTTTCGAATGCGCTGATGGAAGCGATGGCGGCGCGGCTGCCCGTCATCGCCACGCGCGTGGGCGGAAATCCCGAGCTGGTCCGGGAGGGCGAGAACGGCTGGCTCGTCCCCTACGGCGACCCGGGCGCGCTGGCGGAAAAGCTCACCGCCCTGCTGCGCGCGCCGGAAGATGCGCAGGCGATGGGCCGGCGCGGCCGCGAGCGCGTCGAGCGCGAGCTCACCCTCGAGCGCATGGCGGACGGCTACGGCGCGCTCTACCGGCGCCTGCTCGGCTGCGCTCCGATCCTCGACCAGGACCGGGCAGTTCGCGCCGCCTAGATGGGCTGGTTCTCCCAGACGCTCGCGCTGTTCAAGGCGCGCTTCGCCACGCTGGTGCTCACGGCCGGCCTTGCGCTCTTGCCGGCGAATCTCATCGCCTCGGGCGCGATGCGCTTCGCGACGGCCGCCAGCAGCGCCGAGAGCACGGAGCCGCCCTCGGACAAGGCCGCCGACCGAACGACGACCGATCGCCTGCAGCTGCGGGGACCTGCACCTGAGAAGAAGAACCCTCCCGCCGATCTGACCGCGATCTTCTCGGTCGCACTCGCCACCGCGCTGTCCTTGACCGTGCTCTTTCTCGGGATCGCGCTGGCCCACGCGGCGCTGGTTCCGGTGGTGCTCGGCAAGGCGCGCGGCCCCGCCGATGCCTGGGCCGTGGCCGGCTCGCGGATGGGGGCGCTCATCGCCACCGGAATTCCAGGGGCGCTGGTGATCGCCGCGGGTCTCGTTCTTCTCGTCGTGCCCGGCCTGCTGGCGATGATCAACTTCGGCTTCGCGGTGCCCGTCGTGCTCGCGGAGGGTCTGCAAGGGAGAAAGGCGCTCGATCGATCGTGCGGTCTGATGCGCTCGCGCAGGCTCGCGGTCGCCTCGATGTGGCTCTTGATCGTCCTCATCACTGGATTCAGCTTCGCGGCGGCGCACCAGATGCCCCCTGGCGCGTGGCGGCTCGCCGCTGGAACGCTGCTGCGGGTCGTCGCTTATCCCCTGCCCCTCGCGGGGCTGATCATTCTCTACCGCGAGGCGCGCCGGGCAGAGACCGCCTCAGTACATCCGCCGGATCTGAGCGCCGGGATAGTAGTGCGCTAGGATCTGCCGGTAGGTCTCGCCTCGCTTCGCTCGGCTGCGCGCGCCCCACTGGCAGAGCCCCACGCCATGGCCGCTGCCGCGGCCGCGAAAGACGGCCGCTCCGGAATCGACCTCGACGCTGAAGAGCAGCGAGGGCAAGCGGCGGTAGCCGAGCTGCTGGCGCAAGTCGACGGCCGCGAGCGCGCGGCTACCGGAGCTCGTCTCGAGGCGCAGGGTGCGGGCGCGGCCGCTCGGCGTGCGAGCCGCGACGGAGATGCCGCGCACCGAGCGGTCGATCTGCTCCAGGGGAATGCGCACCGTCCATCCCTTCCTTTCGTCGGCGTCGTCCTCATCGCCGCCGCGCAAGTACGGCGTGCTTCCCGGCGCGACGTGAAACGCCGCCTCGGCGCCCTCGCTCACGCCGCCGCAGCTGGCGCTGAAATACGCGGCGATGGGCGCCGCTCCCCAGGTGAGCACTTCTCCCGCCGTGGCTCGCGCCGCCGCCAGCGCCCCGGCCGCCGGATGCGCGCTCGCGCGATAGACCTGATCGAGCATCGAAGCGCCCAGGTGCGCGCGCGCCCCCGGACCCTGCGCGACTTTCTGCGCCACCGCGAAGGTCCGCGCCGCCACCGCCTGCGCCTTGAGCGCCTCGTCAGGCCAGCGAGCCGGCACCTCGCTCGCCACCACGCCCGCGACGTACTCCTCCAGGTCGAGCGTCTGGACGACGCCGCGCGAAACCTCGATGCGGATCTCCTCGGCCGCCGCCGGCGCGCAGAGAAGAAGCGCTGCCGCGAGCGTCCTCATCGCGGGCGAGCGTGCCGCAGCAGCGCCTGAGGGGCAATTTAATGGACGGCGCCCACGCCCTCTTCCTTGACCTCGCGCACCGTCTTGCCGATCTCGCCCTCGGCTTCCGAATGGGCCAGGTCCTGGAGGCTGATCACCCCGACCGGCCTGTTCCGTTCGTCGCAGACGAGCATGCGCGAGACCTTGCGCTCCTGCATCAGCTGCCTCGCCTTGCTCACCTCGTCCTGCGGCGAGCAGCAGACCAGGTCCCTGCTGTAGACGTCGGCAAGCTTGCTGGTCTTGACGTCCGAGCCCTTGGCCACCACGCGGACGACGATGTCGCGGTCGGTGAGCACGCCGACGACGGCGCCGGAGTTGTCCACCACCGGCACGAAGCCGACGTCCTTTTCGGCCATCAAGCGGGCGGCCTCCTGCACGGTGGCCTCGCGCCGCAGCGTGGCCACGCCCTTGGTCATGATCTCTTCGCAGCGCATCTTGGGTTCCTCCTTGGGAGCCCTAATCTGTGCGTCGCGGCTCGGGGAAAAAAGCGACGGCGGCCCGCCCGCCCGCCCTGCGGTGATAGAATCGCGGCGCCGTGTGGAAGCAACTGCGCCGCTCGCTCGCCCTCAAGCTCATCCTCGCCTCCGCGATCCCGTCGGCGGTGGCGCTGGTCGCTGGCCTCTGGGCGCTGATCGCGCATACGCGCCGGATCGCGGCGGTCGATCCGGCCCGCGCCTTCGGCGAGCTGCGCGACGGAGCGGTGCTGGGCACGCTCCTGGCGCTGACCTTCGCCGGGATCGCCATCGCACTGGCGGCGCGACACTTCTTGATCAAGCCCATCCAGTCGCTCAAGCGGGTGATGGCGCGCGCCGAGCTAGGCGAGTTCCTCGTCCGTGCTCGCGTCCAGAGCGAGGACGAGCTCGGGCAGCTCGCGCGCAGCTTCAACACCATGCTCTCGCGCATCACCGACCAGGCGGTGCACGACATCGAGACCCACGAGCAGCTGCAGCTGCAGGAAGAGCTGCAGGCGGTCAACGCCCGCCTGGCCGGCCACGTCGGCGAGATGGAGCTGCTCCTCGAGGTGGCCAAGGCGATCTCCAGCACGCTCGATCTCCCCGAGCAGCTCGACGTGCTGGGCAAACAGATGTGTGCCCGCTTCGGAGTGGTCGAGTTCAGCGTCATGCTGCTCGACGAGGCGAGCCATCAGCTGATCATCGAGGCCATCGCCGGCGACGCCGAGCCGTCGGTGCGGGGGATGCGCTTCCATCTCGGCGAGGGGATCGCCGGCGAAGCAGCCGCGCGCGGCGAGACCATCTACGTGCCCGACGTGGAGCGCGAGAAGCGCTTCGTCCAGCAGAAGGGGCAGCGGCGCATCAGCGGGTCCCTCCTCTCCGTCCCGCTGCGCAGCAAGGGGCGCATCCTCGGCGTGATGAACGTCATCCGCTCGCACCGGAACGCCTTTTCCGACCAGGAGATCCGGCTCGCCGAAGCGATCGCCGCGCAGGCGGCGCTCTCGATCGCCAACGCGCGGCTGTATCAGCAGACCCTCGAGCTGTCGTTCACCGACTCGCTCACTGGCGTTCCCAATCGCCGGCATCTCTTCCTCCGCCTCGAGCAGGAGCATTCGCGCTCGGTGCGTTTCGGCGAGCCGCTCTCCCTCCTCATGGTCGACCTCGACAATTTCAAGAACGTCAACGACCGCCACGGCCATCTGGTGGGCGACGGCGTCCTGCGGGGGGTCGCGCTCACCCTGCGCCGCAACGTGCGCAAGATCGATCTGGTGGCGCGCTACGGAGGCGAGGAGTTCGTCGTTCTCTTGCCGCGGGTGGCGAAACCGGAAGCCATCGAGGTGGCCGAGAAGCTGCGCCGCACCGTGGCGGCGACGGTCCTCCCCGGACCCGGCAACGCGCCGGTGACCCTGACCATCTCGGTCGGAGTCGCGGCGCTCGGCCCCGACGCCGAAGACATCCCCGGCCTGCTCGAAAAGGCGGACGCCGCCCTCTACGAAGCCAAGCGCCAGGGCCGCGACCGCGTGGCGACTGCCGCCCCGGCCGCCCGCGCCAGCGCCTAGACCCCTGGCTTGCCATCCATTCCGGCCATGTCCACCGTTCGCTCGGGTGGCAGCTTGCCCGGCTGGAGCCGGCGGCTGTCAGATGATGGACTGGTTGGGGGGGAACGGATGCTCTGGACGATCCTGCTGGCGCTTGCGTTGCCCGCGGCCGACGCCGCCGCGGGGAAAGAGGACTCCGGCCTGCAGTCGATGCTCGAGGAAGAGTCGCCGGACGTCTTTCTCGCCAAGGCGACCCTGCAGCAGTACCTCTCCCGCGTGGTGCGCAAGGACTGGGACGGCGCGCGCCGGCTCACCCACCCGAAGGCGATGGCCGTGGTCGAGGCGCTGAAGAAGCGCACCGGCCGCCAGAGCCACAACCTCGCCCCCTGGGCCGACGAGGACGTTCAGCTCAAGACCTTCCGCTTCGCCGCCGCGCGGCAGATCGCGCCGGGCGTCGTCGTCGTGCAGGTGGGCGAGGACACCTATCGGACCGAAGAGCAGGGGATGTCGGTCGACGACTCCGCCGTGTATCTGCTCTTCAAGTCACGCGGCGGATTCCTCGTCGGCGACAAGAAGGAAGGCCTGGAGCTGGCCGACGTCAGGAACGAATCCGTCCGCATCGGCTATCCCGGCTACGTCGATGGGCAGGTTCGGGCGCAGGCGCGGCGGGCCTCGGCGATGCACGCCGGCAAGCACCGGTAATCATCTCAGTTCGGCGCCGGCGATGTAGCTCAAGTGCTCCTTCGCCTTGGCGATGTCCGCCTCGTACTTGAGCACCGTCGAGAGCGTCTCGGCCACCAGCTGGGCATCGAGCGTGGCGGCGTTGAGGAGGGTCAGGGCGCGCACCCAGTCGAGCGTCTCGGAGATGCTCGGCGCTTTCTTGAGATCCAGCTTGCGGATGGCCTGGATGGCCGCGACCACCTTCCGCGCCAGCTCGTCGCGCACCCCCGGGACGCGGCCGCGGACGATCTCCAGCTCCCGCTGCGCGCTGGGGAAATCGATGTAGAGGTGCAGGCAGCGGCGCTTGAGCGCATCGGACAATTCCCGCGAGGCGTTGGAAGTCAACACCACCCGCGGCTTGTGCACGGCGGTCACCGTCCCCAATTCCGGCACGGTGACGGCGAAATCGGCCAGCACCTCGAGCAGGAAAGCCTCGAACTCGGGGTCCGCCTTGTCGATCTCGTCCACCAGCAGCAAGGCCGGCGTCTTGCTGCGGATGGCCGCCAGGATCGGGCGGGGCAAAAGGAACCGCTCGCTGAAGAAAAGGTCCTCCGACCCAGCGATGCGGTCGGCCGCCTGCGAGAGGGTCTGCGCGCCGGCGATCGTCTCGGCGATCTTGTCCTTGAGGAGCTGGGTATAGAGGAGCTGCTTGGCGTACTCCCACTCGTAGAGCGCCTTGGCCTCGTCGAGCCCTTCGTAGCACTGCAGGCGCAGGAGCGTGCGGCCTGTCGCCTGGGCGAGGGCGCGGCCGAACTCGGTCTTGCCCACGCCCGCCGGGCCCTCCACCAGCACCGGCTTCTCCAGGCGGTCGGCCAGAAAAGCGCTCGAGGCGATCTCGGCCGAGGGCAGATATCCCACACCACGGAGGCGCGCCTCGGCGTCCTGAACGCTCGCCAACAAGTCCGCCACGCTTTCTGTCTAACACGCTGCGTACCGCGATGCGCACTGGCACCGCGCGTGCACACCATCCGGACGTGACGCGCAAAATCGTGTTGGTCGTGGCAGCACTCCTCATCCCCGGCGGACTCGTCGCCCTCGTCTGCGCCTTCGTCGGCCGGGCGCTGTTCCAGACGGAGCGCGGCCGCAAGGCCATCTCCTACGCGCAGAAGCGTGTCCCTGCCTGGATGACCAGCTGGACCGCACCGCAGCGGGCAGCGGCCTAGGAAAATCCTTTCATTGGTGGACCGCGGTATGAACCGCGGTTCCCTCCCGCGGCGCGCCGTCGCTCACTGCTCGGTCGAGCGGGCGCCCACTTCGATGCGCGTCGCGAGTGGCTCGCCCTCCGTCGACCTCACCGCCGCGAAGCAGGCCTCGCCGCTGCGGGTGAAATGCAGGGTCAGCCGGGTCTGGCCGATGCGGAGGTTCTGCAGAGTGAGCTCCGTCATCCAGCGAGGCAGCTGCGGGTTGACGATCTTCAACATTCGCCGCGGCGCATCGGGATAGAGGCCGAGGCAGGCGCGCAAGAGGAGGAAGAGCGAACCCGAGGCCCAGGCCTGCGGGGAGCAGGAGACCGGATAGCTCACCACCAGATCGCCCTCCCCGCGGCTCAAGCCGCAGAAGAGCTCGGGCAAGCGGGAGTGGCGGAACTGCTTGCAGGCGTCGTAGATGCCGTTGAGCACCTGCACCGCCAGGCCCTGCATTCCATAGTTGGAAAAGCCCATGGCGGCGATGGAATTGTCGTGCGGCCAGACGGTGCCGTCGTGATAGCTGAGCGGGTTGTAGGCGCGCTGGCCTCTGGCGAGGGTGCGGATTCCCCAGCCCGAGAAGCTCTCCGGCGACATCAGCGTGCGCGCCACCCGCTTGGCCCGCGCCTCGGGGACGACTCGGGAGAAGAGCAGGTGGCCGGCGTTGGAGGCGACGCTCTGCACCTGCTGCTTCCTGCCGTCCAGGGCGAGGGCGTAGCAGCCCGCCTCCTCCATCCAGAAGGCGTCGTCGAGCTTGCGCGCCAGCTTGAGCGCCGCGCTGCTGCAGCGGGCGGCATCCTCGCGCCGGCCCAGCTGCCGGTAGAGCCGCGCCATCCTGCGGCGGGCGTCGATGCAGTAGCCCTGCACCTCGACCAGTGCGATGGGCGGCTCGGCCGGCGTCCCGTCCTTGTGGGGAACGCCGTCCCAGGAATCCTTCCAGCCCTGGTTGCGCAGGCCGCGCTCCGTCTTGCGCTGGTACTCGACGAAGCCGTCGCCGTCCTTGTCGCCGTACTCTTCGATCCAGCGGAGCGCGGCCTCCGCCGCGGGGAGGAGTTGCTCGGCGGTGGCGCGGTCGTCGGTCCACTGCAGATATTCGCTGAAGAGGATGATGAAGAGGGGCGTCGAGTCGACGCTGCCGTAATAGGGCGTGTGCGGCACTTCGCCGGTGCGCGCCAGCTCCCCGCGGCGGATCTCGTGGAGGATCTTGCCTGGCTCCTCCTCGCGGAAGTCGTCGTTCCTCTTGCCCTGGTGGGCGGCGAGGAAGAAGAGCGCGTCGCGGGCGATCTCGGCATTGACCAGGAGGGCCTGGAAGCCGGTGATCAGCGCGTCGCGGCCAAAGGGCGCGCCGTACCAGGGCACTCCGGCGGAGATGATGCGGCGGTCGTCCCAGTAGATGGAGAGCGCTTTCAGATCCGCCAGCGCCTGCGACGCGGTCCAGTTGAAGCTCTCTTCGCCGCTCACCACCCGGGCGGAGGACTCCGCCCAGTTTCGATAGTCGGCGCGCGCGCGGGCCACCCGCTCCTCGAAGCGGCGCGGCGCCGGCGGATGCGTGCCGGGATGCGAGCCCGGATAGGACCAGCCCGACTCCGGCTCTTCGGTGGCGATGCGCGGCGGCCGGTAGCCCGGGCTGCGGGCGGCGTCGGACGCCTCGCGCAAGGAAGTTCCCGATCGCACCGCGTGCAGCGAAGGGAGGGCGTGCAGTTCCAGCGTAGCCGTCTCGTTGGGCCCGAGATGGAAATTGAAGCGCGCCATGCCCGCTGCGAGCTGGTCGGGCGCGCGCAAGGCGAAGAAGATCTCGGTGCGGTAGAGGACACCGTCGCGGCCCTGGTAAGAGCAGACCACGCGGTCCTTCTCGACGCGCGGCAGGAAGTACGCTCCGCGCGTCCGCCTCCGCGCGCCGCGCACCTCGAACTGGTCGGCGAAGTCGCAGGCGAATTCGTATTCGATCCAGTAATTGATGTCGCGGACCAGATAGTTGGAGAGCGTCAGCCGCTCGACGAAATGCTCGTCGATCAGCTGCTCGCGGCGCAGGTGGAGGAAATTGACCGGGTCGTTGAAGAGCCCGCCGAACTTGGTGCTGGTGACGGTCAGGTCGACCTGCGAGGTGTACTCGGCGCTCGATTGGGTGGAGAGCACCACCGGCGGCCCTCCGGCGATGGAGAGGCGCAGCTTGCTGAGAAAACGGGTGTCCTCGAAGTAGGCGCCCTGGTCGCGCGCGCCGGCGGGAAAGATGTCGCCCAGGCGCCCGGTGACGGCGAAGAGGTTGCCGCGCTTGAGCACCAGCTTCTCGGTGCCGGTCGACTCGGGCAACGAGACCAGGTCGTCGTAGCCGAGCAGCTCTGCCGCGCTGACGGTGACGAGCGTCCGGTCCACGGCTCACGCGCCCGCGGCGGAGTCGGCCTCGCCGAGCCGGGCGTCGCGGTCCCGCTGCGCCGCGCGGTACAGGCGCAAGTAGTCGGCGGCCATCCGCCCCGAGGAGAAGCGCTCCTCGCCCAGCCGGCGGATGCGGGCGCGGTCGAAGAGCTTGTCGGCGACGCGGGCGGCCGAGACCATCTCGGTCGGGTCGTCGCAGAGGACGCCGGTCACTCCGTCCTCGACGATCTCGGGCACGCTCCCGCGAGCGAGCGCGATCACCGGCACGCCGCTGAGCATCGACTCGATCATCACCAGCCCGAACGGCTCCTCCCACTGGATGGGAAAGAGCAGCGCGCGGGCGCGGGCGATCAGCGCCGCCTTCTTGTCGCCGCCCACCGGGCCCACGTCCAGGACCTTGTGCTCCTCGATCAGCGGCTTGAGGACCTGCCGGTAGTAGTCGCGCTGGTGCGGCTCTCCCGCCATCACCAGCGGCAGGCGGGCGCGCGCGGCCACCTCGATGGCGTGGTGCACGCCTTTCTCGCGGTCGTAGCGGCCGAGGAAGAGCAAGTAGCCCTGCTCCGGCAGGGGATGGAAGCGCGAAGGGTCGAGCCCGTGGTGGACGACGGCCGCGACGGGCGCGGTCTCCCGGCGCGCCTGCGCGTGGCTGATGGCGACCAGCATCACTTCCGGCGAGCGCAGGTAGATCTCGCTCAGCGCCGGGTCGTGGTCGTGGTGGAGCGTGGCCAGCATCGGATAGGGCGAGAGGCGAGCCATCTCCACCGCGGCGGTGCTGTGGACGTGCACGGCATCGAAGCCGCGCAGGTCTTTGGCGATGTCGCGCAGGCACCAGGCGGAGTGGATCCGATCGACGGCCGGATCGGGAGGCCAGTGCGCCTCGCGGTAATAGGAGCGCACCTCGATGCCATCCAGCCGCGAGTCTCCGGTGGCGTAGACGACCACCTCGACACCGCGGGCCACGAGAGCCTTGGCCAGCTCGGCGACCACCAGCTCGGTCCCTCCGTAGCTTCGGGGAGGAACGCAGACGAAAGGAGTGGAAAGAAGCGCGATCCGCATGGGCACCGCCGCCCAATTTGTGCATCTGGCGACGCCGCGGCTGCCGGGCAACGCCAGGCGGCAGGAAGCAGGCGCTCTCTTCAGGCGGCCGGGCGGTAGACGCGGTAGTCGATCTCGGGGAAGAGGTTGTCCCGCGACTCCACCATCGAGAGCCAGCCGACGTCGATGCGGTTCTCTTTCACCTGCTGGTAGATCCGGCTGAAGCGCAGGAGATGCTCGCGCGTGCGCCGGACGGCGTAGTCGACCATCGTGCCTGTCTTCATGATGAAGGCCCAGTCCGACGACTGCGCCAGGAGCAGCTCGCGCGCGGCCTGGTTGAGCGCGCGCCGGGTGGTGTCGCGCGCGTCCTGGTGGACGCGGGCGAGCTCGATCATGCGCTCGGATGCCTTGTGCAGATAGCGGTAGATCCAGTCGTTGCTCTCGTCGAGCCAGACCGACGCGTAGCCGCCCGCGCCCCACGAGGAGAGCGGCGGCTGGGAGAGCTGGTGCTCGGGGAATTCGGCCAGGTAATCGACCGGCGACTCCAGGCGGAGCACGTCCTGGTCGAAGGCGGCCTTGCGGATGAGCATGTCGAGGAAGATGGGCCCCTCGTACCACCAGTGGCCGTAGAGCTCGGCATCGTAGGGGCTGATGACGATGGGCGAGGGCCCGTCGCCGAAAGCGCTGCGGAGATATTCGATCTGCTTGGTGCGGTTGAAGAGGAAGTTGCCGGCGTGGACGTCGGCGCGGGCGCGCGCGGCGGCGGGATCGTACGGCTCCTTCTTGCCCAGCGGCACCTTGCCGGTGATCCGATAATATTTGATCCCGGTATTCTTCCGCTCGCCGGTCGCCTGCAAGTAAGGCTTCACGTACTCGTAATCGAGGTCCCAGCCGATGTCGCGGTAGAACTCGCGGTAGACGGCGTCGCCGGGATAGCCGTGCTCGGCGCTCCAGACCTGCATCGAGCTCTCCGGGTCGCGGGCGAAGGCGGCCACGCCGCTGGGCGTGTAGATGGGGGCATAGACCCCGCGCCGCGGCCGGGGGACGGCGTTGGCCAGCGCGTGCGAGTCGACGAAGAAAAAGCGGATGTTCTCCGCCGCCAGGTACTTGTCGATCCCCGGCGAATACGCGCATTCCGGAAGCCAGATGCCGCGCGGATCCCTTCCGAAATGCATTCGATAATGCGCGCAGGCGACCTGGACCTGCGCCCGGATCGCTTCCGGATGGATCATCAGCGGCAAGAAGCCGTGCGTGGCGCCACAGGTGATGATCTCCAGGCAGCCGAGATCTTGCAGGCGCTTGAAGGCGCCCACCAGATCGCGCCGGTAGCGATCGTGGAAGAGCCGGCGCAGATGATAGAGGCGCTCGTGGTAGTGCCGGGCGAGCGGCGCGAACTGCGGATCGCCGCGGGTGCGGTGCACCTCCTTGTCGCAGAGCTCGCAGAGCTGATCGAGGCGCCGCGAGTAACGCTCCATGAGCAGCTCGTCGCGCAGCATCCCGACGAGCGGCGGCGTGAGCGTCAGCGTGATGCGATAGGGGACGCCGTCCTCGGCGCAGCGGTCGAAGACCTCGAGGAGCGGCAGATAAGTCTCGGTGATGGCCTCGTAGAGCCAATCCTCCTCGAGGAACTCGGGGAACTCCGGATGGCGCACGTAAGGCAGGTGGGCGTGGAGTACGATGGCGAGCGCGCCCTTCATTTCTTTTCGCCTTCGTCGATGCCCGGCGGCACCAGATGCGTCGCGCTCCAGGGAAGCTTGGCCCCGGGGCTCCCGCCAACGCCCATCCCCAGGCTGGAGCCGCGCGGCTGCATGCGGCGCTCCCAACCCGCCGGCGCCGCCCCGCCGTAGTGCAGCGGCCGGCTGCCGGTGGCCGCGCCTTCCTTGGGCAGCGGCTGATCGAGAAGCAGGCGCAGGTAGAAAGCCTCGAGCTGGTCGGAAGGCATCGCCGGCGGCAGGCGCGCCGGCCGCGCCGCCCGCAGCATGCGCGCGCCCTTCTCTCCCACCGCCCACATCTCGGCGCGCAGCTCCAGACCCGACGGCAGGTCGCGCAGATACCAGCCGCGCGCCTCGAGCTGCACTTCCGTCTCGCCGACCAGCTCGCCGTTGCGGGCGTTCCAGAGCTTGACCACCGCGCGGGCCTTGCCCAGGCCGGCGAAGGCCTGTTCGATCTGGATCAGCGAGAAGTCCCAGTAGACGAAGAGCGTCGTCGGATCGCGCACCAGGCTGACGAGGCGCCCATCGCCATAACCCTGGGGAAGCTCGCCCAGACCTTCGTTGACGATGCCGTGCTCCCGGGGCGGCGCGGCCGACGAGGGACTGTGCACGCGGACGTCGGACTCGGGCACGATCCCCGGCGGCGCAAGCGGTACGCCGGGATGGACGGGCTCGCCGGGGTGCTGATCGCCCCGCGGCTGGACGGCGGCGTCGCGCTCGGACTTCGGCGGCGGCGGCTTCGCCTTGCCGGAGCGCTTGCTCGCGGGCGTCGGAACCGGGGGGTCGGGAGCCGCCGACGGAGCGGGCGGTGCCTCGGCCGCTGATTTGCGCGGAGGTGTCTTCGTCATCGGTCCTGCAGCTTCAGACGGCCGGCGAGACATAGATCGCAAGCCCCAGAATGGCAACGATTCACACCGCGTGCGCGTCGGCGCTGCGACATCCGTAGCGCCGTGCAGATCACTGGTTTACTTCGGCGACAACGCCTGCGCATTTTGCAGCGCGTATTGCTTCAGGCTCGCCTGCGCGTCGGGAGCGTTGCTGGCGGCGAACTGCCGGTAGAGCTCGGCCGCTCTTTCCGCCTGGCCCAGCCCGCGATAGGCCTCGGCCAGCCCGAAGAGGGGCGCGGCGAGCGATGGGTCGGCTTTCTGCGCTGCCAGGTAATCGGCGATCGCGTCATCATATTTGGCGAGGCCGATCCGTGCCGAACCCCGGGCGATGAGCGCGTTGGTCCAGCTTGGCTTGAGCGAGAGCGCCTGGTTGAGCTCGATGACGGCCTCGCTGTACTTGCGGTCGCGGATCAGGCCAACCGCGGCACCGTAGTGCGTTCGCGCGACGGCTTCGTTGTCGACCGGCGGCGCCACGGTGGTGAGCGGCGGGGCGGGCACTCGCGTCCCCGGCCTGCGCAAATCGACCCTGCGTTCGCGCAGGGCGGCGAGAGCCTCGCGCGCTACTGCGTTCTGCGGATCGAGCTGCAGCGCCTTGCTCCATTGCTCGCCGGCCTCCTCGTCGTGGCCGAGCTTGACGTAGGCGTTGCCGGCCTTGACGAGCGCGTCGACGTTCTTGGAATCGGCGAGAATCGCGTCCTGGTAGGCGAAGAGCGCGGCGCGATAATCCCGGGCTTCGAAGGCGCGGTCGCCGTCGGCGATCCTGGCGCGCGCTGCGTCGGCGCCTGCGGGCGGGGCGGCAGCGGGCGAAGGCGCGGCGGGCGGCGCCTGCGCCGGCTCGAGCTGCGCGATCATCTCCTTCGATCGCTCGACCCACTTCTGCTCGCTGGGCCGCTTCTCCTTGGCGATGTAGAGGCGGTAGGCGTCGAGCGCCTCCTTGCTCTGTCCCGACTGCCGCAGCGATTCGGCCCACCCGAAATATCCGTCGGGATCGTCCGGGGAGAGCTCGGTGTACTTCTGGTACGCCTGCGCCGCCAGCGCGAACTGCTGCGACTTCCGGCTGGCGTAGGCGAGGTTGTACCAGGCGGTGGCGTTCTTCTCGTCCAGCTTGACCGCCGCCTGGAAACGATCGACCGCAGCGGGCAGGTCTCCCTGCTTGAAGAGGATCTTCCCCAGCTCGTGCTGCGCGATCGCATCGGAAGGATCGACCTGCACCGCCAGCCCGAACTCGGCCGCGGCGGCGTCGTCCCTGCCCTGCTCCTCCAGGGCGAGGCCCTTCTCGCGGTGCTCCCTGCCCGCGTCGGCCTTGCGCGCGGGCGACCCAAGAGCGAGGAGAGCGAGCAAGAGAATCATTCAGTCCACCTTGCGATCGATGATGGTTGCGATGCCCATCCCATACCCGATGCAGAGCGTGATCAGCGCGCGCCGCTGTCCGGTGCGCTCCAGCTCGTGCAGGGCGGTGGCGAGGAGCATCGCGCCGGTGGCGCCGAGCGGATGGCCGAGCGCGATCGCGCCGCCGTTGGGGTTCACCTTCTCCATCGGAATGCCCAGCTCCTGCGCCACCACCAGCGGCACCGGCGCGAAGGCCTCGTTGATCTCGAAGATGTCGATGTCGGCCAATTTCAGATCCGCCTGCGCCAGCGCCTGGCGCGTCGCGGGGATGGGCCCGGTGAGCATGAGGATCGGGTCGGACCCGACCACCGCCATCGAGACGATGCGCGCCCGCGGCTTGAGCCCCAGGCTGCGCGCCCGGCCCTTGGATGCGACCACCACCGCGGCCGCGCCGTCGACGATGCCGGAGGAGTTGCCCGCGTGCAGGACGCCGTTCTCCTTGAAGGAGGGCTTGAGCGCAGCCAGCGTCTCCACGCTCGTGCCGGGGCGGACGTGCTCGTCGCGGTCGAATTTGCGACCGCCGATCTCGAGCGGCAGGATCTCGCGGGCGAAGTGGCCCTTCTCGATGGCGTTGGCCGCTTTCATCTGCGAGCTGGCCGCATATTCGTCGAGCTGCCGCCGCGAGTAGCCCCATTTGGCGGCGATCATCTCCGCAGAAAGTCCTTGCGGGACCAGGCCGGGCCATTTCTCGACCAGGCCGGGCGAGGCGGGACCCTCGCCGCCGACGGCATCGGATCCCATCGGCACGCGGGTCATGTGCTCGACGCCGCCCGCGATGACGAGCTGGGCCGCGCCGGAGATGACCGCCTGCGCGGCGCTGTTCACCGCCTGCAGCCCGGAGCCGCAGAAGCGATTGACGGTCGCGCCGGGCACCTCCAGGGGCAGCCCCGCGGCCAGGACCGCCCCGCGGGCGATGTTGAAGCCCTGCTCCCCCACCTGCGTGACGCAGCCGATGATGACGTCATCGACGTCCTTGGCCTGCACCTCGGCGCGCTGGAGAGCGCCGCCCAGCGTGCGCGCGAGCAGGTCGACAGGGTGGAGCCCCGAGAGCGCGCCCTTCCTCTTGCCGCGAGCCGTGCGGATGGCATCGACGATCACTGCATCGACGATCACTGCGCCAGTCACAAGTGCCTCCTCCCGATGCTGTAGGCGGGGAGCATAATGTGCGCCGGCCGCGGCGGCCCTAGAGCTTTTGCCCGTTCTACACGTGCCGGAACGGATTCTTCCGTACGATGGTCTGTGCCCGGTCGGGGCCCACCGAAACGGCGATTGTCTCCACGCCAACCAACTGCTCCACCCGCTCCACGTAGTGCTGGGCATTGGCGGGCAGCTCGGTGTACTCGCGCAGGTCGCCGAGCGGCTCCTTCCACCCGGGCAGCTCCTCGTAGACCGGCTGCGCCTCCGCAAGCAGCTCCGGGTCGGAAGGGAACTCGCTCACCGTCCTGCCGTCCATGAGCTTGTACGCGACGGCCACCATGATCTTGTCGATGCCGGTGAGCACGTCGAGCTTGGTCATCGCCAGGCCGGAGAGGCCGTTGACCCGCGCGGCGTAGCGGAGGACGAGCGCATCGAGCCAGCCGCAGCGGCGCGGCCTTCCGGTGGTGGCGCCGAACTCGGCGCCCACTCTGCGCAGCTGCTCGCCCATCTCGTCGTGCAGCTCGGTGGGTAACGGCCCGTTGCCCACGCGCGTGGTGTACGCCTTGGTGATGCCGATGACGGAATTGATGACGGTCGGCCCGATCCCAGCGCCGACGGAGGCGTTGCCCGCCACGGTGTTCGAGGACGTCACGTACGGATAGGTGCCGTGGTCGACGTCGAGCAAGGTGCCCTGCGCGCCCTCGAAGAGGACAGCCCGGCCGTGCTCCACTTCGCGCGCCAGCTTTTCCGAGGCGTCGCCCACGTAGGGCTGCATCCGCTCGCCCTGCTTGAGCGCCTGCTCCACCAGCCCCTCGAGGTCGCAGGTCTGCCCGCCCAAGGACTCGATCTGCGCGTTCGCCTCGGGCAGCCGCGCCGAGAGCTTCTCGCGCAGCGAGCGCGGCTTGGCCAGGTCGCGCACGCGGATTCCCCGGCGCGCGATCTTGTCCTCGTAGCAGGGGCCGATGCCCCGCCCGGTGGTGCCGATGGCGTCCTTGCCGCGGCTCTTCTCCCGGCCGGCGTCGATCCGCTTGTGGTAGGGGAGGATGACGTTCGCGTTCTCGCTGACGATCAGCTGGTGCGGATCGGTGAGCAGGCCGCGGCTCTTGAGGAAGTCGATCTCGTCCATCAGCGCCTCGGGATCGACCACGACGCCATTGCCGATGAAGCACTTCTTGCCGGCGTGGAGGATGCCGGCCGGCACCAGGTGCAGGACCGTCTTCACCCCGCCGACGACCAGGGTGTGCCCAGCGTTCGCCCCGCCCTGGAAGCGGACGACGACGTCGGCCCAGGAGGTGAAGAGGTCGACGACCTTCCCCTTCCCCTCGTCGCCCCATTGAGCGCCGACGATGACCACGTTGGACATGGAGCGTTCCCTATCACATCAGGGCGGGGGCGAGCCCCGCTGGTAGAAGCCCTTCCCCTCCTCGACGGCGAGCCGCGAGCGATCGGGCGCGACGACGAGATCGATCGCCTCGATCGAGCCGTTGGGCCTGGTGAACTCGAGCGTGAGGTAGCGCCCCACCAGCTTGAACTTGCCGCGCGACTTCATCGTCGCCGGCTTGCCGGAGACGATCGCGACCTGTCCCCGCGAGGGATCGAAGAGGAGCCACTCCTGCGCGCTGCCCTTCTGCCAGGTGCCCACCAGCCAGGCGGGACTGTCGTCCTGGGGCGCAGCGGCTTTCTTCGCCGGCTCGGCTTTCTTCGACTCCCTCTTGCAGGCGCCGAGCGCGAGCAGGGCGAGCAGCACCGCCCATCTCACAGCACCACCTGCTGCACGCGCCGGACGTTGGGGAGCCGGCGGAGCTTTTCGAGCAGCTCGGGCGGCGCGGCGGAGTCGACGTTCACCAGCGCCAGCGCCTCGCCGTAGGCGCGGTCGCGCGCCAGCGAGAACTGGGCGATGTTCACCTTGGCCTCGCCGAGCGCGTGGCCGACGTTGCCGATCACGCCGGGCGCGTCCTTGTTGTAGAAGACGATGATGTGCCCCTCGGGCACCGCCTCCAGCTCGAAATTGTCCACCCGCACGAGGCGCGGCTCACGCTTGCCGACGATCGTTCCCGCGACCTCCGTCGCAGCGCTCTGACCGCAGCGCAGCCGGACGCTCAAGAGGCTGGCGAAGTCGGGCGTCTCGCTGGTGCTCACTTCCTTGACGGCGAGCCCGCGCTCCTTGGCCAGCGCCGGAGCGGAGACCTCGTTGACCGGCTCGGCCATGAAGGTCGAGAGCACTCCCTTGAGCACCGCCGCGGTGAGGGGCGCGCTCGGATGATGCGACACCTCGCCGGCGAAGGAGATCTCGATCGCCTCCGGAGCGCCCGCCTCTCCCTGCAGCGCAAGCTGCCCGGCGAAGGAGCCGAGCTTCTCCGACAGGCGCAAGAACGGCCCCAGCCGCTCGAGCACCTCCCCGCTGACGTTGGGAACGTTGACGGCATTGCGCACGGTGCCGGTGGTGAGGAACTCGACCATCGCCTCGCAGACGATGACCGCGACGTTCTGCTGCGCGTCCTCCGTCGATCCGCCCAGGTGCGGCGTGGCGATGAAGTTCTCGCAGGCGAAGAGCGGATGGTCGGGGGGCGGCGGCTCGGTCTCGAAGACGTCGAGCGCTGCCCCGCCCAGATGCTTCGACTTCAAGGCGTCGGCGAGCGCCTTCTCCTCGACCAGCCCGCCGCGGGCGCAGTTGACGAGGAGCGCGCCCTTTTTCATCTGCGCGAGCTGGGGCGCGCCGATCATGTTGCGGGTCTGCTCGGTGAGCGGCACGTGCAGGGTGATGGCGTCGGCGCGGCGGTAGATCTCGGCCAGCTCGACCAGCTCCACCCCGAGCTTGGCCGCGGCATCCGCGGTGAGGAAAGGATCGTAGGCGATCACCTTCAGGCCGAACGACTTCGCCCGCTGCACCACCAGCCCGCCGATGTTGCCGGTGCCGATCACGCCCAGCGTCTTGCCCATCAGCTCGCGGCCGGAGGAGAACTTCTTCTTCTCCCATTTGCTGGCGCGCGTGCTCTCCGAGGCGTCGGGGATGGAGCGGGCGAGCGCGAGCAAGAGCGCGAGGGTGTGCTCGGCGACCGAGACGCTGTTGCCGCCGGGCGCGTTCATCACCACCACGCCGCGGCGGGTGGCGGCCTCGAGATCGATGTTGTCGACGCCGGTGCCGGCGCGCCCGACGACCCGCAGCCGGGGCGCCGCCGCCAGCACCTCGGCGGTCACCTTGGTGGCGCTGCGCACGGCGAGCGCCTCGTAGCCGCCGATGATCTCGCGCAGCTCCTGCGGCTTGAGCCCGGGCTTGAAGTCGACCTGCGCGTCGGGGATGCGCTCGAGGATGGTCTTGGCCTCGGGGGAGAGATCGTCGGAGATGAGGATCCTCATGAGGCGAGCGCTTTCTGCGCGGCGGCGAGCCCGGCGCCGAGGGAGACTTTCGCCCCCAGATCGTGCAGCCCACGCTCGACGGCGGCGATGACGACCAGGATGTCGAACTCATCGAAGTAGCCGAGGTGGGCGATGCGGAAGATCTTCCCCTTGGCGGCGTCCTGCCCGCCCACCAGCTTGATGCCGTACTCGGCGAAGAGGTGCTTGACCAGCTTCTCCGAATCGATCCCCGCGGGCGCGAGCACGGTGGTCATGGCGTTGCTCGGGCTGCGCGAATAGAGCGAAAGGCCGAGCGCGGTCATTCCGGCGCGGGCGGCGCGCGCCAGCCGCTCGTGCCGCGCGAAGCAGGCCTCGAGGCCTTCCTCGCGGAACATCTGCAGGCTCTCGTCGAGCCCTTCGACCAGCGCGATGGCCGGAGTCCAGGCCGTCTGGTTCTTGCGCTGGCTCTCCCGCTCGCGGCGCAGGTCGAAATAGAAGCGCGGCAGATCGGCCGTCTCGTTCAGCTTCCAGGCCTTCTCGCTGGCGCCGAGAAAAGCGATGCCGGGCGGCAGCGCCAGCGCCTTGTGGCAGGCGCCGAGGAGGATGTCGATGCCCCACTCGTCCATCGGCAGGGGCATGGCTCCGACCGCGCTGATGGCGTCGACGACGAGGATGGCGCTGCTGCGCGCCGTGATCTGCGCCAGCTCGCGCACCGGATGATAGACGCCCGTCGAGCTCTCGTTGGCCTGGACGAAGACGGCCTTGATGCCGGGATGATCGCGCAAGGCCTTCTCGACCGCGGCAGGCTCGACCGCGCTGCCCCACTCGCACTTGAGGGTCACGGCGTTGACGCCGTAGCCCTTGGCGAGCTTGCCCCAGCGCTCGCCGAACTTGCCGGCGTCGACGACAACGGCGCTGTCTCCCTTGCGGAGAAAATTGACGAACGCAGCCTCCATCGCGCCGGTGCCGCTCGAGGCCAGGACGAGCACGTCCTGTCTGGTTTGCAGGAGCCAAGCGAGACCCTCGCGCACGCGGGCGAAGACGGCCTCGAACTCGGGCGAGCGGTGGTGCACGATGGGCCGCGCCATGCGCAGCGCGAGCCGCTCCGGCACCGGCGTCGGACCTGGCGTGAGCAGGCGGATCTTTTTCACGGCGCACCTCCGGCGGCGTTGGAATAAGGGCCGCTGTCGCGCTGTGTCAAGGCGCGCCAAGGGTGAGCAGGCGGCGCGCCTCCTCGACCGAGGCGGGCTCGCGGCCGATGTCGCGCGCCATGCGGACGGCCTTGGCGACCAGCTCGCCGTTCGAGCGCGCCATCTGCGCGCCCTGCGAGTCGAGATAGAAGTTGTCCTCCAGCCCGACGCGCACGTTGCCGCCGAGGACGAGCGCCGCGCCCACCATGCGCCACTGCTCGCGGGAGATGCCGATCACTTCCCAGGTCGAGTCGGGCGGCGCCTCGCGCGCCTGGAGCGCGAGATTCTCGGCGCTGGCGCGGATGCCGCCCAGGACTCCCAGGATGAAGCTGAACTGCAGCGGCCGCTGGAGCAGCCCTTTGTCGAGCAGAGGCCAGATCGAGTTGGTATGGCCGACGTCGAAGCATTCCAGCTCGGGCTTGACGTTGGCCTCCTTCATCACCTTGAGCAAAAAGCCGATGTCGCGGAAGGTGTTTTCGAAGACGAAATCGAAGAGGAACTCTTTGCGCTTGGCGGAGTACTTCGCGTAGTTCATCGAGCCCATGTTGAGCGCGGCCATCGCCGGCTTGACCTGGGCGATGTGCGCCACGCGGCTCTCCATCGGCCCGCTGCCGCCGGTGGAGAAGTTGAGGATGACGGGGCAGCGCTTCTCGATCTCGGCGCGGATTCGGGCGTAGCGATCGGGCTCGTAGGTGGGTCGGCCCTGGTCGGTGCGAGCGTGGATGTGGACGACCGCGGCGCCGGCTTCGTAGGCGCGCTGCGCTTCGGCGGCGATCTCGCCCGGGGTGTAAGGGACCCAGGGGCACTGATCGCGGTTTGCGAGGACGCCCGTCAACGCGCAAGTGATGATGACTTTGTCGTTCATGACGCCCCAAGAGCCGGGCCGGGATTCGGGTTCGTACTCGGGGTCGCGGACGGGTACGCCGACGGGCGCGTTCGCCACCCGGACCCGTCGCCGTCCACGTACCCGGCCCCGAGTACGCGCCCGAACCTGGGCCCGGTTTTTTGCTCTTTTACATCATCGGACGGCGGATCGCCCTCAAGCAAACATCGTCCGCACGACCCCCACCAGCCGGTCCACGTCCCGCTTGCCCAGGTTGTACTTGCGGCAGGCCTCGAGCAGCGGCCGGAACATCGGCTCCACGCCGTCCACCTGCTCGTCGCCGCCGGTGAACAGCTCGGCCATGCGGACGTCGAGCGCGTCGGCGAGCTTGGCG
>VBLC01000007.1 GCA_005879315.1 Deltaproteobacteria bacterium | reverse complement strand
CGCAATGCGAGCGGTGTACTCGGCAGTGACGAACGTCGACTTGTCCTCCGGCGAGTGCTGGTGGGCGATGTTGCCCGAGGTGGGCTCTCCCGGATTGAAGCCGAGGATGCAGCCACGGCGAGGATCGGTCGTGGGCAGCAAGGAGAGCGGCGACGGATTCGCAGCCGTGCAGCTGCCGTCGGCGGCCGTGGGGCAGCCGGCATTGTCGATCGGTGACGGCGAGCACTCCACCGTCTCCATGAAGCGCACCGCCGCGATGGCGTTATTGGTGAACGACCGTTGATCACTGCTGCGGCCGGGCCGATCGTTGCGCAGCTTCGTGATCATCTCGAAGCCGGGGACGTAAGGCGTGCCCCAGGTGGCGATGAACCGCATCAGGCCGCGCGAGGGGGACGTGCTGTCGATGCTACCATCCGGAGCTCGCGAGCCGATCTCGCGCGGTGTACCCGCCGCATAGAGGCGGAACTTCCCCAGCTCCGCAGGGCCGTTCACGAAGTTGTCGCCGCCGACGATGTCGTTGTTGAGCATGGCGACGGCTTGCGACCCCTGGAAGAACGTCGGCAGGCCGGCCTTCGACGCGGAGGCGATCTTGGCCGCAATGGACCCGGAGCCGAACAGGCCCTGCTCCTCGCCCGCGAAGGTGACGAACACGATCGTGTTCGCATGGCGCTCTTGCGAGAGCACCTTGGCCAGCTCGAGCACCACCGAGGACTGCGACCCCGAGTCGTTGGCGCCTGGCGCGTTGCTGGTGACGTCGAAGAGGCCGATGGTGCGCGAGTCGTAGTGCCCGCCGATGATCACCAGCCGCTCGGGGTGCGTGGTCCCGGGCAGCCACGCCAGCACGTTGAAGGTGGGCGTGTTCGGGCAGTTGCCGTGCACGAACGGATCCAGCGCCACGTTCAGGCCCTTGATCTGGCTGAACTGCTTGAAGATCCAGTCGCGCGCGGGAGTGACGCCGCGGCCCGGCGACTGGGTGTCGGAGCAGGAGTTCCGGTTACCGAAAGCCTCCAGCCTCTCGACGGTCTCCTGGATCCGCTCGGCCTCGACCCGGTCGACAATCTCGGAAATCTCGCGATTGGGTCCCCGCCCATCCTCGTCCTCGTCCTCGCCGTCGTCGGCGCGGGCGATGCCCGGGATCGCGAACGCGACCAGCGCCATCGCGAACAAGATCGCTGCAAAGGAGCGCTTCATTGGATTGACCTCCGGAGAAAGCAACCGTCTGCCGACGCAGCCGAGGTGTCTAACTACTTGGCGCTTCTAACGTCAATAGGCGGTTCGTCTTGGGAAGGGCCGTCACGTCGACGGGCGCGCATCAAACGGCGTCTGAGCGGATCCGCTTTACAATGGTTGGACTTGTTTCGGGGGTTTCCCGGGCGGGCCCGGCCTGCTCGTCATGAGGAATATTGATGAACGTCCCCATCCGATTTCGAACCTATCTCCTTTGCATCGTCGCCCTGGCCTTGTGGCCGTCTGAGGGGTTTGCACAGCAGAAGCCAGAAGCCGCGAAAGCCAACCCTCCCCAGGCTCCCGCGCGGCGGGACGGGCAACGCGATTTCGATTTCCATCTTGGCAGCTGGAAGACCCATCTCTCGCGCCGTCTTCGTCCCCTGACCGGTTCCAATACCTGGGTCGATTACGACGGCACTACCGTCGTCCGCAAGGTGTGGAACGGCCGCGCCAACCTGGTGGAGCTCGAGGTCGACGGCCCCGCAGGTCACATCGAGGGCCTGAGCCTGCGCCTCTACAATCCCGAATCGCACCAGTGGAGCCTCAACTTCTCCAACAGCGCGGGCGGGACCTTGAGCCAACCCACCGTCGGCGAATTCAAGAACGGGCGCGGAGAGTTCTTCGATCAGGAACCGCTCAATGGCCGGGCCATCCTCGTTCGATTCGTCATCTCGGACGTCACTCCCGACTCCTGCCACTTCGAGCAGGCATTCTCCGATGACGGAGGCAAGACCTGGGAGACGAACTGGATTGCGACGGACACGCGGCTGAAGGAAGGACCCGACAAGGCCCGGTAGCCGTGCAATAAAACAGAGGCACACCGCGCGCGCGGCACGCTGTTGTCCACACTTCGTGCCACCCGGCGCGCCCAGAGGTGCTCGGCCGCAAAGCCTCGCAATGGGCGGGAAGTTTCGGGGAGCGGACAGCTTGCGTTACCGTGATCGCGTCCCGAGAGGATGCGCTCATGAAACGCTTCGCGCTCTTCATCGTTTTGTGCATTCTCGCCGCGGCCGCGCCAGTAGGGGTCCAGGCGTGGCACTGGCGCGAGCGAAAGCTCAAGGAAGACGAGCTGACCCGCGCGCAAAGCGCCGCGGAGAACGATGCCGCGGGCCGGCTCGGGCTCAAGACGCAGCCCCTGCCTCCGCACCCCTTCGAGCGACGCTTCGCGCTCGATGACGCTCTCCGCCTGGAACCCGATCGCAGGTTCCTGCTCGCGGCGCGCGAGCTGTCGCGAGGAGAGGTCGCGACACGCTTTTCGGACGGCCGCTGGATTCTCTCGGTCGGCGCCCGCGAGTTCGGACGCGTCGCTGAATTGCCGGACTTCGCCGAGTTGATGAAGGCGCTCGCCCCGCTCGCCCGGGAGTGGGTCGCCACGGCAAAGGTGACAGGGAAATCTCCGCGGATTCGCGCAGTGCGTGGGCACAAGGAAGCCTTCGCAGCGATTCGGGAGGCGCAGACGAAATGGTCTCGCGGCGACCACGGAAGCGCCGTCCTCCATGACGCCGCTTCAGCCGCCGCCGCCCTCATGCTCCAGCTTCCGCGAGCGTTCGACGCCGACGACCGCCTCGACGCGCACGCCATCGCGCTGTGCGCCGCCGATGCAGCGGCGGGCGCCGATGCTCGCGACGAGCAGGCGGTTCTCGCGCTCGCCCTCGGGTACGCTGGCGCGGCACGCGCTCTCGCCTCCACCGAGGACGAATCGGCGCTCCATGCGTTCGTGACGCTCGATCGGCGGAAGCTCGCTGAGCTGGCGCGACGCAAGGACGCCAACGCAGGCGATCGCCATCTGCTCCTTCGCTGGCTGATGCAGGATGGAAACGAGCAGGCTTTGCTCCGCTTCATCGCCGCCGCGCACAACGACGAGCACATCTCCGTTCCTGCGGTGGGCCAGCTCTTGCTCGATGCGGATCTCCAGGTCGTGGCGGCCGCGAGCGACGCGCTGCCCGCCCTCGCCTTGGCCGAGTTGGAGAACGTGCGCGCCACCGTTCCGACCGGTGGTGAGCTGGTCAGGACATTGATGAGCGCGCGGAACTCTGCGCTGCAGGACCTGCCGAACGGCGAAGACCTCCGGGCGCGGCTCGCCACCGATCTCCAACAGGCCGACTCGACTCATGCGGGCCCTCTCTGGCGGGGAGCGGATACCAGCGCCTGGTACGCCGCGGCTACCGCAGCGGGCCTCCACGGGTCGGCGCGATCGGGTTACGTCCTGCGCAACGATGCGAGCGGCCTCGCAGATGAGCTTGGCTCCTGGCCTGTGCCCGTCGCCGCCCAGCTGAATCGGTGGCTCAAGGCGCGAAACGCTGCGGATCGGGGAATCCTCGAGGAGGCATACGAGACGCTGGCGAGCGCGAAATTGCCGGGCGTCTGCGCCGCCGCTGACCTCCTCGATGCCATGGCGAGACAGTGCGAATCTCCGGATCCGCGTCTCATCGAGACCGCCAGGGTGGCGCAGCGCCACTTTGATTCGCGCCCTCTCAGCCGTCTCGTCTGGGCGGAGGTGCTCCGGATCCATGAGCGGGATCTGGATCGGTCCACGCGGCTGGTGGCGAGTCTCGTCGATGACGCGCCCGGCGCGTATCCCGCCGACGAGGTCGCCCTGGCGAAGCAGCGCGGTCAGATCGAGAAGCTCGAGCAGATCGCGAACAACGAGAGATTCCCGTTCCCCGCGCGGCTCGAGGCAGCGGGGGCGCTGGCGGATCGGGGAGCGAAAGCGCAGGCGGAGCGCGCTCTGCGACGTCTCGGGCGCGAGCGACCCGCCGACATCGAGACGCAGGAGCAGCTCATGCGGTTCCTGCACGACGCAGGACGACCCGCCGACGCCCTCGCCGCAGGGCTCGCCCTGTTGCGGACCTACGGCGACGACGATTCGTTCCTCGTTGCGCGCGCGAGGTGCGCATCGGCCCGCCAGCTCGACGCGATGGGCCGGCACGAGGAGGCCCTGACGATGGTCGAGCGGGCGCTTCCGACGGAGGTGGCCTGCGCTTATCGGATCGCGACGGTGCAGCTCGCCTGGCTGGGAAGAAAAGACGAGGCGGAGGGCCTGCTGCTCGCTTACCTCGCCCGCCATCCGCTGGCCGGGACCGTCGCCACGGTGGCAGAAGTGCGGTGGCGGACCCGTGACGACGCGGGTGCCGCGGACATCCTCGCGCACGGGCCCGTCGCACTCGGACGCAGGGAATTCCGTGAAGTCGCTGAACGGTTCGCGGACGTGTTCCGCAGCCGTCCCGCCACCGACGTCAAACGCGCGATCGAAGCGCTGCTCCAGGCCGGAATCCAGCCGCAGTCGATCCTCGAGCTCGGACCTCCTCTGGCAAGAGCGGGGGCGGCCGCGCAGGCATTCGAGCTGTACACGCTGCTCGGCCCGAAGCTGTCTCCCGAGAGGATTGCAGGCGTCCAGTTGAGCTCGTGGAGCGTCTTGCGCGCAGCGAAGGGGGCATCAGCCGCGGAGTCGTGGTTGCGTAAGCAGCTCGGTCCGGAGCATTCCGCGCTCGACAACAAGCTCGCAACGTCCGCATACGGCCAAGGCCTCGACGAGGTCCTCTGGGAGCTGTTCCCCCAGAGGCCGCTCGACCCCGCGTTCGCCGATCGCCTCGCGCTCCTGCGCGCCGCCTCGCTCGTTCGTCGGGGCGAGCGAGGTGCGCGGCGAGACGCGGTGTTGAAAGAAATCTTCGATCCACTCGCAGGGTGGAAAGCGAAGCTCGCGCGAACCATCGGGCTCGCGGGCATGCACGCGAGCTGGGAGGTGCAGCTCGCGCGCTACCTGCTCGGCGAAGGTAGCGACGACGACATCGCAGACCTGGCGACCGAGGGATCGCGGCCGTGCGAAGCGCCGTATTACTTCGGCGTTCGCGCTGCAGCAGAGTCCCGCGTGCGTGACGCGGCAGCCTGGTATCGCGTCGCGCTGGAATGCCGCAACCCCCAGCAACCGGAGCTCGCCTGGGCTTACCAGGCATCGTCAAATCTGGAGCAGGATCGCTCGCTCCCGCCGAAGCCACTGCAGGCTGCTCGCTGACCGACAACCTCGGCGTTCTTGCGTTGGCCGTCTGCGGGCCGCTCCTCGAGAATTCCGGCCGTGCGTGCAGCGACTCAACCTGCCGTGCTTTGCTCTGTGCTGGCGGTGGCATGCGGCAAGAGCGGCGCTCGTGCTCCCTTGATGAGCAGCCACACTCCGAGCGGCACCTCGAAAGCCGCCATCGGGATCCACATGAGCTGCGTCGCCGGGCCGGCGAGGAATCCGGCGAGCTCCATGGGCAGGCCCACGACGAGCAGGACCGATGCGGCGACGCCGAGCCAGGCCAGTGGAACGGGAATCATCCGGCCGCGCAGGAGGAGCCAGCAGAAGATGGTGCTGCCCAGCGCGAAGAGGGTCGCGCTGATGTTCGTGTTCCAGCCTCGCACCTTCAGCAGGAGCGAGCCGAGCGCGTTCGTTGCCGCAGCGTCCGGTGCACCGAGTCCGGCTCCATTCGTGGCGAGCCACAGCAGGCCGAGCGAGGCGATGGGAGCGATCGCACCGAGCAGGCCCTCGCCGATGCGAAAGGAGAGAGCGAGCATCGCGAGGTCGCGGTCCTCGTCGCGCGTGAGTCCGTAGAGCGCCACGGCCAGCGCGAGGGCGGTCACGCACGTGAGCAGCGAGAGAATGACGTTCACCCGCACTTGCAATGCGTGCTGGGCGATGAGCGCGAGCTTCGCCGCGGTTCCCTCCGCCCCGGTCCCACTGGAGAGGACCATCTGGGTGATGCCGACTGCGATGTAGAAGAGGAAGGTGAAGCCGGCGAGCCTCGCATTATTCGAGCGGGTCATGCTTGCTCCGGAACGCGGATGTACCCGTCATGGGAACAAGGCCAGAGATCGCTCCAGGCGGAACCCGGGAAGGCTTACGGCGCCGGGCGGGTCTGTTTGCGGACCTTCTTGAGAAAGGTCTTGGTGCATCGCCCGTGCGTACTCTCGTGGTTGACGATCTCGGCGAGCAGCCGCGTTTTCGCGTCCTCGTTCAGCACCGCGCTGGCTCTCACCTCGAGAGCGAGTTGCACGCCTTCTGATGTCGTCGGGCCTTTCGGTCCGGTGGAGACCGCGTCCGGGGCCCGATAGTGCGACGGCTTCGTCTTGGTGACGTCGTGGAAGCGGGACGAGGTGTCGGCCCGTCGGCCCGAGCCGTGGCAGCCTGGACAGGTCGCCGTGCTGCGGCCGAGCGAGTTGCCGATGCGCCCGTCCCCGCCACACACTCGGCAAAGCTCACCATCCATAGGGCCCTCGTCCTCCCGCGCAAGACCAAGTCTCCTGTAGTCTACCCGAAGCTGCGACTACGGTGATCGACTTGCACGGAGCGCCCAGGTGCGAGAGATAGAAGTCTTCGATGATCATCGGCGCTCACTCGATCATCTACAGCACCGATCCCGAGGCTGACCGCGCCTTTTTTATGGGCGCAACCAAGCCAGCGAAGCGTGCTGCCAAGAAACGGCCGAGAACCGCCGCCAAGAAGCGGCCCAAGAAAAGACGGTAGGAGCGAGCCATGGCGCAGGAAAAGAAGGCGAGGCTGTTTCGCTGGGAATCGATGCCCAAGGAGCGTCTCTCCGACAAGCTCGATCGCCGCATGATCACCGGCGACCGGATGATGATCACCCACGTGTACCTGAAAAAGGGCTGCCTCGTTCCGCGGCACCAGCACATGAACGAGCAGATCACCTACATCCTCGAGGGAGCGCTTCGCTTCCGCCTGGGGGCGAACGGCGACGAGCAGGTCGACGTCCGCGCAGGCGAGGTCCTGCACATCCCGTCAAATCTGCCGCACAGCGCCGAGGCACTCGAGGACACGCTCGACGTCGACGTCTTCGACCCGCCCCGGCAGGACTGGCTCGACGGCACCGATCAGTACCTGCGGCAGAAGACCTGAAAATGGATCTCGGGATCCGCGGCAAGGTCGCGCTCGTCACCGGCGCCAGCTCGGGGATCGGCGAGGGAGTTGCGATGGCGCTGGCGCACGAAGGCGTGAAGCTCGCGGTCGCGGCCCGCCGGCGAGAGCGGCTCGAGGACGTCGCTCGCCGCGCGATCTCGCAGGGTGCCTCGGAGGCCGTCGCCTTCACGGTCGAGCAGCGCGATGCCACCTCGATCGCGAACGTGGTCCGCGAAGTCGAGAAGCGGCTGGGGCCGATTGGGATCCTGGTCATCAACGGCGGTGGACCCAAACCAGGCTCCTACAGTGAAGTCCGCCCCGAGGACTGGGACCAGGCCTACGCACTGACGATGCGGAGCGCGCTCGGCCTGGTCGAGGCGGTCCTGCCGGGGATGCGGCGCGCTCGATGGGGCCGCATCGTCGCGCTGACGTCGGTGTCCGTGAAGGAGCCCATCGCCGGGCTGGTCCTCTCCAGCGCATTTCGCACCGGGCTGATCGCGGCGCTGAAGACGCTCGCCACAGAAGTGGCGCCCGAAGGGATCACGGTCAACGCCATCGCCACCGGTCTGGTGGAGACCGATCGCTTCCGGGCTCTCTACGATACGCCCGCGAAGCGGGAGAAGGCCCTGCGGCAGATCCCGGCCGGTCGCGTCGCATCGCCTGCCGAATACGCCCCGCTGGTCGCCTTCCTCTGCGGCGAGCCGGCAGGCTACG
>VBLC01000016.1 GCA_005879315.1 Deltaproteobacteria bacterium | reverse complement strand
GAGCTTCGCCAGATCTCGGGTGCGCTGGGATTGCGGCGGCGCGGCCCGACCGCTCGAGGGCGCGCCTTCGGCCGAGAGGTCGTCGCCCTTGCCGTCGGAATCGGTGGCGGCGCAGCTCGCGCGGTCTCGGCCGAAGAGCCGCGGATGGTGATCAGCTGCGGGTTCTGCGGCGCGCTCGACCCGCGACTCGAGACGGGAGATCTGGTGCTCGCGACCTCGGTGCGCGACGAGGGCGGCGACCAGATCGAAGCACCCTCCGCTTCCTTGGAGACGGCCCGCCGCGCGCTCTCGGGCTTGCGCGTGTTCGAGGGGCAGATCCTCTGCACCACCTCAGTCGCCGCCACCCCGGCGGAGAAGCTCGCGCTGGGGAGCAGTGGCGCCATCGCGTTGGACATGGAGACCCATCCGATCGCGCGGGCGGCGGGGCATGCCGGCATCCCCTGGCTGGCGGTGCGAGCGGTGATCGATCCGGCGAGCTCGACGCTGCCGTCGTTCGTGGTCGAACCGCAGCGGGGCTACGTCGCGCCCGCCCTCCTGCATGCGCTCTCCGGACCGAGGCGCGCGATGGAGATCGTGCGGATCGCAGCGCAGGCACGGCGCGCGGGCCGCTCGCTGCGCGAGGCGATCCATCGCTTGATCGAGGCGCAGCCGTGAACGCGCTGGTGACGGGAGCGAGCGGCTTCATCGGCGGAGCGGTGGCGCGTGCGCTGGTGCGGCGCGGCGATCGCGTGCGCGCGCTGCTGCGACCCGGCTCGGCGCCGAACCTGGACGAGGCAAGCGAGGTCGAGATCCTCCGCGGCGACCTTCGCGATGCCCAGGCGGTGCGCGCCGCCGCCGAAGGATGCGAGGCGATCTTCCACGTCGGTGCGGTCTACTCGTTTTCGCAGCCTCCGGCGGAGGTGCTGGCGGTCAACGTCGGCGGCACGCGCAACGTGCTGGAGGCGGCGCGATCGACCGGGGCGCGCGTGGTCTACTGCTCCAGCATCGCCACCATCGGCGGAGTGCGGAACGGCCAGATCCCCGACGAGACCTTCACGCCGCACGGCCCGCTGCCGGGCCCTTACAAGCAGAGCAAGTGGGAAGCCGAGATGCTGGTGCGAACGGCGGCGCGCGACGGGGTCAACGCGGTGATCGTCAACCCGACCTTCCCCGTCGGAATGCGAGACGTCAAACCGACGCCGACGGGCAAGGTCATCTGCGACTTCCTCAACGGCCGCATGCCCGCCTACCTCGACACCGGCATGAACGTCGTCGACGTGGAGGACGTCGCCGACGGACACCTGCTCGCGTTCGCGCGCGGCGTGCGTGGCGAGCGCTACATCCTCGGCCACGGCAACCTGACCATGCGCGAATTCCTCGAGGAGCTGGCGTTCATCAGCGGCCGGCGCGCGCCGCGCATCCGCCTGCCGCACGCGGTCGCCCTGGGCCTGGCGCATGCCGACGCTTTCGTCTCCGGGCGGCTGTTGCGCCGCGCGCCGCGGGTGCCCATCGAAGGAGTGCGGACCGCGCGCGAGATCATGTTCGCCAACTGTCGCCGCGCCGTGCGCGAGCTGGGGCTGCACCAGAGGCCGGTGCACGAAGCGCTGGCCAAGGCGGTGCGCTGGTTCCAGGATGCCGGCCACGCGAGGACCGCGTCGTGATCGGGCCCGAGCGCGACGCGACCGTGGCCTCCGCCCTCCCCGCTCCGCCCGCCGCCGGGGAAGCCAGCTCTTCCGACGGCCTGCAGCTCGATCTCGTCGTCGAGCGCGCCCAGTCCTGGTTCTTCCGCGAGCAGTTCGATGAGGGCTACTTCTGGGCCGAGCTCGAGTCGAACGCGACCATGGACGCCGAATACCTCCTGCTCACGCAGTTTCTTGGCGCGCGGGACGACCAGATCTGGCGCGGCGTCGCGCAGGACATCCGCAACTATCAACGCGAGGACGGCAGCTGGGCCCTCTATCACGGCGCTCCCGGCGATCTCTCCACCACCATCGAGTGCTACTTCGCGCTCAAGCTGGCGGGCGATGGGGCGGACGCGCGGCACATGCGGAAGGCGCGGGAGTTCGCCCGGGCGCGCGGAGGAATCGCGTGCGCGAGGACCTTCACCCGCATCTGGCTCGCACTCTTCGGTCAGTATCCCTGGGACGAGCTGCCGGCGATGCCGCCGGAGCTGATGCTGCTGCCGAAGAAAGCGCCGCTCAACATCTATCGCTTCTCCTCGTGGGCGCGCGGCACCATCGTGCCGCTCCTCGTCTTGATGGACGCGCGCCCGGTGCGATCGGTGCCGGAAGCGGCGCGCCTGGATGATTTGATGGTGCCGGCCGCTCAACCAGCGCGCGCGCGCGACTTCGTCGATCGGGCGTTCCTCGCGCTCGACCGGGCACTCCACCTCTATGATCGGCTGCCCGTCCATCCGCTCCGCGCCCGCGCGCTCGACGAAGCGGAGCGCTGGATCCTCGCGCACCAGGAGGCCGACGGGAGCTGGGGAGGCATCCAGCCGCCCTGGGTCTACTCCCTGATGGCGCTCCACGCTCGCGGGCATTCGCTCGATTCTCCCGCAGTGGAGAAGGGGCTCCGCGGGATGCACGAGCGCTGGATGATCCGCCGCGCCGACGGAACGGTGCGGGTGCAGGCGTGCCTCTCGCCGGTCTGGGACACCGGGCTCGCATTGCTGGCGCTCTGCGAGTCGGGCGTGCCGGCGGAGGACCCGCGCGTGCAGCGGGCGGCGCAGTGGCTCTTGCGCGAGGAGATCCGCGTCCCCGGCGATTGGTGCGTGCAGGTCCCGGGCGTCGAGCCCAGCGGGTGGGCGTTCGAGTTCGAGAACGATCTCTACCCCGACGTGGACGACACCGCGGTAGTGCTGCTCGCCCTCGAGCGCGCCGGCGCCGTCGACCCTGCGCTTCGCGAGCGCGCGGTGAGCTGGATGCTCGCGATGCAAAGCGCGAACGGAGGCTTCGCCGCTTTCGACAAGGACAACACCTCGCGGCTGTCCGCGCTGATTCCCTTCGCCGATTTCGGCGAGATGATCGATCCGCCGAGCGTGGACGTGACGGCGCACGTGCTCGAAACGTTGGGCGCGTTCGGATTCGGCCGGCGTGACGGCCGGGTGAGGCGCGCCCTCGAGTACCTGTACAGGGGACAGGAAAAGGAAGGATCCTGGTTCGGCCGCTGGGGCGTGAACCATCTCTACGGCACCGGCGCGGTGCTGCCGGCGCTGGCCGCGGTCGGCGAACCGCTGGACGGACTTGCCGCGCGGCGTGCGGTGCGCTGGCTCGAGCAGCGGCAAAATCCCGACGGAGGGTTCGGCGAGACCTGCGCCTCCTACGTCGATCGGGCGATGCGGGGCCGCGGCGAGAGCACACCGTCGCAAACCGCCTGGGCGCTGCTCGCGCTGGTGGCAGCCGGGCGCACCGACACGCTCGCCGCGCGCCGCGCCGCGCGCTTCTTGGCAGATCGCCAGCGGACCGACGGCGCGTGGGACGAGGAACAGTTCACCGGTTGCGGCTTCCCCGGTTACGGCATCGGCGAGGAGAGAGGCGCGCGCATCCGCGAGGGCCGTGAGCTCTCGGCCGGCTTCCTGATCCGCTACCACCTCTACCGCAACTGCTTCCCGCTGCTCGCGCTCGGCCGCTATCGAGCAGGGATGACGACATGAGACGATTCGACTTCTATCAGGCGCATCTCGACGCGGTCAGCCGCAGCTTCGCGCTTTGCATTCCTCAGTTGCCCGCGCCGTTTCGCGAGCAGGTCGCGCTCTCCTACCTGCTCTTGCGCGTGCTCGATACCGTCGAGGACGCGCCCTTCTCCGATCGGCTGCTGCAGGCGCGGCAGTTCGATGCCTTCCGGCGCTTCCTGCGGGAGAAGCCCTCGCCAGAGCGGATCGAGCAGTTTCGCGGCGGGTTTCCTGCTGCTCTCACCGAGGGCGAACGCGCGCTCCTCGCCGACACCGACGCGTTCCTCGACGACGCTTACGACCTCCAGCCGGCGGTGCGGGCCGCGATGTTCGATCCAATCGATCGCATGGCCGAGGGGATGGCGCTGTACGCGAAGCGGCCGGGGGGCGTGCGGCTGGTCGATCTCGAGGACGTCGTCCGCTACTGCTGCATCGTCGCGGGCCTGGTCGGCGAGTTGCTCACGCGCTTGTGGGCGCTCGAGGGCGATGCGCCGCCGAAGATCCTCGACGCGTACCACTTCGGGCTCTTCTTGCAGAAGGTGAACATCCTCAAGGATCAGGCCGAAGACGAGGCAGCGGGACGCTTCTTCGTGCCGGACCGCCGCGAGCTGCTCTCGAGCCTGCGGGCGGATGCGGACGGCGCGCTCGAGTATCTCACCCGGCTGCCTCGACAGGCGCGCGGATACCGCACCTTCTGCGCCTGGTCACTGATGCTCGGGGCGGCGTCGCTGGCGCAAGATGGCGCCCGGGAAAGTCGCCGGCTGCAAACCCTCGCGCTCCTCGGCCGCACCGCGGAGCTGGCGCAGGACGACAAGGCCCTTCGGCGACAATTCGCGGAGCTGATGCCGCCCTTGCCCGAGCTGCAGCCGCGACCCCCGGTGGAGAAGCCCGCGGCGGAGACGCGCGTGTTCCGGCGGCTGATCGCGACGCTCGACGAAAACGAGCTCCGCCGCATCGGCGCTCAATACGGGTAGCCGATCTCGACGTAGACCTCGAGGCGCTCGCCGCCGGTTGCCACGTCGACGCGCCCGACGACGTTCGGATGGACCCAGGCACGAAATCCGACGCCGGCGACCGGGCGCGGATGGGAGAGCGCGTGATCGAGCGAGTCGAACACCTGACCGATGCCGACGAACGGATCGATTCGCCAGTCGGCGGTCACGCCGGAGAAATGTGTCTGCAGAAAGCGCACGCGCTGCTCGACCTCGACGGTCCATGCGTTCTGATCGATGAATCGGTTCTCGGTGAATCCGCGCAAGAGAAAGGAGCCGCCGAGCGAGCTCTGATCGTAGAACGGCGCGCTCTTCGAGCTCAGGTAGCTTGCGTCGAAGCGGCCGGCGAAGGAGAGAAAAGGGAGCTCGGGCAGAAGCGCCCGCAATTGCAACCGCCCGCGCGCGAAGGACGGCGACCCGGAGAGACCCTCGACCGGTCCGATGGCGAGGTCGGCGAATGCGCCTTCGACCGAGTAATCACCCGCGCGCCGGCTGTCGTAGCGCAGATCGATCGCCTCGCCCAGGGTCGTGGCTCCGCCCATGCCGGGCGCGGTGGGAAAGACGCGGCGGCTGAGCGGCAATCCGGACACGCCGAGGTCCAGCACGTCGTCGCGGTGCGCGAGGATCTCGAGGCCGATGTTCCAGCCGCGCCCGAGGTTCACGCCGCCGCGCGCGTTGCCGTGGACGCGCAGCCGCGTGTAGCTGGTCTCGTCGGCGGAGCCAGTGTCGGGGCCGAGACCGAAGAAGCGGTAGAAGGCGCTGCGCTCCCAGCGCAGCTCGAGCTGGCGGGTGAAGGCGCCGGGCTCGCGCGGCAAGAGCGACCAGCGCGCGAGCACGTTCGAGTTGATGCGCGTGCTGGCGGAGGCGACGATGGTCAGCGCCTCCACCTCCGACGGATAGCCGAAGTACCGCACCGTTCCGGTGAAGTGGATGGTGTCGTTGTAGGTGACGCTGGGCGCGAGGATGGCCTCGGTGCGCTCGGTCGCTTCGCAGACGCGGAGGAAGACCGGCATGGCGCCGTAGGTGCTGCCCTCGTTGGGCTCGGTGGTGTAGACGGGCAGCGGGACGAGCCGCGTGCCGATGCTGCCCTCGCATTCGGCGGTCGCGGCCCTGGCCACCAGGACCGCCGTCAGCGCAATCGCAGTTCGCAAAGGCCGGTCCCGATCCGATGAGTCATTCCGTTTCCACTTGGATGCGCGAGTGGCTGCTTCCGTCGCGGACGATGAGGCGGCGCATCCTGCCGCCTGCCATCGGCCTCGTCTACATCGCGGCGATCGCGCTCTTGGGAGGTCTACGTCCCGACCACGTGCTCGTCGGGCTGCTCGGGATGCTCGATCTGTACAACGAGAAGACGCGGCTCTTCCTCCGGCTCTTCTTCCCCTTCATGGCCACCGGCGCGGTCTACGATTCGATGCGCTACTTCTACTGGGAAGGCATCGCGGGACGGGTACACGTTGCCGAGCCGTACTTCTTCGAGAAGCGCTGGTTCGGCGTGGCCGGACAGACCCTGAACGAATTTTTCGCGGAACACCATTGGCCTGCGCTCGATCTCGCCTGCGGCTTTGCCTATCTCGTCTTCGTGGGCGAGTACCTGGCGGTGGCGTTCGGGCTGTTTTTCTTGCGGCGCAACGCGATGGTGCGCGCCCTGGCCGTCGCCTTCCTCGTCGTCAACCTGCTCGGGTTCGCGACCTACTTCCTCTATCCAGCGGCTCCGCCCTGGTACGTCGCGCAGTACGGGCTGGGGCCGGCGCAGCTCGACATCCATCCCGCGGCGGCAGCGGCGGGCCGGTTCGATGCGCTCCTCGGCACGCATTTCTTCGATCGAGTCTATGGCCGCGGGGTCGACGTCTACGGCGCTTATCCGTCGCTGCACGTCGCCTATCCGCGCATCGCCTTGTGGGCCGTCTTCAGCGAGCCGAAGTTGCGCTGGGCGCGGGCTCCGGCGGCGGCGTTCTTCGCGCTGATGTGCCTTTCCGCGGTCTACCTGCAGCACCACTACGTGACCGACGTTGTGCTCGGGGTTGCGTATGCCGCCGCGGCGATCGGCCTCGTCGCTCAGTGCAGTGCGGCCAGCGCTTCGTCGGCCCAGCCGGAAGCGTCGGGATCGCCATCGGCGGTCGCAAGCCGCAGCGCTTCGGCGTAGGCGGCCCTGGCTTCGGCAGCGCGGCCATTCTTGCGCAGCGCCTCCCCCAGCGCGAGCTGGTTCGGTGCATACGCGGGATCGATCCGGACTGCGGCCTGCGCTTGCGGCAGCGCCGACTCCTCGTCGCCGGGCCCGAGTGGCCACCCCGGCGCGCGCAACAACAATGTGGCCAGCAGACGATGAGGCCCTCCGCGATCGACCGACGGGTCGCTTGCGGCAGCGCGCCTCAGCAGCTCGACCATCTTGGGTAGCGCGTCGTGCCCGGTTGCCGCGCGCTCGCGGGCCTGCAAGCCGAGCGCGGCGGCGAGCCAGTAGTCGCAGAGCGGAGCTCGCGGCGCGTTCTCCTCGCAGAGCTGGCCGATCCCCACCGCCTCGCCCGCCAGCCGCCCGCGTTCGTTTCCGTCCTTCGAGCGCCCGATGCGAAATGCCTTGGCGCGGACCGCGCCGGCGTAGGCCGCCGGATCGCGTGGATTTGCGCGCGCTGCTTCGAGATAGAGCCGCTCGGCCCGGGCCGCATCGAATCGCCGCGACCACTCCTCATCGGCCTCCTTCAAGAGCTGCGCGGGATCTTCGCGCGGCGGCGGCGCGATCGATTCGATCGGCGGAGGCGTGCCGAGCGCGTGCGCGCAAGCCATGCTGCAGAGCACGATGACGAGCCGCTTCATCGCGCTTTTTGGTAGGCGGCGCGCGCGGCGGAGAGCGCGGCGGAGTCGACCGCGACGAAGCCGGACATCTGCACGCCGTCGAGCGCTTCTCGCGCCGCCGCATCGTGTCCGAGCGAAAGGAACGCCGCCTGCAGCGCCTTCCAACGGCGCGCGTCGAGCCGCTTCCCCACCGTTGCGACGATCGCGACCGGCACCGGCGCGGAGGAAGCCAGCGGCGCGAGCTCGGCCGCGAACGGCAGGGTCGAGAAGGCCTGCGTCTGCGCTCCGTCGAGCAGCACGGCAAGCTTCTCTCCGTTGGCGGCGCGGCGCAGCCCCGAGAGCACCGCGGTCGAATCGACGATCTGCGCTTTGGCCAGCACCTGCGACATGGCGCGGACGAACCGCGGCGAGAAGCCGGCGGCCGACTGCACCGCGTAGCCCGTCATCTGCGCTGGATGATCCTTTCGGGCCACCAGCGTCCAGCGCTGCAAAGGAGCTCCGTCCTTCGGCGTCGCCATCGCACGCGCAACCAGCGCCAGATCCGCTTCGTGATCGAGAAAGAACGGCAGCG
>VBLC01000048.1:81985-99291 GCA_005879315.1 Deltaproteobacteria bacterium | reverse complement strand
GCGCCGCCAGATCCTCGACCACCAGGTCCGCCGGCCCCGGCCGCGAGTGCGGCCGTTTGACGAAGACGCAGGTCAGCCCCAGCGCCCGCGCCGCCTCGAGGTCGTAATCGGCGTAGGCGGAGACGTGCCACCAGTCGCGGTTCATCGGCACCGCCAGGCGCCGGGCCGCCTCCCGCCAGATCCGCGGGTCGGGCTTGTAGGCGCGCACTTCCTCGGCGCAGATCCAGCCGTCGAGGGCAAATCCCAGCTGCTCCTCGACCTGCGGGCGGTGCGCCCTGTCGCTGTTGGTGGTGGCGGCACAGGGGGCGATGGCCCGCAGCCGCCGCAGCGCCGAGGCGGAGTCGGGATAGAGCGGCCAGCGGCCCACTTCGCTCCCGACGCGCGCCGCCTCGGCCGCGGGAAATCCGACGACATCGATCAGGCTCTGCGCGACGATCTCCGCGTAAGGCCGGAACGCCTGCTTTTCCAGCTCGCCCTGCCGATCGACGACGCGCTCGAAATCGCCGTCCGAAAGGCCCAGCCCGCGCCGCCAGTCGATGACGGTTCCGAAGATGTCGAATGTCATGAGCGCGATTGACATTGTCCGCCCTCTTTTGCCAACTGTGGCGGATGCCTCCGCCGATGAAATTCTGCCCGGCCTGCGGCAGCGCGCTCGTGCCCTCCACCCAGGAGGGCCGCACGCGGCTGATCTGCTCGAGCGAGTCGTGCGGCTACATCTTCCACGATAACCCCGTCCCGGTGGTGGCGGCGCTGGTGGAGCACGGCCAGACCGTCCTGCTCGTGCGCAACAAGGGCTGGCCGGACAAGTGGTACGGCCTCGTCTCCGGCTTCCTCGAGAGAGGCGAGACGCCCGAGGAGGGCATCCTCCGCGAAGTGAAAGAAGAGGTCGGCCTGCGCGGCGAGATCATCTCCTTCATCGGCGCCTACGCCTTTCTCGAGATGAACCAGGTCATCCTCGCCTATCACGTGCGAGCGCATGGCGAGATCGTCGTCGGCGAGGAGATCGCCGGCGTCAAGGCGGTGCCGCCCGACAAGCTGCGCCCCTGGCCGCTCGGCACCGGCCACGCGGTGCGCGACTGGCTGGCGGCGCGCGGCGGATTGGGCCCCACGGTCGCGTGATGGACGCGGCGCTGAGCGAGTGGCTCAATCTGCTCTTGCGCTGGTTTCACGTCTTCGCCGGGATCCTCTGGATCGGATCGACCTGGTACTTCACCTGGCTCGACCGGCAGCTGCGCCTCGACCCGGCCGGCGTCTGGATGGTGCACAGCGGCGGGTTCTATCTGGTGGAGAAGCAGAAGAGCCCGCGCGTCGATCCGGCGAAGATCCACTGGTTCCGCTTCGAGGCGCTCTTCACCTGGCTCTCCGGGCTGCTCCTGCTCGGCGTGGTCTATTACGCCGGCGGATTGATGGAGGACTCGGCGGTCTCGCCAAAAAGCGCCATCGTCTGCGGCCTCGCCCTGATGATTGTCGGATGGGTCGTTTACGATCTCTTCTGGGCCAGTGCGCTCGCCCGCCGGGAGGAAGTGGGGGCAGCCCTCAGCTTTCTCGCGCTCGTCGCGCTGGCCTACGGGCTCTCGCGGCTCTTCAACGGCCGCGCGGCGTACATCCATCTGGGCGCGATGCTGGGAACGATCATGGCCTTGAACGTCTGGCTGCGCATCCTTCCCGCGCAGAAGAAGCTGGTGGCCGCCATCGCGCGGGGCGAGCCGCCAGACCCGGAGCTCGCCGAGCAGGCCAAGAACCGATCCAAGCACAACACCTTCATCATCCTGCCGGCGGTACTGACGATGATCAGCAATCACTTCCCCACCGCCACGTACGGCAGCGAGTGGAACTGGGCGGTGTTCGGCGGGCTGGTGCTGGTCGGCTTCGGCGCGGCCAAGATCGTGCGGGAGCTCTGATGGATCTCCTTGTCAAGAGCCGCCGCATGGTGCTGCCGGAGGGCGTCCGGCCGGCCTCGCTGCACGTGCGCGACGGGCGCATCGCCGCCGTCGGCCGCCACGATGCGGCGCTCGCGGGAGCAAGGCTGATCGACGCCGGCGACGATGCCGTGCTCCCTGGCCTGGTCGACACGCACGTGCACGTCAATCAGCCGGGGCGCAGCGAATGGGAGGGCTATTGCACGGCGACGGAGGCGGCCGCCGCCGGCGGCATCACCACCATCGTCGACATGCCGCTCAATTCCGTCCCGGTCACCACCACGCTGCGCGCGCTGCGGGAGAAGCAGGCCGCGCTGCGCGGCGAGAGGATCTCCTGCGACGTGGCGCTCTGGGGCGGCGTCGTGCCCGGCAACGTGGCCGAGCTGGAGCCGATGGCGCAGGCGGGCGCGCTCGGATTCAAATGCTTTCTCATCGACTCGGGCATCGAGGAATTCCGCTGGGTCGGCGAAGGCGATCTCCGCCCCGCGATGCGGGAATTGGCGCGGATGGGATCGACGCTGCTCGTCCACGCCGAGGTGCAAGGCCCGATGCGCGAGCCGCGCGGCGATCCGCGCGCCTATCGCACCTATCTCGAGTCGCGCCCGCGCGCCTCCGAGAACGAAGCGGTCGCGCTCGCCGCCCGGCTCTGCCGCGAGACCCGCGCGCGAACGCACATCGTCCACCACAGCTCCGCCGATGCGCTCGAGACCGTGCGCTCCGTCCGCCGCGAGGGCCTGCCCTTCTCGGCCGAGACCTGCCCGCACTATCTCTTCTTCGCCGCCGAGGAGATCCCCGACGGCCGGACCGAATTCAAGTGCGCGCCGCCCATCCGCGAACGCGACAACCGCGAGGCGCTCTGGGCCGCGCTCGCGGACGGCACCTTGGAGATGGTGGTCTCCGATCATTCGCCCTGCGCGCCGGCGCTGAAGAAGCTGGAGCAGGGCCGCTTCGACGAGGCCTGGGGCGGCATCAGCGGCCTGCAGCTCTCGCTCGCCGTCACCTTCACCGAGGCGGCGAAGCGCGGCCGCGGCCTTGGCGAGATTGCGCGCTGGATGAGCGAGGCGCCGGCACGGCTGGCGGGGCTCTCGGCGCGCAAGGGCGCTCTGCGCGCAGGCTGCGACGCCGACTTCGTCATCTTCGATCCCGAAGCGAGCTTCACCGTCGATCCGGCGCGCCTGCGCCACCGGCACAAGCTCACGCCTTACGCCGGCCGCGAGCTGCGCGGGAAAGTGAAGCAGGTCTTCCTCCGCGGAGAGGACGCCCTCGAAACGCCCCGCGGCGAGGAGCTGCGCCGATGAGCGCCGCGGATTTCACCGAGCTCGTCGATCTCGCCAGCGCGGAGCTGGGCGGCGCCGTTCTCTTCGCCAACGACGAGTTCTTCGCTCCCAAGGACAACTTGCTCAAGGCCTCGGCGCCCGAATGGCGCGAGCACGAGTACACCGAGCGCGGCAAGTGGATGGACGGCTGGGAGACGCGCCGCCGGCGCGAGCCCGGCCATGACTTCTGCGTCATCCGGCTGGGATTGCCCGGCAGGGTGCGGGGATTGGTCGTCGATACTTCCCATTTCAAGGGCAACCATCCCGCCGAATGCTCGGTCGAAGCCTGCGCCATCGACGACGTCCTCGATCTCGACGCGCTCCCGGGCGTTTCCTGGAGCGAGATCCTCGGCCGCAGGCCGTTGAAGGGCGACAGCAAGAATGCCTTTGCGATCGACGACGCGCGCCGCCTCACGCACTTGCGCCTGAACATCTTCCCCGACGGCGGCGTGGCCCGCCTGCGAGTGCACGGCGAGGTCGCGCCCGACTGGGCCAGGGCGGCTCGCTACGGCGGCCTGGTCGACCTGGCCGCGGTGGAGAACGGCGCGCGCTCCCTCGAGTGCAGCGACATGTTCTTCGGCTCCCGAAACAACCTGCTCCTCCCCGGCCGGCCGAAGGACATGAGCAGCGGCTGGGAGACGCGCCGCCGCCGCGGTCCGGGCCACGAGTGGAACCTCGTCCAGCTGGGCACGGCCGGCGTCATCCGCCGCGTCGAGATCGACACCACGCATTTTCGCGGCAACGCGCCGGCGCGCTGCTCGATCGAAGCCTGCGATGGCCTCGAGGCCGCCGATTGGCGCGTCCTCTTGCCCGAGACGCGCACGCAGCCGCACACCCGCCATCTCTTCGAAGCCGAGCTGCGCAGCGCAGGGCGCGTCACGCATCTGCGGCTCAACGTCTTTCCCGACGGAGGCGTGGCCCGGCTGCGCGCCTTCGGCGAGCCGGACATCGAGCCTTTGCACCAGGCCGCGGTGGTGCGGCTCAACGGCATGGCCCGCGACCTGGCCATCGCCACGCTCCGTTCCTTCTGCGGCTCCTTGCGCTGGGCAGAGCGGATGGCCGACGCGCGCCCCTTCGAGAACGGAGCTGCGCTCTATCGCATCGCCGACCGCGCCTTCTGGTCGATGGAGGAGCAGGACTGGCTCGAGGCCTTCGCCGCCCATTCGCGCATCGGCGAGCGCGCCGGCGACCGCCAGGCGCGGGAGGAGCAGCGCGGCGTGCTCGACGCCGACCGCGCGCAGCTGGCCGGATTGAACGAGCAGTATTTCCACAAGCACGGCTTCGTCTTTCTCGTCTGCGCCGCGGGACGCTCGGGCGCCGAGATGCTCGACGAGCTGAAGCACCGCCTCGGCCAGAGCCGCGCGCAGGAGATCCGCACCGCCGCCGAGGAGCAGGCGAAGATCCTCCGCCTCCGCATCGCCAGGTTCCTGGAGGGCCACCCGGCATGATCACGACGCACGTGCTCGACACTTCGCAGGGCCGGCCCGTCAGCGGCGTGCCGGTCACGTTGGAAATGCGCGACGGCTCCTCCTGGCGCGCGGTCGGGCAGGGCGCGACCGACGCCGACGGCCGCCTGCGCGCCGGCGCCGCGCCGCAGCCCGGACTCTATCGGCTCCGTTTCGAGACGCGCTCGCGCAGCGCATTCTTTCCCGAGGTCTCGATCGTCTTCGAAGTCTCCGACAGCAAGGCCGACTATCACGTGCCGCTCTTGATCTCTCCCTTCGGATATTCGACCTATCGAGGCAGCTGAATGCGGCGCGCAGCCGCGCTCCTTTTGGCGGCGGCCTTTCCCGCCGCGGCCTTCGATCCTTTCGAGATCCAGATCTATGACGGCACGCTCGATGAGCCCGGCCAGGCGGGGCTGGAGATCCACGCCAACCGCGCGCCGAACGAGACGCGCCTCACCTTCGAGCCCTCCTTCGGCGTGACGCGCTTCTGGGAAGTGGGCGGGTATCTCCAGACCAAGCAGGGCAAGTACGCGGGCGCCAAGCTGCGCTCGAAATTCATCGCGCCCCTCGAAGGGGACTTCCGGCTGGGGATGAATTTCGAGATTTCGCGCGAGCCCGACGCGGGATGGGGCGGCGAGGTGCGGCCCATCTTTGCCTTCGAGAACGAGCGCTTCCTGCTCGCGGCGAATCCGAACGTCGAGCTCCCGCTCGCCTTCTCGCCGGGCGCGATGGCGAAACTGAAGCTGGGGCCCGTGGCGGTGGGACTCGAGTACTACGGAACATTGCCCAACGAGCATTATCTGTTCGAGGCCATCGACCTGATCGCGGTGAAGCACCTCGAGCTGAACGTCGCGGTGGGCGAAGGCCACGCGCTGATCGGGAAGATGATCCTCGGCTACGTCTTCTGAGCGCGCCGGTTGTCGAGGATCTTGAGGAAGGAGCGGCCGCGGAATTCCTCGAGCGTCAGTCCGGTGGCGAGCGCCTCCTTCTCCTCGAGCGCGCCGCAATTGACGCCGCGGAGGAAGAAGTTGAGCAGCCCCTGACCGGTGGCGGCGTCGTCGAAGACGTCGCCTTGCAGGGTGGCCTGCGCGGCCTTGCTGACGAAATTCTTCAGCCGCTCGCTCGCCGGCCCCAGCCCCTTGAGGAAGAAACCGTACGCGGCGGCATAGCGGCTCACCAGCTGGGCGGGATGCAGATCCCAGCCCTGGTAGAAGCCGTTGATCAGCGAATGGCGCAGGTCGTCGGCGTGCAGCCGCCAGGCCGAATGGACCGCGCGCTGGTTCTCGCGCTTCTGTTCTTCGCTGAGGTTGTCGCCCTTGTGGGCCGCGACCGGCATGAGGGTGGTCGCGCCGTCGGAGAGGAAGATGCCGGTGCCGGCGTACGCCACCTGCATCATCTGCTTGGCGAAGTCGCAGGCAGGGTGGCGCATGTGCTGGTAGAGCGCGGTGATGTTGCAGCTCGCCGTGTAATCGTAGGTGCCGAAGTGCGCCGCCACCATCCGGCCGCGGGCGGCCCGGAGGAGCTGCGGAAGCATCGAGACGCCATCGGCGTCGAGAAGGGTCTGCGTCACTTCGATCATCGGCTCCATCTTGAGCGAGCCGTCCTTGAGGCCCAGCTTCGGCTCGAGGGCCTCGAAGGCGTCGATCAGCGCCGAGACCTGCTCGGGGCTGGTGATCTTCGGCAGGGTGACGACGAAGTTCTGCGGCAGCTTGCCGAGCGCGCCGAGGAACAGGTCGAGCGTGCGCAGCGCGCGGCCCGCCAGCTCGCCGGCGAAGGACTTGATGCGGATGCCGATGAAGGGCGAGAGCGTGCCCGCGTCGCGGCCCTTGGCGCACTCCTGCGCGGCCTGGACAGCGTGGCCGTCCTCTTCTGCGTCGCCGCGGATGCCGTAGCCGTCTTCGAAATCGATGCGGAAGTCCTCGACCGCCTCGCGCTTCAATTTGTCCTGCACGCGCTGGTAGACGGTCTGGGCGATGGCGGGATCGATGCCCACGGCCTCGGCCAGGATCTGCGCCGTCGGCGCGTACTGGTTCATCGCCTTGAGCGCCAGGTCGCCCAGCTTGCGGGTGGTGTCCGACTTGAAGAGATGCGCGCCGCCGTAGACGGTGTGCACCGGCTGGCGGGTGCCGGGCTCGCCGGGATAGTGGAGTGCGACGGCTTGTTGCTCTTTCTTCAGCCGCGCCGTGAGCGAACGGAGCGTGTCAGCGGAAAGACGAAGGGTTGCCATGGGCGACTCATAGCAACTCCGCGAGATGGCGGCAGCAGCCAAACAAGCCTCGAGTCTTGTGGCGGATGAGCGCCTACTCGAAATCCTTCATCACCCAGACATCGCCGCCGCGCGGATGCTGGCGGTCGAAGAGTACCCATTTTCCATCTGGCGACCAGACCGGATAGTCGATGCGGATGCTCGGGTCGGAGAACTCGAAGACCTTTTCCGGCGGGCCGCCCTTCACGGGCGAAACCCAGAGCACGCGGTGGTACAGGACGTCCATGATGCGCGAGCGGTCGGGCGAGAAGGAGATGTGCGATCCGCCCTTCTGCTCGGCGAACTTGACCGCCTCGCCCCCCGCTGCCGGCACCAGCATCGTGGCCGGCTTGCCGCCGCAGGTGCAGCGGAAGATGATCCCGGCGCCCGAATCGGTCCAGCGCATGAAATGTCCGGTGATGCCCAGGTTGGTGAGCTGCCGCGCGCCGCTGCCGTCGGCGTTCATCACCCAGACTTCCAGCCGGCCGCTCCGATCCGACTGAAAGGCGATGCGCGCGCCGTCGGGCGAGAAGAAGGGATTCACGCTGCGCGACTCGCCGGCGGTGAGCTGCCGCAGAGCGCCGCCCGGCACTTCCGCCAGCCAGATGTTCGGCTTCCCCGAGCGCGAGGAGAAGAAGGCGATCTTCTTCATGTCGGGCGACCAGTTCGGCTGGAAGTCGCCGCCGCGGCCGGTGGTGAGCTGGCGCGCGCTCCCCTGCGCGAGCGAATGGATCCAGATGTTCATCTCGCCGGAGCGGTCGGAGTTGAAGGCGATGGAAGTTCCGTCAGGCGACCAGGCGCCGCGGCTGTCTTCGCGGGTGGTGCTGATCACCGCCTCGGGCTGACCCGTGGCGAGTCCCGTCCGCGGCGAAACCGGCAGCCGCCAGAGGTCCGCGTTCTGGCGCAGCGTCACGAAGGCCATCCGCTTGCCGTCGCGCGAGATGGCAACCTCGACGTCCTGGCCGGCGCCGGTGGTGACCTGCTGCAGCGCGCCCTGCGGCGTGGCTCGCCAGATGTTGGTGCCGCCGCCGCGGTCGGAGCTGAAATAGACGAACTTGCCCGAGGACGACCAGGTCGGCCGGATGTCAATCGAGTAGTCATCGGTGAGGAAGGTCTGCGCCTTGCTCTCCAGATCGACCACGCGGATGTCGAACTTGGTGCGCTCGATGTTCTGGAAGGCGATCTTTTTGCCGTCGGGCGACCAGGCCGGCGCGATGTGGACGATCTCCTCGCTGCTGTCGGTCGTGGCCTGCTGCGGATTGTGCGCCTGCGCATCGAGGATCCAGATGCGCCGCGGGCCCGCCCAGCTGGCGTCGACGGCGATGTGCATGCCATCGGGAGAAGGCGCGGGGTCGTAAGCCCCCCCGATCAGCCAGGTCTCCTTGCCCGAGCGCAGGTCCCGCCGGAAGATGTCCGCGTCGTCGACGAATTGGCCGAAGACGTCGGCGGGCTGCAGCATCTGGTTCGGCTGTCGCGCGCGGAGGAAGAGCACGCTCTCGCCGTCCGGCGACCAGGCCGGCTGGATCTCGTCATGATCGCCCGCGGACAGCTGCTTATCCTCGCCGGACACCAGATTTTTGCGGAATATCTTCCGCACCTTGCCGCTCTGCGCGACGTAGAGGATCTGCTTGCCGTCCGGCGACCAGGTGGGGTGCTCCTCGATGCCTTCGGTGAAGGTCACTTGCACCAGCCTGGGCAGCGCTGTCGGCGCGGTGGGCGGGATCACCACCAGCGCGGTGGCGGCGAGGATCGCCAGCACGGCCAGCGTCAGCGCCGTCAACTGCGGGGTCCAGCGCACCGGCGCCTCGCCTCGCATCGCGTCGAGCGCCCAGGAGATCGCCACCACCAGCGGAAAGGCGAGGCCGAGCGCGAAGAGCGCGTAGGTCAGCGTCGCCTCGGGCAGGTGCAGCCCGTGCATGATGGGCTCGATCACCTGCAAGAGCGCAAAGGCGACGATCCCGTAGCCGACGACGGCCCGGAAGACGCGGCGACCCTTGAGCTGCTCGCTGAGTTGCAACGAGGCGAAGGTTACACCAAAGACGCCTCATTCCTCGATGGGCTCGCCGCTGCCCTTGGGCATGCCGGGCTCGACTTCCTGCGCGCGGTGAGAGGCGGCGGTGAGCGCTTCCCAGAGCGCGGCGCGGAAACCGCGGGGAAGGGGCGGAGGAAGCTTCATCGCATCGATGGCCGGCTCGCGCGCAAAGGCCGACCAGGCCGAGAAGCAAGCCAGGGCGAAGCAGGGCGCGATGACGCCGATCCGCACGCCGAACCAGTTCGCCAGCGCGCCGCCGAGCAGATGGCCGAGGGGCAGCGGGCCGGTGGTGGCGAGAGCCGCGACGCTCATCGCCCTGCCGCGGAGATGTTCCGGCACGAGAAGCTGCATGGCGGTGCTGGAGGCGGCGAGCGCCCAGACCCAGAAGACTCCGCCCACGGCGAGCGCCGCTCCGGAAAGAATCGCCGAGTGCGAGCTGGCGTAGATGAGCGCGCAGAGCGAGAAGGCGAGCATCGACAAGGGGATCAGATGATGCCGTGGATAGCTGCGCGGCAGTCGCGCCAGGGTGAGCGCGCCGAGGATCGCGCCTGCGCCCAGGCAGGAGAGCAGGGCGCCATATCCGTGTGCGCCGACTTCGAGCACCTGGTCGGAGAGCGTGGGCAAGAGCCCCTGCACCGGCGCGGTGAGGAGCGCAAAGGCCGCCAGCCCGATGATGAGGCGCCGCGGGCCCGGCTCGTGCAGGGTCCATTTCAGCGCTCCGCCGACCCCGCTCTGAACTCGCGGTCCCGCCGCGGCCTTCGCCGGCAAGCGCAGCAGAGCAAGGACGGCGACGATGCCGACGAAGCTGACGGCATTGATGTCGAACACCACCGCCGCGCTCGCCGCCGTCAGGAGCGCGCCGGCGAGCATCGGCCCCGCCAGGCGCGCGGTGTTGAACTGCGCTGAGTTGAGCGCGATGGCCGAGGGCAGCTCGTCGCGCGGCACCAGCGCCGGCACCAGCGCCTGCCAGGCGGGCATCACCGCCGCCCACGAAGCTCCCTCGGCGAAGGCGATGCCGATCACCACCCAGGGCGTGGCGTGGCCCAGGTGCGTCAGCACCGCGAGGAGCGCGCCGAAGATCATCATGAAGATCTGCCCGACGAGGAGCAGCTTGCGGCGGTCGTAGCGGTCGGCCATGGCGCCCGCGGCGATGAGCAGCAGGGCGTGCGGCACGAACTCGCTCGCCGCCAGGAGCTCGACCATCAGGGGCGAGGCGGTCTGCTGCTGCACCAGCCAGCTCTGCCCCACCGCTTCCATCCAGTTGCCGACGTTGGAGAGGAGCGAGCCGACCCAGATCCAGAGAAAGAGCCGATGGCGGAAGACGGCGAATGGCGAGTGGCGGCTCACTGAGCCGCGAGCTTGTACAATCTCCCTTCGGCGGCCGCCACTTCAGCCTTGCGCACTTCGAGATCGGTGCCCGCTTGCGCGGCGGCGCTGGCCGCGGCGAAGCGTTTCTGGTCCGCGTCGGAGAGATCGAGCGAGGTCGCCACGCCCGCGCGCGCCGAGGCCTCGACCTGCGACTGCGTCCGCGCGGCCAGCGCTGCCTGCGACCGAGACTGCTCGAGCACCGCCTGCGCCGCGGTCAGGTTCGCGCGCGCGCCGATCCAGTTGGACCGCGCCCTGGCCCGCGTCGAGGCGAGTTGCGCCTGCGCCTGGGCGAGCCTGGCGTCGTCCTCGTGCTGCTGCGCGTAGCGGACGCCGTGGTCGTAGAGCGGCACGCTGACGTTGAGGATCAGGTCGTAGGTCCAGTTCTTGTTGGCGAAGCCGCCGTTCGAGTTGTAGTTCTCCTTGGCCACTCCAGCGACGGTGGGCATCCAGAGGAAATTGGAGAGCCGGAGCTGTCGCTGAGCGGCCAGGGCGGAGGCGACCGCGCTCTTCACCGAGAACGCTTCCTCCCACGGCTGGGTCGATTCTTCGCTCGGGGCGCCCAGGTCCTGCGCCGTGCCGGCGGGCAGCGGCTCGACGGCTTCGCCGACCAGTGCCTCGAGCAGCGGCAGAAGCGATGCCTTCTGTCCCTGGAGGCCGGCGATCTGCGCCCGCGCCTGCGCCGTCTCGGTCTGCGCCCGCAAGAGCGCGATCTCCACCGCGGTGCCCGCCGCGATCTGCGCCCGGGCGTCCTGCTCGCGGCGCAGGGCGACTTTCTCCAGCTCGCGCGCCGCATCGAGCAGCCCCTCCACGCCCTCCAATCCGAGATAGGCGCGCGCCACACCGAGGAGAACCTGCTCGCGCGATTCGTCGGCGCCGCGCTCTGCCGCCTCCGCTCCGGCGTAAGCGACACCAGGGGCGAAGAGGCCCTGCGGCGTGAGCAGCGGCTGGGAGATCTGGAAGGTGGCGTACGTGCTGTTCTCGCCGACGATGGTGATCGGCGCCGGATTCCCGATTGCGCCGGCCGGAATGCTCGCCGGAGCGCTGGTGTGATCGAAGGTGCCGTTCGCGCTCAGGTCCGGCTGCCACGCCGTCCAGGCCCGCCGCACGCTCGCCGCCGCGATGGCCGCCTGCGCGCGCGCCGCGACCACATCGGGCCCTTGTCTGGCGGCGAGCTGCAGCGCCTCGCGCAGCGGAACCCGCCGGCGCTCGGCGCGGGCGGAGAAGGAGAGACCCAGAAACACCGCCAGGAGCGGCCCGACACCGTGCTTGATCGCGTTCATGTCCGCAGAAGATGCCGCTCGCGCCGGAAAAGATGCGCGAATCTTGCGCGCCGTCACAATGTTTTCTTCTCAACGCCAGTTTCCCAGAGCGGCGACGCCCGCCCGCTTGCAGCCCGGCACCGCCGTTCACACCCTGCCACAAGCGTTGTGGGAGGTGGCGGATGGGGAGGGGAGTGTTCCGTTTTCTGGCCCTGGCAGCGCTGCTTGCGGCCTGCGTCGACAAGCAGCAGGCGCCTTGCGATCCGGCCGACGACGCCTCCTGCTCGATCGTGAAGGGCAACCCTTGCCACGTCGACTCCGACTGCGGCGATGGCCGCTGCGTGAACGGCACCTGCCAGGTGCCCTCGACCGGCGCGCAGGCCACTGCCTGCGCCAACGTCAAGTGCGCCGCGAACGAATTCTGCGCGAACGGCGTCTGCCTGCCTTCCACTCCGCAGTGCAAGCCGCCCGATCCGGCCTGCATCTTCATCCCCCACGGCTCCTTCGAACCGCCGACGCACGACTGGTGGTGGCCCTGGCAGACGCCGGCCGGACCCGACGACACTACCGGCCACAGGGCCTTCCGCACCGATGTCGAGTACCCGGACTACACGCAGGTGATGAGCACGCCGGTGGTGATGCGCCTGCACGCCGGCGACCAGGAGCCCGCGGTCGTGTTCAACAGCTTTGCGCCCAACCAGGGAGAGGTCGTCGAGACGCAGGGAGTGATGCGCGCGGTGCGCGGCTCGGACGGTTCGCCCATCTGGACCGCGCCTCACGACATGTGGCAGCACATGGAGTGGAGCACCGACGGGAACTCCTCCATCGCCGCAGGCGACTGCATGGGCACCGGCGAGGTCTGCTTCATCACCGGCAGCTGGGACCCGAGCGACGTCAGCAGGTGCGATGGGTGGACCGGCACCTGCACCATCACCGGCAAGACCTGCAAGACGAACGGCGACTGCTACCCATCTTCGCACCAGCACGGCGGCCTCATCGCCTTCGGCAGCGACGGGCGCTTTCTCTGGTTGAACCGGGCCGTGCAGATCTGGTGGGGCGCGCCTTCCATCGCCCGGCTGCTCGGGCCCACCGGCCCAGCGCAGATCGTGGTGGGCAACGGCGTCTACGACGGCGCCACCGGCAAGATGCTCTGCCCGCAGACGCTCTCGCCTCTCGACCAGATCAGCGGCAACGGCGATGGAACCCTCACCGCCATCGCCGACATCGATCTCGACGGCATTCCCGAGATCGTCACCGGCAATCAGGCCTACAAGATGACCGCCGATCCCGCCTCGCCCACCGGCTACAGCTGCAATTCGATCTGGCGCCACAGCGTGGAGATGCCCCGCGGCCTGCCCTGCGCGGGCGGAGTCGGCTCGGCTTGCCCCGACGGCTTCCCGGCGATCGCCAATTTCGCCAAGTACGGATCGATCATGGGCCTCAAGCCCGACGATCCGCATCCGCAGATCGTGGTGGTGAGCCGCGGCACCCTGCGCATCCAGGACTGGACGGGCGGGATCCTGCTCAGCCCCTTGCCCTTGCCCGCCGACCCGACCTGCAACGGCGAGGTCAACGAGGGCGGCGCGCCTACCATCGCCGACTTCGACGGCGACGGCATGCCGGAAGTCGGCGTGGCCGGGCAGGGCGCCTATCTGGTGTGGAAGCCGGGCGTCAACTTCATCTGGCAGAGCAAGACCCGCGACTGCTCGGCCAACACCGGCAGCTCGGTTTTCGACTTCGAGGGCAAGGGCGAGGCGAAGGTGGTCTACAGCGACCAGTGCTTCTTCCGCGTCTACGACGGCAAGTCCGGCAAGGCGCTGATCGAGGAGAAGAACTCCTCCTGCACCGCCTACGAAATGCCCATCGTCGCCGACATCGACGGCAGCGGCCGCGCCAAGGTCCTGGTGCCCAACAACAACATCTGCAACTACTACTGTCCGGAGTGGCCCGGCTCGGACAAGTACCAGCTCCAGTCCGATTACGTGGGGCTCAAGGCGCTCAAGTCGCCGAGCGACAAGTGGGTCAACACCCGCAGCATCTGGAACGAGCATGCCTACCACGTGAGCAACGTCAACCTGGACGGCACGCTGCCCTGGCCGGAGCCCAACTCCTGGGCGGCGCCGCAGTCGAACACCTACCGGCAGAACGTGCAGGGGCAGGGGATGTTCAGCGCGCCCGACCTCGCCGCCTGCACGGTGGACGTCGATCTGACCAACTGCCGCACCGGCAAGGCGGCGGTGAGCACCGTCGTCTACAACGGCGGGGCGCTCCTGGTCCGGCCGGGGGTGAGCGTGACCTTCTATGCGGTGCTGCAGAACGGCCAGACGGCGCTGATCGGCACCGGCTACACGACGACGACGCTGCAGCCGGGGGCGAGCGAAAAGGTCAGCGTCGATTGGGTCGCGCCGCCTTCGAGCGAGGCCGTGACGGTGAAGGCGATCGTCGACGAGAAGCAGACCATCGGCGACTGCCACCCGGAGAACAACATTGCGGTGAGCGGGCCGGTGAAGTGCGCCCCGCTGGGATAGCCTAGCGGACCTGGCGCAGCGACCAATATGTTCGCTTGACTGCCCGGAAGAACTTGGAGTTTGCGCCGAGTCGCGAACGCAGTAGCGATGACGTTGCTGCCTGCAGCGGCATGAGGAAGCCGGCCTCGAAGCGGTGCCGCAGCCAGCCGGCCGGGTCGCGGCGGAAATACGCATAATGGTACCGGCGCAATTCGGAGAGCGTCTTGGCGCGGCCATTATCCGCGTATTTCGCCACGTAGGGCGTGAAATCGGGGTAGAGCCGCCCTGAGCCCCAGTCGCCGTGCAGAGTCACCTTCATGAAATTGCCGATCAGAAGATCGTCGAAAATCTCATACTTCACGGCGGTCATCAGCGAATTGCGCGGCACCTCGAAGGTCAGACCGCGGGCAAAATTGCGCTTGGACATTTCGATCAGCGACTCTTCGCCGCCGACCCGGAAGCGGACGAAGTCTACGGTCTTCGCGACCTGCTCAATCGACGTGAAATACTTGCGCAGGTTGTGCTTGTCGTCGCCGGTCAGCGGCTCTTTGGGATCGTCGCCGAACTCCTTCGGGTCGATGGGAGGGCCTTCATTCCTCTTTGCCGGGAGAGGAGTTGCTTGGTCGCTTTCGCAATCGTAGCGGACGTACGCCGGAAAGAGCTCGAGCTTGTCGTGCTCGAAACCGTCTTCGTAGTCCGCCCACGTCGCCGATTGCTGGTTCGCCCAGACGCTGTCGGTTCGCTGATATCGATGAAGCGCGCTGAAGGGAATGACGCAGTTCGCGCCCCAATACCGCGCGCGCTGCGACAGCGTTGCGCCGAGAGGGTTGCGCGGCGGCAGCGGCAGCAGCCCGCCGCTCTCGTCGCGGAAGTTCAGCATGTCGGCATCGCCGAATCCCGCCAGGCTGAGCAGGAACGACCGTTGATACTTTTTCGTCAGCTGGCGAACGAAGCCGCCCCAGCCGCGATCGCTGGCATCGTTGAGATTCAAGACCAGTCGGCCGTTGACGTCGCAGATGAGAACTCCATCCTGATTGTAGTCGGCGATGGAGAAGACGCGGACCCGCGGAGAGAGCTCGAGCCACTCGCGATCGCGCAAGACATGTACGTCGAAGCCTTGCTGCTTCAAGTCGTTGTAGACGCGCGCGCCCTCGTGATCGGGGACGAGCATCTTCTTGCCGCGCAACAGTTGAATTGAATCGCCGGAAAGATGGTCAGGATGGCCGTGTGAGATCCAGACGTATTCGCAATTGCGGATGGCCTCCATCTGCTCGTCGGGAATCTGGGCAGCGAGCCCCCAGCTCCCGAAGTAGGCAGGGCCGGTAATCCAGGGGTCTGTCACGAGCAATGGCCGACGGTCGTGAAGGATGAGAGTCGCATTCCCAACGGTCTCGAATCCGACTTCGAAGCTCATCGACATCCCCGACTCAATTCGCCGACGGTGCTCACGCCATTCGTCGGAAGCAATCAGCCCCCTCCCCAGGGTGACCAGTTCCTGTACGAAAAAAATTATTTTTTTTTCGCGGCGGGTATCCTCCCCCCACCGGTGGGAGAGCCCGACACAGTGGCGGCCACGCCTGCGGCGCCTTCGCGGACGGGGGGCGCGGCGCTGCTGGTCGCAGCGGGGATCCTGCTCAGCCGGTTGGCGGGCCTGGTCCGGCAGCGAGTGCTCGGGCATTACCTCGGGACTTCGCACGCGGCCGATGCGTATACGGCGGCGCTGCGCATCCCCAACTTCCTGCAAAACCTGCTCGGCGAAGGCGTCCTGTCCGCCTCCTTCATTCCCGTCTACGCCGCTCTGCGCGCCAAAGGGGAGGACGCGCAGGCGCGCGCGGTCGCTGGCGCAGTCGCCGGCCTCCTCTCGGTCGTCACCGGCGCCTTTGCGCTGCTCGGGGTCCTCGCGACGCCCGTCCTGCTCGACGCGATCGCGCCCGGATTCAAGGGCGAGACTCGAGATCTCGCGATCACTCTCGTGCGCATCTTCTTTCCGGGCATCGCGCTCCTGGTCCTGTCCGCCTTCTGCATCGGCGTGCTCAACAGCCACCGCAAATTCTTCCTCAGCTACGCCGCGCCGGTGGTGTGGAGCGGGGCGATCATCGCTGCGCTCATCCTCGGCGCCCGAGCCGGCAGCGATCAGCCGCGCCTGGCGGTCTGGGCGGCGTGGGGGGCCGTCGCGGGCGGCGCGCTGCAGCTCGCCGTGCAGGCCCCCCAGGTCTTGCGCCTGCTGGGGCCGGGGACGCGGCTCTCGCTGGGCCGCGGCGACGCGCACGTCGCGGAAGTGGTCCGCAACTTCCTCCCGGTCGTGGCAGGGCGCGGAGTCGTGCAGATCTCCGCCTATGTCGACACCCTCATCGCCAGCTGGCTGCCGAGCGGCACGGTCGCGGCCTTCGGCTACGCGCAGATCATCTACACACTGCCCGTCTCGCTCTTTGGCATGGCGGTCTCGGCGGCCTCGCTGCCGTCGATGTCGGCCGACGCGGAGGTGCGCGACAAGCTCCGGGCGCAGCTCGAGGACGGCCTGCGGTCGATCGCCTTTCCGGTGGTCCCCAGCGTCGCCGCCTTCCTTGCGCTGGGCGACGTCATTTGCGCCGCCCTCTTCCAGACCGGCGCCTTCCACGGCCGCGACGTCCGCTACGTCTGGCTCATCCTCGCCGGGTCGACGGTGGGCCTGCTCGCCGCCACGCTCGGGCGACTCTACTCGAGCGCCTTCTACGCCCTGCGCGACACGCGCACGCCTTTGCGCTACGCCGTGCTGCGGGTCGCGCTCACCGCAGGCCTCGGCGTCTTCTGCGGCCTCTACCTGCCGGGCCTCTTGCACATCGACGCGCGATTCGGCGCGGCGGGACTGACTGCCTCGGCCGGCGTCGCCGGATGGATCGAGTTCGCGCTCCTCCGCCGCGGCATCGCCCGCCGCATCGGCCCAGCACATCTGCCGCCCGGTCTTTTGCCGCGGCTCTGGGGTGCCGCGATCCTGGCCACCCTGGCGGCCCTGGGAGCGAAGCTCGTCACGGCCCCACTTCCTCCAGTGCCCCAAGCGGTCGTCGTCCTGACGATCTTCGGCGGCGTCTATCTAGGCGCGACGCTCGCGCTGGGTGTCCGCGAGGCCGGCGAAGTGCTGGCCCGCGCGCGCCGGCTGCTGCCGCGCTGAATTTCACCTACACTTCCGGCGTCGGGTCTGGAGGCTGTATGCGCCGCGCCGCAATCTACTTTGC
>VBLC01000048.1:0-81918 GCA_005879315.1 Deltaproteobacteria bacterium | reverse complement strand
TGCTCGAGCGCGAAGGGATCGCCCGGTTCATCGAGGACCAGCTCCATCCCGAGAGCATCGCCGACCCGGCTCTGTACGACCGCATCTACCAGTTCGACGTGGTCCAGGAGGACTCGTCCTCGCTGGTGCGCGAGCTGGAGGAGGCGCGGATGAAGAAGAAGGACTTCGTCGCCCAGCTGGCGCAGGTCAAGCTGGTGCGCGCCGCCTTCTCCGAGCGCCAGCTGCAGGAGGTGATGGCCGACTTCTGGTTCAACCACTTCAACGTCTTCGGCGGCAAGCAGATGGAGGCCGCGCTCTTGCCGGAGTACGAAACGCGCTCGCTGCGGCCCAATGCGCTGGGCAATTTCGGCGAGCTGCTGGAAGCGACCGCGCGCAGCCCCGCGATGCTGATCTACCTCGACAACTGGCGCTCACGGCGCGGCGGGCTGAACGAGAACTACGCGCGCGAGCTGCTCGAGCTGCACACCCTCGGCGTTGCGGGCGGCTACACCCAGCGGGACATCATCGAGGTGGCTCGCTGCTTCACCGGCTGGACGGTGGAGGAGCCGCAGAAGGATCCGCGCTTCGTCTTCCGGCCGCGCATGCACGACTACGGACCGAAGCTCGTGCTCGGCCAGGTCATCTCCCCCGGAGGAGGAGAGGAAGACGGCGAGAGGGTGCTGCGCATTCTCGCCGGCCATCCCTCGACGGCACGCTTCATCGCCGGCAAGCTGGCGCGAAGGTTCGTCAGCGACGACCCGCCGGAGGCGCTGGTCGAGCGGCTGGCAGCGACCTACCAACGCACGCAGGGCGACATCCGCTCGATGCTGCGCGCCATCTTCGAGTCGCCGGAGTTCTGGAGCCGCCGGGCCCTTCGCGCCAAGGTGCGTTCGCCGCTCGAGCTGGTGGCGGGCGCGGTGCGGGCGCTCGATGCAAAGGTCGGCGATCCGCTCGCTCTCTCCCGCGCCGTGGCGCGCATCGGCGAGCCGCTCTACGCAGCGCAGCCCCCGACCGGCTATGGCGACACCGCGCAGGCTTGGCTCTCGTCGGGAGCCCTCCTGGCGCGGATCGACTTCGGCCTGCAGCTCGCGAACGGGCAGCTGCAGGGAGTCAAGGTCGATCTCTCGCCGCTCGCCGGCAGCGACCCTGCTTCGGTTCTGACCAAGGCGGCGGCGCAGCTCGGCGCCGGCGAGCTGTCGGAAAAGACGCGCGCATCTCTCCTCGATCAGCTCCAGAAGGCGCCCGCGAAGCCGGAGCTGCAAGCGGCGCGCGCGGTGGGCCTGCTCCTCGGCGCGCCGGAGCTGCAGCGGCGATGATCTCGCGGCGCATGATCTTGCGCTCAGGCGCGCTGGTGGCGGCGGGGTCCTTCTTGCCCGGATTCGCCCGGCGCGCGCTGGCGCAGGAGCGAGAGGGGAAGAAGATCCTCGTCTTCCTTTTCCTCCGCGGCGCGCTCGATGGGCTGCACGCCGTCCCAGCGTACGGCGAGGCGCGGCTTGCGCAGCTGCGGCCGCAAATCGCGCTGCCGTCCAAGGATCTGCTCGAGCTGGGCGTGCCCGGATTCGGCCTGCATCCTTCTCTCGGCGCGCTGCTCCCTTTCTGGAAGGAAGGGTCGCTCGCCATCGTCCATGCGGTCGGCTCGCCCGACGGGACCCGCTCCCACTTCGATGCGCAGGATTTTCTCGAGCTGGGCACGCCGGGCGTGAAGTCGACCCCCGACGGCTGGCTGGCGCGCGCGCTGCGCGAGGCGCCCATCGCCGAGCGCTCCCCGCTCGATGCCGTCGCGGTCTCGCCGCGATTGCCACGAGCGCTCCAGGGAGGGCCGGAGGCGCTCGCCTTCGCCTCGCTCGATCAGCTCCGGCTGCGGCCACTCGCGGGCGGGCCGGGCGGACCGCAAGGTCGCCTGCAGGCGCGCGCGGCGTTCGAGGCGCTCTATCGGGACGATGCCTCCGCCAAAGAGACCTTCGCGGCGCTCGAAATGCTAGAGGCGAAGCTCGGACCGGAGGCGCCGAAGCCCGACGCGGAATATCCGCAGGGCCCCATCGCGCAGTCGCTCCGGCAGCTGGCGCAGCTGATCAAGGCGGGGATCGGCCTGCGGGTGGGCTGCGCCGACGCCGCCGGATGGGACACGCACCTGGCGCAGCCAGCGCAGCTCGCAAACAACCTGCGGCAACTGGGCGATTCGCTCGCCGCCTTCCGGCGCGATCTCGGCAAGCGCGCCGATGAGGTGGTGCTGATCGCGGCCACCGAGTTCGGCCGCACCGTGCGGCAGAACGGCGCCAACGGCACAGACCACGGCCACGGCAGCATCGCGTTCGTCCTGGGCGGAGGCGTGCGCGGCGGGAAGATCCACGGCCGCTGGCCGGGGCTGCGCGACGACCAGCTCTACGAGGGCCGCGATCTGGCCGTGACCACCGACCTGCGCAGCGTCCTCGCGGCCGCAGCCGCCGCGCAGCTGGGCGCGACCGACGTCGAGAAGCTCTTCCCCGGCTTCGAAGGACGGGCGCTTCCCTCTCTCTTTGCGCTATAACCCCGCGCCGCATGCTGCTCCTTCTTTCGCTGCTCCTGGCCGCGCCGGTCTCCGCCGATCAGGCGAAGCAGATCGTGCCTCGCGCGGACCTCTCCAGCCTCACCGACCTGCAGCGCGAAACGTTCCTCCAGGTAGCGACCGACGTCTTCGACTACGCCGGCTGCCAGGACACGCTCGCCAAGTGTCTCGCCGCGGGCGTCAAGGATCCGCACGCGCTGCGCATGGCCGAGCTGGTCAAGCAATTCGCGCGCGAGGGATTTTCTTCCTCGACCATCGTGCAGGTAGTGGAGAAGTACTATGCCTCCTTCGACCCCCGGCAGCGGATCAAGCTGCGCAGCGACAACTGCGGCGTCCTCGGCAAAGGGCCGATCAGCATCGTCGAGTTCAGCGACTACCAGTGCCCGCACTGCGCCGCGGCGGTGCAGCCGCTCCACGACCTGGTGCTCGAGCAGCGCAAGGGCAAGGTCCGCCTCTGCTCCAAGCATTTCCCCTTCCCTCAGCATCCGCGCGCCCGCATCGCCGCCGCTTGCGCCGAGTACGCGCGCACCAAGGGGAAGTTCTGGCCGCTCCACGGGCTCATCTTCGCCCATCAGGAAGAGCTCGACGACAAGGACCTCCAGCAATACGCGCGCGAGGCCGGGCTGGACGGCGAGGAGATGCTCAAGCAGGTCTACGCCGGCAAGTTCGACGAGATCGTCGAGAAGCACATCCGCGAAGGCAAGGCCGCCGGCGTCGAGAGCACGCCCACGCTCTTCATCGACGGGCGCATCAACCTGCTCCCTCTCCGGAGCGAATATCTCGTCTTCACCATCGACGACGAGCTGCAGTGGCAGAAGGAGAAGGGCTGGAAGTTCGAGGCCGGCAAGAAGGTCGCCAAGGGCAGATGAGCTACTGGCTGCTCAAGACGGAGCCCTCCAGCTATTCCATCGACGACCTTTTGCGCGACGGCAAGGCCGGCTGGAGCGGCGTGCGCAACTACCAGGCGCGCAATTTCCTCCGCGACGGGATGAAGAAGGGCGACCGCGCGCTCATCTATCATTCCAGCGCCGAGCCGACGGCGGTGGTGGGCGAAGCGGAAGTGGTCCGCGAGGGCCATCCCGATCCGACGCAGTTCGATCGCAAGGACGACCACTACGATCCCGACTCGCCTGCCGACGAGCCGCGCTGGTTCCAGGTGGAGCTGAAGGCGCTGCGCAAGTTCCCTCATCCGGTGACGCTGGCGGAGATCAAGGCAGAGCCGGACCTGCGCGAGATGCTCCTCATCCGCCGCGGCATGCGGCTCTCGGTGCAGCCGGTCACGAAGGAGCAATACCAGGCGATCGTGCGGATGGCGCGGTGAGCGCCGCGGCGCAGGCGGCGAGGCCGAGGACGAAGAAGTAGTAGTTGCAAAAGGCCTGCTTTCCGACCGAAAAGAAGGCGCAGTAGCAGAGCGCCATCGCGCCGGCCAGGCTCGCGGGCGCGCGCGGCATCGAGCGGAGCGCCAGCCAGATCCCCGCTGCCAGCGTGGCCAGTGGCGCCCAGGAAGGCAGCGCGCGGCCCGTCTTGGAGAAGAGCGCCGCGGAGTAGCTGAGAGCGTCGGGTCGGAAGGGCTGGCGGATCTGGAAGAGGACGACGTCGTCGAGGAAGGCGCGCAGATCGAGGAGCGCGAGGGGCAAGGTGAGCGCGGCGGCGAAGAGCAGGGCGTTGCGCAAGAGCCGCCACGGCCGGCGCTCGATGAAGACGACGAGCGGCAAGGCCAGCACCGCATATTGCTTGACTGCCAGGAACGCCCCGAGCATCCAGGGGAGAGCGCGCCGGAAGCGAACGGCGCAGAGCGCGACGGCGCAGGCGAGCAAGAGCACGTACGGATCGGTCCACCCTTGCTCCACCACGAAGAATCCGCGCGGCGAGAGCAAGAGCAGCGCAGCCGCGAGGCGCCCGGCGCGGTCCGGCTGCGCCCAGGCGATGCAGGCGGCGGAGAGAGTGATGGAGAGCAATACAGCCCATCGATAGTCGCCGGCGAGAAGGTGCGCGACGAGCCCCAGCGCGAAGCAGAGCGGCGGATAGGGATAGCCGACCTGCACCCGGCCGTCGCGGAGGAGTCCCTCGCCATAGAAGGGGAATCTGCCGCCGTAGGGATCCTCGAACGTCATCGCATAGGGATTGTGGCCCTGCAGGGCGTGGACCATCGCGTCGCGCTGGAAGGTGAAGACGTCGATGAGCGGCGCGGGCGAAGACCAGAGCACCCAGGCGCCGAGAGCGAAATGGACCGCGAGGAGAAGCGGCAGCTGCCATCGCGGCGCTTCCTGACGCGCTCCGAGCAAAGCGAACGCCAGGAGTAAGGCCAGCCCCGCCCAGTATGGGTACGGCCCGCCGGGGCGCGGCTCGAGATAGATGCCCGGCGGGCGCGTGAAGAGCAGCAAGCCCTCCACGGCGCAGCCGGCTGCCAGCAGCACGGCGATCCCGCGCTCGTCGAGCTCGCCGCCCACCTGCGTCGATGCAACGAGCGCGATGAGCGCGGCCGTGAGCAGCCCCAGCGCGCCCGGAGTGAGCCCGCCGTCTCCGAGCTGCAGCGCGATGCCAAGGGCGACAGCGGCGAGAGCAAAGAAGGCGCTCTTCAAGCGCGCCTCGCGGCGACGATGAGCGTCCCGCCGCTTCCGAGAAGGGCCGTCGCCATCGCCGCGGGGAAAGCAGCCACGCCGAGCAGCGCGCCGAGGAGAACTCCGGCGAACAGATCCCCTGCGCTCCGGTGCCGGCCCGAGAGCGCGCGCAGGAGCAGATCGTGAGTTGCGGGCAGCGCATTGAGCGCCGACTGCGTCCAGCCGAGCAGGTCGTACTCGATCTCCTGGTGCCACCACCAGTAAGGCGTGAAACCGGCGCGCTCGAGGAGCCGCGCCAGCGACTCCCGCCCGAAGTGGAACAGATGCCGAGGCACGTCCAGGTGGCGCCAGAGCCGGCCGAAAAGGCGCGCCTGCGCTCCCTGCGCGTCGGGGACGGCGACGAGGACGGTCGACCTCGGCTCGAGCAGCGCGCGGAGCTGTTCCAGTGCGCCGCGCGGATCGGGGAGGTGCTCGAGGCTGTGCCAGAGAGTAGCGCTGCTGAAGGGGCCGCTCGCCTCGGCGATCGATCGGAAGACCTGCAGCTCCTTGCTCCGCGGCGGAGCCGGATTCCGCTCGGTGCCCGCGACCTCCCAGCCGCGAGCGCGGGCCGCGTCGAGGAAGCTGCCGTCGCCGCAGCCGACGTCGAGGACGCGCCCTTTGCCGCCGAATCGATCCAGTAGCCGCGCCCGCCGCCAGAGGCAGAGCGCCTGGGTGAGACCGTGGCGGCCGCCGTAATAGCGGCGGCCGTAGTAGCGGCCGAGATCCTCCGGAACGGGCGAAGTGTGGCCGAGCCCGCAGCTCCGGCAGGCGAGGATGTCGAAGCGTTCTCGGGTCTGCGGATCCTCCACTTCGCGCAACCGCGGCGAGAGCGCGCCCGCGCAGGAGGCGCACGAGATGGGGATCACGCGGCGACTCTACCCTGATCCTCTGCTACAGTGCGCGGCCGTGAAGTTCGCTGGAGGGCCCGCCGTCCTCTGCGCGCTGGCCGCGGCCGCCCTCGCGCTCGCACTGCAGATCTCGAGCGGCATGTACGACGAGCGGTCCGTCGCGCTCGCCGTGCTCGGAGCGGGGCTCTCGCTGGTCGCCGCGCTCTGGCTGCGCCGCGGCGCTGCCCCCGAGCCTGCCTTTGCAGCGCAGGCCATTCTCGGCGCTGCCTGCGCCTTCGGCGTGGCCTGCCAGTTTCTCGGCAATCCGACCTTCTATGCCGACCAGCGCGCGCTGCAGGGCGGCTTCCGCTGGTTCGCGCTCGCTGCCCTGGTCTTGCTCTCCGCCTATCTCTGCGTGCATCTGCGCGCATCGCTCGTCAAGATGCGCTTCGTTCTGCTGCTCGCCTGCTTCGCGGTGATGGGCATCGCGATCATCCGCGCCAGCCCGCGGCCGTGGGTGGACGTCTGGATCTTGCAGCAGGGCGCTTCCGAAGCGCTTCGGCACGGCATCGATCCCTATTCGGCGTCCTATCCCAACATCTATGGAAACCTGACCGGCAAGATGTACGCCGCCGAGCTCCTGCAGAACGGCCGGCTCGCCGCCTATCCCTATCCGCCCCTGACCATCCTCACCGACCTTCCGGGATATGTGCTCCTCGGGGACATCCGCTATTCGCTCCTGGCGCTGATGCTGCTTTCGGCCTGGGCGCTGGCGCGGGCCGGCGCGAGCGTCGCCGCCGAGCTGGCCGCGCTCTTCGTGCTCTACCAGCCGCGCACCTTCTTCGTCCTCGAGCAGGCCTGGACCGAGCCGCTGGTCCTGGCCTGCTTCGCGCTCGCCGTTCTCGCCATTGCGCGCGGCCGGATACTTTGGGCCGGCGCGGCGATCGGGCTTGTCGCCGCGAGCAAGCAGGGCTCGCCTTATCTTGTCGTGCCCCTCGCCTTCGCGCTGCCGGCGGAGCGGCGCTGGAAGTCGATCGGCGTCGCAGCGGCCGTGGCGCTCGCAGTCCTGGTGCCCTTCGCCGCCTGGGACTTCCGCGGCTTCATCCGCGGCGTGATCCGCATGCAGCTCTTGCAGCCGTTCCGCGACGACTCGCTCTCGCTGCCCGCGCTCTTCGCGCACCTGCATCCCGGGAACTACGGCTCGCTCGTCTATCTCTCGCTCGGTCTGGGCGCCATCGTGCTCGTCCTCTGCCTGCGCCCGCGCACGACCCTCTTGCAGGCCGTCGCTGCCGCGGCCGCCGCCTGGTTCGCGGTGCTGCTCTTCTACAAGCAGCCCTTTTGCAATTATTACTGGCTCTGCGTGGGACTTCTCTGCGCTACCGTCGCGGTCCGCTTCCGGGAGGCGGCATGATCTCCGGCCGCCGCATCTGCGTGGTGATGCCCGCGTACAACGCGGAGAAGACGCTGCGGCGGACGGCCGAGGAGATCGACCGCGGCGTCGCCGACGACGTCATCCTCGTCGACGATCAGTCGCGCGACGAGACGGTCCGGGTCGCGCGCGAGCTCGGGCTGCACGTCATCGTCCATCCCAGCAATCGCGGCTACGGCGGCAACCAGAAGACCTGCTACGCCGAGGCGCTCGCGCGCGGAGCGGACATCGTGGTGATGGTCCACCCCGACTACCAGTATTCGCCGCGCCTGATCCCGGCGATGGCGGGAATGGTGGCGAGCGGCCACTTCGACGCCGTGCTCGGCTCGCGCGTTCTCGGCGCCGGCGCGCTGGCGGGCGGCATGCCGGTCTGGAAATATTTTGCAAACCGCCTGCTGACGCTCTTCGAGAACTTGTTGATCGGCTACAAGCTGGCCGAGTACCACACGGGCTATCGCGCCTTCTCCCGCCGGCTCCTCGAGACGCTTCCGCTGGAGGAGAACTCCGACGACTTCGTCTTCGACAACCAGATGCTGGCGCAGGCGATCTGGTTCGGATTCCAGATCGGCGAGATCACCTGCCCGGCGCGCTACTTCGCCGAGGCGTCGTCGATCAATTTCCGCCGCAGCGTGAAGTACGGCTTCGGCGTCCTCGCCACCGCACTGCAATATCGCGCCGCGCGCTGGGGTCTGTTGCGCAGCCCGCGCTTCGCGGCCGAGGGGCGCAAGCTCGCCCCCACGGCCGTCCGCTGAAATCGCCTTGCCTGCCCGCGCCGGGCGGGATAGAGCCTTCGCCTCGCGGGCGCTTAGCTCAGTTGGATAGAGCGTCGGTCTCCGAAGCCGAAGGCCACTGGTTCGAATCCAGTAGCGCCCGCCACTCCATCTGCTCTTCATCACTTGCAGAGGCGCCGGCGACTCATCCGAAGGATGCGCGCGAGGACGCCCTGGCATCCGGGATGCAGGAGGGCGACGCCATGCCCGCACTCGCTATCGCTCTCTTGCTCGCGCAGGCCGTCGACGTTCATGGCCTGGTCGATGTCTTCTACGCGTACAACGCTCACGGCTCGGAGAACTTCTTGCCCGGCACCGGCACGACCGCGCACCGCGCGAACGAGGTGAGCCTCAACGCGGCGGCGCTCGACGTCGCGCTCGAGCCCAAGCCGGTTGGATTCCACCTTACGCTCGCCTACGGCACCGGCCCTGAAGTAGTGCACGCGGCGGAGCGCGAGCCGGAGATCTGGCGCGCCATCTATCAAGCGAGCGTGAGCTATACCGCGTCCATCGGGTCGGGGCTGCTCTTCGAGGCCGGTATCTATCCCTCGCACATCGGCTACGAGAGCTTCTTCTCCAAAGACAATTGGAACTATACGCGCGGCTACATGGGCGAGTTCTCGCCTTACTATCAAGCTGGATTGAAAATCGCCTACGCGTTCGACGCGCACTGGTCCGCGCAGATCCATTTCCTAAATGGCTGGCAAATCATCGAGGACAACAACCGCGCCAAGGCGGTGGGGACGCAGATTGCATTCGCCGGTGATCGCCTCTCGGTCGCTCTCAACACCTTCGCCGGCCCCGAGCTGCCGGGGGACGATTCGCACTGGCGCCTCTTCGGCGACGTCACCGCGCAATACAAGGCGACCGCACAGCTCTCGCTGGGGGCGACGGTGGACGTGGGCCGGCAGGATCGCGCCAAGGGAGCGGCGGCGTGGCACGGAGCGGGTCTGTTCGCGCGCCTTGCGCTAAACCAGAAGGCCGCTCTGGCGCTCCGCGCCGAGTATTACGATGACGCCGACGGATTCCTCTCCGGGACTCCGCAGCTCCTCAAGGATGGCACCGTGACTCTTGAGCTGCGTCCGGCGGAACACCTCGTCTTGAAGCTCGAAGGGCGCTTCGACGCGTCGGACGCGGCCGTATTCGCTTCCTCGAAGACGCAAGCGCTGGCTCTTGCCAGCGCCGTCGCGACTTTCTGATTGCACATTGCAACCTCGCGCCGCAGCGTTCCTTGCATCGTGCAAGCCGCCGTGGGCCGCGCCCCTCTGAGCGGACAGGCATGGCGCATGCACAGCGAGGTGCCATGCTCGACTTCTGGTTCGTCCTCGGGACCGTCGCGTTCTTCGCGCTGTCGTGGGCCTACGTGCGTTACTGCGAGGGCATGCCGTGACTCTCGAATACGGAATCGGCCTCGCGCTGACGGCGCTGCTCACCGTCTATCTCGCCTGCGCGCTCCTCAAGCCCGAGCGGTTCTAAGCGATGACCGCCATCGGCTGGGCGCAGATCGGACTCTTCTTTCTCGTCGTGCTGGCGGTGACCAGGCCGCTCGGCGCGTACATGTTCCGCGTCTTCGCGGGGCCGCCGCTGTTGCCGCGCCTCGAGCGCGCCGCGTTCCGTCTCTGCGGGACCGCGGGCGAAGAGCAAAGCTGGTCCGCATACACAATTTCGCTGCTCGCCTTCAGCCTCTTCGGCGTGCTGGTCACCTACGCTATCGAGCGGCTTCAGTTGCACCTGCCCTTCAACCCGCAGCACTTGTCCGGCGTCGAGCCGGCGCTTGCCTTCAACACCGCCGCGAGCTTCGCCACCAACACCAACTGGCAGGCGTACACGCCCGAGACGACGGTTAGCTACCTCACCCAGATGGCCGGACTCGCCTGGCACAATTTCACCTCGGCGGCGGCGGGAATCGCGGTGGCGCTGGCGCTGGCGCGCGGGTTCACGCGCAAGGGGCGCGGCCACACCGTCGGCAACTTCTGGGCCGACCTGCTGCGTGCCACCATCTACGTGCTGCTTCCCATCAGCTTCTTCTACGCGCTCTTTCTCGTCTCGCAGGGAGTGCTGCAGAACCTCGCGCCGTACAAAGAGCTGACCACGCTCGAGGGCGTGAAGCAGACGCTCGCGATGGGCCCGGTCGCCTCGCAGGAAGCGATCAAGATGCTCGGCACCAACGGCGGCGGCTTCTTCAACGCCAACAGCGCCCACCCGTTCGAGAACCCAACGCCGCTCACGAACTTTGTACAGCTAGTGTCCATCTTTGCCATTCCGTCGGCGCTGACCTGGACGTACGGGCGCATGGCCGGCGATCAGCGGCAGGGTTGGGCGCTCTTCGCCGCCATGGCCGTGCTCTTCTTCGCGGGAGTCACGGCGACCTACGCGGCCGAGAGCCGCGACAACCCCGCGCTGCACGCGCCGAACCTGGAAGGAAAGGAGACGCGATTCGGCATCGCCGCCTCGGCACTCTTTGCCACCGTCACCACTGACGCGAGCTGCGGGGCGGTCAACTCCATGCACGACAGCTTCACCCCGCTCGGCGGTTTGGTGCCGCTGGCCAACATCCAACTCGGCGAAGTGATCTTCGGCGGGGTTGGCGCGGGCCTCTACGGAATGCTGGTCTTCGTGCTGCTCACCGTCTTCATCGCCGGCCTGATGGTGGGCCGCACGCCCGAATACCTGGGAAAAAAAATCGAGGCGCGCGAGATGAAGCTGGCCATGCTCTACGTGCTGGTCTTCCCGCTCATCATCTTGAGCCTCGCCGGCTGGGCCGCGGTCGTGCCCTACGGAACCAGCAGCCTCGCCAACGCCGGGCCGCACGGCCTGTCGGAAATCCTCTACGCCTTTTCCAGCGGCGCGGGAAACAACGGCTCGACCTTCGCGGGACTGAACGCCAACACGCCCTTCTGGAACGTGGCGCTCGGCTTCGACATGCTCATCGGGCGATTCCTGATGATCGTGCCGGCGCTCGCCATCGCCGGATCGATGGCGGGCAAGAAGGTCATCCCGGCCGGGACCGGTACCTTCCCCACCAATGGCGCGCTCTTCGTCACGCTGCTCATCTCGGTGGTGGTGATCGTCGGAGCGCTCACCTTCTTCCCCGCGCTCTCGCTCGGCCCGCTCGCGGAGCACTTCGCCGGCGCGGCGGGAAAGGTGTTCTAGGCCGTGGCCTCCAAGGCGAAGCAACTCTCGCTCTTCGACCCCGGCATCCTGGGGCCGGCCGTCGTCGAGAGCGTCAAGAAGCTCGCACCGCAACTGGTGGCGAAGAACCCGGTCATGTTCGTGGTGGAGATCGGGAGCCTCCTCACCACGCTGATCTGGCTGCGCGACGTCTTCTCGCCGGCCGCCGGCAGCGCGCCGCGCTGGTTCACGCTCGCGGTCTCGCTCTGGCTCTGGTTCACCGTTGTGTTCGCCAACTTCGCCGAGGCGGTGGCCGAGGGCCGCGGCAAGGCCCAGGCGGACACGCTGCGCAAGATGCGCAAGGAGAGCATCGCCCGCAAGTACCGCGAGTGGCCCCTGCCGCCGGACACTCTGCCGCTGGCGATGGAGGAGATGATCCCTGCCTCGCGCCTGCACAAGGGCGACGTGGTGGTGGTCGAGGCGGGCCAGATCATCCCCGGCGACGGCGAGGTAATCGAGGGCATCGCCTCGGTGGACGAGTCGGCCATCACCGGCGAGTCGGCGCCCGTCATCCGCGAGAGCGGCGGCGACCGCAGCGCGGTCACCGGCGGCACCAAAGTGCTCTCGGACAGGATCGTGGTGCGCGTCACCGCGGATCCGGGCGAGTCGTTCCTCGACAAGATGATCGGGCTGGTCGAGGGCGCCTCGCGGCAGAAGACGCCGAATGAGATCGCACTACACATCCTTCTCGTCGGATTGACCATCATCTTCCTCTTCGCCTGCGTCACCCTGGTGCCGCTCGGCATCTACTCCGGCATCCGCCTGGGAGCGACGGCCATCGTGGCGCTCCTGGTCTGCCTCATCCCCACAACCATCGGCGGGCTCCTCTCCGCTATCGGCATCGCTGGCATGGATCGCCTCTTGCGCAAGAACGTGCTGGCGATGAGCGGCCGCGCCGTCGAGGCGGCCGGCGACGTGGACACATTGTTGCTCGACAAGACCGGCACCATCACGCTGGGCAACCGGCTCGCCACCGAGCTGTTGCCGGCGCCCGGCGTTTCCGCCACCGAACTGGCCGATGCGGCGCACCTTGCCAGCCTCGCCGACGAGACGCCCGAAGGGCGCTCCATCGTGGTGTTGCTCAAGGAGCAGTACGGCTTGCGCGCGCGCGAGACGAAGGGCATCGCCCATTTCATTCCGTTCACCGCGCAGACGCGCATGAGCGGCGCCGACATGGGCGAGCGCAAGGTGCGCAAGGGCGCGGTCGACGCAGTGGTCGACTACGTCAATTCGCAGGGCGGCAGCGTGAGCGAAGAGGTGGTGAAGACGGCCTGGCGTATCGGAGACTCGGGCGGCACGCCGCTCGCGGTCTGCGACGGCGCGCGGGTGCTGGGCATCATCCACTTGAAGGACGTGGTCAAGGGCGGCATCGCCGAGCGGTTCGCGCGCTTCCGCGCCATGGGCATCCGCACGGTGATGATCACCGGCGACAACCCGCGCACCGCGGCGGCCATCGCGCGTGAGAGCGGCGTGGACGACTTCCTCGCGCAGGCCACGCCGGAAGCGAAGATGCAGCTCATCCGCGACGAGCAGGCCAAGGGCAAGCTCGTCGCCATGACCGGCGACGGCACCAACGACGCGCCCGCGCTCGCGCAGGCCGACGTGGGCGTGGCGATGAACACCGGTACCCAGGCCGCCAAGGAAGCCGGCAACATGGTGGACCTCGACTCCGACCCCACCAAGCTCCTCGAGGTGGTCGAGGTCGGCAAGCAGCTCTTGATGACGCGCGGGACGCTGACGACGTTCTCGATCGCCAACGACGTCGCCAAGTACTTCGCCATCCTTCCAGCCCTCTTCGTCGGCGCATTTCCCGAGTTGGCCCCGCTCGATGTGATGCGGCTGTCCTCGCCCTACAGCGCCATTCTCTCGGCGGTGATCTTCAACGCCATCATCATCATCCTCTTGATTCCGCTCGCGCTGCGCGGCGTGCGTTACCGGCCGCTGGGCGCCGCGGCGTTGCTCCGCCGGTCGCTCGTGGTCTACGGCGTGGGCGGAGTGATCGCGCCGTTCGCCGGCATCAAGCTGATCGATCTCGGGCTCGGCGCCCTGGGGTTGACATGAAACGCGAGCTCCTCATTGCCCTTCGCGCGACGCTGGTCACGCTTGTGCTGACTGGCCTCGCCTATCCGCTCTTCACCGCCGGCGTGGCGCTAATCCTCTTTCCCCAGCGCGCGCGGGGAAGCCTGGTCACCGACGAGAAAGGGCAGGTGGTGGGGTCGGAGCTGATTGCACAGCTCTTCACGGCCGATGCCTACTTGCAGCCGCGCCCCTCGGCGGCTGGCGAGAAAGGCTACGACGCCACTTCCTCGGGCGGGTCGAATCTCGGCCCCACTTCCAAGGCGCTGCGCGAGCGGGCGCAGAAAGAGCGCGACCGGCTGCAGCCGCAAAGCACAAGACCGGTGCCGCCGGAACTCCTCACCACTTCCGCGAGCGGCCTCGATCCGCACCTCTCGCCCGCCGCCGCGCTCTGGCAGGCGCCGCGCATCGCTCGTGCTCGCGGTGTGGCCGAGGCGCGAGTGCGCGCGGTGATTGAGAGCAACGTCGAAGGCCGCGATCTGCTGGTGCTTGGCGAGCCGCGCGTCAACGTTCTGCTCGTCAACCTCGCGCTCGATCGGCTGCTCGGGCGCCCGCCGCTGGCAGGCCGCTGAGGTGCGCGCGATGATGGAGACCATGGAATCGCGGCCTGCCCTGCGCGTCCTGGTAGTGGACGACGAGCGCAACATCCGCAAGACGCTGGTGGTCTGCCTGCAGGGCCTGGGTTGCCAGGTGACGGAGGCCGGCTCGCCCGCCTCGGCGCTGGAGGCGCTGGCCCGCGCGCCGCACGACGTGGCGCTGGTCGACCTGCGGCTCGGCCGCGAGGACGGCCTAGATCTGTTGCCCCGGCTCCTGGCCGAGCGGCCGGGGCTCGACGTGGTGATGATCACCGCCTACGCGGCCTTCGACACCGCGGTGGAGGCGATCAAGCGCGGGGCCAAGGATTACCTGCCCAAGCCGTTCACCCCGGCGCAGATCAAGCGCGTGATCGAGGCGGCCCGCGCGCGTCGCGATCTGGAACAACGCCTCCTCGATCTGGAAGAGCAGCTGGCAGACGCCGCCCCGGAAGTCAGCCTGGAGACTTCCAGCGCGCCGATGCGCGCGGTGATGGAAGTCGTTTCGCGCGCTGCTGCCCACGACGTGCCGGTGCTCTTGCGCGGCGAGAGCGGCACCGGCAAGAGCGTGCTGGCCCGCGCACTGCACCGCATGAGTCCGCGGCGCGACCGGCCCTTCTTCGTCGTCAACTGTCCGGCGCTTTCCGAGGAGCTCTTGGCGAGCGAGATGTTCGGCCATGCCAAGGGCGCGTTCACTGGCGCGGTCCGCGATCGGCCCGGCCGCGTCGAGGCGGCCGAAGGCGGGACGCTCTTTCTCGACGAGGTGGGCGAAATCCCCGGAGGAATCCAGGTCAAGCTGCTGCGCTTCTTGCAGGACAAGCAGTTCGAGCGCATCGGCGAGTCGCGCACGCGCACGGCCAACGTGCGCATCGTCGCCGCCACCAACCGCGACCTGGACGTCGCGGTGCGCGAGGGCCACTTTCGCGAGGACCTCCTCTTCCGGCTCAATGTGGTGGAGCTGACCGTTCCGGCGCTGCGCGATCGCCAGGACGAGATCCTGCCGCTGGCTTTCCGTTTCCTCGCCTTCTTCGCCCGCGCCGGCCGCCGCGCGCCGCCCGAGCTGACGCCGGAAGCGGAGAAGGCGCTCCTGGCCTATCCCTGGCCCGGCAACGTACGCGAGCTGCGCAACGCCATCGAGCGCGCGGTCATCCTCAGCCCCGGCCAACGGCTCGCGCCCGAGGCGTTCCCCGATCGCATCGCCGCTCACGCCGCGGGCAGACCGGCGCTGGGCGGCGATTTCACCGCCGAGGAGATCGAGCGCGAGCATGTCCTGCGCGTGCTGGCGCGGAGCAAGACGCAAGAGGAGGCGGCGCGCATCCTCGGACTCGATTCCAGCACCCTCTGGCGCAAGCGGAGGAAGTACGAAGACGGCTGAGACCGCGCGCCGACCCGAGGACTTCCTCGAGCTGGTCGAGCGCGCCCGCCGCGGCCGGCTCAAGCTCTACGTCGGCTTCGCGGCGGGAGTGGGCAAGACTTACCGCATGCTGCAGGAGGCGCACGATCTGCGGCGCCGCGGCGTGGACGTGGTGGTGGGCTTCGTCGAGCCGCACGGCCGCGCCGATACCATCGCGCTGATCGAGGGACTGGAAGTGGTGCCGCGCAAGCGCATCGAGTACCGCGGCGTTCAGGTGGAGGAGATGGATCTCCAGGCGGTTGTCGCGCGCAAGCCGCAGATCGCGGTGGTGGACGAGTTCGCCCACACCAACGCGCCGGGCTCGCAGAATCGCAAGCGCTGGCAGGACGTGCTGGCGCTGCTCGACGCGGGCATCAACATCATCGGCGCGCTCAACGTGCAGCACCTGGAATCCTTGAACGGACTGATCGAGCGCGCCACCGGCGTGACGGTGCGCGAGACGGTGCCCGACGGTTTTCTCAAGCAAGCGGATCAGGTGGTGAACCTGGACCTGGCCGTCGAGGATCTCCAGGAAAGATTGAAACAGGGAAAGATCTACGCGGCGGACAAGATTCCCTGGGCGCTGGAGAACTTCTTCAAGGACCAGAACCTGGCCACGCTGCGCGAGCTGGCGCTCCGCGAGGTGGCCGAGAGCCTCGACCGCGCTGCCCGCCCGACCGAGCCGCAGTCGAGGCCGGCGGGGCGGGTGATGGTGTGCCTCGCCTCCAACCCGCCGCGCGCCAAGACGCTGCTCGAGCGCGGCTCGCGGATGGCGGGGCGGCTCAACACCGACTGGTACGTGGTCTACGTTGAGACGCCGCGCGAGTCGCCCGAGCTGATCGACTCCGAGGCGCAGCGGCACCTGCTCGCCAACATCGAGAAGGCCCGCGAGCTGGGGGCGGAGGTGGTGCGGCTCAAGTCCGACGATCCGGCGCAGGCCATCCTCGACTTTGCCCGCACGCACGGGGTGTCGCGGCTGATCCTCGGGCGATCGCTGCAGCCGTGGTGGAGGCAGGTGCTCTTCGGGTCGGTTTTGACCCGGCTCTTGCGCGAGGCCACCGATCTCGACCTGCACATCGTCTCCTTCGAGGAGGAGCAGTGAGCCTGCGCAGCAAGCTGCTCCTCGCCCAGGCGCCGCTGGCGCTGGTGCTCGCGCTCCTCGGAGTAGTGGCCCTGCGCACGCTGAGCGAGCTGGGCCGCAGCTCGCAGCGCATCCTCAAGGACAATTACCGCAGCGTACTGGCGGCGCAGCGGATGAAGGACGCGCTGGAGCAGATGGATCGCAAGCGCTCGCCCGAGGCCGCCGCGCAGTTCGAGGCCGAGCTGAAAGCGCAGGAGGATAACCTCACCGAGCCGGGCGAGAAGGAGCTGACCGAGCGGCTGCGGCAGGAGTGGACCGCGTACCAGCAGGGCCAGCCGCGCTACGCGCAGGTGCGCGACGCCGCGCAGCGCATCCTCGAGATCAACCAGGACGCGATGGTGCAGAAAAGCGAGCAGGCGCAGCGCACAGCCGAGAGCAACCAGTCGCTGTTGGTCTTCGCCACCGTGATCGGGCTCTTGTTCGGGCTCGTCTCCTCGGCGGCGTTGACCAACCGCGCACTGCGGCCGCTCTCGCGGCTCTCCATGGCGGTGCGCCGCATCGGCGAGGGCGATCTCGACACCCGCGCGCGCATCGCGGGCGAGGACGAGATCGCGCGCCTGGGCCGCGAGTTCGACACCATGGCCGACAAGCTGCGCGAGTACCGCAATAGCTCGCTGGGCGAGTTGCTCCAGGCGCAGCAGGCGTCGCAGGCGGCCATCGACAGCCTGCCCGATCCGGTGCTGGTGCTGGGAGTGGACGGGCGCGTGCTCAACGTCAACCAGAGCGCGGAGACCAGCCTGCAGATCCAGGCCGGACCCGATCCGCTGGGGCGCGCCGAGCCGCAGGTGCGCGAGGCCATCGAGAGGGTGCGGCTGCACGTGGTGGGCGGGAAGGGCGCGTACGTGCCACGCGGGCTGGAGGAGGCGGTACCGCTGCGCGACAGGCGCCTCTTGCCGCGCGGCGCGCCGCTCTATTCCGAGCAGGGCGCGGTCAGCGGCGCGACCGTGGTGCTGCAGGACGTGACGCGCCTGTTGCGCTTCGACGAGCTGAAGAACGACCTGGTCGCCACTGTCGCGCACGAGTTCCGCACGCCGCTCACCTCGCTGCGCATGGCCATCCACATTCTCGTCGAGGGCACGGTGGGCCGCATCAACGACGCGCAGGCGGAGATGCTCTTCGCCGCGCGCGAGGACTGCGAGCGGCTGCAGGGCATCGTCGACGACCTGCTCGACCTCTCGCGCATCCAGGCGGGCAAGGTCGAGGTCGAGCCGGCGCCCATCTCTTCCAAGGCGCTGGTCGAGGGGGCGGTGGCGGTGCGTGAGGACGGCGCGGCGGAGGCGGGCGTCAAGCTGCGGGTGGAGATCACAGAGCCGGTGCTGCCGGTGCTGGCAGACCCGGAGCGCGTGGGGTTGGTCTTCGACAACCTGATCAGTAACGCCGTCCGCCACAGCGCGCGCGGCACCGACGTGACGGTGCGCGCGCAGGCGAACGGCAAGCAGGTGCGCTTCGAGGTGGCCGACCAGGGTCAGGGCATCGCGCCCGAGTATCGCGAGCGCATCTTCGAGAAGTTCTTCCGCGTGCCGGGCACCAAGGGCGAGGGCATCGGGCTCGGTTTGTACATCTCCCGCGAGATCGTGCGCGCGCACGGCGGTGAGATGGGCGTCGCGAGCGAACCCGGAAAAGGATCGCGCTTCTGGTTCACGCTTCCAGTGCCCGCCTGAAGAGCGAGGCGAGCCGGGTCCTTCGCGGGGTGCTGATGGTGGTGCGCTGCACGCGCTCGACCGCCGCCAGGATGTCTTCGATGCGGAGGCGCCACTCTCTAGGTGGCACTGACCGCCTCGGCAAGGATTCGCGTGCGCAGCTGGCGCTTGATCGCGTCCTTCATGACCAGATCGACGGGTCGCCCAACGATGGCCTCGAGCCTGCGCTGGACGCGGAAGAACTGGAAAAGGCCGACCGGCCGGTCGAACTCGACTAGAAGGTCCACATCGCTATCTGCGCCCGAGTCGCCGCGCGCGATGGAACCGAAGAGATCGAGCGAGCGCACTCCGAGCCCTTCGAGCTCTGCCTGATGTTCCCAACCGGTACACGGTCGCCGTGCACACGCCGAGCTGAGCCGCGACCTGGCGGACGCTCAAGAGCGCCGCCGCGGTGCGAGAGCCAGTTGGTAACAACCGGGTAACAAACTTTCTCGAAAACGATGGGCTGGATTATCTGACTCATGATCGTCAGGCCTCGGGTCTGCTACTCTGCCGCGGGGCGACCATGAGCGGCACGGTGCGAAGGACTCTGCCCGGTTTGCTCCTCTGCGCGCTTGCGGCGCGCGCAGAGCCTGTCGAGATCCGCGTCGTCGAGCAGTACGGCATCGCCTTCTTGCCGTTGATGGTGATGCGCGATCGCAGCCTGGTCGAGGCGCATTCGCAGCGCATCGGGGCGTCGGTGCGCGTGAGCTGGACGCGGCTCGGCGCCATCAACGCCATCAACGACGCGCTGCTCGCGGGCCAGGTCGACTTCGCTGCGGGCGGCATCCCCTCGCTGGTGATGCTCTGGTCGAAGACGCGCGGCGCGGTCCGGGCCGTCGGCGCGCTCGGCGACATGCCCAACGACCTGGTCGTGCGCAGGTCGGAGATCCACTCCGTTCGCGACTTCGGTCCGCAGGACAAGATCGCCGTCACGGCCGTGAAGATCTCCAACCAGGCCATCGCGCTCCAGATGGCGGCGGCAAAGGAATTCGGCGAGGCGAGCTTCGACAAGCTCGATCCGCTGACGGTGGGGATGGCACACCCCGACGCGACGATTGCGCTCCTTTCCGGAAGCGCAGCGCTCACCGCCCACTTCTCCTCGCCGCCATTCATGGAGCGCGAGCTGCGAAATCCCGGCCTGCACGCAATTCTTTCCACGTACGACGTCCTGGGTGGCCCCGCGACGCTGAACGCCGTCTGGACGCGCACGCAGTTCCGCGAGAGGAATCCGCGCGCGCAGCAAGCCTTCGTCGAAGCGCTCGAGGAAGCCATCGAGCTCATCAACAAGGACAAGCCCGCGGCGGCGGGGATCTACAAACGGCTCGCGCAGGCGTCGGAAAGCGCGGCGGAGATCGAAGCGATCCTCAGCGATCCGCGCATGAGATTCACGACCACTCCCCACGGTGTCCTGCGGACGGCGACGTTCATGCACCGCACCGGCCGGATCAAGGAGCGGCCGGCGAGCTGGAAGGACCTGTTCTTCGAGAACATGCAGGGACGCGACGGAAGCTGACCAGCGGAGGAGAAACGCGGAATCGAGCGGTAGCCATCGCGGGCTGTCGTACCTGCGCAGGAAGGCTTGATTTTCAGCACGGCTCGGAGCATCAGCACATCGCACGCCGTCGTGCTCATTCACGGCTGGCCGCTGAGCGGCCGGTCTTGGGAATACCAGGTGCCTGCGCTGATCGGCGCCGGATACCGGGTGATCGCCTATGACCGCCGCGGTTTCGGGTCGTCGTCCCAGCCATGGAAGGGACCGGCCGCGTCGTTTCAAAACGGCGTGAAGCGCGACCGCATCGCGTTCGTCGATGACTTTACCAGGCTCTTCTTCAGCGCAGGCGGCAAGCTGCAGGTCAGCGAGGCGCAGCGGATCTACGCGCGCGACATCGCCGCGTTTGCCTCGCCGAAGGGAACGCTGGACTGCATCGCCGCGTTCAGCCGCACGGATTTCCGCGGCGACCTGAAGAAAATCACCCTCCCGGCGCTGATCATCCACGGCGACTCCGACGCGATCGTCCCGTTCGAGGCGAGCGGAAAGCGCTCGCTCGAGGCGATCAAGGGGACAAGGCCCTGCTGGAGTTCGTGGGCCGGTAGAAGCGGGTCGTCGACCTGACCGACAGCTGAGCCGCCGCGCGTTCTCGGGCATCATCTGCGTATGGCACTGCTGCAGCGACTCGCCGCGAAGGTCGGCCAGCACCGCTTTCTCAAATTCATGCGCATCTACCCGCCGTACCTCGGCGCGGGCATCTCGGTGAAGCACGTTGCGCGAGATCTGACCTCGCTGGAAGTCGAGTTGAAGTTGCGCCCCTACAACCAGAACTTCGTTGGCACGCAGTTCGGCGGCTCGCTCTACTCGATGTGCGACCCGTTCTTCATGCTGATGCTGATGATGCAGCTTGGCGACGACTACCTCGTTTGGGACAAAAGCGCGACGATCGAATTCCTCAAGCCCGGCCGCGGCACGGTCACTGCCCGGTTCGAGCTGCCGAAGGAGAAGGTCGCGGCGCTGAAGGCTGAAGTCGATGCCAAAGGCAAGATCAATCCTGCCTTCGAAGTGACGATCACGAACGGGCTGGGAGAGACGGTCGCGCGCGTCACAAAGCTGCTGAGCGTGCGCCTGAAGGACCGCAAGGCTGCGCGTGCTTCTGGATGAAGACGGCGATCTGATGTGCTCCCGTGGGGCGCATCCAGCTCCACTCAGGACCGCAAGTTGATTGAAAACAGTGGGGCGTCAGAGGGCGAAGGCCCCCAGGTAGCCGTCTCCGAAGCTGAAGGCCACTGGTTCGAATCCAGTAGCGCCCGCCAACTTACCTGACCTGCTAGTGGTCGTCGCCGTTCAGACCGGCAATCCTCGCTGCGTCGCCGGTGAGCCGCAGGATGTGCATCCCCGTATTGGCGCGGTCGACGATGTAGACGAACCCGCGGTCGTCGGTCGCGACGTTGTTGGTCTGCACCACCGCCCTGCACACGTTCTTTACGCCGTTGAGCGTGCCGCAGCGCAGGTCCGTGTTGGCGGTCACGGCCGGGATGAAGAAGCCGGCCTGCTTCGGGTTGTAGGGATCGCGGACGTCGATGGCGCGCACGCCGGCGTTGAAATACGAGACGAAGACGAGCTTCTGGTAGAAGGGCGGCCCAAACTCCTCATTGGTCGCGTGCGGGCCGAAGCGGCCGCCGCGATCGCAGAACCTGCCGCTCGAGGCGGGCACCTGGAAGGTGGAGATCGACTGCGGCCTGCCCTCCGCGGTGACGTCCACCATGAAAGTCAGGTGGCGAGGCTCGTCGCAGAAGGCCCCACCGGCCTCCGAGACCACCACCACGATGTCGCGCACGTTTCCGGTAGTGTTGCCGGTGTCGACCGTCAAGTCGGCGACCGTCATCTTGCCGAGGGGCCAGCTGGTGTGCCCGCCGTTGTCGGGGTTCATGACCAGCCGCCCCAGCTCCGCGCTGGTGAAGTCGGTGATCGAGGGATCGAGCAGCTTGCTGCGATCGACGATCTGCATCACGCCGTTCGAGCCGACGCCGTAGGCAAAGTACACGCGGTTGCCCGCCGGACCCGTCGAGATGGGCCCGTGGATCGCCGGCACCGCGGTGAAGTGGGGTGGGATCTTGCCGCCGGGCTGCTGCCCATCGAGCGCCCAGTCGCGAATGAACTTCGGCTTGGCCGGGTTGCCCAGATCGTAGATCAGGATGTGGTTGCCGCTTTTCCATCCGTCCTTGCCGTCGGTGCCGCGCCTGCCGACGAGGTAGGCGATGCCCGTGTCGCACTCCCACCAGTTCTTGTGCGTCCCGGCCATGGCTCCCGGCTGTCCGGTGCTGGCGCCGAGGATCGGATTCCCGTTCCTGACGGTGCGGACGTCCTGGGGATTGCCCGGGTCGGTGACGTCCCAGATCTCCTGTGCGGAGTTCGCGAAGGTCCGCAGCAGGTAGACGAAGTTGTCGTGCACCGGCAGGGTCTTGCCGTCGCACACGCGGTTCATCTGCGCGCCGCCTCCGTTTCCGTCCGGGACCGGGAGATGGAAGAGGTACTTCGGGCGGCGCGGATCGGTGACGTCGATGATCGACGTGCCGTTCTCTTCGTCCTTGCCGGTGAGCGGATTGAACGAGGGCAGAGGCGCCCCGGTCTGCGGATTCGTCCCCAGCGCGTGGTGGCCGGTGTAAGCGATATAGCGGCCGCCCTGCTGGTGGACCACCGGCTGGTACGCCGAGCGAGCTTGCAGGTCGTTGAAGCCCACCAGCTTCATGTTCCTGCTCGCGCCCTCATCTGCGTCGCCGTCGTGGTCTTCGTGGGCGGCAAGTCGTCCTGCTCCGAGGACGAGCAAACCTGCAAGCACTGCGAGAAGAGGGCGCTTCACGAGAAATCGCGTCATGACGATTCTGCCTCCGTGATTAGGTATGCGCCCGCGGTAGGCCCCAATATTTTTTTGGAGTCAAGACGCGTCGCGCGAGCGAAGAGTCGCGGCGTCAGCCGATTATTGCGAGCATGTTTCGAAACTCAAACCGTCCGAGGGTGATCGGCGGTAGAAGGAGGCGGAGGCGAACATGCTCCTCCGCTTCTCCATTGCATTCATGCTGGCCGCCTGCGCTTCCGCTCCGATGCCGCGGCCACCGTCGGTGCCGGAGAATCTCAAGGTGCCCGAGGGTCAAGAGCTGCTCCTGCGCGCGGCCGCGCGAGGCGCACAGATCTATTCCTGCAAAGCGAAGGCGGCAGACTCGCAGGCGTTCGAATGGGTGCTCAAGGCGCCCGACGCGGAGCTCTTCGATGAGCGCGGCGCGAAGATCGGCCGCCACTACGGCGGCCCGACCTGGGAGAATGCTGACGGCAGCCGCGTCGCCGGCGAGGTCCTGCAGCGCTCGGCCGTGCAAGACGCGGTGCCGTGGCTGCTCTTGCGCGCCCGGTCCAACGAAGGGTCCGGCGCGTTCACGAAGGTGACGTACATCCAGCGCATCGACACGGTGGGCGGCGTCGCGCCTTCCGCAAGCTGCGACGCGGCGCACGTCGGTGACGAAGCGCGCATCGACTACTCGGCGAACTACTATTTCTACGGAGCCCGCTGACGCGGCTCGAACACCAGGAAGTACTGGTAGGGCAGGAAGTGATGCTCCGCCCGCAGCTCGAGTCCGGCGAGCGCGGCGTGCTCGAGGAACTCCTCGCGGGAGACCTTGTGCTTGGGCGGAGGGCCCACCGGCAGCTCCCGCTTGTGGAAATCGATGCCGGCGATGCGGCCGCCCTTGCGCAGCGAGCGCGCTGCGCGCTCGAGGTACGCCGCGCCGACGGGAAAATGATGGAAGGTATCGGCGATCAGCACCAGGTCGCAGGAGGCGGGTGGCAAGAGCGGGTCGTCGTCGAGCGCCAGCACGGGCATCACGTTGCGCTGCCCGCTCTTCTCGATGCGCTCGCGGAGCACCTCGAGCATGCGTGGCTCGACGTCCACCGCGAAGACGGCGCCCTTGTCCCCGACCGCACGAGCGAGCTTCAGCGCGAAGTACCCCGGCCCGGCGCCGATGTCGCAGACGACATCGCCCTGTTTGACGGCCAGAGCCGCGAGGACCTCGGCGGGCTTTTGCCACTCATCGCGTCCCGGCGATTCCATCTTCTCGATGTAAGCCCGGAGGTCGTCGGGGTTGCCATGATGATCGTGGCCCCGGTGTCCGTGGCTGCCTGTGTTCGCTGAGCCGACCATGGCCATCACTATCCAACTTTTTCAGGGCCGTTTCAGCTGTCCTGTGCCGCCGGCCTCACCTGCCTGGCCGCCTCCGCCGCAAGCCCCGCCGCCGGGGCCGCCTTCGACCAGCGTGGCCAGACTCGGTCCCGCTACAGGAGCGGTGATCTGGATCATCCCGCCGCCTCCACCGCCGCCTCCGCCGCAGGTCCCCGTCGATGCTCCGCTGCCGCCGGGCCCGCCGCGCACCGAGATCGTGCCGGTCCCCGTCACCTGGCCGGAGCTCGCGTCGATGAAGAAGGATCCGCCGGACCCGGCGCCGCCCGGGCCGCCGTTGGCGGAGCGGATCATGCCGCCGCCGCCGCCCTCGAGAGAGATCAAGCCGTCGATGCGGATCGAGGCGGAGGCATTGCCGCTGAAGAGGATGGCGCCTCCACCGCCGCCGCCTCCGCCGGCGGGTCCGCTGCCGCTGCCCGCGTTGCCGCCACCGCCGCCGTCGCCGCCGGTCTTGCCGTCGAGCACGCCGAGGCCACCGCCGTTGCTGGCGAAGCTGCCGGCGCTCACGTCCCCTCCGCGGCCGCCCTTGCCGCCGTCGCCGCCGCCTCCGCCGGCCTCCCCAATTGGCGGCCCGAGAAGACCAAGAAGCCCGCCTTGTGGAGCGCCCTGACCGCCGGCTGCGGCCTGGCCGTTTCCGCCGCCGCAGGTGCTGTTCAAACCGCAGCTGGGAGTGTCGCCAGGGGTCGCGCCGCGGCCTCCGCAGTTGGCGTTGGTGCAGAAGTTGCTGCCACTGCCGCCGCCGCCTCCGCCGCCGCCCGCGGCGGGCGCACCATCGCCGCCTTCGCCGGTCGTCGTGATGCTGCCGTTGGAGACGGCGCCGGGTGCGCTGCTGCCGTCTCCGACCAGCGAGGCTCCCGAGTCGAGCCGGAAGGAGGTCACCTTGAGCGTGAGCGGGTAGCCCACATCGGTAAGATAAGTCACGATGCCGGATCGCAGCCGCAGCGAGGTGAAGGTCTGCGAATTGCCGATGGCGTAGCGCTGATAGGTGAGCGTGCCGGGGATGTCGAGCGAGCTTCCCACGACGGCGAGCGAGCTTGCGCAGTTGTTGGTCGCGGTGCAGGCGGTGATGGTCGCGGTGCCGGCGGCCGCACCCGTGACCAGTCCGCTGCTCACGGTCGCGACCGAGGCATTGCTCGTGCTCCAGTTGACGACGCCGGTGACGTCGCTGTTCGGCCGTCCTGTCAGGCCCGTCTGGACGAAGCGCAGATGCAGCTGCCCAGTGATGCCGAGCAGGAACGGATCGGCGGGGATCATGGCGTAGACGGGCGGCGCCGCTGCGACATGCACGGGGCAGCTCGCGGAGAGCCCGCCGAAAGTGCCGGTGACCGTCGCGTCTCCCGCCGCAGCGCCTTTCACGACGCCTGTCGCGACGGTGGCCACCGCCGTCGACGACGAAGACCAGGTCGCCGACAGCGTCGCGTCCTGGAGGGTTCCATCGCTCATCTGCGCCTGCAGCCGCGCCTCGCTCGATTGTCCCTGGGCGATGGAGACCGGCTGCGGCCGGCAGGAGAGCGCCAGCGCCTTGGCCGGGCCGATGGTCACCGTCACCGGTGTCGAGGAGACCTGCGTTCCGGCCCCATCGGTCGCGCTCGCCACCAGCGTGATGGTGCTGCCGGCCGCGGCGCCCGAGTTCGCAGAGACGGAGAAGGTCGCGCCGACGGTCGGCCGCGATCCCGAGACGCTCGAAGGCGCCGCGACGCTCGCCGGCCCGGTCGCGGAGAGCGAGAGCTGTGTGATGTTCGCCCCCGCGGTGTTCCAGGCGCTGGCGACGGCGCTGAGCGAGCCGCCGCCCTGCAGCGTCGCCCGGTTGTCGGGGAAGGTGATGGCCACCTGGATGGCGGTGATGTTGATCGAGGCAGAAGTCACGGCGGCGGCGGTGAGCGACGTGCCAGCGTTGCCCTCGGTGCCTGTCGCGCCGCTGGTCGCGGTGAAAGTTCCTTCCGACTGCGCCGTGTAGGGAATGTGGAAGACGGTGCTGGCCCCGCCGGCGAGCTGCGCGACCGCCGCGGGCGCGGCGCCCTGCGTCGCGGTTGCGCTTGCGGAGGTGCCGGAGAGCGCCACCTGCATGGCGGGCGCTTCACCATCGTTGCGCACGGCTACCGCGACGTCGATGGCGTCGCCGAGATGGGCCAGCGAAGGCGACGCGGTGACCGAGGCGACGGTGAGGCTGGCCGGCTTCTGCACGGTGGCCGTTCCGGCGTTCGCGGCGGCGGGGGCAAGGGTGTTTCCGGCATTCGCATCGGTGCCGGAAGCCGAGGCGGAGATCGAGAGCGAGCCGCTCCCCGAAACCGAGTACGTCCAGACGAACGATTTCGTCGCGCCACCCGCGAGAGTGGTTCCAGCAGCGGAGGGAGGACTGGAGGCAACGGCTGCGCCGGCGGTCCCGGTCGGCGTGATGGCAGGGGCTGGCAGCGCGTTGAGCACCACCCCGGCCTCGCCAGGGTTGTTCGCCTGCAAGGTGAGCTGCAGCTGCTGCAAGCCGGCGGAGAGAATCGTGAGATTGAGCGACGCCGAGAGCGTCAGCTGCGCGGGCTGCTGGACAGTGGCCGGTCCGGCCGTCGCGGGGGAAGGCGCCAGCACCGTGCTGCTGTTGGCGTCGACGCCGCTCGCCTTCGCGGAGAAGGAAAGCGTCCCGCTGCCCGAGACGTCGTACTGCCAGGTAAAGGTCGTCGACGCTCCGCCCGCGAGCAATGTCCCGGCAGGCGACGCAGGAGAAGACGCGAGCGAAGCTGCCGCCGTTCCGGTCGTCGTGACGATCGGCGAGGCGAGCGCGTCCAGTTTCACCGAGGCGCCGCCGGAATTGCTCGCCGTCAAGGCCAGCGAGACCTTCTGCAGCCCGGCCGAAACCTGCGCCGGCGTCGCCGAGGCCGAGAGCGCGAGCGCAGCCGGCGCCTGCACCGTCACGGTGGGCGAGACGACCGGCGTGGGCGCGATGGCATTGCCGGTGTTCGCTTCCTTGCCGCTCGCTTTGGCGGTGAAGGCGAGCGTTCCAGTGCCGGAAACGGAGTAGGTCCAGACGAACGACTGTGTCGTGCCGCCGGTCAGCGCAGTGCCGGCGGGCGAGGCCGGCGAGGAGACGAGCGTGGCCAGCGCGCTTCCGGTGACTGCCACGGTAGGCTGCGCCAGCGCATCGAGGATGACCGAGGCGCCGCCGGTGTTGGTCGCCGAGAGCGTCAGCGAGACTTGCTGCAGCCCTGCCGAGACCTGCGTCGGGCTGGCGGCGATGGAGAGCGAGAGCGCTCCCGAGGTCTGCACCGTGACCGGACCGGCCGTCGCCCCCGGCGGCGCGATCGCGTTGTTGCTGTTGCCGTCATGTCCGCTGGCCGAAGCGGCAAAGCTGATCGTGCCGGAGCCGCCCGTGTTCCAGGTCCAGGTGAAGGTCTTCGTCACGCCACCCGGGATGACGGTGCCTGCGGTCGCCGGCGGGGAAGATGCGACGTTCGCCGAGGCGGTGCCGATCGCCGTCACTGTCGGGAGCGGCAGCGCGTCGAGCACGACATCAGCCTGGCCAGTGTTCTGCGCCGAAAGCACGAGCTGCACCTGCTGCAGGCCGGCCGAGACCTGGCTCGGGCTGGCGCTGGCCGAGAGCGAGAGCGCGCCCGGCTGCTGCACGGAGACCGGCGAGGAAGTGACCGGCGCGGGAGCGAGCGCGCCCTGCGTGTTCGCCTCCACTCCTGAGGCCGAGCCAGTGAAGGTGAGCGTGCCGCTGCCCGACACGATGTAGTTCCAGACGAAGCTCATGCTCGCGCCGCCGGCAAGCACGGTCCCGGCGGCCGAGGCAGGCGCGCTCGAGACGCTCGCGGCCGCCGTGCCGGTGGAAGCGACCGTCGGTGAGGGCAGGGCGTCGAGCTTCACGTCGGCCCCGCCGGTGTTGCGCGCGAGCAGCGTGAAGGAGACGGTGTTCTGTCCCGCCGACGCGCTGGCGGGCGAGACGGAGACGGAGACGGAGAGCGCTCCCGGCGCCTGCACGGTGACGGCCTGGCTCGCGGCGGAAGTGGGGCCCACGGCCGTGCTCGCGTTGACGTCCGTGCCCGAGGCCGAGACGGAGAAGGTGAGCGTGCCGCTGCCCGAGACGTTCCAGACCCAGGTGAAAGTCCGCGTCGCGCCGCCGGCGAGGATGTCGCCGGCCGGCGAAGGGGGTGACGAAGAGACCGAGGCCGCGGCGGTTCCCGTCGAGGTCACCGTGGGCGCCGGCAGCACGTCGAGCTTCACGCCCGCGCCGCCGCTGTTCTGCAACGTGAGCACGAGCGACACCTGCTGGAGCCCGGCCGACACGCGCGCCGGCATTGCCGAAGCCGTCGCCGAGAGCGCGCCGGGGGCTTGCACCTGGACCGTGGGCGCCGTGACGGCGGCAGGTTGAACGGCTGTGCCGCTGTCGGCATCGGTGCCGCTCGCTCCGGCGGAGAAGGTCAGCATGCCGCTGCCCGAGACGTCGTACGTCCACTGGAAGGTTTGCGTCGACCCTCCTGCCAGCACCGTGCCTCCGGCAGGCGGAGGCGAGGTCGCCACCGTGGCCGCAGCCGTTCCGGTGACTGCCACGGTCGGCGCCGGCAGGGCGTCGAGCCGCAGGCCTGCGCCGCCGGGATTCTTGGCGGTCAAGGTGAGCTGCACGCGCTGCAGTCCGGCCGAGACGCGCGCGGGCGATGCCACGAGCGAGAGCGAGAGCCCTGCTGGCGCCTCGATGACGATCGACGACGTGTTCGCCGGCGCCGGGGAGAGCGTCCCGCCCGTGTTCGATTCGGTGGCGCTCGCGGATGCTTGCCACGAGACCGTGCCGCTGCCCGAGGCGTCGAAGGTCCAGACGAAATCGCGCGTATTCCCGGAATGGAGCACCACACCAGCCGCCGAGGCCGGCGGCGTCGCAGTCGTCACCGCTGCGCTTCCCGAGGTCAGCGCCACTGGCGCCGTCAGCGCGTTGAGGGTCACGTCCGCGCCGCCGGGATTCGCCGCGGTCAGCGTGAGCGTGGCCCGCTGCAGTCCGGCCGACACGCGCGCAGGGCTGGCCGCCGCCGACAGCGTGAGCTGTCCTGGGTTCTGTACCTGCACGGTGGCGCTGGTCACGCTGCCCGTCGAGGGAGTCTTGCTGCTGTCGTTCGCGTCCGTGCCTTGCGCACTCGAAACGAAGGAGACCTGGCCTGCCGAGGTCCCCGAGGTGGTCCAGCTGAACGATGCGCTCGCCCCGGCGTGCAGCAGGGTCACGGGACCTGCGGCAATGGCGGTGATCGCCGCGGTGGTGGCCGTCGCGCCAGAGGCGACGGTGGGTGTCGCGGCCGTGACGTTGTTGGCATCCGCGCCGCCGGTGTTCTGCACGGTGAGCGTCAGGCGCAACGTCTGACCGACGCTCACGGCCGTCCGGTCGGTGGTGAAGGTGGCGGTCAGCTGGGCCGGCGCCTGCGCCGTCATGTCCGCCGAGGCAGGCTTGACGGTCGCCGGCCCGCCGCCGACTGTGCCCGATGCGCTCGCGGTCAGATGCACCGGCCCCGCCGCTGTCACCGTGATCTGGAAGGTGAACGTCGCCGATGCACCCGCGACCAGGTCCTGCGCCGCCTGGGCGGGGCCGGTGATGGTGACCGTTCCATCCCCGACGGCGCCGCGCTGGGTGAGCGAAGCCGTCACTCCGGTGACGGTGGTCTGCCCGGTGTTCGTCACCGGGACTTGCAGGCTGATCGCCTGTCCCACCGACGCCGTCGCCGGCACTCCGCGCAGATCGACCACCAGACCGCCGGGAGTCAGCACCGGCGTCGACGAGGTCGTCTGGCCGGTGCGCACCGCCCCGGTGTTGGTCTCCGTGCCATCGATGCGCACATGGACGTTCAACGTCCCGGCGCCCGTCTGGGGCGTGACCGTGAAGGTGAAGGAAGCGTTCGCCCCGCCAGCCAGCGCCGTGACCGGCAGGGTTCCGGTGCTGTGCGCAACAGATAAGCCGGCGCCGTCGGTGACGTCGAGCGCGGAAAGGGCGAGCGCGCTGACCTCTGCCCCTCCCGTGTTGGAGACGACGACCGTGATCGTCGCGCTGAACCCTTCGGTCAGCTGAGGGACCTGCGCCTGGACGGCGAGCGCGCCGGCGGTCTGCACTTGCACGACGGTAGTGGAGACGGCGGAGACCGCGACGGCCGATCCCTGGTCGGCATCGACCAGCGCTCCCGCAAAGGAGGCGGTGACCTGGAGGTTGCCGGCGGTGCCTGCGGTGATCTGCACGGGGATGTCCATCGTCGACCCCGCAGCGAGTGCGCAGGGCAACGTAGGGCAGGGCGCTTGGGCCACCGCGGTCCCGTTTCCCGAGAGAGAAAGCGTAGGGAGCGCCGCCAGCCTCGCGTCAGCCGAAGGCGCGCCGGCAGCGACGAGGTGGAGCATGATCGACGGCAGGACCTGATTTTCCGTCGCGGTGGCGGGCAGGGCGGTCGGGAACGAGGCGGTGAGGCGCGGCGGATCCTGCACGGCAATATTGAAGGTGCCCGACGCCGACACCGGCCCCGCGCCGTTGCCGTCTTGTCCCGAGGCGACGACGGAGATCGATGCGGCTCCCGAGGTCGAGCCAGCGAACACGGGGATGGAGAAATGCGTCGAGGTCCCCGCGGTGAGCCGGGCCAGCGAGGACGGCGTCGGCGACCCTGCGCCGATGGGCCCCGAGACCTGCGCGGCGGGAGCGACCGAGACCGCGTCGGCCCCGCCGCTGTTGCTCACCATCGCATCCAGCGTCGCCGACTGGCCGGTCACCAGCCGCGCTGGCCCGGACAGGGTCACCGAGAGGGAGGGGCCGGCCTGAACATCGAACGATGCCGCCCCCGACGCCGTCACGTTTGCGCTCGACACCGGATCGGTGCCCGCCACCGAAAGCGCAAAGGTCGCGGGCGCCGCCGTAACTCCCAGCACGACCGCGGAGAGCGTGACCGAACCGCCCGCCGGAACCGAGGCCGGCGGCAGCTGCACCGCGGCCGCGGCATTGCCCGAGCTGTCGATCACGGAGCCCGAGCCGCCGGCCGAGATGGAGAGAACCGCCGAGGGAACGTCCACGTCGCCGGCGTTGGAGATCTGCACGGCGAGGGAAATCCTCTGCCCCACCGACGTGCGCGATTGCGCCGGTGTACCGGTGATCGAGAGTGCCGGCGGCCGCCGCGCCGCACCCGACGACGCCGACGCGGACTGCGCCGCGAAGGTGCGGCCGGAGAGCGCGCTCGCGCCGGAGAGATTGACGGTCAGCTGCACCGCGGTTCCGGCGGTCTGCGGAACGACCGTCAGCGTCTGCGTCGAGCTGGTCCCCGCCGCGATGGCGAGCTGCACCAGCGAAGGCGTGACGCTTCCTCCCGTGGCCGAGACGCTGAGCTGCGCTCCCGAGAGGTCGACGTCGCCGTCGTTGCGCGCCTGGACCGTGACCGCGACCGGCAGGCCCACTTCCACCACTCCCGGCAATGCCAGAGAGGCGAGCGCCGGAGCAGGCCCGCTTCGCACCGTCAGCGCGCGCCGCACCGAGAGCGCCGCTGGCGCGTCGCCGCGCGCGGCGAGAGCGGTTGCGTCCAGCTGCAGCCATCCAGGCCCCGCCGCAATTCCTTGCACCAGGCCGAGCAGGGGCAGGGCCAGGCCAGCCGGCAGCACGGCGCCCGAAAGAGAGACATTCGCGGCCAGCGCCGCGCCTCCGCCGGCGCTGACGTTGACGGTGACGTGCCCCAGATCGACCCAGGCAGGCGCCAGCAGCTGCGCGGTCATGGCCTGCTGAGCGCCCAGCTCGATCTCGGCGGGCGCCTCGATGCCGGCGGCCATCAGGGGAGGCGCGAAGGCGTGCAGCGTGGAGGAGACCTGCACCGTGCCGCTGACAGTGCCCAGGCTCCAGCGCACGGACACTGCCAGGGCTGTGTCGACCGCAGCCGGAGGTCGCAGCGAGCTGATCTTGCCGAAGGCCGTGATCGGATCGACTCCGAGGAAGGAGGGCAGGAGCAGCCCGCTCACCGCGACCGTTCCGCCGGGCGTCACGCTCAGCGAATCGATGGCCACCTGCACGGAAGGCGCGCGCGAGGTCAGCGCGATCGAGAACGACTGCTCTTCGCCGCTCGCCAGATCGGTCGGGGCCGCCAGGGCCACCTCGAGGGGCGCGACCACCTCGAGGGCCGCGCTGCGTGCCGCCTGCCGCGCGCCGAGCGCGATCGACACCTCATACACGCCGGGCAGGAGCGTGTCGGGCAGGGTTGCCTCGATGCTGCCGTCGGCGTGGAGCACGGCATTGCCCAGATCGATCGAGCCGACGCGCACGAAAAGAGGATCTCCACTGGCGCTCTTCGCGCCGAGATTGGTGACGACCGGCGCCCGGAATCCGCTGCCATGCAAGAGCAAGGGCGTGACCACACCCGCGACTGCGATCGCGGGCTCGACGGAATCGAGCGAGAGCTGGTCCGGCAAGCCGCGCTGGGCGCAAGTGCAGCTGGAAAGAGCGAGCGCAGCGAGCGCACTCCACGTGCGCCGCGCACGCTGAATGCGCCCGGGCGTGACCAATTTCGAGTCCAACGTGAGTGAAATTTTATCAACCGCGCGGGTAGGCTCTCATCCACACCGCGGATCACTTCCGCCGCCATCTCGATGCCGCCACGCACATCAGCGGGCGAGAGGGAGGCGCAGGCGGAAGCGCGCGCCGGGGCCGCCCTCGAGGAGATCGAGCTCTCCCCCGGCCTCCTCGGCGAGGGATCGGCAGATGTAGAGGCCGAGGCCGGTGCCCGACGCGCGCCCGGTGACGAAGGGGCTGAAGAGGCGCGCGCGCAGCTCGGCAGGGATGCCCGCTCCTTCGTCCTCGACGATGGCCTCGGCGCCTCCGCCCGTGGTCGCGGTGGTGACGCGGATGCGTCCGCCCTTGCTGCCGAGAGCCTCCATCGCGTTGCGCAGAAGGTTGCCAAAGGTCTGCTCGAGCGCGATTTGATCGCAAGCGACCTGGGGCACCTTGCCGAGCTTTCGCTCGAGCGTCGCTCCTTGCCGCGCGGCATCGGCCTCGAGCAGCGACCACGCCGCCTCCACCGCCTGGTTGAGATCGCCGCGCGTGCCCGGCGGAGGCGGCCCCGGCCGTCGCGCGCGATCCAGCAGGAGCTGGATGCGCTGCACCTGCTGCACGATGGCCGCGGCGCGGGAACGCACCGTCGCATCGCCGCCATGCGAGTCGAGCAGCAGCTCGGCGTTGGCGCGGATGCCGGTCAGCGGCTGGCGCAGCTCGTGGGCCAGCTCGGCGAGCAGCAGTGCGGGGTCTTTCGTCTCAGCCATGCCTCTCCTCAGGGACCGATGTCGAGCCACCAAGCTTCATAGCCCAGCCAGACCGACGTTCCCTCGATCTGGCCGACGACGGCGCCATTCGTCAGCCGCGCGCTGCCGACGCTCGCGCCCAGACCGATGCGGCCGCGGCCGAGGGAAAAATCGAGCGAGGCGCCGGCGCGAAAGCCGGGCCGGACGCTGACGACGCGCTCGTTGCCGCTCACTTCGCTCGAGGCGGAGGTCCAGGCGAAGACTGCTGCCGGGCCTGCCTCGAGCGACGCTCCGAACCGCCGCGCGATCGGCAATCGGGCGCGCAGGAGCAAGGGCACGGTGAGCGCAAACAGATGCCGCGAGAGCGGATGCTGGGCGCCAGCCAGGTCGACGACGATGGTGTCGCGGTAGGAAAGGGCGTCGAGGCCGAGGAGAGCGCCCCCCTCGAAGGAGCCGAAGCGGCGGCGGATGCCGAGCGCGGCGCCGAGCCGCGGCGCGCGCATCGCGCCGCTCGACATGCCTCCGCCCTGTCCGCGCGCGGAGAGGAGCCAGGCTTCGGGCGGCGGATCAAAAGCGATGCTCGTGCGCGCGAGCACCCGGCCGCCCGCGATCACCGATGCCTCTGCGGCGCGGACGCGGGGCGCAGCGTCGAGATCGGCCTCGGCAGCGCCGGCGGCCGCAGCGCGCAGCGGTCCGACGCTGGCCCCGCTGGCGGCGAGCGCGAAGCCCGACGCGCCGAGAAGATTTCCGAAGCGGTCGCGCACCAGCACGCGCAGAAGCGCCGTGCGCTCGGTGGGGTCGGCGCGCAGCTCGGCCGTCGATGCCTCGCCCGGCCGCGCTTCGATGCGCGCCTGTGCTCTTGCGGCATCGCCGGAGCGCAGAGAGATCTCGACCGCACCACCTGCGGGGAGCCGTTCCGGGACGAGGCCGCGCACGTCGACTGTCTTGCCCCGCCAGGAGATGCGCGCCGGCGCTCCGGCCAGCGACGCTTCCAACGGAACTCCGGCGAGGGCGTTGCCGGCCGCATCGCGGACACCCGCGTGCACGACCAGCTCGTCGCCGGCGCGCGGCGCGGAGGAGGGGAGATCGAGCGAGATCTCGGCAGGCGGCCCGGCCACCACCTCGAACCGCAGCTTGACCGTGCCGGCGGAAGGATCTCCTTTGACATCGATGGTGACGAGATCGCTGCCCGGCGATGCCGGCGCCCGATAGCGCGCGGTCCAGAGCCCGGCTCCGCGAGCGGCCGGCGCCTCGACGGAACCTCGGCTGGCGGCAGCGCGCACTTGCGCGTTCTCGGCGGGAGCGCCGTCCGCCGCGGCGAGAGCGAACGCCAGGCGCAGCTCGCCGCGCGCCACGACCTGGTTCCCCGAAGCGACCGCAGCGATGCGCGGCAGCGAGGGCGTCTCGAGATCGATGGCGACCTCGCGGACGTTGCCAATCCGATCGACGGCTCGAACGACGCCGCTCTGCGTGCCGGGCGGCACGAACACCGGCAGGGTCGCCTTGCCTTTGGGCGCGCGCACCGGCCCGAAGAGCGCGCCGGCCACGCGCACCGAGAGGACCGAGCGGCGCTTCGACTCGAGACGCAATCGCGTGTGGCCGGGCAGCGGCAAGAAGGCGGCTCCCTCGCCGTCGCCATCGAGCAGAGCCACCGCCAGCGCACGGGGAGACCGCCCCGGCGGCAGCGCGATGCGCAGCGTGCCGTCAGGCGACTCGATCAGGCGGCCGGCGCTGGCTGCGGCGTGCAGCGAGAGCAGCTTCGCTTGCGGAATGCGGAAGGGGTGCAGCGCGACCTCGGCGGGGCGATTCTGCAAGAGCGAGGCATAGAGCCCGGCGCCGGGAGCCTCGAGGCGCAGGGAGAAGGCGCTCTCTTCGCCGCGGCGCCGCGCCACGCACGAGATCTCGCCCGGCTCCGATCCAGCTGGCGGAAGAACGCGCGGCGGGAGGGTCCCGTTCGCTGCCACGACGGAGGCGCCCCGGCAGGAGATCGATCCGAGGTCGGGCAGCGTGGGATCCTCTCCCTCGAGGAGCTCGGGCCCTCCCATCAACTTCACCGTCGAGGCGGTGCGGCCGTCGCGCCGCACGGCGGCCGGCGCTGAGACTCCCAGCGGCCCCGTTGCGAGCACCGCTGCCAGGGCAGCGGCGATCACTCCCAGCCCTCGTGCTGCGCCTTGACCGGCGGCGGCCGTCGATCGACGCGCAGCGTGTTTTCCGCGTCGGCGGTGCGGCCGAAACGGTCGGTGCTGCTGACCGACAAGCGGTTGGGTCCGGGGATGAGCGGCACGTCGGCCTCGAAGCGGCCGTCGTCAGCAACCTGCAGCTGCCGGCCGTTGACCGAGACGAGCGCGCCCGGATCGGCTTCGCCGCTCAGCTTGATCGACGTGTCGCGCGTTTCCTTCTGCTCCGGCCAGGCCACCTTGAGCAACACCGAGCGCGGCACCTCCTCGCGCACGGGCGCCGCGTCGCCGACGATGCGCGCCCCCTGGCCGGCAGCGAGGAGCGTGTCGCCGCCGCCCGAGGTCAATTTCACCTCGCCCGCCTCGGCGACGACGGCGACCAGGCCCTTGCCGTCGTTGAAGACGGCGAACGAGCCGGTGCTGGCCTCGGCCACCGCGCTGCTGCCGGACGACTCGACGGTCAGTGCCGTGTGCCCTGGCGTGGCCCCGATGCGGCCGCGTTCCAACCGGAACCGGGCGCGGTCGGCGAGCAGCTGCCGCACCGACACTTCCGTGCGTTCGCGAACCTCGATCGATCCGTCGCGGCCGACCTGCAATGTGGCCGTGCCTCCGAGGGCGGTTCGGACCGAGTCGTCGAGGCCGAGAGGGAAGGGCGGCTGCACCGGCACCCACGGCCCCTGCGCGTGCCGGACCTGCACATCGCCCTGCGCCTTGGAAAGGTTCAATGCGACCGGCGCAGGCGCAGGCGCGGGCGCTTCGGCAACCGGAGCAGGCGGAGGGGGCGCCGCAGCCGGTTTTTTCCCGCAAAATCCGCAGCCACCGAGGGCGAGGAGCACCCCCGCCGCGGCGGGAAAAAAAATAATTATTTTTTTTTCTACAGCCGGCTTGGGGGCGCCGCTCATGCTAGCGCCCTTTCTTGCAGCACCGGCAGCACCACCGTGAAGGTTGCGCCTTTGCCGGGCGCGCTCTCCACCGTCACCCGGCCGTTGTGCTCCTCGCAGACCTGGTGGACCATCGTGAGGCCCAACCCCTTGGCGTTCCAGTCTTTTTTGGTGGTGAAGAAGGGTTCGAAGATGCGCGGCCGGACGCTGGGAGAAATGCCCTCTCCGGTATCGGCAAAGCGGATGGCTGCGAGCTGCCCATCGATGCAGCGATAGCCGACCGTGAGCTGGCCGCCCGCCGGCATGGCCCGGCGCGCGTTCGTCACCAGCTCGGCAAAGGCCTCGGTCAGCCGCCGCGGGTCGCCGGTGATGCGCAAGGGCGGCCCGTACTCGCGGACGATCTGCACCTTGGCCGAGGCGAGCGCGTCGCCGTTGCGGGCCAGGGAATCGTCGAGCAGCGCGCGCAGGTCGACAGCGGTCTGCTCCGCGCCCTCCGCGCCTTGCTGCAGCCGCTGGACGATCTCGCGGATGCGCAGCGCTTGCGTCTCGATGCTCGCCAGCTTCTTGCGCCGCGCCGAGTCGGCCGGCTCCTGCAAGAGCAAGAGCTGCGTCTGCCCGAGGAGGCCGGCGAGCGGATTGTTCACCTCGTGCGCCACGCCGGCGCCCAGCTGTCCCACCGCGGCGAGCTTCTGCGCGCGCAAGAGAAGGTCCTGCGCCTCGCGCGCCTCGCGTGTCTTCTCCTCGACCCGCTGCGCCAGCTCGCGGTTCCAGCGCTCGATCTCCGCGGCCATGGTGTTGAAGGCGCGCGCCAGATCGCCGAGCTCATCGCCGCGGTCGGCGGCGACCACGCGGTGCCCCAGCTCTCCGCCAGCCAGCGCCGCGGCGCCCTGGTGCAGCGCGCGGATGGGCCGCACGATGGCCCTGCTCGCCAGAAGCGCGAGAGCCACGCCCGCGACCAGCGCGATCGCTACTGCGGCCGCCGTTCGCCGGGCCAGCACCCGTGACTCGGCGAGCGCGTCCTCGGCCGGCTCGTCGATGGCGATGATCCAGCCCAGGTCGGGCGCCTCGGCCGTGGCGCCCAGCCGCTCGACTCCATCGGGTCCGATGAAGGAGAGCGCGCCGAGACTCCCGGCCAGCGCCGCCTGCACCAGCGGCGAGCCCGACAGCGACGAGCGCGGCGCGATCGAGCCGAGCACCACGCGGCCCGTGCGATCGACCACGACTGCGCTGCCGCGCACGCCCAGGCGCGACTCGGAGACGACCGGAATCAGCCTCGCCAGGCTGAACTCGACCGCGAGCACCAGTCCACCGCGTGCGCGAACCGCAACCGCCACGCGGGGCTCTCCGGAACGGGAGGCGTGCGCCGGACCCACTGCAGCTCCGACCTGCACCGCCGCGCGCAGGGGGATGCTGCGGGCGAACTCGTCGATGTCCTGCTCGCCGAGGATCGCGCGGTCCGCGAGAGAAGGATCCTGCGCGCGCGAATCGAGATAGACCGGCGACGCCACCTGCGCGCCGTCAGGCGAGAGCAGCGCCACCGCCGCGGCGCCTTCGATTTGACGGAACACCAGCCGCAACGCTCCGACGCGCTCGCCGGCGCTGAGCTCGGCGAAATCCATCGCGTTGCCGGCGAGGCCGGCCGCGTGAAGGCTGGCGGAGACCTCGGCGGAGACGCGCTCGGCGAGAGAGCGCGCCGCCGCCACCTGCGCGGCGCGGGTGCGATCCTCGAGCGCGCGGCGCGAGACCTTGAAGGCGATCCATCCCGCGCCGATGAGCGGAAGCACGGCGACCGGCACCATCACGAGAAGTGCGCGGGCACCGATGCGCATCGCTGCGACTGTATCGCGGGAAGCGCATCCGACGCACGGAAGTTTCCCGCCGACACCACCCGCTATAGGCTCACAGCCGATGCCAGAGTCGGTAGCAGAGGGACTGCGCGCGCTGGTCGTCGACGACGAAGAAGTCGTCCGCTCGGTCGTGGTCGAGGTGCTGGAGGGGATGGGCTTCGCGACCGGTCCGGCGCAGTCGCTCGCCGAGGCGCGCCAGCAGATGGCGGCCGCCGGATACGACTTCCTGGTGGTGGACAAGAACCTGCCGGACGGCAGCGGCCTCTCGCTGATCCGCGAGTTCGGCGCGCGCAACCTCGACGTGCAGATCGTCGTGATGAGCGGCTACGCCACGCTCTCGTCGGCGGTGGACGCGCTGCAGGCCGGCGTGGCCGATTACGTGGTCAAGCCCTTCGACCTGGCTGACTTCCGCGCGCGCCTGCAGCGCGCCGTGGAGGGCCTCAAGCTGCGCCGCGCCAACCGGAGCCTCCTCTCCGAGCTGCAGACCAAGAACGCCATTCTCGAGGGCCTGGCGACGCGAGATCCCTTGACCGGGCTCGACAACCACGCCTCCTTCCAGGAGTCCGTGCGCAAGGAGATCGCCCGCGGCCGGCGCCACGGCGCCTCCTGCGCGCTGGTCCTCGCCAGCGTCGATCGCTTCCGCGACATCAACAAGAGCCTCGGCTTCTCCGGCGGCGATGCGCTCCTGCGATCCTTGGGCGGCTTTCTTCACCGCAACTGCCGCGTCAGCGACCTGCCCGCGTATCTGGGTGGCGGCGACGTGATGGCGCGCTTCGGCGGCGACACTTTCGCGCTGCTCTTGCCCGAGACCGACCGGACCGGTGCCGCCACGCGCGCAGAGACCCTGCGCCGGATGCTGGAAGGAGCCGAGCTTGGCACGGGCCTGCCGCGCATCACCGTCTCGATCGGCGTTGCCTCCTTTCCCGAGCACGCCCAGGAGGCCGAGGCGCTCATCGGCGCCGCCTTCATCTCCATGGAGGCCGCCAAGCAGGCCGGGCGCAACCGTCTCATCTGCTGGTCCCGGGAGCTGTCGCAGGGCGGCCGCCTCGATGCGGCGCAGGTGCGCCACGAGGCGGACAAGCTGGGCGCGCTCGATCGCTCCATTCGCGAGCGCGCTTTTCGCGCCGTGTACCAACCGATCGTCGATCTCGCCGCGCGCAGCGAGCTGGCGTGGGAGGCGCTGGCGCGGCCGACCGATCCGGGCTTCGGCTCGATCGTCGATGCGCTCGGCGCGGCCGAGCGGGGCGGACAAGTGCCGGCGCTCGGTCGCGTGCTGCGCGAGATCCAGGTGGCCGCCATCGGCCAGCTCCCCGCGGAGAAGCTGCTCTTTCTCAACGTCCATCCCTTCGAGTTCCTCGTCGCAGACGGCATCGAGAAGGAGGCGGCGCTCCAACCCTGGACGAAGCGCATCGTGCTGGAATTGACCGAGGCAGCCGAGGTGAGCAACTTCGAGCGCGCGCGAGACCGGGTGGCCGCGCTGCGGGCCGCCGGATTCCGCATCGCCGTCGACGATCTCGGCTCCGGGTACTCCAGCCTGAACAGCCTGGCGCTGCTCGAGCCCGACTTCGTCAAGCTGGACATGGCGATGGTGCGCGGGATCTCGCAGGGCGGTCGCGCCGCGCGGCTGATCAAGCACATCCTCGAGTATTGCCGCGGCGAAGGGATGCGGGCGATCTGCGAAGGGATCGAGACCGAGGAGGAGCTGCGCGTGGTGCAGGAGCTCGGGGTGCCGCTCGTGCAGGGATACCTGCTCGCGCATCCGGGGCCCGCCTTCCCGCGCGCGGCCGTGGCGCGGATCGGCCCTGCGCGGTAAAGAGCAGCCCATGGCAAAGACCCTCATCGACGGAGTGGCCGGCCTCAAGGCGCTGGTGGGCAAGGAGCTGGGGCCGTCGCCCTGGCAGACGATGACCTACCAGGCGATCCAGAAGTTCGCCGACGCCACCGGCGACCACCAGTGGATCCACGTCGACCGCGAGCGCATCGCCCGCGAGTCGCCCTTCAAGAAACCGGTCGCGCACGGGTACTTCACGCTCGCGCTCATCGCCGGGCTCTTCTTCGAGCTGGTCGAGGTGAAGAACTTCGCGATGGTGATCAACTACGGGCTCAACAAGGTCCGCTTTCCCGCCCCGCTCAAGGACGGACAGCGGTACCGGCTCTCGGTCAAGCTGGCCGACGCCAAGGAGGCGGGGAACGCCGTCGAGGGCATCCTCGCGGCCACCATCGACGTCGAGGGCGAAGAGAAGCCTGCCTGCGCAGCGGAGCTGGTCTTCCGTTTCTATTGAGCGCGCATGAAATGAAGTAAAGTCGCCGCCAGGGGGAGTGCCAGGTGGCTGGGCAAGAGATCGAGCTGAAGCCTCGGCTGCCGGAGCCCGTGACTACGCGGCCGCTCAAGACCGGCGCGGCGTTCACGCTCGTCCTTCCCCGCAAGCGCTTCGTCTATCGCCACTGGGACAAGGAGAAGTACCTGCCGGGCGAAGAGGCCCAGCTGATCCTCGAAGGCGAGGGCATCGGCGAGGGTCCGTACGAGTTCCGCATCGAGTCGAGCGACGACAAGCAGGGCAAGTCGTGGCGCGAGGTGGCCACCCTCAAGGCCACCGTCGAGGGCGACAAGGCCAGCGCGAAGTTCAAGCTCCCCAAGGCGCCGCCGCGCGGCCGCATCACCAAGGCCGAGTGGAGGCGCACCTTCGCCAAGCCGGGCGACCGCATCGGGCTGCACGTCGAGGCCGAGGGCTACGAGGGCGCGCTCCTCGACCTCCGCGTCGAGCGCAAGAATCCGCAGACCGGCGAATGGGAGACGTACGCGAGCTGGCGGGGCGAGATCGAGGACGGCAAGTACGAAGGCGTCTTCCCGGCACCGCCTGTGAAGCGCGAGCGGCCCCTCGTCGCCGGCGAGATCGTCGCTCTCAGGTGGATCGACAAGCCGCAGGAGAACGCCGCCGTCTGGATGGAGGCGACCCTCAGGAATCTTGACGGCACAGCTCTCGAGTTCTTCCTCGAGCGCAGCGACGCGGAGGGCAACTGGGTGCAGATCGGCAAGGCCATCTCGACCGTGAGGGGCAGCGCGGCGAAGAACTCGGTGCTGGTGCCGCCGCTGCCGGAAGGGGCGCAGCCGCCGTCGCCGGTCCACTTCTCGAAATGCGCTTTTCATGGCGGAGAAGACCTGGTCGTCTCGGTCGATCCGAAGTGGCTGGACGGCAAGGCCTTCGAAGTGAAGCTGGAGCGGCGGCAGCTGCGGCAAGGATCGTCTTGGGAAGAGATCGCGCAGATCAAAGGGCGGCGCGGGCACGGCAAAGCGGAGGAATAGATGGCCGAACAGACCGGCGACGACAGCAGCGAGCCCATCGAGGAGCAGGCGCAGCTCTACCGCTTCTGGGTGCGCGCGCCGGATGGCCGCGAGATGGTCAGCGCCGTCGTCGAAGTCGATCCGAATGCCGAGGGCGACCCGCAGCACGACCCCGCCTCCTCCAAGGAAGAGCTGGAGCAGAAGCACAAGGCCGAGGCGAAGACGCACGACGAGGAGCTGGAAAAGCTGCACGGCGAGCAAGAGGAGGAGCACGCCTCCGATCTCGAGGCGCACCACGGGGAGGTCGCCGCCAAGCACGAAGAGGCGCTGGTGGCGAAGCACGAGTCCGAGCTGACCCAGACCGAGGCCGAGCACAAGCTCAAGGCCACCGAGGAAGTGGAGAAGAAGAGGGAGGAGCACGCCCAGGAGCAGGAGAAGAAGCACGACGCCGTCCACCAGGACTTCGCTTCCAAGCTCCAGGGTCTGATCAAGGCGGAGATGCCCAGGCTGGAGCAGCTCCATCTCGACAAGATCGCGCGCTTCGCCGCGGATCATGCCAAGGACCTCCACGAGGCCGTCGCGCGGCAGGTCTCCGATTTGGCAAAGAAGCACGGCAAGGATCTGCTCGACGCGCACCAGGCGCTGCTCGAGCGGCACCACCAGGAGCTGGTCGAGGTAGAGCAAAAAGCCGGCGAGGATTTCGAGCGGAACCACATCGGCGTCTTTGCGCAGCTGGGCAAGGAGCATCTGCTCGAGCTCACGGACGTCCTCGCGCGGGGGAAGCAGACGGAAGAGGCGCGCGAGCAGGCCTACGAGGACTTCAAGCAGCGCCACGCCGACGATGCCGCGACCCGAGCGGCGGCGGTCCTGGAGGGGAAGCTCCGCACGCTGCGCGGAGAGAGGGGCCAAGTGATCGAGAAGCAGCTGGCGGAGCAGAAGGCGACGCTCACGCAGCTTGTGCAAAACCAGCTGAAAGAGAGGCTCGACGCCGAGCAGGGTCTTCGCCAGGAGGCGCTGCAGGAGGTGACGAGCACGACCAAGGAGATGCTCCATTCCCTCTTTGGCGAGAAAGAAAAGCAGGAGCAGGACTTGCGCGCCCAGGTGGAGAAGGAGCAGGGCGAGGCCTTGAACAAATTGAAGCAGCAAGGGAAGGCGCTGCTCGACGATGTCCTCGGCCAGCTCACGGGGCAGCATGCGCAGCGCCTGGAGAAGGCGCTGGAGGAGAAGAAGCGGGAGTTCGAATCGAAGAAGAAGGAGGCGATGCAGCAAGTGCAGAAGTGGGCCGACGAGCACAAGAAGAAGGCCTTCGAGAGACTGAGCAAGCTGCAGGCGAAGGCGAAGAGCTGGTTCTCCTCGAGGGTGGCCCAGGTGCACGGCAGGGAGATGGAGCGCCACGACGACTGGTTCAACAAGAAGAACCAGCAGAAGGCCGCGCAGAAGCAAGCCAAGGCGCGCAGGCATCCCTAGCGAGTGGCTCGCGAATACAACTTCGATGGCCTGGTGGGCCCCACGCACAATTACGCGGGGCTCTCGTTCGGCAACGTCGCATCGCAGGAGCATGCCGGGCAGCCGGCCGATCCGCGCGCGGCCGCGCTGCAGGGTCTCGCCAAGATGCGTTTCGTGGCCTCGCTCGCCGTCGGGCAGGCGGTGCTGCCGCCGCACGAACGGCCCAGCCTGCGTACTCTGCGGCGGCTCGGATTTCGCGGCAGCGACGAGGAGGTCATCGCGCGCGCTGCGGCCGATCCCGAGCTGCGCGATCATCTGCTCCGCATCAGCTCCAGCGCGGCGGCGATGTGGACGGCGAACGCTGCCACCTGCGTGCCCGGAACGGATGCGGAGGACGGCCGCCTCCACTTGATGCCGGCGAATCTGACGGCGATGTTCCACCGCTCGCTGGAAGCGGAGACCACCGCGCGGGTGCTGCGCGCCATCTTCGCCGACCCGCGCCGCTTCGAGGTGCACGATCCGCTGCCGGGCGGAACGCATTTCGCCGACGAGGGCGCCGCCAATCATACGAGGCTCCTGGTGCCGGGAAGGCCGGCGGTGCATCTTTTCGCCTGGGGCCGTGTCGCTTTCGGCGAGCAGCCGCGAGCCGGAGAGTCGCAGCGCTATCCGGCGCGACAGACCCGGGAGGCCTCGCATGCGCTAGCGCGGCTGGGGCAGGTCGATCCGGCGCGGGCGCTCTTCCCCCAACAACATCCCGAGGGCATCGACGCCGGCGCCTTCCACACCGACGTCGTCGCGGTGGGAAATGGCCATCTGCTCCTCTTGCACGAGAAGGCCTTCGCCGAGACCGATGCACTGTTGAAGAAGCTGCGTGAGCTGCTCAGCGATCAGTTCATCGCCAAGGTCGCGACCGAGGCGCAGTTGCCCCTCGCCTCCGCAGTGGCGGCCTATCCTTTCAATTCACAGCTGCTCACGCTTCCGGACGGAAGCATGACCATCGTCGCGCCGGTCGAGTCGCGCGAGGATCCGCGCGCGCGGAGCTTCCTCGAGTCGGCGCCGGTCGCGAGCGTCCATTACCTCGACCTGCGCGAGTCGATGCAGAACGGCGGCGGCCCGGCCTGCCTGCGGCAGCGGATCGTCCTCTCCGACGAGGAGCGCGCGGCGGTCGGGGCGCGCGTCTTCTGGGACGAGGAGCTCGGCGCCGAGCTGGAACGTTGGGTCCAGCGCCACTATCGCGACCGGCTCACCGGCAAAGACCTCGCCGACGTGCGCCTCTGGCGCGAGACGCTGGCGGCGCTCGACGAGCTGACGCGAATCCTCCGCCTCGGCAGCGTCTACGACTTCCAGCGCTGACTACTGCCTGGGCGGCGGCGCGAGCTTGCCGTCGGGATAGACCAGCGTATCGCCGTCGTCCCAGTGGAGCGCGAAGAGCCCGTCGGGCCGCCAGGTGATCGACTTGGGCGCGCCCTTCCTGACGATGAGGTTGGCGACGTCGTTGGAGATGGTCAGGGTGTCCGCCGGACCCTGCGCTTCCGCCTCGGGAGGCGGCGGCTCCGCGCGCGGAGCGGAGGCGGCCGTCTCCTTCTGCTGCAGATCGAGCTCGGCCATCTTCGCGCGGATCTTGGTCGCGTCTTCGGGAGCGAGCTTGTCCAGCTCCTTGGCCATCTCGGCGTGGGCGTGGATCAGCTTGGCGGCGGCGTCGATGAATGGCCGCGGCGTGGGCAGGGCGACCGCGACGAGCCGCGGCGCCTTGGTCGCGGCGCGCGCCGGGAGCTTGGCGATCCGGTCCTCGCTCTGCTGCGCCTTGCGCATCGCCTCGAAAGCGGGCCGGAGGTCGGACATGGTCAGTCCGCCCTTCGCTTCGGCGAGCGCGTCGGCCAGCTCGTCGGCGGCGTTGATGGCGTCCTTGCGCAGCGTCGCGGCGTGGTCGAACTCCTGCTGGAGCTGAGGATCGTCGTCGTCGCGCATCGCCTCCGCCGCCGCCTCGCGCACCCAGGTGCCGCGGTCGATCGCCTGGATGAGCCGGCGCAGCTGCTTGCGTGCCGCGCCCACGGCTTCGTAATCGCTGCCGCGGATGCGATCGAGCTGTTCCGGCGAGAACCGCGACTCGACGGCCTGCTGCGACCAGCGCTGCTGGCGGACGATCTCGCGCAGAAGCCGGTCGTCGCGCTCGGCGGCGGCGTGCCCGGCGATGCACCCCGCCGACAAGAGCAGCAGGGCGAGAAGGTTGCGCATGTCGTTCCTCCGGACAGATGGTGACGCGCGGCAGTCGCCCGCGGCCACGCTACACAGTAGAACGAGGGAGGAGGTCGAAATTCAATGCTCTTGCTCGCTCTTGTTCTCCTTGCCGCGCCCGAAGATCTGGCCAGCCGCCTGCGCCACCTCGAGTCGGCAGGGAGCGCCGAGGCGCCCGCCTCCTCGCCCGACGGCTCCCGGATCGCCTTCGTCACCACCTTGTTCGGGACCCGGCAGGCGGCCTCGATGGCTTCCGAGGGCGGCTATCCCAACCAGCTCACCGACGAGCCGGGCGGAGTCATCGCCCTCCGTTACGCACCCAACGATCCCAAGGTGCTCATCGCCCTGGCAATGCGGGGCGCGCGGCGGCGGCTGCTCTTCATCGACGAGGAGGGCGCGCCGGCGGGCGAAGTCGATCCGGCGCCGGGCGATCAAGTTCCGGGCGGCTTCACGCGCGACGGTAAAAGGTTCTTCTACGCCGTCGCGGAGGGCAGCAAGGTCTCGCTGCGCCAGCTGCCGCTCGACACGCGGTCGCCCGCCGAGATCGCGCCCCCGCCTGCCGCGGCGGGCCCGCAGCCGGCCGCGCCCAAATCGCTCGCGCTGGCGCAGGCGCTGGCCGGCTTCATCTCGCTGGGCCCTCCCTCTCCCGACGGGCGCGCGGCGCTGGCGGTGACCGAGCAAGGGCTGGTGCTCATCGACCTGTCGGCCGCGCGCGGCGAAGTGATCGTCCCCGGCGACGGCGGGGCGCGCTTCCGCCTGCCGCGGTTCTCGCCCGACGGCAGGGCCGTCTTCGTCCTCACCGACGCCGGCCGGACGACGATGGGCGTCGACACCATCACCCTGCTGGGCCGCGTGCGCAAGACGCTCTACGCGCCGCCGCAAAATCTCGAGGCCTATGCGATCAGCGAGGATGGCCACCGGCTCGCAGTGGGGGCCGAGCAGGAGGGCGAGACGCTCTTCTCCGTCCTGGAGTTGCCCAGCCTCCGGCCGCAGCCTCTGCCGGTGCCGCCCAGCGGGGCGCTCGCGCCGGCCGTGTCGGGCGAGTCGCCGATGATTTGGAGCCGCGCGGGAGATCGGCTGCTCTTCGGCTGGCGGCTCTCCGACGACACCACCGACATCTGGGCCTTCCGCATGGGCTATGGCGTGCCGGTCCGGCTCACCCGCAGCCCGCGACCGGGATTGCCGCGCGAGTCGATCGCCCGGCCAAAGTTGGTGCACGCCGCGGCGCCCGACGGACGAGAGTTCTCTGCCTGGCTCTGGCGGCCCGCCGAGCCGGCGCGGCCGCGCGTCGCGCTGGTCGCTTCCAGCAGGCGGATGCGGCCGGTGTTCGACAAGCGGATCGCGGCGTTGAACTTCGCCGGCCTCGCCGTGCTCGCCGTGACCGAAGGAACGCAGGCGACTGCGCAGGCCTGGCTGAGGCAGGCCGCCGACCTCGATGCGCAAAAGCCACTCCTGCTCGACTTCGACCGCATCGACGCCGACCGCCCCGACCTCGCCGCGCTGGTGAAGGGCGCCTCTACAGCTCTGTAGAAACTTCGGCGGCGGTGCGCAGCAGCTCGAAGGCGGCGGCGCCGGTGGGTACGTCCTGCCCGAGCAGCAGCACCAGGTAATATCCCTCGCGTACGCTCCGGCAGAGCAGCGTGCCCTTCGAGCAGCGGATCTTCAGCTCCTGCACGTTTGCCGGGGGAGCCAGCCAGGCCGCCGCGTGCGCGCCGAGGACCTTCATGTCGAAGTCGGAGAGCTGCGGGTCGCCGACGGCCACGTCGACCGACTCGCCGTCGCCGTCGCAGAAGACAACCCCGCGTGTCCCCTTGGTCCGCTGCAGAAGCGAGGCGAGCATCTGGCGGAAGCCCACGGGAGCGCTTGTACCCAGAGGGGGCGAATGGTAGCAAGCCCGCGTGGACAAGAGAGCAGCAGTCGTCTTGGCAGTCATTTTCGGCGGGCTTTTTCTCGTGCTCTTCGGATTCATGCTGCTGGCTTATTCGGCGGTGAGGGGCGCGGGGACGAGCATCAACATGAGCGACGTGGAGAGCACCACCGGCGCGCGCGTCGGGATCGTCGAGGCGCGCGGGACGATCGGCGACCGGGAGAACGGCGTCGACCCCGACAAGCTCGGCAAGCTCTTGCGCAAGTACGAGAGGGACGACGACATCAAGGCCATCGTGCTGCGGGTCGATTCCCCCGGCGGCGCGGTGGCCCCATCGCAGGAGATCCACGACGCGATCAAGCGCATCAAGGCGAAAAAGAAGGTCGTGGTCTCGATGGGCAACCTGGCGGCGTCGGGTGGCTATTACATCTCGGCCGCAGCCGACAAGATCTACGCGGAACCGGGCACGTTGACCGGCTCGATCGGCGTCCTCTTCATGCACTTCAACGTCCGCGGCCTCCTCGACTGGGCGAAGATCGACGAGACGACGCTGAAGACGGGCAGGTACAAGGACACGCTTTCGCCCTTCCGGCCGTTGCAAGAGACCGACCGCGAGGAGATCCAGTCCATCTCCGACGACGTCTACGGCCAGTTCGTCCGCGCCGTCGCCGAAGGGCGCAGGCTGCCGGAGACGAAGGTGCGCGACATCGCCGAGGGGCGCATCTACACCGGCCGCAAGGCGAAGGAATTGAAGCTCGTCGACGAGCTGGGCGGCCTCGACGAGGCGGTGCAGGCAGCCTGGTCGCTCGCGGGGCAGAGCGGGGAGGCGAAGGTGCAGTACCCGCCCAAAGAGCAAGTGCTCTCGCTGCGCGAGCTGGTGCGCGGCGCGTTCCAAGGCGCGGCGGCCGGAGTGCGCAGCGCGGCCGAGGGGTCCGAGGGAGTACAGCTGCTCGCGCCTTCGCTGGGGCGCTGATGGATCAGCTCTGGGCGCCCTGGCGCATGGAGCTCATCGCCAGGGGCGAGCAGCCGGCGGGCTGCATCTTCTGCGATCTGCCGCGCTCGCGCGATGACCGGAAAAGCCTGGTCCTCGGCCGGACCGAGCGGACGTTCGCCATCCTCAATCGCTTCCCTTACAACAACGGTCATCTGATGGTCGTCCCGCGCACGCACGCCGCCGAGCTGCTCGCGCTCTCGCCCGAGGAGAACGCCGAGCTGGCCGAGATGCTGCGCGTCGCGGTGCGCCTGGTCGGGCAGGCCTACGGCCCGCAGGGATACAACCTCGGGATGAATCTCGGCCGGATGGCAGGGGCGGGCATCGCCGATCACCTCCACTGGCACCTCGTGCCCCGCTGGAATGGCGACACCAACTTCATGCCCGTGCTGGGCGACACCAAGGTGATGATCGAGCACTTGCAGACCAGCTGGGACCGCCTGCGGCCGCTCTTCGAGAAGGAATTCAGCAAGGTCGCGGCATGGTGAAGGAGAAGCTCCGCGCGATCCTCGGCGCGGCCATCGGCCGGCTGGGGCTGCCCGAAGCGCGCGAGTTCCAGCTCGAGCCGCCCAGGCAGGCCGAGCACGGGGACTTCGCCGCCAACGCCGCGCTGGTCTTGCAAAAGATTGCGAAAGCGAATCCGCGCAAGCTGGCGCAGGAGATCATCGATCGCATCGAGGACCCTGAGGGGATCATCGAGCGGATCGAGATCGCCGGCCCCGGTTTCCTCAACATCCGGCTGGCGCGTCAAGTCTGGCAGAGCGAGCTGGAGACGATCTGGCGCGAGCGGGAAAGGTTCGGCCGCAGCGATGCCGGCAAGGGCACGCGCACGATGGTCGAGTTCGTCAGCGCCAATCCCACCGGACCGTTGCACGTCGGCCACGGACGCGGAGCGGTCATCGGCGACGTCGTCGCCAACCTGCTCGAATGGGCAGGATATTCAGTGTATCGAGAGTTCTACATCAACGACGCCGGCGGGCAGGTGTGGCGGCTGGCGCACTCGGTGCTCGCGCGCGCGACCGAGCTGCGGCCCGAGGTGAAGCGCGTGCCGCTCGATGCGGAGGATTACCAGGGCGAGTACGTGCGCGAGGTGGCCGAGGCCTGGCTGGCGGCGGGCGGCGATCCTGCCCGGCCGTTCGAAGAGATCCGCGAAAGCCTGCGCAAGTTCGCCACCGACTGGATTTTGCAAAATTTGATCAAGGAAGATCTGCGCCTCTTCGGCATCCGATTCGATCACTTCTTCAGCGAGAAGCGCCTCCACGACGAGCACGCGCTGGAAGCGGCCGTCCGTCTCCTCGACGAGAAGGGTTTGACCGCCGTCGAGGTACTGCCGCCGCCCAAGGGCCAGGAGCCCGACGAGGAGTACGTCGAGAAGCCGCTCAAGGTGGTGAAGACCAGCCGCTTCGGCGACGACCGCGACCGGCCGCTCTACAAGAGCAACGGCGAGCCGACGTACTTCGCCGCCGATGTCGCCTACCACTTCGATAAGTTATCGAGAGGTTATCGAAGATTGATCGACGTCTGGGGCGCCGACCACGCCGGCTACGTCGCGCGCATGAAAGCGGCGGTCAAGGCGATGGGCGGCGAGCTGGAGATCATCATCTTCCAGCTGGTGAATCTCCTCAAGGACGGCCAGCCTTTCCGCATGAGCAAGCGCGCCGCCAACTTCGTCACGCTGCGCGAGCTCCTGGAAGTCGCCGGGCCCGATGCGACTCGCGTCTTCTTCCTCTTGCGGCGGGGCGACATGGCGCTCGACTTCGACGTCGGCCTGGCCCAGCGGCGCGACAACGACAACCCGGTCTTCTACGTGCAGTACGGCCACGCGCGCTGCGCCGCCATCCTCCGCAAGGCGAAGGAGGAGAAGGGCATCGAGCCGCGCTGGGACAAGGAGGCGGTGGCCGCGCTGCAGCTCCCCGAGGAGATCGACTTGATCAAGCGGCTGCTCCAGTTTCCCGAGCTGGTCGCGCACGCGGCGCAGGCGCTGGAGCCGCACCGGATCGTCTTCTATCTCCAGGAGACGATCGCCGCTTTCCACGGTTACTATACTAAATATAAGCGCACCGAGCGGGTCATCTCGGACGATGCGCGCAAGACCGCCGCGCGCCTCTCTCTCATCTGGGCGCTGCAGCGAACGCTCGCGAATGCCCTGGCGCTCCTCGGAGTGTCCGCTCCGGAGCGGATGGAAGCTCCCGAAGCAGAGGAAGTGGCCTGACCCGCCGACTCGGTGGTAGACGGAAAATTGCATGCGCGACGCCGAACGGCTGCGGGAAAAGACTCCAGTCAACTTCGACGACCGGCAGATGGGTGCGGTCGCCGTGGGTGGCCTGCTTCTGCTCGGCGGCGTCTTTGCGCTCGGTCTCGTCATCGGAAAGCATCTGGTGGCGCAGGCGGGAACGCCTGCCGAGCCGCCGCGCGAGCAGCCGACCCCGCCTGCGGCCGTCGCTCCGGCAAAGCCGGTGACGATTCCCCCGCCGCCGAAGCCTTTGGAAGTGGCGCCTGCGCCGGAGAAAGAAAAGCCGGTCGTCCTCACGCCGCCTCCGAAGGATCGGGGCGATTACACCGTCCAGGTGGGCGCCTCGCAGGACCGCGCCGAGGCGGCGCGCATCGAGCAGCGGGCGCGCGCCGCGGGCCTCAAGCCCTACGTGGTGGAAGCGGACCTGGGCAAGAAGGGCACCTGGTACCGCGTGCGCGTCGGAGCCTTCAAGGACAAGGATGCGGCAGACCGCTATCGCAAGGACGTGCAGCGCGAGCTGCGCTCCGCCGCGGTGGTGATGAGCACGCACTGAGAGGACCAACCGCGATGAAGCCCATCCGCGTCGACAAGCCCTGGGGCCACGAGCTGATCTGGGCCAAGACCGATCGCTACGTGGGCAAGATCCTCCACATCAAAGCGGGCCATGCGCTCAGCCTGCAGTACCACGAGCGCAAGGACGAGACCGTCTTCCTGCTCTCGGGCCGGATGCGCTTCCAGACGGGCGAGAGCGAGAAGGAGCTTCGCGACCGGGTGCTCGAGGCCGGCGAGAGCTTCCACATCACCCCGCGCATGCGCCATCGGATGATCGCCGAGACCGACTGCGACGTGCTCGAGGCCTCGACGCCCGAGCTCGACGACGTGGTCCGCCTGGAAGATCGCTACGGCCGGGCGCCGAAGTAATCGATGCGCGCGGTCGTTCTCGGAGGAGCGGGATTCGTCGGCAGCCACCTGGTCGACCGCCTGCTCGCGCGCGGCGACGAGGTCGTTTCGGTCGACAACTTCCTCACCGGCCGCCGCGAGAACGCCGAGCGGCGCGCGTCCCGCTATACCTTCGTCGAGCACGACATCTGCCGACCGATCCCGGTGATCGGACCGGCCCAGGCCGTCTTCAACCTCGCCTCGCCGGCTTCGCCGCTCGACTACGCGCGGCTGCCGCTCGAGACGCTCGAGGTCGGCGCGCTCGGCACGCGCAATGCTCTCGACCTTTCCCGCATGGCCTCGGCGGTCCTGGTGCAAGCGTCGACCTCCGAGGTCTACGGCGATCCGCTCTTGCATCCGCAGCGCGAGGATTACTTCGGCAACGTCAATCCCGTCGGGCCGCGCGCTTGCTACGACGAGGCCAAGCGCTACGGCGAAGCGCTGGTGAGCACCTTTGCGCGGGTGCATCGGCTGCCGATCCGCATCGCGCGCATCTTCAACACCTATGGGCCGCGCATGCGGGTCGACGACGGACGGGTCGTGCCGGCCTTCATCAGCCAGGCGCTGCGCGGGCAGGACTTCACCGTCTTCGGCGACGGCACGCAGACGCGCAGCTTCTGCTACGTGGACGACCTCGTCTCGGGCCTTCTGCTCCTCCTCGAGAAGGGCGACGCGCGGCCCGTCAATCTGGGCAATCCGGTGGAGATGACGCTCGTGCAATTCGCCGAGGTGGTGCGGCGGGCGGTGGGGAAGGGAGGGGCGGTCCGCTCGGTGAGGCCGCTGCCGGAGAACGATCCGAAGCAACGCCAGCCCGACATCAGCCGCGCCCGCGCGCTGCTCGGCTGGGAGCCGCAGGTGCGCCTCGAGGACGGCCTGCGGCCGACCATCGAGTACTTCAAGCGAGAGCTCGGCCTGTAGGCAGCTCGTCGTTGTGCCCCCCCGGGGCGCATGTTATCCCCCCGCCCTCCGCATGCCTGCAGAGAATTCACACCTTCGCAATTTCTCCATCATCGCTCACATCGATCACGGCAAGAGCACGCTCTCGGATCGGCTGCTGGAGAAGACCGGCACGGTGAGCGCGCGCGAGGCGCAGGACCAGTTCCTCGACAACATGGACCTCGAGCGCGAGCGCGGCATCACCATCAAGGCGCAGTCGGTGCGGATGAACTGGCGAAGCAAGCGCGACGGCAAGGATTACGTCCTCAATCTCATCGACACGCCGGGGCACGTCGACTTCGCCTACGAAGTGTCGCGCAGCCTCTCCGCCTGCGAGGGCGCGGTGTTGGTCGTCGACGCCTCCCAGGGGGTCGAGGCCCAGACGCTGGCCAACGTCTATCTCGCTCTCGAGCACGATCTCGCGGTCGTGCCGGTGATCAACAAGATCGACCTGCCCAGCGCCGACGTCGAGGAGACCCGCCGCGAGATCGAGGAAGTGATCGGCCTCGACGCGAGCAAGGCCGTGGCCACCAGCGCCAAGGAAGGGATCGGCATCGAGGAGCTGCTCGAGGAGATCATCCACACCATCCCCCCACCCAGCGGCGATCCGGCCGGCCCGCTCAAGGCCCTCATCTTCGACAGCTGGTACGACTCGTACCGCGGCGTGATCATGCTGGTGCGCGTCGAGGAGGGGACCGTCCGGCCGCGCCAGAAGATCATCTTCATGTCCAACCGGCGCGAGTACGAAGTGGCGGAGGTGGGAGTCTTCGCTCCCAAGGCGCGCGCCAAGGAGGACCTGATCGCCGGCGAGGTGGGATTCGTCGTCGCCAACGTCAAGGTCATCCACGACGCCAAGGTCGGCGACACGCTGACCGATCCTTCGCGGCCCACCGACGCGCCGGTGCCCGGCTTCAAGGAGATCAAGCCGATGGTCTTCTCCGGGATCTTCCCGGTCGACTCGGCCGACTACGAGAACACCCGCGACGCCCTGGAGAAGCTGCGGCTCAACGACAGCGCCTTCACCTACGAGCCGGAGACCTCGCAGGCGCTGGGGTTCGGCTTCCGCTGCGGATATCTCGGGCTCCTGCACATGGAGATCGTCCAGGAGCGGCTCGAGCGCGAGTACAACCTCAACTTGATCACAACCGCGCCTTCGGTTGTTTACAAGATCGTCAAGAGGGACGGCACCGAGATGCGGATCGACAATCCCGCCAAGCTTCCCAACGAAGGCGAGATCGAGAAGTTCCTCGAACCGATGCTGCTCGCGCACATCTATGTGCCCAACGAATACGTCGGCTCCGTGCTGCAGCTCTGCCAGGACCGGCGCGGCGTGCAGAAGGACATCAAGTACATCGGGACCAAGCGGGTGCAGATCACCTACGAGATCCCGCTTGCCGAGGTGGTCTTCGACTTCTTCGACAAGCTGAAGAGCATCTCGCGCGGGTATGCCTCGCTCGACTACGAGCCGCTCGGCTACCAGGAGGCGGACCTGGTCAAGCTCGACATCCTCATCAACGGCGAGCCGGTCGATGCGCTCAGCACCATCGTCCACCGCGAGCGGGCCTACCAGCGGGGCAGGACCATCTGCGAGAAGCTCAAGGAGGAGATCCCCAGGCAGATGTACGAGGTGGCCATCCAGGCGGCGATCGGGTCCCGCGTCATCGCCCGCGAGACGCAGAAGGCGCTGCGCAAGAACGTCCTCGCCAAGTGCTACGGCGGCGACATCTCCCGCAAGCGCAAGCTGCTCGAGAAGCAGAAGGAAGGAAAGAAGCGGATGAAGTCGGTGGGACAGATCGAGATCCCCCAGGAGGCCTTCCTCGCGGTATTGAAGGTGGAAGAATGACCGCGGTGGCAGAGAGCAAGGCCTCGGCCCAGGCCCGGCGCGAGCAGGAGCTGGTGGCGGCGGCCGACAAAGGGGCGCGCGCCTTCTACGCGGCGGCCGGCTATGGCAAGGTCGGCAGCATCGTCGCTGCCACGGTGGTGATCGCGCTGGTCGCGCAGCATCTCTTGCGCCAGCAGAATTTCCTGCTCGGCTCGCTGGCCGTCTTCCTCGCCGTCTTCGTGCTCTCCACCATCGGCTCGGCGACGCCCTGGGGCGTGCGCAAGCGCGCGCGCAACGAGGCCAAGGGGCTGCGGCGCAGCGGGGCGCGGCTGCTCAAGCGCAACCGCGGGCGCATCGCTCCCGCCGCCGCGGCGGAAGTGGAAGCGGCCTTGAAGCGCGTTGACGATGCGCTCGCCGGCAAAGCCGGGCTCCCCGCCCTGCAGGCGCGGCTCGCCCTCGATGCGGTGCTCGACAAGCACCTCGCCTTCGCCCGCAAGAGCGCCGCCCGCGAGTACACCGAGTCGATCGGCGGCGCCATCCTCGTCGCGCTGCTCTTGCGCGCGTTCGTCTTCGAGCCCTTCCACATTCCTTCGGGCTCGATGATCCCGACGCTGCTGGTGGGCGACTTCATCTTCGTCAACAAGATGGCCTACGGCCTGCGCATCCCCTTCACCGATCCCGCCAAGGTCCACAAGCTCTGGGAGCGGCCGCCCAAGCGGGGCGACGTGGTCGTCTTCATCAACCCGCAGCATCCCGACGTCGACTACGTCAAGCGGGTGATCGGCCTGCCCGGCGACCGCATCGAAATCCGCGACAACGTCGTCTACGTCAACGGCGTCGAGCAGAAGCGCCGCGAGGTGGGCGACTACGTCTACAAGGAGCACTCGGAGTACACCGACAGCGACGTGGAGGTGGTCTCCCGCGAGTACATCGAGAACCTCGAGGGGCGGGAGCACCCCATCATCGTCCGCAAGGACCCCGCCTTCCAGCGCTCCGGCTCCTTCGTGGTCGAGGAGGGCCGAGTCTTCATGATGGGCGACAACCGCGACAACTCCGCCGACAGCCGCGTCGAAGGGGGAATCGGCGAGCCTCCCTTCAGCTACATCAAGGGGCGGGCCAGCATCATCTGGATCTCTTTCGGCGGCCCGCACGGCATCCGCTTCGAGCGGCTCTTCCGGAGCGTGAATTGAAAGCGCCGCGCGGGATCACTCTCGTCACGCTGCTCATCGCGCTGGCCGTCACCGCCGGCCTCTTCTGGATCGCCACCTTCGGTCAGGCCTACTGGGACAACATCGAGGTGAACAACGTCCTCAAGCAGGCGGCCAACATGTGCTACCGCGAGCACGACGACGGCAACATCAGGCGCTTCGTCTTCCGCAAGTTGCACGAGCTGTTCGACGAGCAGGTCGAGGACCACGGCCGCATCGTCACGGCAATGCGCATCGAAGCCGACCCCGACGACCTGCGCATCGAGCGCAGCCAGGTGCCGGCGTACGTGAACATCTGGCTCACCTACAACCGGACGGTGAAGATCCCCTTCGCGGGCGGGACGCGGACGGTGCAGTTCGTCGACCACGCCGAGCAGGACCTCTCGCCCGTCAAGTGGTGAGCACGCTCAGGTGCGCAGCGAGGCGGTGGAAGGAGATCTCGCTCTCGTGCAAGAGAGCGCAAGAGAGATCAGGTCCGAGCGCGGCGGCGCGCGCTGAGGGGAACCTTGCGATGAGCAGGCCCTCGGCCGCATCGTGCAGGCAGATCTCGCCGCGCTGGAGCAGCACCACTTCGCGCTGCAGCACGGCGGGGACGGCCGGAGCATTGCCCTCGGCGGACAGGGTCCAGAGCGGCGCGAAATTCTCGTCGAGGCGAGTGGCGGCCCCGCCAGCGCCGGCGACGATGATGACGTCGTCGTAGACGGCCAGCTCCCCCTGCAAAGGGAGCTCGCGCTCCCAGGCGATCTTGTGTTTGCCCGGCTCGAAGTAGGCGGCGCTCGCGGCGCGGAGGAGCAGCACCCCGGAGTCGAAAGGCAGGATGGCCTGCGTCCGGTGGCGCAATTTCCACAGCGCCTTGCCGTCGCCCGCATCGAGGCCGGCGATCGAACCGGAGGCGAGCGCCGCGACGATCTCGCCTTCGAGCAGGGCGGCCGACAGCGGCGCTCCGCCGGCGAGCCGGATCCGGAAGCCGAGCGCGCCGCCGTCTTTGACCAGCGCGAGACCCTCGCCGGGCAACGAGCGCAGCACCCCGCCGTCGATGGGCCAGAGCCGGCAGGGATGGGCAGCGCCGCGCAGCCGCCGCTTCCAGCGCGGCTCGCCGGTCTGCAGATCGAGGCGCACGAGCGCGTCGCCGGGCTCGGCGTAGAAAAGGTCGGTCCCGCGCGCTACCGCGCCGGGCATGGCCGGCACGCTCCACAGCTTCTCGCCGGTTCTCGGATCGCGCGCTTCCAGCGAATCGGCCCGCTCGACCAGGAGCGGCCCGTCGGCCGGCAGGATCAGCCGCTCTGCATCCGGTGCTTCGGACCGCCACGCCTCGCGATACACCAGCCGGCGGACCCGGCCCGGCGCGAGCGGCGCCGGCCTCTGCCGCGGCGTCCGCGAGGGCGGAGCCGCCACCGTCTCGGGCGCGCGCCGCAGATCGCCCGACTCCACATCGCGGCAATGGCGCAGGAGGCGGTGCGCGGAATCCCGCAAGTCGGAAAGGTAGTCGTCGGCTGGCCCGCGGCCGCAGAGGCGCGCGTAGGCGAGCGCGCCGTCGGCAGCGAGGGCAGCGAAGCGGAGCGCCGGCGCCTGCAGCGGATTGCGCCAGCCCGGCACTCGCAGCTCGTCGGTAGTGAGGTCGCAGCGCATTTCGTGCGGCCCGAAATGCAGGGTGAAGCTGCGCTCGCCAGCTTCCCACGCCTCGGCCAGCGCCTGCGCATCCTGGAGGAGATTGCGCAGAAGCAGGAAGAGCGGCCCCTCGCAGGTCAGCCCCGGCGCGCCCTTCTGCCGCAGCGTCAGCCGGCCGCTGCCGAGATGCGGCGCGAGCGGCGCGTGCGGCACTTCGCGTCTCGCCCGCAACCGCGCGTGCGCCGCGGGCGTGACCGACAGCTCGAGCGAGGGCCTCGCGCCGGTGCGGCTCGAAACCCAGCGCCCTTCCTTCACCGGCCACTGCGCCGCGCTTCGCTGCGGCCGCCGAGAGAGCAGCGCACAGGCATCGCCCAGCTGGCGCGCCAGCGGCAGCTCGGTGGCGCCGGGGCTGATGGCGAAGAGATCGAGCAGGAGCCCGCGCGCGGCGTGCAGCGTGGCGGCGCGCATCCGGGCGGCATCGACCAGAAGGCCTCCGGCGACGATGCGCGCCGGCGGCGCCAGCGAGACGAGTGTCATGAGCAGGTCGGGCCCGCGCGCCTCGAGGACCAGCTCGGTCGGCCCGGGTCCGATGGTGGCCTGGGCGGCCGCCGTCCCCTCGGCGATGTGCTGCAGCGCCGCTGCGAGCTCGGCCACCGCCAGGAGCACCTGCGCCTCGCCCACGCCCGCGGCGATGTCGACTCCGTCCACCTCGACGCCGAGCACGTCGAGAATGTCCGCCCCGCTCTTGCCCTCGCGCAGCTCGCGCAGGTAGGAGGGGTTGTGGCGCCAGGAGCGGCCTGGCCGGATGCGGATCACGAGGGCAGGCTAAGTTCGTTGACACCCGCTGTGCAACTCAATACGATCCCTGAACTTTTATGACTTTCACCGAAGCGGCGGTCGAGGTGCTGCGCCGCGCCGGCAAACCGCTCCATTACAGGGAAATCGCCGAGGTCGCCCTCAAGGAGAACCTGCTCTCGCACGTCGGGCAGGATCCCGAGGTGACCATGGGCCAGCGGCTCGCCGCCATGGCCAAGCGCGACGAGGAGCGCAAGGTGGTGGCGGTCGCGCCCGACGGCACGTTCGCGCTGCTCGAATGGAACGTGCCGCCCGACGCGATGATCGAGCCGGTCGCGCCACCCTTGCAGCCGGCGGAGGCCGAAGAGCCGGTCTACCGGCCGCGCGAGCGCGAGCCGCGCGCCATTCACGCGCAGGCGCGGCGGCGGCTGGCGGAGTTGCAGGCGGAGCACGAGGATGGCTACGAGGAGGCCGAGGCGGAGCGCCGCCGGCAGGACCAGTCGCGCCGCGGACAGCGCCGCTTCCCTCCGCCAGCCGAGGTCATCTTCGAAGCACTGGCGCAGCGCCAGGCGGGCGCACAACTCGCCGAGCTCGCGGCGCAGCTGGGTGAGAAAGGGATGCTTTCCGAAGGGCTGGCGCGCGACGTGCCTTCGCTGGTGGCGGCGCTGCTCGAGGACAACCGCCGCCGCACCGAGGCGGGGCGCAAGCCGGCGTTCATCGTCGACGGTGAGCGCGTCACGCTGGTGGAGTTCCCGCCGCCCAGCGCGCCGCCGGAGCTGGCCGAGGCCCGCGCGCCGCAGGGCGGAGCCCGGCCGATGAGCGGTGCGCAGCTTCTCGCCGAGACGCGCCGGGCGGTGGTGCGGGCGCTCCGGCGCAGATTGAGCGAGATGGAGACGTCGGCCTTCGAGGCGCTCTGCTCGAGCTTGCTGGAGAAGATGGGCATGCGCGACGTGCGCGTCGCCAAGCGCAGCAAGGAGGGGCCGCTCTATCTGGCGCGGCAGCGGCGCGGCGTTTCGGATCTGCGGGTGGCCGTCAAGCTCGTCCGCGGGACCCGCGAGATCGGCCGCGCCGACGTGCAGGAGCTGCGCAAGGACCTGGCTCACTACTCGGCGCAGATGGGTCTCGTGCTGGCGCCCGGCCAGGCCGGTCGCGACGCGCGCAGCGAAGCGAGCGCAGCCGGCGAGGCGCCCGTGGCGCTCTATGCCGGCGATGCGCTGCCGGAGGAGATGATCGCGGTGCGCGTCGGCGTCACCGTGCAGGCGGTGGAAGTGCCCGACGTCGACGAGGCCTTCTTCGTCGGGCTGATGCGCCATCGCGAGGAGCCGCGGCGTCGGGAGCGCGAGGAACCGCCCGAGCAGCCGCCCGCGGCGCAGCCTGAATCTGAACCGCAGGCCGAAGCGCAGCTGCCACCCGCCGAGCTTGAGGCGCCGCCCGTCCCGGTGGAGGCGCCGCGGGAGTCGGTCGAGGAGCCTCAGCGCGAGAAAGGCCGGCGCCGCGGCGGACGCGACGACCGCCAGCGCGCGACGACACCGGCCGAGCAGGCCTGGGGACAGCCCGCAGGCACGCTGCGCTTCGCCCCTCCGCCGGGACCGACCGTGGCCACTGCGCCGAAGGAGAGCGAAACCGCGCCGGAAAGCGCGCCGCCCGACGAGCCGGAAAAAGAGTCCGAAGGCGAAGGAGACAGCGGCGCACAGTGACGCTTTGACCGCGCGCCTGCGGAACCGTAGCATCGGGAAAGAATGTCCCGCGCCAGCCTGCTTCTCGCGCTCTCTGCTCTGGCTTGCAAGCCGGCCGCGCGGCCCGGCGCGCTGCGCGTCTCTCTGGTGGTGAGCGAAGCCGGGCTGGCCGGCAAACCCGAGATCGGCGAGACCGCGGCGCAGCTTCGCGGCGAGCTGCAGCAGGTGCTGGAGGGAACGGGACGCTTCTCGGTGCGCGAGGGCGGGCCGGTGCAGGTGCGGATGGAGATCGATCGCGTCCAGCGCGTTCTCGCCCCCGCGCCGATGGTGTTGCCCGCCCAGCCCCCCGGGCCGGACCGCGAGATGGCGGACGTGGCCATCACGCTGGAGATGACCTCGATGGGCGCGCAGGGCGATGTCGATCGCCTGGTGGCCGAGGGCGAGGCGCGCCGGCCGACGGGCGCCGACGACAGCCTCGACCCCGCCGCGCGCCACGCCGCTTTCGACGCCGCCCTCGATGCCGCGCTGCACGAGGCGGTGATCGCGCTGCGCGACCAGGTCGACGCGCGGCGCAAGACGGAGAAAGAGCTGCTCGCCGATCTCGCCTCGCCCGAGGCGCGCGTGCGGGACTACGCCATCCGGGTGCTCGCCGACCGGCGCAGCCCCGCGGCGGTGCCGCAGCTCATCACGCGCTTGCAGGACGAGAATCCCGAGGTGGCGCGGCGGGCCGCGGGAGCGCTCATCGCCATCGGCGACCGGCGCGCGGTGGTGCCGCTCATCGAGATGACGCGCAAGCGCCGCTCCGAGGACGTCGGGCCCATCCTCTACGCCATCGGGTCGTTGGGCGGCTCGGAGGCGGAGGCGTTCCTCTTCACGCTCGAGAGCGGCTCTCCCGACGAGGAGATCCGCCGCGCCGCCCGCGGCGCCTATCAGGATCTGTTGCGCAAGAAGCAGGAGGACGCCGCGCGCGTCTCGGACGGCCGGAAAGCTCCGTGAAGAGATTGGCGTTGCTCTTGGCGCTGCTCCTTGGCTGCAAGAGCGCGCCACCGCCTGCCCCCGCCGCGGCGGCCGAGGACGCGCGCCTCTACTATCCGCTCGCCGTCGGCAACTCCTGGACCTACCAGAGCGCGGGAAAGCGCGAGACCATCACCGTCGTCGGACGCGACGGACCCTGGTTCATCGACGACCACCGCGGCCGGCTGCGCTACGAAAACGACGGTGTGCGCGACGCCGACCGTTATCTGCTGCGTTCGCCGGTCGCCGCCGGCGCCAAGTGGAGCGCGGTGGAAAACCTGGTGGTGCAGCGCTTCGAGGTGCTCTCGACCGACGCAAGCGCCGTCACCGAGGCCGGCACTTTCACCCGCTGCGCCCTGGTGCGCAACGAGCAGCCGCTCGCCAAGGGCGGCAAGTTCATCACCGAATGGACGTACGCTCCTCGAGTCGGGCTCGTTCAGGTTGCCACCAAGACCCTGGCCGCCTCAGGAAAAGAGCAGGACCAGACGAAGCTGCAATTGGTCGCGTACCATCTCGCGCAGTAACCTGAGGTCTGAAGGCTGAGGCCCGGAGCCTGCTTGGAGCCCTACCGCTATCGCGTCATCTACGGCGACACCGACCAGATGGGTGTCGTCTATTACGCCACGTATCTCCGCTTCTTCGAGGGCGCCCGCAACGAATGGATCCGCGCGCTCGGCATCACCTACCGCGACATCGAGGAGGCGGGCATCATGCTGCCGGTCTACGAGGCGGCGGTGCAGTATCTGAAGCCGGCGAAGTACGACGACCTGCTCGAGATCCACGTCATCTCGACCCACACCCGGGTGAAGATTCGCTTCGAGTACAAGGTGCACAGGTCGGGCAGTGACGAAGTCCTCGCGCTGGGGCATACCGTTCACGTCTGCGTCGGCAAGGAAGGGCGGCCGACCCGCGCGCCCGACTGGCTTCTGCAGAAACTGGAGGGAAGAGGGCATGGATAGGAACATCGGACTCGAAGCCGTGCGGCTGACCGAAGCCGCCGCCATCGCCTCGGCCCGCTTGATGGGGCGCGGCGACGAGAAGGCCGCCGACCAGGCCGCGGTCGACGCCATGCGCCGCGCGTTCAACGACCTGCACATCCGCGGCACCGTCGTCATCGGCGAGGGCGAGCGCGACGAGGCGCCGATGCTCTACATCGGCGAGAAAGTGGGGAAAGGCGACGCCACCGATCCCGAGGTGGACATCGCGCTCGATCCGCTCGAGGGAACCACCATCACCGCCACCGGCGGGCCGAACGCGCTGAGCGTCATCGCCATGGCCGACAAGGGCAACCTGCTCAACGCGCCCGACACGTACATGGACAAGCTCGCCGTCGGCCCTGCCGCCAAGGGATCGATCGATCTCGACAAGAGCCCCGCCCAGAATCTGCGCGCCATCGCCGACCGCAAGGGCGTCTATGTCGACGACCTCACCGTCATCATCCTCAATCGCCCGCGGCACGAGAAGCTGATCGCCGAAGTGCGCGCCACCGGAGCGCGCATCAAGCTGATCGGCGACGGCGACGTGAGCGCGGCCATCGCCACCTGCTTTCCCGAGACGGGTGTGGATGTGCTGATGGGAATCGGCGGCGCGCCCGAGGGAGTGATCGCGGCCGCCGCCATCCGCTGCATGGGCGGCGACATGCAGGGCCGCCTCAAGCCCCGCAACGAGAAAGAGATCGAGCGCGCCAAGAAGATGGGGATCAAGGAGGTCAACAAGCTCTTCGAGCTGGAGGAGCTCGCCGCCGGCCACGTCATCTTCGCCGCCACCGGCGTCACCTCCGGCGATTTCCTCCGCGGGGTGCGCTTCTTCAAGGGTGGCTCGGAGACGCACTCGGTGGTGATGCGCTCCAAGTCGCGCACCGTCCGCTATCTACAGTCCCGTCACCAGTTCGACCACAAACCGAATTACGGTTGAGGGCCTCGCCGGCGGGAATGGGATGCAAGCCAGCCCGTTCCGATGCAGGATGTCAAACAGCATGGCGAAGGCGAGCCGGGCGATCGAAATCGAGGTTCCTCCGCAGGCGTTCTTCGGCGTCTTGCGGGATTACGCCCGTTATCCCGAGTTCTTGCCCGAGGTGAAGGCGGTCAAGCTGGGCGCGCGCGAGGGGGAGGCGGTCGAGGTCACTTACTGGCTGGACGTCAAATTGAAGATGTACGAGTTCACGCTGCGCCACGTCGGTCATCCCTGGAAGCGCATCGACTGGCACCTGGTTCGCGGCGGCGACTTCATCCGCCAGAACGAAGGCGCCTGGACTCTGGAGCGGACGGCTTCTGGCGGGACGCGCGCCACCTATGCCATCGAGATCGCCTTCGGGCCGCTCATCCCTCGCACCTTCGAGAAGGTGCTGGCAGAGCGCGGGCTGCCCAACCTGCTCGCCAACTTCAAGGCGCGCGCCGAGAAGCTGCAGGGTGTTCGTTAGCCGCGGCGGTTCTGAAATTCGCTCGAGATGGGTATGTTGACCGAGGTAGGAGACGCTGTTAAAAGTCTACCAGAGGGCGAGCAGGCCCTTGGAGGGTCGGAGAAGGTAAGGATTGCGCGGGGACGGTGAATCGATGGTGTCCGGATTGCATCGATCCAACTGAGGAGGTTGCTCCGTGCTCGACGCTTTCATCATCGAAGAGATCAAGAAGCGCGAGCGCGAGCAGGAGCAGCAGCGCCCCCGGATCGATCTGCCCCTTCCCGAGCCCAGACCCCAGCGCCAGAACGATCGCGGCGATGAAGACGAGACGCCCCCGCGCGGAGTGGTGATCATCGACTACTCCGTCCCGGCGGCAGACAGCATTCCCGCCTAGAGGCGGGCGCCCGGCAGGAAGACGGCTGGGCAGACGGGGGCACAGGCCAAAGGGCGGTGCCCCCTTCTCTTTTACCGCGAGATCTCCGCCCAGCGCTCTTTGATTTCCGCGGCATTCCAAGGGCCGCCGTCCCGGGTGGCGCCTTCGGTCTCGGTCATTTTGTACAAAAAGATCTTTGGCCCTTGGACCCCGACGATGGTGCCGGTGATGTCGGCCGCAAGATCGCTGGCGAGAAACGCGGCGACCGGCGCGATGTACTGGGGGCCGATCTGGTCGGGTGTCATGCCCTTGAACATCGTCAGGTCTTGCGTCATGCGCGTCAGAGCCACCGGCGCGATGGCATTGACCGTCACGCCCATGCGCTGGAACTCCAGGGCCGCCGTCCGCGTCAGCGAATAGATGCCGCCTTTGGCGGCCGCATAGTTGCCCTGGCCGAAGTTGCCCAAGAGGCCGCTCAGGGAGGTGGTGTTGACGATGCGTCCCCCTTTGCCCTGCACCTTGAAGACGCGGCCAGCGGCCTGCATGACGAGAAAGGTGCCCTTCAAGTGCACGTCGAGCACCAGATCGAAGTCCTGCTCGCTCATGTTGAGGATGGTCTTGTCGCGCAGGATGCCGGCGTTGTTGACGACGATGTCCAGCTTGCCGAACTTGTTCAGCGCGCTCCAGACGAGGCCGTCGGCGCCCTCTCGCGTGGCCACGCTGTCATAGTTGGCGACGGAATCGCCGCCCGCCGACTTGATCTCGGCCACCACCTTGTCGGCCATCTCGCCGCCGCGTCCGCCGCCGTGCCGGTCGCTGCCCAGGTCGTTGACCACCACCTTCGCGCCCTCGCGCGCGAAGAGCAGCGCGTGCTCGCGGCCGATGCCGCCGCCCGAGCCGGTGACGATGGCGACTTTTCCCTCGAGCAAGCCCATGGATTTCCTCCTCAGGGGAGGGCGCTTCTATCACAACTCAGGACTTGCGAACGGCGCGCGCCAGGGCCGAGCGGATGATGTCGAGCTTTTCGCGCAGCTTCTCGATCTGCGCGTCGCGCTCTGAAACCTGCTGCTGCGCGTCGGCGAGCTGCAGGACGAGGCCCTTGATCTGCACCATCAGCCGCTGCACCTCCGGCGAGGAGGATGACAGCTCGGCGTGCGGCAGCGGTTCCGGCAGGGGCGGCGGAGGCCTGGCCCGCTCTTCCATCTCGAGCGGGCCGGGCGGCTCGAGGTTGGCTTCGCGCAGCGCCCCCTCGATGGCGTCCTCCACCATCTGCAGCTGCTGCTCCACCGCGCGCTGCTGGGGCACGACGGGGTCCGTCGACTCCGCCCGCAACCGGCGCAGCTCCTCCTCGGCGGCCTCGTCGGGCAGCGTGATGCCCTCGCCTGGATCGGGCGCCCCCAGCTCGCGCAAGAGGATGCGCAGTCGCGCAAACTGCTTGTCTTCGATGCGGAGGAACTGCAGGCCCATCCCAGGCGGCCGCTGGGTGAGGCGCCCGTCGATGGGATCGACGCAGCTCGTCACCTTGGCATCCAAGGTGAGCGCCTTCTTCCAACCGGGCTTGACCAGATCGACGGAGACCTCGGCGCCCACCGGCTCGAGCTTGTCGGTGCGGACGAACACTCCGCCCGCCGAGATGTTCTCCACCACCGCCGGCGTCCGGCCGTGCTGCCCGCGCACGTGAGCGGCCACGCCGCGGGCTCGAACACGAGGGTGCTTGCGGCGGTTCCGTGCCATCTGCCTGCATGCTACACCACGCAACATGACCGAGATCGTCGACGTCCACGCCCGCGAGATCCTCGACAGCCGCGGCAATCCCACACTGGAGTGCGAGGTGACTGTCGCCTCCGGCAGCGTCGGGCGGGCAGCGGTCCCCTCCGGCGCCTCGACCGGCGAGCACGAGGCGCACGAGTTGCGCGACGGCGAGAAGAATCGCTACGGCGGCAAGGGCGTGCGGACCGCGGTCGAGAACGTGCGTAGCAAGATCGCCCCGCGCCTGTTGGGGATGGACGCGGCCGATCAGGAGTCGCTCGACCGGTTGATGATCGAGCTCGACGGCACGCCCACCAAGAAATCGCTCGGCGCGAATGCCATTCTCGGAGTCTCGCTGGCGGCGGCGCGCGCGGCCGCGGTCGCGCAGGGGGTGCCCCTCTACCGCTATCTGGGCGGCGTGGGGGCGCGGACGCTGCCGGTGCCGCTGATGAACATCCTCAATGGCGGCGCGCACGCCGACAGCAACGTCGACATCCAGGAGTTCATGGTGGTGCCCTGGGGCGCGCCGACTTTCGCCGAGGCGCTGCGGATGGGCGCGGAGATCTTCCACGCCCTCAAGGGCGTCTTGAAGGGCCGCAGCTACTCGACCGGCGTGGGCGACGAGGGCGGCTTCGCTCCCAGCCTCAAGTCCAACCGCGAGGCGCTGGAAGTGATCGCCGAGGCGATCGGGAAGACCGGCTACAAGCTCGGCGCCGACGTCGCGCTCGCGCTCGACAGCGCTGCCAGCGAATTCTTCCGGCAGGGCGCCTATCAGCTGGAGGGCAAGAAGCTGAGCGCGGCCGAGTTGGGCGATCTCTACGCCTCCTGGGCGAAGGACTTTCCCATCGTCTCCATCGAAGACCCCTTCGCCGAGGACGACTGGGACGGCTGGAAGCTCTTCACCAGCCGGCTGGGCAGCGCGCTGATGATCGTCGGCGACGATCTCTTCGTCACCAATACCGAGCGGCTGCGGCGCGGCATCGCCCAAGGCGCGGCCAACGCCGTGCTCATCAAGGTAAACCAGATCGGCACGCTGACGGAGACGATGGACTGCGTGCGCCTCGCGCACCAGGAAGGGTACCGCAGCATCATCAGCCACCGCTCGGGCGAGACGGAGGACTCCTTCATCGCCGATCTGGCCGTCGCCTGCGACAGCGGGATGATCAAGACCGGCTCGGCGTCGCGCAGCGATCGGATGGCGAAGTACAACCAGCTCCTGCGCATCGAAGAGGAGCTGGGTCTCGCCGCGCGCTACGCCGGCAAGTCCGCCTTTCCCAGAGCGCGCAAGTAAGCCGTTACGCGGTCTCCGCGATCAGCCTGCGCTCGTCGTCTGGAAAGAGCTCGTCCATCAGCTCCCCCAGCTCGGCTTCGAGCTTTGCCTTGGCGCGGATCTCCAGCTGCCGGGCTCGCTCGCGGGAGAAGCCGAAATGCTCGCCCAGCTCCTTCAGCGTCATCGGCTTGTCGTTCATGATCCGCTGCTCGATGATGTAGCGCTCGCGCGGATCGAGCCTGCTGAGCGCCTCGAGCACGCGCTCCTGCACGATGTGGCGCTCTTCCTGATCGGCGATCTCCGCATCGGGCAGGTCGGCGCCGTCCTGGACGAAGTCGACGTGCGAAGAGCCACCGTCGTCGCCCATCGGCGCGTCGAGCGAGAGGTCGCGCCCCTCCATCCTCTGCTGCATCTCCAGCACCTCGCCAGGCTTGACGCGCAGCTTCTTGGCGATGGCACCTTCGGTTGCCTTTTGCATGTCGCCGGTGAGGCCGTCGAACTTCTCCAGCTCGCGCCGCGTGCGCGCCAGCGAGAAGAAGAGTTTCCTCTGCGCCTGCGTGGTGCCCAGTTTGACCAGGCTCCAGCTCTTGAGGATGTAGTTCTGGATGAAGGCGCGGATCCACCAGACCGCATAGGAGATGAGACGGATGCCTTTGTCGGCGTCGAACTTCTGCACGGCCTTCATCAGGCCGATGTTCCCCTCCTGGATGAGGTCGGCCATCTTGATCCCGTAGCTGCGGTATTCGTAGGCCACCTTGACGACGAAGCGCAGGTTGGAGGTGACCAGCTTGTGGGCCGCGTCGAGATTGGCGCTCCGCGCGTAGAGCCGCGCGAGCCGCTGTTCCTCATCCACGGTGAGCAATGGGTACTTGTTGATCTCCGCCAGGTACATGGCGAGCGAGCCAGTGCTCGACGGAAGGGTGGATGGTTGCATGCGGTGCCTCCGGGTCAGACGACGCCCTTGCCTTGAGCAAGTGCGATGCCATCGTCCGAAAGACTCAACAGGCCCGCGCTGCGAGGGACTTGCACAATCTGGTGGGAATGAACGTTCCTCCCATCGGTAAAGAGTTCATGCCTGGCTGCTCGCATTGTCTGTAACTTCGGAGCAGCCGTCCGCTTGCGTACTTTCCGGCCTCAAACTACCTTGCGCCGATGTCTGCAAGCGGCGGCCGGCGCGCAAAACACCTCGCCTTCGTCGCGCACGAGATCAAGAACCCGCTCGCAACCGCGCTCTGGTCCTGCGATCTGCTCAAGCGGATGGAGGCTGCCGACCGCAGCGGCGAACGCGCCACCAAGATGATTGATGTCTCGCTGCGCGCACTGCGGCGCATGCGCCGTCTGGTAGACGACTTTTTCACCCTCGAACGTCTGCAGGAGAACGCCTACGACCTCGCGCGCGAGAAGCTGCCGGTTCGTCAGCTCGTGCAAGGCGCGCTCGAGGCGCTGGCCGAGAAGGACGGCATCGCCACCGACGGCTGGGCCATCGAGCTCGCCGACGATGCGGCCGTCTCCTGCGATGGCGATCTGCTCCGCCGCGCCTTGCGTGCGCTCCTCGAGCACATGGCGCGGGGCGGGGATGACCCGCAGCTCTCCATCCAAAGCCGCGACGGCGCTCTGCACATCCAGGCGAGGACGCCGCCCACGCCGCTGATCCCGCCGGAACCCGACGAGCGGCGCTCGGGCGAGCCGTTCGGCACCGTCCTCGGATTTTCTCTTGCCGCCCGGGTCATCGAAGGCCACGGCGGCAAGATCGAGGAGCGCGACGGCGGTCTGCTCGTCACGCTCCCCCCTGCCTGAGCAAGCTACGGCTTTTCCGGATTTGCCGGCTTGGGCTCATCGAGCTCGTCGAGCTTCCGCTTGATGCCCTCGCGCAGGTTGCCGGCGGCGTCCTTGACCTTGCCCTTCAGCGCGTCGATCTTGCCTTCGGCCTCGAGGTCCCGGTCGCCCGTCGCCACGCCCACGGTCTCCTTGACGCGGCCCTTGAGCTTGTCGACTTCACCTTCCAGGTTTTTCTTGTCCATGTGCTCCTCCTCTGCGGAATTAGGGTGGGCACCCCGCGAGGAAGGCAAAACCCACGAGCGGGCGAGCGGCGTTGTCGGACTGCTGGCTAGCGGGCGGCGATCTGCTGGGGCGAGGTCAGGAGCGCCTTGTAAGCGGCCAGCACCGCCTTGGGATACCGGGCGAGCCGCTGGTAGGCCTTGCTGCCGCGCTTCAAGGAGCGGGCGACGCCTGGACCGGCGTTGTAGGCGATGAGCGCCTGGTTCATGTCGCCGCCAAACCGGTCGAGCAGCTGCGCGAGGTAGAGCGTGCCCAGCTCGATGTTGAGGACGGGATTGAAGAGATGGGCCGGCTTGAGGTTGCGCGCGAGCAGCCACTGGGCGGTGGGCGGCATGAGCTGCATCAGCCCGCAGGCGCCGACGCCCGAGACGGCGAAGGGATCGAAGCGCGACTCGACCTGGATGACCGCCGCGACCATCAGCGGGTCGAGCCCGTTGCGCCGCGACTCGCGCACGATGGCCGCCTCGACGCGGCGGCGCTCGTCACCCCAGAGTGCAGTGGAGTCCTTCATGAAGCGCGCAACGCCGAGGCGCTCGGCTTCCTGAGAATCGGCCAGCTCTTGCGCGGCGCCGCTGGCCGAGAGGCCATCGATGCGCGACTTTGCTGCAGAGAGCTGCTCCTCGATAGCGCGCGTCTTTGCCTCGGCGGCACGCGCTCTCGTTTCCGCGCGGCGGGCCGCATCGAGGGCAGCGGAAGTTGTCCAGGCGAAGTCCGCGGAGCGGTCGGGATTCGGCGGCTGCGCGAGCACCCCGAGCGCCGAACCGGCCGTGGCGGAGCAAAGCGCGCAGACGAGCGCGATGATGATCGTATGGCGCCGGCTGGCCGCCTCTCGACGACCAGCCGGCTCCTCCCCCCGGACTGCCAGAGCCAGGACGCCTCCCCCCATCGCCGCCGCCTCCATTCCCTGTCCCCCCGAAGGGTCGCCCGCCGGGCATGGAGCACCCTGCGTGCCAGCGACGAATCCCTCGGCGGCCTGGTCGCTATGAGGAACGGCCGTTCCCAACCAGCGCAGAGCAACGCCGTTCTTTTCCACGCCGGGCGAACTGCCCGCTTGTTGATTTTCCTGCGCAGCGCGTGTTAGACAGCGCGGCCCTTCGGGGCAGTCGCAAGGTCCTCCGCGCGGCCCTCCGGCCGCCCGCACCCTCTGCCTCGGGCACGGTGCGACTCTGGAGGCAGCGCGAGGAAACGATGAAAGGCCTCATCGGCAAGAAGGTCGGCATGACGACCGTGTTCGCGGAGGATGGCGCAGCCGTCCCCGTCACCGTGGTCGAGGCGACCCCGAACCTGGTCTTCGGGCATCGCACGCAGGAGCGGGACGGCTACACCGCCTTGCAGCTCGCCCACGGCGAGCTCGACGAGAAGCGCCAGCGCCGTTCGAACAAGCCTCACCTGGGCGAGTTCAAGAAGCGCGGGCAGAAGCCGCACAAGCTCATCAAGGAATTCCGCGTCGCCGGCAAGGAGCTGAACGACTTCGCGGTCGGCTCACAGCTCACCGTCGAGCTCTTCAAGAAGGGCGATCGGGTCGACGTCACCGGCACGACCCGCGGCATGGGCTTCGCCGGCGTCGTCAAGCGCCACCACATGAAGGGCGCCGCCCGCGACAGCGCCTCTTCCCACGAGCATCACCGGCACATGGGCGCGGTCGGCCAGCGCAAGACGCCGGGCCGCGTCTTCAAGAACAAGCGGATGCCGGGGCATATGGGCGTCGACAGGCGCACCGTGCAGAACTTGATGGTGGTCGACGTGATCCCCGAAAGCCATCTGCTGCTCATCAAGGGCAGCGTCCCGGGGCACGACCATTCGCTGGTCATCGTCCGGCCGGCCATCAAGTAGACGCGATCAGTCGGCGATGGAGAGCAGGACTTCGCTCGCGCTGATGATCTGCTTTTGCAAGAGGTGCTTGGCGTAGCTGATGAAGGGCAGGAAAGCCCGGCCACCCGCAGCCACTTCCTGGACCTCGTTCAGCTGTCGGCCGGAGGCGAGAGCTTCGCGGACGGCGTCGTTGACCTGAAGCGTCTCGACCACCACCGCGCGGCCCACATAGCCGGTCCCGTTGCAGGCGTCGCAGCCGACTGCGCGCGGCAGCAGCGTCTCGCTGCGGTCGACGATGTTGCGCGAGACCAGCGATTCCATCAGCGCCGGCGTCGGCGGATCGAGCTTGCGGCAAGCCGAGCAGAGTTTGCGCACCAGCCGCTGCACCAGCACCAGATGGATGGCCTGCGCGACCAGCGCCCGGCTGCAGCCGAGGTTCTCCAGCCGGTGCAGCGCGGCGAGGGCGTTGTTGGCATGGAGCGAGCTGAGGAGCAGATGTCCGGTCATGGCCGCTTCCAGCGCCAGCTGGGCGGTGTCCGGGTCGCGCATCTCGCCGACCACGATCACGTCAGGATCTTGCCGCAGCATCGCCCGCAGCACCTGGGCGAAGCCCAACCCGACCGCAGGATTGATCTGCACCTGCGTGACGCCCGGCAGACGGTACTCGATCGGATCCTCGACCATGAGAATGTTCGTGTCCGGCCGCGTGACCTTGCGCTCGTTGAGGATGGAATAGAGCGACGAGGTCTTGCCCGACCCGGTCGGACCGCAGATGAGGATGCCGCCGTAGGGCCGGTTCAAAGCTTTGCGCGCCGCCGTGAGCACCACCGGCTCGAAGAAGATCTGGTCGAGCGGCCGGGTGCTGCCGGTCGCCTCGAGGATGCGGAGCGCGACCTTCTCGCCCCGGTTGGCGGGCAGGGTGGAGACGCGCAGGTCGATCTCGCGCTTGCCGACGGAGAAGCCGATGCGGCCGTCTTGCGGCAGCCGGCGCTCGGTGATGTCGAGCCCCGCCAGCACCTTGATGCGCGCGATCAGGCTCTTGATCGAAGCGTTCGTCGGGAGGGGCTCGGTCCAATCCTGCAGCACGCCGTTCACCCGATATCGCACCCGGAAACCCTGCGCGGTGGGCTCGACGTGGATATCGGAGGCGTCGCGCTCGATGCCCCAGGCGACCAGGCGGTTGAAGAGCTTGATCGCTTCGTCGCCCACGGTGGGGCGGGCGTCGCGCTCCTCGGAGACGGTCTCGAACTGGAACGACTCCGGATTGAGCTTGGGACCGCCCGAGGTCTTGACCACGCGGCCCTCGTCGAGCTTGAGGCGGACGAGCGTGCTGGAGAAATCCTCCAGCCCCACCGCCACCGGCACGATCTCCACCGTCTGCAACGTCCGCTTCAGCTCGGCGAGCGCGGCCTGGTCGCGCGGATTGACCATCGCGACCGTCAGCACGTTGCCGGAGAGCTTGACCGGCAGGAAGCGATAGCTGCGGATCAGCTTGGTGGGCACCATCGAGAGTACGGAGGGCGAGAGATCGAACTCGCGCAGCTCGTGGAAGCGCACCACGCCGGAAGCGTCGGGTTCCGGCTCGATGGTTTGCAGCGGACGCGTCGGCACCCCCGGGTCGACTGTCTCGAGAAGTTGCGCCTCGAGATCGGTCATCACCTCCGGCGCGCTGTGGCGCTCGACCGCGGCAAAATTCATCACCCGTTTCGCCAGCCGCTTGCCGATGGCCTCGCCGATCTGCGGCACGCTGCCGAGCAGGGACTGCGCCTGCTGGGCAGGAAGCCAGAGGACGCGCGAGGACACCTGGCTGATGACGAAATACGGGCTGGGCTCGCCGAGCAGCGCGCCCACCTCCCCGAAGTGGTCGCCGGCGTCGAGGGCCTCGATGGTGAGGAGCTCTCCGCCGGCCCCCGGCAGAAGCACCTGCACCTTGCCGGAGAAGAGGATGCCGATGCCGTCGTTGACTTTGCCGGCGCTGACGAGCTCGCTGCCCTCGGCGCACTCGAGACCCTGCAAGAGCGGCGCGACCCTGGCGATGACTTCCTTGGAGCAGCCCTTGAAGAGCGGAGTCTTGGCGAGAAAAGGCTGGATCTTGTCGGCCGGCACCTTGACGCGGACGATGCCGTCGAGGAGCGGCGGCGGTGCGCTGGAGGCCTCGGGCAGCTTCTGGCCCGGCTCGAGTCCGGGTAATTCGGGCAACGGCGGAGCTGACGGCGGCGGCGAACCGGCGGGCGGCGGTGGCGGCGTGCCTGCGTCTGACGAGCCCAATCAGACCTCCCCCATCCTCCAATCGATAGCACGAGGGGCGGCGCAGGCCCATTCCTCGGCGGCCGCCGCGGTGTCGGCGGCAGTCCTACATCCCCGGCCGGCGCGAGTGTCGTCCGCTTCACGGATCTCGCAGAGCGAAAACCGCCACAAGTTGCCGCGTAAACGCGCGGGGACTCGGGGCTTGCCGGTGACGGAGGTCGTCCGCAACCTCCCTGCGCCCCGATGGCCACGCTTCCCCGCCGCTTCCGTCTTGAATTCATCATCGCCGCGGCGTTGTGCGCGCCCGCGACGCGTGCGGAGCAGGCGATCTTCGGGCCTGACGGCGCGCCCACGGTGGTGCAGCGCAAGCTTCACACCATGTCGGGTCGGTGGGAGGCGGGCATCGCTTTTGACGTCGCGCTGAACAACGCGCTGGTCGATCAGTACGGCGCCATCTTCGACGTCAGCTATCACCCGAACGAATCGCTCGACGTCGGCGGAGAGCTGCTCGCCAACCGCACCGGGCTGTCGCAGCTGGCGAGGAACGTGCGCAGCGATCTCTGCGGCGGCCGGCCCGACGCCGGCTGTCGGACCAGCACGCCCAAGGACGAATTCGCCAACGACAACCAGCTCCGCCTCGCCGCCCTCGGCGTCGCGCGCTGGGCGCCCATTTACGGGAAGTTCAATGTCGCGGGCGAGCTGAGCGTCCACTTCCAGGCATTCCTTCTCGCCGGAGCGGGCGCAGGCGCGGTGCACCGCGAGTCGGTGAATCTCTGCGCCGACCCCGGCGCAGCCACCTGCCAGAATTTCCAGTCCAGCGACCTGCTCCGGCCCGTCGGCGAGCTCGGGGTCGGCTTCCGCTTCTATCTCGGCCGGACCATCAGCCTGCGCAGCGAAGTTCGCTCGTACTTCTTTCCTTCTTCCTACAAGCAGGGCAACGACCCGACCCAGCCGGACTCGGGCACTTCCAAGAGGTATTTCGCCGGCATCTTCGCCTTCGCCTCCGGCGTCTCCGTCGTCTTCTGAGAAGGAACACCATGCGGCTCCTCGCCCTCACGCTCCTCTTCTCGCTGGCCGCCGCGGCCGAGGAGCCGGACGTGCAGCGCATCCACGTGCTGGAGCAGCGGCCCTTCACCGAGTCGGGGCGCTGGGAAGTCTCCTTCTTCGGCTTGCGGCAGGTGAATCCGAAGTTCACAGTGCACACCGGCCTGTCGGCCGAGGTCGCGGTTCACCTGCGCGAGAACCTCGCGGCACAGCTCGGGCTGACGTTCTTCCCCATCGCGGTGCAGAGCACGCTCGCAGAAGAGCTGCTCACCAAGGCGAACGAGAGCCCGACCAGCGCCGAGGCCTTTCTCCTCCGCTACGCCGCGGTCGCCGGCCTGGAGCTGATGCCCATCTACGGCAAGCTCGACGTCCTCGACGGGCGCATCCTGCGGCTCGGCCTCTATCTCAACGCCGGCCTGGGGCTGGCGCGGACGCGGCTCCAGCTGCGTCCCTCGACGGACGCGACCACGGGCCGCTCGTTCGGCGACACCGGCATCCGGCCGCTGGCGCAGCTCGGCGTGGGACTGCGCGTATTCGTGAGCGAGCGCTTCACGGTGCGCCTCGAGCTGCGCGACTTCGCCTACTCCGGCTACACCTCGACGGTGAACGGCTGCAATCGCGACGACGCCCGCGCCATCCAGACCGCGAACGACTCCAACCAGACGCCGAGCGGCCTGAGCCCCGGCTGCGACGCCTTGGCGTTCGGCTCCGCCGGCGCGAACGGAACGGCGAGGCTCAACGCCGCGGGGGCCTATGAGCTGCTGAAGAATCCCTCCTCGGAAGTGATCAACAACATCGCCTTTCAAGGCGGCGTGAGCTGGCTGTTTTGAGGAGCCGCATGCGCAGCGCGAGCTTCATTGCCCTCCTCGTTCTCTCCGGCGCCGCCCGGGCGCAGGGCGACGTCCTCGAGAAAGCCCTCGCGGACTACAGCGAAGGGCGCAACCAGCGCGCCGCGATCGCCTTCTATTCGGTCGCGGAGAGCGGGGCTGCGGCCGAGAACCGCGCCAAGGCCGAGTATTACCTCGCGCAGGCGCTGAACAAGGTCGGCCTGGGATTCGGGTCCTTCTACTACAACGGGCAGATCATCGATGCAGGCCCGAGCAACCCTTACTATGACAAGGCGATCGAGGCCGCCGTCGCGCTCGCCGATCAGTCTCACGACGAAGTATTCGCTCCTAACGTCCTCAATAAAGCGTACAATGACCAGTTCAGCCGGCTGCCCGCCCAGGTGCTGGCGAAGATCAAGTATTCCATCGCGCTGCTCGATTACCGCGGCGGCAAGTACGACGAGGCCGGGCAATTCCTCCGCGGCGTGCCTGCGGAAAGTTCCTCCTATCCGCAGGCGCAGTACCTGAGCGGCCTGCTCTTGCAGCGGAAGGATCCCGAGCAAGCGGTCAAGATCTTTCGCAGCATCCTCGCCGTGGAAGGATCGCGCTTTCCCGAGCTGCGGGAGCTGAAAGAGCTGACCCATCTCGCGCTGGGCAGGACGTTGTATGGGCTGCATCGTCCTGCCGAAGCGAGCGAGCAGTATCAACAGCTGCCGCGCTTCTCGCGCCACTGGGACGAGGCGCTCTTCGAGGGCGCCTATGCCGACCTCTTGAACGGCGATCCCGGCGGGGCTTTGGGCAAGCTGCATAGCCTGCATTCACCGCATCTCTCCGACGAGTTCGCGCCCGAGTCGCTCACGCTGACGGCGCTCATCTATCACCGGCACTGCCTTTATCCGCAGGCTCGCGAGGCGATCGCCCGCTTCCACCGTGACTACGTGCCGATGAAGGACAGGATCAGGAGCGTTCTCGAGAGCGATCCCCCGGTCGAGAGCTACTGGCAGATGCTCCAGCCCGCCGACTCGCGGTTGCCGCTCTCCGTGCAGCAACATCTGAAGAAAAATGAGCGGATCGATTCCTTGACCCGTTCCCTGGTCCAGCTCGACCTCGAGGCGGCGCGCGTGCGCGCCGACGCCGAGCTGTCGAAGTCGGCGCTGGGCGCGGACTTGCTCGAATTGATCGCCAGGCAGAGGGAGCTGTTGGCGCAGGTGGCCGGCAAATTCATCCGAGGCAGGCTCGCCGACATGGCCGAGCTGATCGAGACGCTGGATGGCGACAAGGAGATCATCGCCTTCGAGACCACCAAGGGCGAGAAAGAGATGATCGAGGCGAGCTTCAATGCGCAGGGGAAGCTCGCATCGCAGCGCCTTTACCGGCCGCCCACCCCGCAGGCGGGCCACGAGTACTGGCCCTTCGACGGCGAGTACTGGCCCGACGAAATCGGTTTCTACAAATACACTTTGAAGAACGCCTGCGCGCCCGAGAAGGAGGACGCGCCCATCACCCAGGAAGAGATCGGGCGCGATGCCGCCGCAGATCGGAAGCGCGACGAGCTGATCGAAGAGCTCGGAGTCATCATCCCCAAGATCGCCGAGGGCGAGAGGAAAGCCGACCTTCATTTCCAGCTGGCCGAGCTTTGGTGGGAGAAGGCGCGCTACGTCTCGCTCCGGGAAGTGAAGGAATACGACGACGCCTATGCGAAATGGCTGGAGAAGCGCGAGGGCGAGGAGCCGAGGATCGTCACCGCGCGGAGCGATTCCTATCGAAAGGAAGCGCTGCAGCTCTATCAAACGATCCTGAAGAAGTATCCCAGGTATGCGCGCACGGACGAGGTGCTCTTCGTCGTTGCTTACAACCGGTACGAGATCGGCGCCAAGGCAGAGGCGATCGAGAGCTACCAGACGCTCATCGCACGGTATCCCGCCTCGAAGTTCGTTCCCGATGCCTACGTGCAGATGGGCGAGCACTTCTTCCAGAACAACGACCTTGGACATGCGCGCGATGCCTTCGAGAAGGCGGCCTCGTTCAAGCTGCCCAAGCTCTATCCTTTCGCCGTCTACAAGCTCGCCTGGTGCGATTACAACGCCGGCGACTATTCCGGGGCGATCGCTAGATTCAAGGAGGTCATCTCCTATTCCGAAGGCGAGAAGACCTCTCGCGACCGCATTCAACTGCGCAACGAGGCATTGAAGGACATCGTCCTCGCCTTCGCGCAGATCGACGCCATCGAAACCGCCGCCGTCTATCTGCGCGAGAAGGGCGGCGAGAAGGCGCTCGACTCCATCAACCAGCTCGCCGCCACCTACTTCGACAGCGGCAAGTTCGAGCAGGCCATTCGCGTCTATCGCATGCTGGAGAGCGAGGCGCCCACTCACCTGAGAGCGCCCGCCTGGCAGCAGAAGATCCTGCTCGCTTACGACAAGCTGAACAAGCGCGACACGGTGATCGCGGAAATGAAGCGCCTGGTGGCCGAATACGGGCCGAACAGCCCTTGGGCGAAAGCCAACGCGGCCGAGAAGAGCGCCCTCTCCGAGGGAAACGAGCTCGCCGAGGGAGCGCTGCGCGAGCTGGTGCAGGACTATCACCAGGAAGCGATCAAGACGAAGAGCGTGGCCACCTACAAGCTCGCGCGCGATATCTACAAGCAATACCTCGAGACCTTCCCGCAGAGCGAGACCGCGTCTCAGATGCGCTTCTATTACGCGGAAATCCTTTATGCGCTGGAAGAATGGGACGCGGCCGCCGACGCCTACGACAAAGTTGCCGATGCGGATCCCAAAGGCCCGTACGCGGCGCGCGCCGCCTATGACGCCATTCTCGCTCTGGAGAAGTCGGTGGCCGTCGCCAAGGGCAAGCTGCGCAAGCGCGAGCTGGCCGCCTCGGAGAAGATCGACGAGCGCAAGGCGAAAGGGCAGGTCGATCAGAACCGCAAGCTCACCTTGCAGAAGATCTCCAAGGAGACCGAGGAAGAATCGATCCCCGACAACGAGCAGAAGCTCATCGCTGCTTGCGAGAAGTATCTGCGGACCTCACCCGGAGCAAAGGACGAGATCGTCATCCGTTACAAGGCGGCCTTCATCCATTACGACCACCGGCATTTCGTCGAGGCGGCGAAGCGCTTCGGCGACATCATCCTCCGATGGCCGACCGATGCCTGGTCGCAGAAAGCGGCGGAGCTGTCGCTCGACATCCTCAATACCAAAGAGGAATGGCTGGCGCTCAGCGACCTGGCCCACAAGTTCCTGCAGAACAAGAAGCTCACGCCCGCGGGCGGCAAGTTCGAAAGGGACGTCGCCCGCATCGGCGAAGGGGCCCGCTTCAAGTACGTCATGCAGGTCTACCAGGAGAAGAAGGACTATCCGCTCGCCGCCAAGGAGTTCAAGGAATTCGTCGCCCAATATCCAAAGAGCGAGCACGCGCCCAAGGCGCTCTACAATGCGCTGGTCATCGCCGACAAGGCCGACGAGATTGACCTGGAGATCGCGGCCGGCGAGCAATTGATCAAGGACCATCCCGATGCCGATCAAGGGATCGTCAAGTTGACCATCCCGGCGCTGGCCTACGCCTGCGAGCGGGCCGCCCGGACTCGCGACGCGATCAAGTGGTACGAGGAGGCCGCCTCGCGCTGGCCGCAGGACGACAAGGCGCCCGACTGGCTCTTCAATGCAGCCTTCCATCGTGAAGAGCTGGGCGACGATTCCGGCGCTCTCGCCGACCGGCAGAAATATCTCGAGCGGTACGGCGCGCGACCGGACGCGGCGAAGATCGCCTTCAGCGTCGGCCTCATCCTCGAGCGGCAGCGCGACTGGAGGAAGGCGGCGGAGCATTGGTCTTCCTACCAGCAACGATGGAGCCGGGCGGCGCCGGCCGGGCAGCTCTTGCTCGCCCGCTACAAGCAGGCCCTGGCGTTGCGCGAGCTCAAAGAGGACGAGAGCAGCGCTCTCCTGGCCGATGTCGCCCATCGCTTTGGCCGCCTTGCCGGCTCCGAGAGACAACCGGCGTTGATCGACGCGGCCGCGCACGCGCGCTTTCTCGGGATCGAGCCCGCTTTCAATGAATTCATCGCCATCCATTTCAACCATACCCGCCAGAGCGAGCTCGTCTCCGCGCTCAAGACGAAGAACGCGCGGTTGAGCAAATTGCTCGAGCAATACGCGGAGCTGATCGGGATCGGGAGCCCGAAGTGGAGCGAGGCGGCCTTCACCCGCATCGGCGAGGCCTACCGCAATTTCAACAAAGGATTGCTGGATGCGCCGGTGCCGCGCGGGCTCGACCCCGAGCAGCGCGAGCTCTATCGCAGCACTCTCGAGTCGCAGGCGCTGCCGCTCGAGGACAAGGCCACCGAGGCTTTCAACAAGGCCATCGATGCGAGCCTGCGGTCGGGCGCGTACTCGGAATGGACGCTCAGGGCGCAGGACTATCTGCGCGAATACCAGCCCGACTCCTACGGCGATGTGCACAAGGCCGCCCTCGCGGAGAGCTCGTTGTTGCGCGAGATCGCGCCGGAGCTGCCCAAGCGAAGCGGAGGGAATTGAGATGCCGCGGACGCTCGCACTGCTGACGATCCTCGCCTGCGCTTGCGCGCACGAGGCGGTCAAGCCGGCGCCGCCCAGACTGGCCGCGCCGGCCGTGCCCCCGAAGATGGTCGAGCTGCCGCCCGCCATCGTCTACAAGGAAGCGCGCGAGCTGATGGAGATGGGCCGCTGGAACGACGCGCAGGCGAAGCTCCAGGCCTATCTCGCCAAGGAACCGAACAATGCGGCGGCGCTCTTCGACGCGGCCTGGATCGCGGAGCGGCGCGGCGACAAGGCAGCGGCGGAGGAGCTCTACCGGCGCGCGCGGGCGAACGATCCGCAGCACGCCGGCGCGGCTTTGAACCTGGCCCGGCTCCTGGAGGAGAAGGGCGAGCTGGCCGAGGCCGAACAGGTTTGCCGCGGCAGCGACGACGCGCGCGTGCTCGATGCGCTGGCCGCGATCCTGCGCGAGGAGCACAAGGCCGACGAAGCCGAATCGGTCGTGCGCCGTGTGCTGATGCGCCACCCGCGCGATGCCGATGCCTACCGGAATCTCGCTGCCATCGAGGCCGAGCGCGGGCATCTTCGCCGGGCAGACTCGGCGCTCAACGACGCGCACAAGCTCGACGACAAGAACGCCGGCATCTTGAACAGCCTGGGCCTTCTGGCGCTGCGACGCGAAGAGGTGGCCGCGGCGCGCGGCTACTTCGAGCAGGCGACGAATCTCGACCCGGGGCTCGCCGTGGCCTGGGCGAATCTCGGCGCGGTCGCTCTGAGCTACCGCGACTACGCGGTGGCCGAGCAGGCCTACGCCAAGGCGCTGGAGCTCGACGGCTTGCGCTGGGAGACGCATCTCGCGCACGCCTGGGCGCTGGAGGGTCTGAAGAAGCCGAAGGAGGCGCGCGGGGAGTACGAAAAGGTCCTGGCGCTCAAGCCCGGAGAAGAGGACGCGCTCTACGGCCGCGCCGTGGCGCTGAAAGCGGAAGGCGATCTGACCGGGGCCATCGAAGCTTTCAAGGCCTACGTGCTCATCCCCAAGGCCGCGCGCGCCAAGGAGGCGCAGAACCAGATCGCGGCCCTCGATCTGCGCCTGAAGAATCCGCCGGCGAAGCCAACGGCGCCGAAGCCCCCTCCGCCTGCGCCGGATCTCGCCAAGCTGCCGCAAACCAATGCCGGCGAGCCGCCGCCGCAGGCCGCGCGATGAGATCCTGTCCAATGGCTGACGGCCGGCCAGGCATGCGGTTGGCCCCCGGCCACGCGATGCAAAGCGTCCCCGGTGCGATGATCCGCGGATTGCTCATCCTTGCGCTCCTCTCGGCGCCTGCCTTCGCTCAGGAGAAGAGCGAGCCGAAAGGCCCCAAGATCGTGCGCGAGGCCGACAAGGTCGTCGTGCGCAAGCGCACCGTCATCGACTTCAACGACGTCACTGTCGAGGGCGAGCTGACCAAGCCCGAGGGCAGCTACCTGCTCAACCGCAACAAGACGCGGTTCCCCTCGCTCATCCGGCTGCGCGACAACTTCAACCCCGAGCTGCAGAAGTCGGCCGACAACCTCTGAGGAGCGGATGGCGAACAAACAAACGGCGGCCATCGAGGAACCCCAAGCACCGGTGATCGCCGGGCTGGCGGAGCCGGAGCGGCCGTCCACCATCGCCTCGCGCGTGGCGGACGCGGCGGCCGCCCAGCTGCTCATCTTCGATGAGCTGCCCGAAGACGAGCGGCCGCGAAAGGACGAGCGGGTCCTGCTCGTCGGACTGGTGTGGGGAGGATCGACGCTGGTCGAGCTCGAGCAGGTGGCCCGCGGCTCGGACCTGCCCGTCAGCCGTCTCTTCGATCTGCCGGCGGTGAAGCTGCCCAAGAACTTTCCCATCGTGAAGCACGTCGAGGGCGGCCACCTGCTCACGCTGCCGCGCGAGTTTTCCGCGGAAGTGCACGGCGGGGGCCGGGTGACCCCGCTCGGGCACAAGGCGCGGCGCATCGACGCGCCCTTCCGCGCCAACTCCTACAGCATCGGCGACGACGACCGCATCGTCGCGCAGATCGGCCCGCAGCTGACGCTGGTCTCGCGCTACGTGCGGGCGACGCGGCAGAAGGAGAAGTCGCTGCTCCGGCAGATCGACTGGAGCTTCTTCGCCACGTTGCTGCTCGCACTGGCTGCCTTCGGCGTCTTCTGCTTCCTCGCCAGCAGGGCCTCGGAAGAGCAGCACGGCTTCTTCGACGCTCTCGCCCGCAGCCAGCCGCAGTACATGAGATTCGAGGCGAGGCCGCCTGCGAGGGTCGAGCCCAAGGTGAAGGATCTTTCGGGCGCGAAGGAAGGCGAGAAGAGCCGCGAGGAGGAAGGCAAGCTCGGCAAGAAGGAGGCGGAGAAGAGGCATGCCGCTCCCTCGAAGCAGGGCGTGCCGCAGGCCGATCCCGACAAGAAGGCGAAAGACATCGCCCGGATCAAGAAGCTCGGCCTGATCGCGGCGCTCTCCCGGATGGGCGTGGGCGGCGGCGCGACCAAGAGCGTGCTCGGACCGGGCGGTCTCGGCGCGGGGGTGAACAACTCCCTGGGAGGAAGCAGGGGCGGCGCCGGGCTGGAGGACGCCTATGGCGTGGGCGGCATGGGCACGCGCGGCATCGGCGCGGGCGGCGGCGGCAACGCGCTCGGCATCGGCGGCCTCGGCACCAAGGGCGGCGGCCACGGCCGCGGCGGATACGGCGACGTCGACCTCGGCGGCCGCGGCAAGGACGAGACCCTCTTCGTCCCGGGACATACGACGGTGATCGGCGGCCTCAGCCGCGAGGTGATCAACCGCGTCATCCAGAAGCACTACAGCGAGATCAAGTACTGCTACGAGAAGGAGCTGACCAAGGATCCCGGCCTTTACGGCAAGGTGACCCTGCTCTTCATCATCGAAGGCACCGGCCGCGTGGGCGAGGCGCTGGTGCAGCAGACGACCATGTCGAGCGAGCTGGTGGAGAGCTGCATGGTCAACCACGTGCGGCGCTGGCTGTTCCCCTCTCCGCAGGGCGGCGGGACGGTGCAGGTCACCTATCCGTACGTCTTCAAGAGCAGCGGACAATGAGAGCCTTCTTGCTCGCGCTTTTCCTCGCAGCGGGGGCGGCGGCGCAGCCCGAATCGATCTCCAGGCCTGCCACCGGCGTCGACGAACCTCCCCGCCGCGGCACCTTCGTCGAGTCGTCGCTGGGGGCCTTCACCACCTTCGGCGGTTCGGCGCGCGTCGCCCGCGCACAGCCCTACCTGAGCATGACTGTCGGCCGCGAGCTCGGCGAGCGCGCCTCCGTCTTCGCCTCGCTCGGCATCGGCGCCTCGAGCGCTTCCTGCTTCAGCGCCTCGAAGTCGAATGGCGATTGCGCCGCGGCCGACTCCTTCGGCGCCACATTCGTCGAGGCGGGCGCCTCGTACGGCATCGGCGTGGCGCTGCGCACTCTCTTGTCCTTGAAGATACTGGGCGGCTTCACCGATCTGAGCCCCGGGCCGGTGACGAAGAACAACGGCGTGCCCGACCACCTCCCTGGCTTCCATCTCGGAGGCGGGCTCGCGCTCG
>VBLC01000047.1 GCA_005879315.1 Deltaproteobacteria bacterium | reverse complement strand
CAGCGGGCAGCGGCGAGAGGTCGACGAGGAGGATTCCGATCTTGCGCGCCACTTCGAAGATCCGCTCGTCGCGATAGAACTCGCCGTAGACGATGCGCTTGATGCCGGCGTTGGCGATCATCTTGAAGCAGGGCCAGCAGGCGCTGGCGGTGGTGTAGAGGTCGGCGCCTTCGATGCGCACGCCGTTGCGTGCCGCCTGCAGGACGGCGTTGGCCTCGGCGTGGATGGTCGCGACGCAGTGGCCGTTCTCCATCATGTGGCCCACCTCGTCGCAATGAGGCATGCCTCGGATGCTGCCGTTGTAGCCGGTGGAGAGGATG
>VBLC01000046.1 GCA_005879315.1 Deltaproteobacteria bacterium | reverse complement strand
TGCGCCATCGTGCCGCCGCCGCCGCTCGAACCCACCGAGCCTTCGCGCAGCCCCGCCAGCCGGCCGACCCCAGCGCGAGTCAGAAAGCCGCGGATCTTGCCGGGCGGGGCGAGAAAAGTCTCGCCGGGCATGGGCACGTCGAAGGAGAAATCGTCATTGCTCATCCCGCCGAAGGCCACCTTGGCGGTGCGATAGCCCTCGACGAGGCCGACCAGTCTCCCGGAAGGGACCTCGAAGACCCCTCCACCGGAGGCGCCGTAGGCGATCGGTGCGTCGGTCTTCATCGATTTCTGCGCGCGCCATTCGTCCATCTCGAGTTGGCTGACGATGCCGGCGCTGACCGAGAGGGCGCGACCATAGGGCGCGCCGACGACGACGACGTCGTCGCCTACGTCGACCTGGTTCTCGCCGGCGATCGGTGCTGGGGTCAGCGACTCGCCCTCGACGGCCATCAGCGCCAGGTCCTCGTCGGGCACCTTGCCCTCGGCGATCACCCGCGCCGGCACCCGATGCAGCCGCGGCCGCTCGACGACGATCTGGAAAGAAGCAGCTCCTCTGAGCCCCTCGCGCTGCACCACGTGCTGGTTGGTGAGGATGTACGAAGTCCGCCCGTCGGTAGCGACGACCACCCCGCTCGCCATCCGCTCGATCTTGCCGCGCACCGTCACTTCGATGCGCACGCTCTCGCGCAAGGCCCGCTGGACGACCTTGCTCCTCTCGCTTTTGGCCTGCGCCGGCAAGGCGGAGGCCGCGAGAGCCAGAGCTGCTGCGAGCGGGTGGAGCCTGACCAAGGTGGTCTCCTCTCGTCTGCAGTAGATCCAACATTACAGGCAAGCGGCTGCATTCCAAAATTCCGCGATGTCTCTAGAGGTGGGATGGCTGCGCCTGTTAGGCTCCGGCCGTGCTTCGCCAGGTCCGGCCTTTCCTCATCATCCTGCTCGGCTCCTTCGTCGGTCTTCTGCTGGCGAGCCTCGATCACATCCTGCCGCCGGCGAGCCTGCAGACCGGGCCCACCAAGTGGCTGGTGGTCTTCGTCGACTGGATGGCGCCGCCCATTGCCGGTGTCCTGATCGCCGGCGCCCTGCTCTACGCGCAGCGGGCGCGCAGATTGCACGCGGCCGAACGCGCGGCGGCCGCAGTCCTCGCCGACCGGCTGGCCGGCACCGAGCGGCGCCAGGCCATCTGGGTGGTAGCGGCGGCGGTGGCGCATGATCTCAAAAATCCGCTGCACAACCTGCAGCTGCTGGTCGAAGAGGTTTCCGAATCGGAGGACCCGCAGCAGCGCGAGCAGCTCTTGCAGCGCATCCGCGAGAACGTCCAGCGTGCGACCGAGCGGCTCTCGGAGCTGTCCCGCGCCGGCCAGCAGGTGGCGGAGACGATGGACCAGAAAATCGATCTCGCCGCGGCTCTGGAAGAGCTGCGCGTGCGCCTCAAGCCGACGCTCGAGGCGACGCGCGCGACGGTGGAGATCGACTGCCCGCGCGGCTTGGCGGTCCGCGGCGACGCGCACGCGGTTCGCACGGCGGTGGAGAACGTTGCCGCCAACGCGCTCGAGGCGCTGCAGTCGAAAGGGGCCGGCGGCCGGCTGGCGCTGCGCGCGCAGCAGTTCGACGGCAGGGTGGAGCTGACCGTGCAGGACGACGGTCCGGGCATTCCCGTCGACGTGAAGTCGCGCCTCTTCACTCCGTTTTCCTCCGGCCACAACGGGACCGGGCTTGGCCTCGCCATCGCCCGCGCGCTCGCCCGGGCAGGAGGCGGCGATCTGGTCTGCAGCGACGCGGCGCCGGGCCGCACCACCTTCCGATTTACCTTCCAGCGTAGTTGAGGTTTACTGTGCCGGAGAGGACGATGAACGAAAGAAGCGAAGGTGTGGCTCCGCGGACCTCGCCGCGCCTCCTTCTTCTCGTCGAGGACGAGCCCGACGCGCGCACCATCCTGGCGCGCAGGCTGCAGGCTTATGGCTGGACCTGCCTTGCCCATCCCAGCGCGGAGAGCGCGCTGCAGGATCACGAGGTGCGCTTCGTCGAGGCGGTGGTGGCCGACGTGGTCCTCGGCGACGGCAAGCTCTCCGGCATCGATCTCATCGCCGCCCTTCGCCGCCAGGAGGTTCGCGCGCCCGTCGTGCTGGTGACCGCCTTCGCCGACACGCAGCGCCTCAAGTCAGCCTTGAATGCGGGCGCGGCGTATCTGATCGAGAAGCCCTTCACCACCGAGGCGCTGCGGCAGGTCCTGGAGAAGGTGACCACGGTGGACGTCGATCTCGCGCGGCTGGTCAACCGCGCCTTGTCGCGCGCGCGGCTGACGCGGAAGGAAGAGGAAGTCGCCCGGCTCGTCCTCAAGGGGCTCACCTCCGCTGAGATCGGGGCGATGATGGGAAACAGCGAGAAGACCATCAAGCAGCACCTGACGCAGGTCTACTCCAAGCTGGGCGTCGCCGGCCGCGCCGAGTTTTTCCACCTCGTCTTCCCCAGCTAGATCAGTCCGTGTAGCGCTTCGCGAGCAAGAGCACGATGCCGTCCTTGGCGCAGTGCTCGCAGTAGCCGTAGCGGTCCTTCATCGCCTGCAGCGTCTCCTGGATCTGCTGCTGCTCCTTGCTGGAGAGCTGGCCGCGCTCGTCGCCCAGGTAGCGCAACACCTTTTCGGCGTTCTTGCGCAGCGTGCGGCGCCGCTCGTCGAAGAAATGGTCGCGCAGCCGTCGGAACAAATCGGGGAAGATCTGCGAGTAGTCGATCTCGCCCTCGGTGTGCTCGAGCCGGAACGCGCCGACCGCGGAGATGAGCCCCCGGCGGAACTCGCGACGGTCCTCGCTGCCCGCCATGACGATGGCCTCGGTCTGCGCCATCATCTCCTCGTCGGGCCGCTCCATCTCGGAAGTGTGCAGGTTGCGCAGCCGCTCGCCGCGCGTCCAGGCGAGCACGTGCAGCACGTAGCGCTCGAACATCGTCCGGTACTGCTTCTCGGAGATGAGCCCCATCGCCTCGCGCACCTCCTCGTCGAGCACGTCGAGGTACTCGCCCTCCGCCACCCGCACGAACTCCTCGTGGTCGTGATAGCCGTCGACGACCTCTTGCTGGAGGAATTCATAGACGGACTTGTCGCGGCAGAGCGCCTCCAGCTCCTCGATCACCGCCTGGGGAGTGAGGCAGCGATAGGTGCTGTTCTGCGCGGCATTGCCGATCACGGTCTTCAGCTCTCGCGCGGAGGCGCCGGTTCGCCCTTCGTAGTTTGGATAGGCGTCGGACTCGCGCCACAGATCCTGAAGATGCTTCTTCAGCTCGCGCGCCTGCGCCGAGCTGAGCCGCGCGGGGGCGCGTTCCGACTCGTAGAGGAGCGCTTTCTCCAGGGGCGTGAGATGATCGACCAGCTTGCGCAGCTCGCCCTTGTAGCGGTCGGCGACCGGCTTCTTCAGCCTGGTGAGCACGGCCCAGAGCGCCGCCACCCAGGTTGCGTGCGGCGCGACATGCTTGCCGACCGTCTCCTTGAGGCGGAACTCGTAGACCCGCTGCTCCTCGGAGAGGCGCCGCAGATAGGGCACGCGCACCAGCTCGATGCGCCCCTTGAAGGAGGCGAAGTCGCCCATCTCCTTGAAGGCGGAGAGGTGCTTCTCGTTGCTCGAGGAGATGAGCACCGAGTCGAGATGGAGGAGGAAGTGATTCATCCGCGCGACGCCCGTCTCGATGGTCCCGAGCAGGTACTTGTAATGATCGAGGGGCCGCTTGAGGAGGTCGGAGAATTCGATCACTCCCCGATTGCCGGAGACGAGCGGTCCGTAAGGTTCATACAAGGAAAGATTTTGCAGGGGCCCGGGCAGCGCGGCGTGGCTCTTGTCGGCCGTCACCTGCCGGTAGTCGGCGTCGACCGACATCTGCGGCTCGACGGTGACCGCGCCGATCATGTAGCGGCGCGATTGATAGAAGCGCTCCACCTGCACGTGCCGCAGCACCTTGAGGACTTCGCCGTTGTAGGACTGCAACAAAGCGGCGTAGATCTGCCGGCACTTGTGGCAGAGCTCGCCCTCGAGCACTCCCGCCGCCAGCTGGAAGGCGGAGTCGGGCTTGCACTGATCGACGAGGATCCGCTGCCGCTCGCCCCGAGGAATGAGGAAGAGCGGATGGTCTTTCAGCTCGCAGACGATGCGGGCATCCATCTGCTCGCCTTCCAGGTGCGCGTAGGTCTCGACCCGCTGTCCGCCCGCGACCTTGTCGCCGAAGCCGATCGATCCCTTCACCAGCTTTTCGCTGGGGAAGATCCAGTTGAAGCGGTAGAGCGCGCCCTCCGGCTTGCGCGAGTAGTCCTCCAGCGCGCGCTGCATCGCCGCGACCAGCGAGCTCTTCGCCGATCCATTCGGCCCGTGCAAGAGGATGAGCTTGTGCACCCGTCCGGTGCGCACGTACGAATTGAGGATGCGATAGATGGCGTTGTGCACTTCCTCCTGGCCCACAACCGGCGCGCCGCCCTCCCCCTCCTGCGCGGTGGCGGTCTGATCGAAGGGCCGGTCGAAGAGCTTGAAGCGGCGCACCGGACCCGACGGCTTCTGCAACGTCTCGGTGCCGTAGAAGTCGAAGCAGTCGCGGATATAGTGGGCCGCGTCGCGCGCGTGCACACGAGGAGCCTCGAAGAACGCCTCCATGTACTCCTGGAAGGCGAGAATGGTCTTGTTCTCGAGGAACGCGCGCCTGACCTGATCGCCGACGCTCTTCAGGTAGCGCAGCGAGTCCACGATTCGGCTCCTCCGCCCATCGAGTGCACCATGATATTGTAACACTCGTGAGCAAGATCATCGGCATCGACCTGGGAACCACCAACAGCTGCGCCGCCATCGTCGAGAAGGACGACCATACGGTCAAGCTCATCCCTTACAAGGGCGGCGAGTTCATCATCCCCTCCGTCTTCGCCATCGACGAGAAGGGCAACGAGCTGATCGGACACGAAGCCAAGCGCCAGTGGCAGCTCAATCCGCGCAACACTGTCTATGCGGCCAAGCGCCTCATCGGGCGTTCCTTCTCCAGCGACGTCGTCGCGCTGATGCAAAAGACGGTCGCCTACGACATGAAGCCGGGCGAGCGCAACGACGTGGTCCTCGACGTCGGCCACAAGAATTTCCGGCTCGCCGAGATCAGCGCGAAGATTTTGAACAAGATCCGCGGCGTCGCGCAGGATTATCTGGGAGAGAAGGTCAGCCGCTCCGTCGTCACCGTCCCCGCCTACTTCACCGACCGGCAGCGGCAGGCGGTGAAGGACGCCGGCAAGATGATCCAGCTCGAGGTGGTCCGGATCATCAACGAGCCGACCAGCGCCGCGCTCGCCTACGGCATCGGCAAGAACCTGCACGAGACGGTGGTGATCTACGACCTCGGCGGCGGCACCTTCGACGTCTCCATCATCGAGATCCGCGACCGCGTCTTCGAGGTCAAAGCCACCGGCGGCGACATCTTCCTCGGCGGGCTCGACTTCGATCAGGCGATGATCAAGCACGTGATCGAGGAGTTCCGGAAGAAGCACCAGATCGATCTCTCCACCGACCCGGTGGCGATGCAGCGGATCAAGGACCTCGCCGAGCGCGTCAAGATCGATCTCTCCAGCCGCGAGCAGGCCCCCTTCAGCGTGCCGTTCGTGACCATGACGCCCCAGGGACAGCCGCTCAACATCGACTTCGTCTTCACCCGCAAGCTGCTCGAGGAGCTGACGAAGAGCCTGGTCGATCGCACCATCGTGATCCTCACGCGGGTGATGGGCGACGCGGGCCTCGACGCCGCGAAAGTGGACGAGCTGCTCCTCGTCGGCGGGCAGACGCGCATGCCGGCGGTGCAGAAGCGGCTCACCGAGATCGTCGGGAAGGCCCCCTCGAAGGGAGTGCACCCCGACGAGGCGGTGGCGATCGGCGCGGCACTCTATGCGCACTCGCTGGAGGACGACTCCAACCTCAAGCTGCAGCTGCTCGACGTGATCCCGATGGCCATCGGGCTGGAGAAAGCGGGCGGCGCGTTCCACACCGTCTTTCCGCGCAACGCCGCCATCCCCAACGCCAAGGCAGTCGAGGCGACCACCAGCTACGACGGCCAGACGGAAGTGGCCATGCGCATCTTCCAGGGCGACGCCCCGGAGGTGTCGCACAACGAGCTGCTCGGCGACTTCCTCTTCAGCGGCCTCAAGCCCGGGCCGGCGGGGAAGGCGCGGCTGGAGATCACCTTCGACGTCAACATCGAGGGCATCCTCACCATGTCGGCGCGCGACCTCGACACCGGCAAGCAGATGAAGACGACGGTGCGGGTGACGCAGCACTGAGTGCTCATCTATCGTCCGGAGGTCGCGCCGATCGACGCAAGGGCCGTCCACGAGGCGGCGCCGGTCGCAGATCTGCACGCGCATCCGGGACTGAACGCCTACTACCTGCGGCGCGATCTCGGGCGTGAGCACAAACCGCCGCGGCGCTGGAATCCGCTGCGCCAGCAGCTCGACCTTCCGCGCGCGCGCGCGGGCGGGCTGCGGGTGCTGACCAACTGCGCGTATGCGCCGGCCGTGCTGCCCGTGCGCCCATTTCGCGCGGCGCTCGGGACGTTCGAGGCGCTCGAGGCTCTCTGCGCGCGGCACCCAGCGCTGGCGCAGGTCGCCCGGCGGCGGGGGGAGGTCCGAGGGATCCTGCAGAGTGGCAAGCTCGCCGTGCTGCATGCGGCGGAAGGGGGGCATCACATCGAGCGCTCGCTGGAGAAGCTGGAGCAGCTCGCTGCCCGCGGCCTGCGCTACCTGACGCTCACGCATTTTGTACAAAATGGCATCGCCCAGCCGGCGCGGATCCCCGGCCATCCCTGGTTTGCCGTCCTGCGCGGCGCTCCCGGCCTGACGGAACTGGGCCGCAAGGTCGTCCGGCGCTGCGAGGAGCTGGGAGTGCTGGTCGATGTCACGCACTGCTCCGACCGCTCCTTTGCCGACGTGGCGAGCACGGCGGCGCGACCTTTCCTCGCCACCCATACCGGCTTTCGCCGCTTCGCCGATCTGGAGCGCAACATCTCCGACGAGCAGCTGCGAATTCTCGCCCGCTCGGGAGGAGTGGCCGGCATCATCACCTGGAACAAGATCCTCGGCGGACCTTCGATCGATGCCATGGCCGACGCCATCGTCCACGGCGCCTTGGTCGCGGGGCCCGAGCACATCGGCATCGGCACCGACTTCGACGGCTGGGTCTACAGCGTCGAAGGCATGCGCGAGGCGCGCCGCTATCCCGACCTGACCGAGCTGCTCTCGCGCCGCGGATTCAGCGAGGCGGAGCTGCGCGGCATCCTCGGCGGCAATTACCTACGCGTGCTGGGGGAGGCGTAGGCGGAAGCGCGAGAGCATCAAGCCGCCCGCCACCAGCGTCGGCAGGAGCTGCATGGCGTGGTAGCCGATGGCGAAAGCCGCGGCATGCTCGGGCGGCCCGCCGAACGCGACCAGCGCCGTGCCTGCGCCGAGCTCGAAATTTCCCAGCGAGGCGGGCGGCGCCGGGATCGCCTGCGCGAGGCTGACGCCGAAGAGCACTGCCATGGCGTGCGGCAGGTCGTGCGGCAGATGGAAGGCCGCCAGCGCCAGCATCGCGACGGCGATTTCCACGCTCCACGAGGCGGCGGAGAAGCCCGCAGCCCTCGCAACCGCTGCGGGATTGCGCAGCGCCACCAGGCCCGAGCGCATCTTGGCGATGAGCTGGCCGAGTCGGCCTTCGCTGGAGCTGGGAGTGCGCGAGAGCCGCAGCAGGACCAGCGCGAGGGCGATGGCTCCGGCCATGCCGCTCCAGAGCACGATCGCCATCCAGCGCGGCACCGGCAAGAGCAGCGGCAGCGAGCCGGCGATGGCGAACATCACCAGGCCGTTCACGCTGTGGTCGAGGGCGACGGTCCCGAGCGATGCGGCGCGGCCCATCCCGGTGGCGCGCGCGAGCAGCTCGGTGCGGACTGCCTCGCCGGCGCGCATGGGAAGGAAGGCGCTCGCGGCCTGGCCGACGAAGATCGCCGCCACCGGCGTCGCGAACGGGACCTTGCGCACGGCATTGACCAGCGACGACCAGCGCAGTCCCTGCAGGGCGACGCAAGGGACGCCGAAGAGCGTCGCTACCAGCGCCAGCCGCAGGTCGGCGGCAGCGAATGCGCCGAAGACTTCGTCCCAGTTCATCCGCCGCGCGAGGCCGATGACCAGCGCGCCCATCACGAGCCACGCGGCGACGCGCACCGCGAAGAGGATCTGCTGCCGACGGCCGGCCATGTCGCCGGCTAATCTAGTGATGGCTCACCGGGCATGCGGTTTCTGTTCGGAGCCGGACTCCGCTTGCGGCGCAGTCCTCGTGCCGGTCGCGTGAGGCGCCGGAGCAGGGCGAGGCGCGTCGCCAGATCTGACGGCCGCAGGCGCGCCGCGGTAGAAGCGCTGCCCGCCGCCCGTCGTCACCTGTGCGTGCGGCCGCGGAGTCCCGACCGGCGCCGCCAGCGGAGCCGTGCGCGGCCGGTAGTACCAGACACCCGCCCCGCCGCCCGTCGCTCGCGGCGAAGAAGCCTCGCGGATGGGCATCGGCCTCACTGAATGTCCCGTCGCGCGCGCGACCGCTCCGGCGATGGGTCCAGCGCGCGGCCCAGGTTGCACCGGCAGCGCCCTCGCCCGCGCGTAGAGAACGGGCAGCTCGGTCCTCGGCACGACATAGCGCGGAACCGGATCGAGGAAGTGATTCGCCGAGACGAAGACCCAGAGTTGCGGCTGCTCCCAGACCACCAGGCGCGGCCCGAGCGGACACCAGCCGGCGTAGCCGTTGCCCCAGCGCCAGGCGACCCAGGCGGGAGCCCAGACGCGGCCGGGGACCCAGGCCCATCCCCACGAGCCCATGTACGCCCAGCGGCCGTAGTGATAGACGGCCCAGCCGAAGGGCTCGTCGCTCACCCAGGCCCAGCCGACCGTCGTCCACTCCCAGTGCCCGTAGAGATACGGCCGCCAGTCCGAGTCGACACTGGTGGGCCGCCACACCGTGCCGTACTCCGGCGTGTCGAGCCACTCGCCGGACCCGGAAAGCTCGCGGTCGCCGCGGAAGTCGTCGAGCGTCGGACCCCGCCGCGCAGGCGGCGGAGGCTCGTCGTAATCGGCAGGCGGCGGCTGGTCGTAGTCGGGCGGCGGCGGCTCCCGCATCTGCCAGGAGTAGTCGTCGTCGCCGGGATATTCCTGCGCCAGCGCCGGAAGCGAGAGAAAGAGAGCAGCGAGGAGAATGCGCTTCATGCGGGCCTCCCGAAAAAGCCTCTACCCGCTTGGACGCAGGGCGGGAAGGCCTCTTCAACACGCTCTGCTCTCAGGCGGTCTTGCGGTCCTTCTCGAACAGCAGCGTCGGCTCCTCGCCGCGGGTGATGACGCCCTCGGTGATCTTGCACTCCTTGATGCTGTCCCGGTACGGAACGTCGTACTGGATGTCCAGCATCGCGTTCTCCATGATGGCGCGCAGGCCGCGCGCTCCGGCCTTGCGGCGCATGGCCTCGTGGGCGATGGCGCGCAGCGCCTCCTTGGTGAACGAGAGCTTGACCCGCTCCATCTCGAAGAGCTTCTGGTACTGCTTGACCAGCGCGTTCTTCGGCTGGGTGAGGATGGTGACCAGATCGTCCTCGGTGAGGTCGTCGAGGGTGGCGATCATCGGCAGGCGGCCGACGAACTCGGGGATCATCCCGAACTTGATCAAGTCCTGGGGCTCGATCAACGTCAGCATCTCGCCCACGCCGCGGTTGTCCTTGGGCTGGATGGCCGCGCCGAAGCCGAGCCCCTTCTCCCCGGTGCGCCGCTTGATGATCGTCTCGATGCCGTAGAAAGCGCCGCCGCAGATGAAGAGGATGTTCGAGGTGTCGACCTGGATGTACTCCTGCTGGTTGTACTTCTTGCCGCCGCGCGGGGTGACGTTGGCGCGCGTCCCCTCGATGATCTTGAGCAGCGCCTGCTGCACACCCTCCCCGCCCACGTCGCGGGTGGGGCTTGGCTGGTCACCCTTGCGGGCGATCTTGTCGATCTCGTCGATGTAGACGATGCCCCGGGCGGCCTTCTCCACGTCGTAGTCGGCCGCGTGGAGCAGATTCTGGATGATGTTCTCGACGTCCTCGCCGACGTAGCCGGCCTCGGTGAGCGAGGTCGCATCGGCGATGGTGAAGGGGACGTTGAGGAAGCGGGCGAGCGATTGCGCCAGGAGCGTCTTGCCCGAGCCGGTCGGCCCGATGAGGAGGATGTTCGACTTCTGCAGCTCGACGTCCGAGTCGCCGTTCTGCCGCGCCGCCTGCATGCCCGGCCGCTGCCGGGCGGGCTTCTTCGAGTAGATGCGCTTGTAGTGGTTGTAGACGGCGACAGCGAGAATCTTCTTGGCCCGCTCCTGGCCGACGACGTAGTCGTCGAGGAAGCTCTTGATCTCCATCGGGGCGGGAAGCGCAACGGCGGGCCGGTTCTCCTCGCGCTCGCTCTCCTCGGCGATGATGTCGTTGCAGAGCTTGATGCACTCGTCGCAGATGTAGACGGTGGGTCCGGCGATGAGCTTACGGACTTCCCTCTGCCCCTTGCCGCAGAAGGAGCAGGACAGGTTGCCGTGGTGATGGCTGTCCTTCCGGCTCATCTCACCTCCACGCTACCAAGTGTACGCGCGGCCCAGCCAGCCGGGCAACCATCTCCGCCGAACACCGTAATGAAAAATATAGAGGGCGGGCGATCTGCGCCAGAATGCGACCCTGTGCGGGCGCCTGCCTGACCGCAAGATCGACGGAAGCGGCAATGAATTTCGCACTCCTCCTCGCTTACGACGGCAGCGCCTTCCGCGGCTGGCAGAAGCAGCCTGGACTTTCTACCGTGCAGGGAGCGCTGGAGGAAATTCTCGGCCACACCGTGCAAGGCGCCTCGCGCACCGATGCCGGGGTCGCTGCGGAAGGACAAGTCGCGTCGTTCCGCAGTGCGAGCGCGCCCGAGTTTCCTGCGCTGCGGTTCCCCGAAGGCCTGCGTCTCCTTCGCTGGGCCGAGGCGCATCCGTCGTTCCATGCGCGGGCGAGCGCGATCGGCAAGCGCTACCGGTATCGCATGTCCTCGTTCGTGCCGCGCGGCGACTGGGAGCGGGCGCGCACGGCCTTGCGTGGCCTTCTCGGGCTGCCGGAGCTGTCCGGCCTCGCCTCGCCCTCCAAGCTGCACCGGCCCGCGCCGCCCCTGTCGAGCTGGTCTCTCGACGACGAGGGCATCCTCCTCGTCGAGGCGCGAGCCTTTCGCAAGCATCAGATTCGCAATCTCGCCGGGCACCTCGGTGCAGTCGCGCTCGGCTATGCCTCGCCGGAGTCGCTCCGGGAGCTGGCCGCGCGGCACCGGCCGTGGATGGGCGCAACGGCCCCCGCGCACGGCCTTACGCTCGTGGAGGTGTTCTATCCACCGGAGATGGACCCCTTCCCCTGACGCGCCAAGCGCGATCTCTCAGTTGACGACGAAGTCCACCGTCGCCGGCTCGCGGTCCATGGTCCGGTCGTCACCAGCCTCGCGCGAGGTGACCTCGACGAGGTGATGCCCCGGCAGGAGGAAGAGCGGATCGTGGATGGTCAGCCGCGAGACATTTCCGATCCAGGGCGACCAGAGCGAGCCGTCGACCCGATAGCTGAACTCTGCCCAGCGCGCCTGTGAGAAGAGTTCCATCTCGAGCTCGGGACGCAGGGCCCTTTCCAGGCTTGCCGGGGCTTGGGCGCTCGCCACTCGCGCCTCGGTGCGCACGGTGCGAGGCGCGCAGGAGCTCCCACACTCGTTCACGTTCGCCCAAAGCGCCAGATGGTGATAGCCGCCCCTCCCGACGTCCGTCATCGGTACGGCGCCCGCGATGCCCTCGACCCCGAAGCGCAGGCCGAGCATGGTCGGCAGCACCATCGGCTTGATCACGCCGGCGAGCAGCGGCTGCGCCAATCGCAACACCGCCGCAAGCAGGTCCTTGAGCGCGCCCGGATCCTCCGCGAGCAGATCGCTCGGGCCATAGGGGCCGCCGTCGGGCGAGAGCGCCGAGACGTTGGTGAGCAGGGTCTCGAGCCCGCCCAGCACGGGCTGCAGCGTGTCCGCGTTCGGCTCGGCAAAAGTCCGGATGCCGAGCGGCAGCTGCAGGTCGGCCTGCAGCGTGAAGAGACGGACCTGTCGCTCGTCGACGAGCGCATAGAAGTCGACCTCGAGCTGCTTGAAAGCCAGCGTGAGCAGCGGATCGTCCGGCGTGATGCTCCCGTCGGGATTGACCTTGGTGGTGTTGCGGCCGACGCGCACGTAGGGCGGCTGGGTGGGCCGGAAGAGGACGTTCATCGGCACCTCTTTGTCGCCAGTGACCAGCCCCAGCGAAGGCAGGAAGAGCCTGAACAGCCCGCTGGAGATGTACGGCGTGGTCTTGTGGGTCACCGCCACGCAAAGGAGGCCAGCATGGTAGGCGTCGAGAAAACCGCGGTTGAGCATCGCGCCGGCGAGAGAGAAAGCGGCATCGTAGCTGGTGACGCCGGCGGGCTTGTTGGCCTCGAAATCCATCGGCGGTGGGTCGACCGCGGAAGCCTGCTGCGCGGGCGGCACGCAAAGCGCCAGGAGCGGCGAGGCGGGCGCCGTCCCCGCCTGGGCCGAGAGCTGCAGCCCGTTGCCGTCAACGAGGCCCGCCGCGCCCTTGCTCCCCAGGCCGGCGAAGATGTCGAGCTTCGTCTCGGGCGGAAAGCCGACTCTCTCGGTGAGGTGGCTCACGTCGAGCTGCCCGGCGATGGCCAGCGGGATCGGCTCGCAGTTGAAGTTGCCGGTGCCTGCCGCGGGCGAGTAGCAGACGCCGCGCGCGAGATCGCAAGCGAGGGCGTGGCCGTCGTCGTCGGCTGGGCAGGGATGATTGCCGTCGCACGCGACTGGACTGCTTTGCCTGTCGCTCGCGCGCTGGCAGCGGAGGTTGTCGAGCTGCGCGCGCAGCACGCTGACGATGTGGCTCGCGAAATGGTTCTTGAGATCATCGAAGAGAGAGCCGCGCACATATTCGACGATGCCGCAGAGGGCGCCGTTGCTGCCGTTCGGATCGCAGCCGGCGGACAAGTCGGTGAAGACCTGCGAGCAGCTCAGCTGCGCGCCACCATTCTTGGTCACGGCGTAGGTGCCACGGGCGCTCGAATCGCACCCGTTGCCGAAGTACTTGCCGGCCGCGTTCGGGGCGATGGGCGGATCGGTGCCGACGTTGCCGTCGAGCCAGAGTGCTCCCGGCTGGAAGTTCGCGACGATGGCGTCGAGCGAGGCGTTGGGAAAATTGATCTGCAGCCTTCCGTCCGGAGCGGTGCTGAAGCCGAGGTCGAGGTCGACCACCGTGTCTTTCTCCGGCAGCCCGGGGAGCTCGTCGTCGTAAAAGGCGCGCAGCTGGATGGCGCTCGTGCCACCGCAGAGCGTGCTGTGCTCCTCCTTGGTGCGCAGGTAGATGTCCCCGGTCTTGAGGTGCAGGACGATGTGCGCCCGCAGCGTGCCGGGGGGAAGGAGAATCCAGCTCACGTCCTTGAAGGCGATGTGCAGCGGGGTCGAGTCGGCCGCGTCGCAGGACCCGTTGAAGTTGGTGTCGCCGGCGAGGACGCTGAAGCGCAGGCCGAAGCTGCCGAGGCAGGCGTCGAGAAGGGCGTCCTTCTCGATGCAGGGCATGGAGAGGCCGGCGCCGGAGTTGAGGGCGCCGAGGATTTCGTTCAGGTGGCTGGCGTTGAGGAAGTTGAAGCCGCTCCGGGTCAGCCGGACCTGCGCGACGTTGTCGAGGCGCGCGCCGGTGAACTGGATGGGATGGCCCTGCTCGTCGACCGCCTTGAAAGCGCCGCCGCAGGAGGTGCCGCACCCGCCGCCGCCCGAGCAGCCGGCGGCGAGCAGCGCTGCGGCGAGGGCGAGGCGGACCCGCTTGCCGCGCGGACTGGACGAGACGATAGGCATGCGCGACCGACCTCCCGAGCTCGGGAATGAGCGCGCGCATGGTACGAGAGCGATTGCCCGGGCGGCAGCCGCCGATCGACCGATGATCAGCGGCGGAGAGGCACGAGGCCAGCCGCTTCGTTGAGCCGGCCGCTGCGGAAGGGCTCGAGGTCGAGGCTGACGAACTTGAAGCCGGATTCTTTTAGAACTCGCGCGATTTGGTCGCGGACGCGCAGGAGCTGGTCCAGCTCTCCCTCGGCGACCTCGATGCGGGCGACGTCGCCGTGGTACCGGACGCGAAATTCGCGCAGACCGAGAGCGCGCAGGGCCATCTCGCTGCGCGCCAGCTGGGCGAGCCGCTCGGCCGTCACCTCCGTGCCGTAGGGAATGCGCGAGGAGAGGCAGGGCTGCTGCGGCTTGTCCCAGGTGGGCAGGCCCATCTCGCGGCTCAGCTGGCGGATCTCCGCCTTGCTCAACCCCGCCTCGGCAAGCGGCTGGACCACCTGGTGCTCATGCGCTGCGCGCAGGCCTGGGCGGTAGTCGAGGAGCTCATCCGCATTCGTCCCCGCCACGACGGCGGCGAGCCCGCGCGCCCGGGCCTCGTCTTCGGCCAGCCGGTACAGCTCGGTCTTGCAGAAGTAGCAGCGGTCGACGGGATTTTGAGCGTAGTGGGGATCCTCCAGCTCACCCGAGGCGCGCTCGACGTGCTCGACGCCCAGCTCCTGCGCGAGAGAGCGCGCGCCCTCCAGCTCATCGGGCGCCACGGCCGGCGAAACGGCGGTGAAAGCGACGGCTCGCGCTCCCAAGGCCTCGCGCGCCAGCGCCAGGAGCAGCGCCGAATCAACGCCGCCCGAATAGGCCACCAGCGCGCTGCCCAGCCCGCGCAGGCGCTGCAGCGCCGCCTCGCGCTTGGCCTGCAGCATGGCTCAGCGCTTGCGCTTTCCGCCGCGCCGCTGTGGCCCCACCCGCGCCGTGCGCGCGGCCGCCGACTTGCGCGCCGGCGCCCGCCGCTGCGCCTTGGCCGGCTTGGAAGGCTTGGCCGCCTTGTGCTGCCGCAGCTTCTTCACCTTGGCGAGACGAGGCTTCTCCACCTTCGCCGCCGCAGGCTTCGGCTGCTCGGGCAGCGGCGCGCGCGCCTGCAGGCGCGGCCGCGATTTCAAGGCGGCGAACTCCGGATCGAGCAGCCGCTGCGCGACGAGCTGGCCGAGGATGTGTTCGACGGCTTCGTCGACCGAGTGCTTGCTGGTGTCGACGACCACCTCCGGATGCACCGGCGGCTCGTAAGGCTCGGTGATGCCGACGAGCGTCTTCAACTCGCCGGCGAGCGCGCGCTTGTAGCGGCCGCTCCGGTCGCGATGGATGAGTGTTTCGATGGGGCACTCCACGAAGACCTCGGCGAACCGGCCGATCTGCCGCCGCGCCTCGTCGCGGGTTTCGCGATAGGGACTCTCGATGGCCGATTGCAGAATGGTTCCGCCGCCCCGCGTCACGAGCTTGCAAACCCAGGCCAGCTTGCGCGCCTCGGCATTGCGCTCGTCCTTGGTGCCGCCCTTGCCGACCCCGAGCATCTGCTCGACTTCCGGGCCGTCCATCACGTCGACTATTTTCCCCAGTCGTCGCAGGCGGTTAGCCAGACCCTGCGCCAGCGTCGATTTGCCGGCGCCGCTCATTCCGGTAAACCAGACGGTGAAGCCATTCGACGAGCTGCCGAGATTCATCGCGGTGCGCTCCAAGAGATTGGCGCACCATACATTCGCGCCTAATGAATGTCTATTCGATTATTCCGATAACTTCTTCTTCTGCAAAATCGCCGCGGGAACTATCCCAGGTATAGATGCGGGCGCCCTCCACGCGCCCGGCGCGCACCGAAACGACCAGATATCGCACGCCGGGCCAGAGTGGCTCCTCCCCATCGCCTAGCGCCATGTCTCTGTCTTCTTTAGAGAAATAGGCACCGACGTCAGGATGGCTATGGACGATGGCCCAAAGGTCGCCTTCCTGCATTGCCGAAAGCAGCGCCTTCGGATCCATCACATATCCGTCGCGAGCGGTGCGCGAGCTGGTGGGCCGCGCTTCCGGCGAGCCGGCGATGTTGGGGATCGGCCGGAAAGAGATCGCGCCGCTCCGGTCGCGCAACAAGAGCCCACAACACTCGGCCGGATAGGTCGAGCGCGCGTGCGCGGCGATCTGGCGGAGCACCTCCGGCGCGATCATGCCGGGGCAATGTAACGGTCGGCGCGGTCGGGGAACAGCGTGACGACGACGCCGGTCTCGCCTCGCTCGGCGATCTCGCGCGCCACCAGCTGTGCGCCGAAGGCGGCCGCGCCGGCGCTGTGGCCGGCGAAGAGGCCCTCGTCGCGCGCGAGCCGCTCGGCCATGTCCCAGCCGGCATCGGTGGGGATCGAGAGCTTCCGGTCCAGCTCGGACTCCTTGTAGATGGCGGGCACGATCGACGAGGGCATGTGCTTGAGGCCCTCCAGGCCGTGAAGCGCTTCCGCCGGCTCGACGGCGACGATCTGCACGCGCCGGTTGCGCGCGCGCAGGCCGCGGCCGACTCCCATGATGGTGCCGCCGGTGCCGATTCCGACCACTGCATGAGTCACCCGGCCGCCGGTCTGGTCCCAGATCTCTCGCGCCGTGCCCAGCTCGTGGGCGCGCGGGTTCGCTTCGTTGGAGTACTGATCGGCGTAGAACCAGCGATCGGGTTGCTCGCGCACCAGCTGGCGCGCCAGGCGGATGGCGCCGTCGGAGGTCTCGAGCGGATCGGAATAGATGACCTGCGCTCCAAAGGCGCGGACGATGCGCTTGCGCGCTTCAGACACGTTTTCCGGCATGACCAGCGCCACCGGCACGCGCAGCGCCGCGCCGATCCAGGCGTAGGCGATCCCGGTGTTGCCGCTGGTCGAGTCGATCAACGTCCGGCCGCGCAGCTTCTCGACGCTCTCGCGGATGATCTGCAGTCCGGCGCGGTCCTTCACGCTGCCGCCGGGATTGAACCACTCCAATTTCGCGTGGATCTCCACCCCGCCGGGCTCGAGCGATCTCAGCCTCACCAAAGGGGTGTTGCCGACTGCGCCGGCGAGGGAATCAAAGACCACGCACGACTTCCAGCGCAGCCCAGGCGCCGTCGAAGGGTTCGCCCTGCGGCGCGATCTCCATGCGCGCCTCGCCGCCCAGCTGCAGCCACGGGCCGAGCGCGCGCAACTCAGGCTCCCAGGAGGGCTCGTCGACGATGAGCCGACCCACCCCGCTCGCCGCCAGATACCTCGCGGCCCAGCGCGCCGCGCGGGTCGTGCCGCGGACGCGGATGGCCGCGGCCAGCAGCTTCTCCTGATCGAGCCCGTCGAGAAGGAGATGGCGCGAATACCGCTCCTGCTGCTCGGGACTCAGCATCCGCCCGCGATGGCCGGCACGATGGTGAGCTTGTCGCCCTCCGCGAGCGACGTGGCCAGCCCCCGGCCGTGGCGGATGTCCTCGTCGTTGCGGAACAGGTTCACGTAGCGGCGCAGGGCGCCCTTCTCGTCGAGCAAGCGGTCCTTGAGCCCCGGGTATTTGCGCGACAGCTCTTCCAGGGCGTCCTGGACGGTGGCCGCGTTCTCGACGGCCACTTCGCTCTGGTTGGCGGTCAGCGACCGGAGCGGCGCGGGAATCTTGACGGTGATGGGCATCGGTTCCTCCGCCTCTAGGATGCCACGCCTGCGCAGACGGCGCAGAGCGGATCGCGGCGGAGCGCCAGCGGACGCTCGGCTCCGCGCCGGGCATCCCAGCGGCGCAGGACGCCCGCCTTCGCCTTGCCCGAGAGGACAGCCAGGGCCGCCTCGGCCATGGCGGCGCCGACGGCTCCACAGAGAGGTGCGAGCACGCCCGCCTCCGCGCAGGTAGGCAGCGCACCCGGCGCCGGCGGCCCTTCGAAGAAGCAGCGCAGGCAGGCGCTGCGGCCAGGGAGGACAGTGAGAAGCTGGCCGGTCCAGCCGAGCGCGGCGCCGTGCACCAATGGAATCCGGCGCCGGACGGCCTCGTCGTTGGCGAGAAAGCGCGTGGCGAAGTCATCGGTGCCGTCGAGGAGGACGTCGCAGCCCCGGAGCAAGTCTGCCGCTGTAGACGGCTCGAAGCGCAGGACGCGCGCCTCGGCTCCCAGCTTCCGCGCGGCGACTTCCGCCTTGGGCTGGCCGACGTCCGCTTCGCTGAAGAGGATCTGGCGAGCCAGGTTCGAGCGCTCGACCCGATCGGGGTCGACCAATACCAGCCGCAGCGGCACACCAGCCTCTTTCAGCGCGAGCGCAGCGGGGCACCCCAGGCCACCGACACCGAGAATGAGAATCGTCTTCATCTCGGAGGATCGAGGGAGAACTCGCGCTCGCCCGGTCCGGTCACGAGAGCGACTCCCCCGTGCTCTTGCGCATACGCCGCTGCCGCAGCCGAGGCATGGCCGGCGAGAAGACCCAGCTCGCGCGCGACTCTCGCACGAGCGTCGCGAGCCTGAGCGCAGGAGATGGCGAGCCGGTCCACTCCCTCGGGAGCCTCGCGGGGCAGATCGGGGAGCTCTTCGTCGCCAGCGACCAAAGCCACGCCGCGCACTTTCGGCCATCTCGCCCGCAATGCGCGCAGCGCGCCGAGCAGCATCGACGCTTCACCTGCGGGAGCGACGAGAAGCGGCGGCTCCTGCGAAAGCTCGGCGGCCAGCTCCGTCCCGAGCGTGCGCGCGAACTCCGCCGACAGATCCGGCGCGGGCGGCGCAGAAGGCAGCAGCGTCGCTCCCCAAAGCCGCAGCGCCTGGCGCATCTCGTGCGTCACCACCCCGCGCAGCGCGACTGCGATGAGCCCGCGCGCAGACTGCGCCGCCGCCAGCGCCTGGTTGCCCGAGAGCGTCACTCCGCCGGGCCAGGCCAGACGCGGGTCGCCGAGAAGCTCGAGCTTGAGCAGCGCGCTGTCCCATCGCAGAAGCGGCGTCACGGTGGCATTCTAAGGCGATGCGCACTGCGGTTGTCTTCTTGCTGCTCTGTTCCTGCCAGCGGGCACAGGAGCGTGCGGCCGCGCCCCCCTCCTGCCTCGACGCGCAGTTGACGGCTCGCGGCCTGAATTCCTTCGGCGATCCGAAGGACACCGTCTACGCCGGCGGCACGCCTCTCTTCGACGAGAAGACCGGCAAGTCGCGCGACCGCCTCGATTACATTCGCGAGCGCCACCCCGAGATCGCGGCCGCCTGCGCCGCCGATCGGTAGATTGCTCGCTCCCTCGCGCGGCTGCTATCGTCGCGCGCCGTGAGCGAAACGACCGCTGCCGTGCTCCCTCCCGCGCGGGGCGGCGGTCTGTTCGGCGGCAAGTTGGAGATCGGCGGCGCCACCCGGTTCACCGAGGACCGCTTCATCACCCGGGCGCGCGCTCTCTTCTACGCCCGGCTCGCCTTCCTCGTGCTCGGCCTCGGAGTCATCGGCGTGCCCGCCTGGTCGCAGGCGTTCGGCGTCGGCGGGCCTGGCGCTTTCGCCGTGTATCTGGTGATGGTCGCCTACAGCGCAGCCAACTACGTCTTCCTGCCGAGGAAGAAGGTCGGCCGCGCGCTCACCTTCATCACGCTCTGCGCCGACCTCTGCGTTCTCGTCTGGCTGGTGAGCGTCACCGGCGGCCTGCGCAGCCCGCTGCTCGCGGCGCAGCTGCTCTTCACCACGCTCTTCGTCGTGCTCTTCCCTACTCCGCTCTCGGTGGTGCCGCCGCTGCTCACCTTCCCGGCGGTAGCCAAGCTCGATCAGCTCCTCGGCGGCCACGCGGTCGTGCAGGTCGACATCTTCATCCTGCTCTGGTACTCGGCCATCAACTGCATCCTCGTCTACGTCATGGTCTATCTGAACGAGCGCGACAGGATGAAGCACCGCGAGCTGCAGAAGCTCTCGCTCGCGCTGAAGGAGATGGCGGTGATGGAAGAGCGCAATCGCCTGGCGCGCGAGATCCACGACGGCCTGGGCGGAGTGCTCAGCTCGGTCGCCATCCAGAGCGAGTATCTGCTCAACATGATCGACGGCTCGGAAGTGCGCTCGCGCCTGCAGGGCACGAGCGAGGCCCGCGCGGCCATCCTCCCCACCATCCGCAAGGAGATCTCCGACCTGCACCAGGCGGCGGAAGACTCGATGGACGAGCTGCGCCGCTCGCTGCGGATGATGAAGGAGGACTTCGACCTCGTCGCCACGCTCGCGGACTACTGCAAGATGGCGAGCGGCCGGCATCGGCTGGAGGTGCGCTTCTCGCGCGTCGGCCGCGAGCGGCAGGTCGGGCCCGAGAGCGCGCTCGCTCTCTTCCGCGTGCTGCAGGAATCGCTCACCAACGTGAGCAAGCATTGCGGCAAGGGGACGCCGGTCGAGGTCACTCTCACCTTCACCTCCGGCTCGGCGCGGCTCACCGTGCAGGACCGCGGCAACGGCTTCGCCCTTCCCAAGGAGCCGGCCGCTCTCTCGCGCGACGGACACTATGGGCTCGCCAACATGCGCGAGCGCGCCCACAAAGTCGGTGGACAGATCCGGATGACGTCCGAGCCCGGCCACGGGACGTGCATCGAGCTGACCGTTTACGCCGGAGAGGAGCTACCGAGATGAGCGCCGCAACCGCAGCACCGAGGATCAGGGTCCTGATCGTCGAGGACCAGCCGCAGATCCTCAAGAACCAGCTCAAGATCCTCCAGGAGTCGCCGGAGATCGAGGTGGTCGGCACCGCGCTCTCGGGCGAAGCCGCGCTGGAGCTCCTCGAGAAGAAGCAGCCGCCGCCCGACGTCATCCTCCAGGACCTGGGCCTGCCGCGGATGACCGGCATCGAGGTCACGCGCCAGGTGAAGAAGCGCTGGCCCCAGATCGAGGTGCTGGTCTTCACCATCTTCGACGAAGAGGAGAAGGTCATCGAGGCCGTCAAGGCCGGCGCCAGCGGATATCTCTTGAAGGGCGCGCCGTCGGAGAAAGTGATCGAGGCCATCCGCGAGGTGAAGGCGGGCGGGACGATCATCCAGCCCAATCTCGCGCGGCGCTTGCTGCGGCATTTCCACGTGCCGGAGGAAGGTGCACCGCCGGAGAAGGCGCCGCTGCCGCCCGGCCACCGCGAAGAACCCCCCATGCGGCCGCTCACCGAGCGCGAGATCGAGATTCTCCGCCTCATCGCCAAGGGCCTCTCGAACAAGGAGGCCGCGCAGGTCCTCGGCCTCTCGCGCGCCACCGTGCGCACGCATCTCGAGCACATCTACGAGAAGCTCGACGTCACCAACCGCGTCGAGGCCGTCACCGAGGGCCTGCGCAAAGGCCTCATCGAAATGTGATCAGGCAAGCCTGAGCGCGCTCGCCCTCAGACGGAGAACTTGAAGGGCGCGCGGTCGACGAAGAGCGGATCGCTTCTCTGCTCGCCGCCCTCCTCGTCCTTGACGACGAAGTAGAAGGAGCATTCGTTGCCCGCCGCAGCATCGGGCGGGATCGCCAGCTTGATCTTCTTCTTCACTCTCTTGCCGGCCGAGGCGCTCTCGCTCTTCACTTTCTTGTCCTGCGTGCGGTCGGCGCTCTGCGCCCAGATCTCGATGGTGAGCTGGCCCTTGCCGTCCTGGGTCTCGATGTGCAGCTCGACTTCCTGTCCGTTGGCGGCGCGCTGCACGGCCCACCTGGCGGCGGTGATCGAGCCCGACTTCTTCGCCGGCTTCTCGTCCTTGGCGAGATCGCGGCCGCCGCCCTTCGCCGGCTCTCCGCCCTTGTGCGTGTCGGAGATCTTTTTCGCCTGCGCCGCCTTGGTCGCCGCGGTTTTCTCCAGCAGGATCTTGGTGGCGTTGACGAGGTAGCTGCCCAGGCCGGCGCCGCTGGCGCCGTCGTCGATGAGCACGTCGGGAGACCCCTCGGTAATGTTGCCGTCGCCGCCGCAGTGCTTGGTACCATCCTGCATGCGGGCCATGGGCTGGCCGTTGACGTAGACGGTGGGGGAACCTTCCTTGATGTTGTAGAGGTTCGGTCCGCAGCAGGCGGCATGGATGCCCAGGTCTTTCTTGCGCGCCGCGCCTTTGCTGTTGACGAAGACATTCGTCGACGCCACCACGATGGGCCCCGTCCCGGGATGAGGACAGGCCGGGCAGCCGTGGGCGTCCGCCTGCACCTGGGCCTTGTCTCCGAGCCTCGCCGCGCCGGGCATTCTTCGCGCTCCCCCGAGAGAAACTTTACCAGTTCCGCGCACGGCCGGAAAGCGGGCGGGCCGGCAGCCGCCCGGCCTTGCCGCCTCGCTGCCCGCGTGTTATTCGCGCTGCCCCATGTTCGCCTTCATCGTCACCGTCCATGTCGTCGTCAGCGTCTTTCTCATCTTCGTCATCCTCCTGCAGCCGGGAAAAGGCGACGCGATGGCCGCCTTCGCCGGCGGCGGCGGGGCGAACACGGTCTTCGGCGGTCGCGGATCGGTGACCTTTCTCTCCAAGGTCACCACCGTCTGCGCCATCATCTTCATGCTCACTTCGTTGAGCCTCGCCTGGAGGTCGTCGCACAGCGACTCGGTACTGCGCGCGCGGCGCAACCTGGCGGCCCAGGCGACACAGAAGACCTCCGAGCCGAAGCCGCTCGAGCCGACGGGACAGACTGCGCCCGCTCCGGTCACAGGCGGCGCGGCGGTACCCGCGCCGGGTCCGACCAGCGCGCCCGCCCCAGGTCAGAGCGCGCCGCCGCCCGTCAAGAAGTAGCGTTGCAGCGAGATCGGAGCAGTGCTAGAAGCGCTTCCCTCTCGCTCTCGCCCAGGTGGTGGAACTGGTAGACACACCGTCTTGAGGGGGCGGCGCCGTAAGGCGTGCGAGTTCGAATCTCGCCCTGGGCACCAACACCAAGTTCAGTCGTCACCGCCCGATCCCGCCCCGCCGCTCGGGTTCAGATCCACGCGCTGGGCCTTGAGGTTCATCTGCGGCCCGGCCTTGAGCGCGCCCTTGTCGGACACCACCAGATCGAAGGTGCTGCCGATGTCCACCTTGCCCGTCTTCGTCGACTTGATTTCGAGATCCTCGCAGTGCAGCACGATCTTCTTCTCTGCGCTGATCTCGACGTCTCCCTCTTTCGCCTCGACGATGAACTTCTTCGCCTTCACGTCGAAGGTGACGGTCCTCTTCCCCGAGCTGTCGGCGATGATGATCTTCTCCTCGCCGTCCTTGTCCTCGAGGATGACCAGGTGACCGGACGCGGTCTGGATCATCCGCGTGGTGTTGTCGGGATTGAAGGCGTTCTTCATCGGCTTGTCTTTGCCGTTCCACAGGCAGCCGATGACGTAGGGATGGCTGACGCTGCCGCGCTCGAAGCCGACGAGCACTTCGTCGCCGACCAGCGGGAGCCAATACATCCCGCGGCCGGGGCCTGCCGCGGGCTGGGCGATGCGAGCCCAGCCGCTCTCGGGCTTTCCCGGCAGCCGCGGCAGGCAGACCTTCACCCGCCCCTCCTTCTGCGGATCGTTGACGTTGGTGACCAGCGCCACCTCGACGCCGAAGATCGACGCCTGCGAGGTCTGGGCGGTCTCCTCCGCGCCCTGCAAGAGCTTGTAGATGTTCTCGGCCACTGCGCCCCCGGGTCATTCGACACCCGGGGGCAACGGTCGGTCAACCCTCGTCGAGCATCTCGAGCAGCTTCTCCGGATCGAGGACGACGCGAAAATCCTTGGCGCCGTGGCCGGTCGCCTGCTTCTCCCAGGTCGAGAGCCGCTGCCGATAGGCGCCGGGGTTGGCGTTGTCGGCGGCGAGCCGCTTGACGTTCATCGCCACCACCCGCACGCCCTTGAGCTCGTCGGGGGCGAGGTCGCGCTTCACGCCGCGCGGCAGGTCCTCCTCCATGTCGGAGAAGACCACCATCGTCTTGCGGCCCGCCCCGCTCTCGCGCAGGTACTCGGCGCCGAGCATCATCGCCCCGCGGATGTCGGTGTGCCCGGCCCGCGTCCTGCGGTGGGCGAAGGCGTCCAGCTGCGAGGCGAAGGCGAGCTTCTGGGCATTCGCCCGCGAGGGGCGGATGTCGAGCTTGAGCGACGCTTCGACGTTGTTCTTCTTGTAGCTCTCGTCGTCGATGCGGATGACGTAGATGCTGTCGCCCGGGGTGAGCTTGGGCAAAAGGCCGCGCCGGATGACGTTGACCACTTCTTCCTTCTGGTCGACGTAGGTGCCCGACACGTCGACCAGCGCGCAGACGGCGTGGGCGTACTGCGTGCCGCTCGAGCAAGAAGCCGCCAACAGGGCAGCGAGCGCGATCCGCTTCATGGGCGACTCCCCGGCCGCAGCGAGGCGACGGGCGGGAGCGCCTGAGCCCCCTTGCTGCTGCCCACCATCTTCTCGATCTGCAGCGGAATGACGATGTAGATGTCGTAGACGTGCCGCAGCCCCTCGAGGAGGTAGCGCATGAGGTGGCCGCCCAGCCGCGAGAGCATGCTCCCGAGGTGCAGGAGGCCTGCCGTCGCGCTGAGCACGATGTGGCCGCCGGTCGAGATCAGCGTCTCGAGTGGGACCGCCACCATGGCGAGAATCCAGGGCAGCACGAAGCCCAGCACAGCCTGCCCGATGACGGGGATTTTCGAGGTCGCGGTCTGGGCCACCGGCGCCGCCGAGACGCCGGCGAGAGCCTGCTTCAGCACGCTGGAGGACTCGACGATCTGCTCGCGGAGGATCGCCAGTGACGCCTCGATGCAGGCGAGGAGCAAGAGGCCGCCCAGCGCAACGGTGAGGATCATCCGCCGCCGCGACTTGGGGAGCAGCTCGAGCTTGGGGAAGAAGCTGGTGATGCCCAGCATCTCCATGGCGAAGATGCCGGCCGCCACTTCCATCAGCACGATCACCAGCGCGGCCACCGTCGCCACCGGCATGCCGCCGATGCGGCTGCCGGAGGGAACGAGCTCGCTCATCGGCAGCGCGATGAGGTTGAAGTTGACGAACGCGCCGCCCATCGCCACGGCCATCACCAGCACCGAGACGACGAACAGCTGCGTCGAGTTCCACCCCAAGGAGCGCACCGCCTTCTGATCGGCCTGCCGCACCTTCTCGTACTGCGTCATGTAACCGTCGATGCGCTTGGTGGACTCGAGCGCGCCGGTGACGGCGTTGCTCACTTCGCTGGCGAGCTTGGTCAGCTCCTTCCAGGCGGGAGCCATGCTGCCGAGGATCTTGTGCCGCTTGGAGGTGGCGTCGCGGAACTCCTGCAGCGCCTTCTTCTCGCCGGCGGTGGCCGACTTCTGGATCTCCTCGAGGACCTTCTGCACCACGCGGTCGCTGTTGGGCGGCATCTTCGCCACCGCCGCGACCGCCTCCGTCCAGCCCGGGGCCTCGGGCGAGGCGGTGGCGCACTCCTGGAAGTCGGCGTCGACCTTGGTCACCACGTCATCGATCTTGCGGTGCAGGTCGGGATAGCGGGCCAGCTCCTTGGCGAAGGCGCCCTCGACGCGGTGGAACTCGCGGCCGATCTTGGCCTCGAGGTCACCCTTGCCCATCTCGACGATCATCTCGTGGTCGCGCTTGGCGACGATCTGCCCCATTCCCCGGCACCAGCGCGCTGCGATCCGGAAGGCTCCGCCGGTCAGGCGCGCAAGGGCCCGGAAGGCGCGGTGCATCGGCGCCCGCGCGAAATAGAGGAAGACCTGGCTGAGCACCCAAATCGCCAGCAACGACGCGGCCGGGTTCGTCGGCCAGAGATAAAGGTGTTCCATTTCCTTCTTCCTCCTTTTGAAACGTCAGCGGGCAAACGCCCAGTCGAAGGCGCCGCGGAAAGTGGGTTCGAGGCGGAACTGGGCAAAGCGGACCCGGCGGCGCTGGGCGCGGCCGGCCACCACTCCGAGCAGCCCCGCGAGAAGCCGCCTCGCTTCCTCGCGGATGCCGTCGCGGCGCAGGAGATCGGCGAGATCGAGCGTCGCATCGACGTGCGTTCCTTCCAGCGCCAGCACCTGGCGCAGAAGGAGCGCGGCCAGCGGCCGCTGCCGCTTGTGGCGAAGCATCGAGCGGCCGAGAAGCAGCGACTGCACCGCGTCCTGCCGCTTGCCGGACTTGACCTGCTCGTTGGCGATGCGTTCCCAGTATTCGACGTGCTCGGGGAATGTCTGCGCCGCCACCGTCCAGACCGCGATGGCCTTGGGAACGAAACCGGCCGAGAGAAACCCGGCCGCGGCCACGTCGAAATTGCTCTTCGCCTCGTCCCAGCGCTTGAGGCGGGCGAGGAGCGGCGCGATCTTGGCCCGCACCGGAAGATCGTTGGGGTCGTGGTCGAGCACTTTGCGATACCAGCGAACTGCCTTTCGCACGCTGCCGCGAGCCTTCGCCTTCTCGGCAACAGCGAGCGCATCCCGCCGATCGTAGCTCCTTCTCCAGAACACGGCCTCGGACACTAGAGGATTCGGCCGTGAAGGCCGCAAGGCACCACACCTGAACAAGGGTGCGTTTTCCGGCGCAGAACGGCTGCCGGCGAGCTAGGCTCCGCGCGGTGAACCTCTCCTTGTCCGAGCTGCGGCGGCGCGGCGTCCTCGGCGCGGTGACCGCCTACGCCGTCGTGGCGGCGGGCGGGCTGCAGCTCGCCGACATCGTCGTGCACGGCATGGATCTGCCGCCCTGGACGATGCGGGCGCTGATCTGGATCGCTGCGCTGGGCCTTCTGGCGACGGCGGTGATCTCCTGGTTCTTCGACCTGACCCGGCGCGGCTTCGTCCTGACGCAGGCGCCGCCGCGATCGCCGAGGCAGATCTCGCCCGGGCCGGCCACGCCCGCGCCTGCCACCGCGCCGCCGCAAGCCGCACTCGAGAAGGGAGCGACGCTGGCCAACGGCCGGTATCGGATCGAGCGCGAGCTCGGCGCTGGAGGAATGGGCCGCGTGCTGGCTGCGATGGACACGCGGCTCGGCCGCCGGGTGGCGATCAAGGTCGTCACCGGAGCGCACGAGCCCGAGCGGGTGCGCCGCTTCGAGCAGGAGGCGCGCATGGCCGGTTCGCTCGAGCACCCGAACGTGCTCGCCGTGTACGACCTCGGCGAGGAGGATGGCGTGCCGTTTCTCGTCACCGAGCTCCTCGAAGGGCACACGCTGCGCACCGTGCTCGCAAAGGGACCGCTGCCGCCCGCGCAAGCGCACAATCTCGGACTACAGCTCGCGCGCGGGCTGGCCGCGGCGCACGGACGCGGCGTCGTGCATCGCGACCTCAAGCCCGAGAACGTCTTCGTCACCGAAGACGGCCGACTGAAGATTCTCGACTTCGGTCTGGCCAAGCTGGTCACACCCGCCGAGGGCGACAGCGCACTCACCGTCAGCGGCGCCATCTTCGGGACGCCGGGGTATCTCTCGCCGGAGCAGGCGCGAGGCGAGAAGGCCGGGCCTCCCTCCGACGTCTTCAGCGCCGGCGCGATCCTCTACGAGATGCTCTCGGGAAGGCGCGCCTTCCGCGGCCGGTCGCTGATCGAGGCAGGGCACGCGACTCTCACGGCGCAGCCGGACCCGCTGCCTGTTTCCGCGCCGCAGGGACTTGCGGCGGTCGTCTCCCGCGCGCTGGAGAAAGAGCCATCGCGCCGATTCGCCGACGGGGCCGGGATGGCCCGCGCGCTGGAGAGCCTGGGGCAAGGAGCGCCGGTCGCAGCCGCGCCGCGGCGGCGATCGACGAGATCTGTCCTCGCGCTGGCGACCGTGGCCATCCTGGCGGCCTTCTGCTCCGGGGTGATCGTCCAACGGCGCTCGTCCAGGCAGCGGCGGGCCGAGCTGGAGCGGCGCACGGGGCTTCCGCCGCAGCCGGTCGTCCCCGGCGTGTCACCCATCCCGCCTGTTCCGAAGCCGCCCGTCTTCGACGAGAAGCAGTTCAAGCAGCAGCTTGGCGAGCACCTGCGCGCCGTTCTTCGCCAGCCGGAGGCGAGCTTGGGCGTGATCACCGGCGCCCGCGCCGTGGCCAACGCGGGCAGGCCGAAGCAGGCCGAAGACATGCTGCGCGCACAGGCAGACCGGAATCCCGGAGACATCCGCTCGCACCTCGAGCTCTACGCGCTGCTGCGTCGCAGCGGCCGCGCCGAGCAGGCGAAGAACGAGGCGGCCCGGTACGTCCGCGAGCTGGACGACGAAGACTGGCCGGCGCCGCTGGTGCGCGTCTATGCGGGGCAAGAGAGCGAGGATGCGGCGCTCAAGACCGCGGGCGAGGCCGATGAGGACGAGAAGCCGTCGCAGCTCTGCCAAGCCTACTACTACCTGGCGCTTCTGCGCGCGACAGGCGGCGACCGCGCTGGAGCCCGCAGTCTTTTCCAGAAGGCCCTCGAGCAAGCCACTCGCGACGTCGAGGCGAAGTTCGCGGCGGAAGAGCTGCGCGCCCTCGACCGGCGCTGATTCGCAAGCCCGCTGCCTCGGCGTCCGGGCGGGCGCTCGTTGGAAATCCCCTGGGGCGTCATCATCTTTTACCGTGGAGGCGCATCCATGGACGACAAGCTGCGCAAGGGCCTCGGCAGGCAGAACGAAGGCGAGGGGAGCAAGTCGGCTGACAAGAAGTATCGCGAGGCCGCGACCGACTTCGCCAAGCGGACCGACACCGTGCAGACCGGCCTCGAGGCGGAGCGCGAGGTGGAGAACTACAAGGACGAGTTCGATCGGGCCGAAAAGAGCGGCCGCGCGCACAGCGCGGGCGACCTGCCCAAGGACGTCTCCGGCGAGGACTTCGAGAAGAAGCCCTAGAACTGGTACCGGTAGAGGACGGACTTCAACGGTCCGTTCCAGAGCGTGTGGCGTGAGCGCGGGCGGGCCCCGAAGGCGCTCTCGAAATCTTCGCCGGCGCTGAGAATCGCGGCGCGGTGGCCGGCGAGCGCGCGCAGGCTCTTGCCGAGCTGATGATAGAAGGTCTTGAGCTGCTTGCGGCCGCCCGCCTCGAGGCGCTCGCCATAGGGAACATTGAGGAGCAGCTGGCCGGGTGGGTCGAGCCGGCCAATGTCGCGCGCGTCGGCCTGGAAGACGCGCACCGCGACGCCGGCTTCGCGCAGGTTGGCCTGTGTCGCTGCGATCGCTTCGGGATCGCGATCGGACGCGAGAATGGGCGGCGGCTCGACGACGCGCCGCTGCAGCTCGGCGCGTAGATCGCCCAGAACCCGCGAGTCCTCCGCGCTGGTGCGCGGCCATTTCTCGCAGGCGAGCCGGCGCGCGGCGTTCGGTGCGCGTCTGGCGGCAAAGAGAGCAGCCTCGATGGCGAGCGTCCCCGAGCCGCAGACCGGATCGTGCAGGGGCGTCTTTCCCTCCCAGCCGGAAAGAAGGACGACGGCGGCGGCGAGCGCCTCGCGCAGCGGGGCCTCGACCGTGCGGATCCGGTAGCCGCGATTGGAGAGCAGCTCGCCGGCCAGATCGAGCGAGACGCTGCACCGTCCCTTCGCGAGATGGGCCACGAGCAGCACGTCGGGGGCGCGCGGGTCGACGCCCGGACGGAAGCCAGCGGACTCGCGCAGCTGGTCCACGACCGCGTCCTTGATCCGCTGCTCGACGAAATGGGTATGAACGAGCCGCTCGGTGCGGCCGCTCGCCGAGACTGCGAAGGTCTGCCCTCTGGCGATCAGCTCCTTCCAGGGCAGGCTGGCGGCACCGGCGTAGAGGTCATCCGCGTCGAGGGCCGGGAAATCGCCGACCGGCTCGAGGACGCGCAGCGCCGTCCGCAGCTCGAGGCACGCCCGCAGCGCGATCTCGCGCTCGCCGGTGAAGCGCGCGCCGCCGACGCTGGAGCGGATGCCCTTCGCGCCCAGCGCGCGCAGCTCACTTTCCAGCGCTGGCTCGGCGCCGCGCGGACAGGTCGCGTACCACGAGCGGAACATTCCGCGCGCAACCTACCGCGCCCCAAATAAAAGCGGGGGCGCGCCGTTCCCCCCTTACCGGCGCGCCCCCGCGACTGCAAGCTCAGTACCTGCGCAGCGGCGAGGTCGACGAATCAGGAGCCGTGGGTCGCGCGGGGAACTTCGATCACCACCGGCGGCGCCAGCATCACGGGGACTTGGGTGGTCTGCAGGCCGACGAGCGCATGCAAGGTGTAGGCGGCGACGACGCCCCAGAGCCCGAGGAGACCGACCGGGAATCCCCACTCACGCATCAGCTTCAGCATTTGCTTCCCTCCAGCAGGACTTCGCGGAGGAGGCTAGAGCAGCCGCCGTGCCAGAGGAGCGGATACGTCAAGTAGCTGATCTGCCGTGGGTGCGAGTCTGCGGATCGATCCCGAAGCGCTTCAGCCAGCGCTGCACCTGCATGCGCGCCTTGCCCATCGCGCGGGCGATCGAGGAGATGTTCCCGCGGTGCTCCTTGAGGAGCGCGACCAGCTCGTCGCGCTGCCGCTGGTCGTCGGCGGAGACCTCGCGGCCGGTGAGATCGGGCCCTGCAACGGGCGCGAGGAGCTGCCTGTGGCCGGGGGCGCCGCCGCGGGCCCAGTCGGGCAGATGGGGAAGATCGATCGGCTCTCCCGCGGCCAGGACGAGCGCGGTGGCCAGGCACTTCTCCAGCTCGCGGATGTTGAGCGGCCATCCGTGGCGGAAGAGAACGCGAGCCGCGTCGGTGGTGAGCGAGACGCGGTCGAGCAGGTCAGGCGCCAGCCGGCGGAGGATGTCGCCCGCCAGGATGCCGAGGTCCTCGCGCCGCTCGCGCAGCGGCGGCAGCCGGACGGTGAATCCGGAGATGCGGGCGAAGAGATCTGCGCGGAACTGTCCCTCAGCGACCAGCTTGGGCAGGTCGAAGTGCGTCGCGGCCAGCACGCGCACGTCGATCTTGACGGGCCGCGTGGCGCCGACCGGCAGCACCTCGTGCTCCTGCAGCGCGCGGAGGAGCGCGGCCTGCGCAGCCGCGGGCAGGTCGGCGATCTCGTCGAGAAAGAGCGTGCCCTTGTCCGCGCTGCGCATCAGCCCGGGGCGGTCTTCGTCGGCGCCGGAGAAGGCGCCTTTGCGGTAGCCGAACAGCTCCGTCTCGACCAGCGTCTTGGCGATGCCGCCGCAGTTGACGGCCACGAAGGAGCCGCTCCGCCCCGAGAGCAGATGGATGGCGCGCGCGGCCAGCTCCTTGCCGCTGCCCGTCTCGCCGTGGATGACGACCGACACGACCGAGCGCGCGACCGTCCCGAGGCGCGCCACTTCCGCCGACAGCGCCGGCACCATCGTCGCCAGCCCCGGCGCGGGAGGATGAAGGCGGGAGGCGTCGAGGTCGGGCACATCGTCGCTCGTGCGCGGCACCGACTCGCGGAAGAGGAGGATGCTGTGGCCCAGCTCGAGCAGATCGCCATCCTTGAGCACGGCGCGCGAGCAGGCCTGGCCGTTGAGCAGGGTCCCGTTGCGCGAACCCGTGTCCTCGACGATCCAGCGTTCGCCCGAGCGGCGGAGAGTGGCGTGGCGGCTCGACATCCAGTCGTCGGCGACGTAGAGCGAGAGTTGCCGCAGGCCCCCCTCGGCGAGGCGCGCGTTGCTGCGCGAGGGACCGCGGCCGATGAAGACGACGTCGGCATCGACGAGCAGATGGCGCGAGGGCGGCGCCGCGGGATGATCGCAGTGCAGCGCCAGGTAGAGGGCCGGCCCCGGCGGCAGCGCGAGCGCCTTGCGCTTCAGCCCCATCGCGGGAGTGAGTGTCCCCACCATGGCGGGGCATTCTACAGCGTGCAGGCGAGCGCAGCGCAGCGTTTGCCGAGGCGGCGGCCGGGCCTCCGACGAAACCATCGCTAGCTTTTCCCCGATGGCTCTCTACCGCGATCGGCGGCACGGAGGGCGGGTCCTCGCCCAGGCGCTGGCGGGCAAGTACCAGGGGCGGACGGACGTCGTCGTGTTGGCGCTCCCGCGCGGGGGAGTGCCGGTGGCGTGGGAGATCGCGCAGCGGCTCCGTGCGCCGCTCGATGTCTTCGTCGTCCGCAAGCTGGGTGTGCCCGGCCAGGAGGAGCTGGCGATGGGCGCGCTCGCCAGCGGAGGGATCGTGGTGCTCAACCACGAAGTGGTCGACGCGCTCGGGATCGACGAGGGGACCCTCTCGCGCGTCGCGGCCGACGAGCTGCGCGAGCTGATCCGGCGCGAGCGCTCCTACCGCGACGGACGCCCCCCGGCGCAGGTCGAGGGCAAGGTCGTCATCCTCGTCGACGACGGCCTCGCGACCGGCTCGTCGATGCGCGCAGCGGTGCAGGCGCTTCGGCAATTGCGGCCGCGCGAGCTGGTGGTGGCAGTGCCCATCGCGGCGGCCTCGACCTGCGAGAGCATCCGCGCCGAGGTGGACGACATCGTCTGCGGCGCGACCCCCGAACCCTTCCGCGCCGTCGGCCTCTGGTACGACGACTTCTCGCAGACCACGGACGAGGAAGTGCACCAGCTGCTCGCCAGCGGCGGCGGGCAGCCGGAGGAGGTGCGCTGATGCGCTTCGCTGCCGGCGGCGTGGAGCTGGAAGGCGATCTGCATCTTCCCTCGGGTGCGCGCGGGCTGATCTTGTTCGCGCACGGCAGCGGCAGCAGCCGGCTGAGCCCGCGAAACCGCGCGGTGGCCGCTGACTTGAACGAAGCGGGCTTCGGGACGCTCTTGCTCGACCTGCTCACGGAAGAGGAAGAGATCGAGGAGCGCTACACGAAGCATCTCCGCTTCGACGTCATGCTGCTTGCGAGGCGGCTGGCGGGATTGCGCGAGTCCCTGCCGGGCGAGCTGGCCGATCTGCCGGTCGGCTATTTCGGCGCCAGCACCGGGGCGGCGGCGGCATTGATCGCGGCGGCGATGCGGCCGCGCGGGATCGCCGCGGTGGTCTCGCGCGGCGGGCGGCCAGACCTGGCCGGGCCAGCGCTGCGCGACGTGCAGGCCCCGACGCTGCTCATCGTCGGGAGCCGCGACGGAGTGGTGATCGAGCTGAACCGCCAGGCCTTCGATCAGCTGCGGGTCGAGAAGGAGATGGTGCTGGTGCGCGGCGCGACGCATCTGTTCGAGGAGCCCGGCGCGCTCGAGGAAGTCTCGCGGCTGGCCACGGAATGGTTCAGCCGCTGGATGCAGCCGCTCTCGGCCGGCGCGCCCGCCTACTGAGCCCGGCCTCAGCGCCGGGCGCGGTCCGCATCTCCTGCTCCGACACCATGGTGCCGACGCCAGAGTCCTGTCGTGCGCTGTGCGCCCTTTCCCTATCCGCGCGCGCCAAGAGCGTGCCGCCTCCTGCGGCGAGCGGTCTCGTACGGTTGCCTGCTTGGCCCACTGCTTGCTGAGTACCTGATGGAGGATCGCGATGGCCGAGAACGCTGTGCCAGAGAGCAGGCCGGGAGCAGAGGAGCAGCACGTCTCCCCGGTCGATCTCCGCCGTTGGCGATTGCACCGCAAGCTGTTGACCTTCCTGCTCGTCGGCCTGGTCTTGCCGCCGCTGCTCGTGACCTGGTTCGGCCTGCAGCGCGAACGATCCCTGGTGCGCTCGGCCAACGTCGCCGTTCTGCAGGCGCGCGTCGACGAGGTGGGCCACACGCTGGAGGCCATGTACGGCGGGTACCAGGCGGCGGCCTCGCGCGCGGCGCGGGACCAGGCGATCGTAGCCTTCTGCGCCCGCTCGCCCGCGATGCGGCGCAGCAGTCTGCCCTCGATCGAGGACCGCCTCGACGTGTTTCGCGGCGAAGGCCCCGCCATCCGCGGCCTGGGCCTGCTCGACCCCGCCGGAAGAGTCATCGCGGCCACGGAGCGGCCCCTCCTCGGAAAGAACCTCGGCGAGCGGCCGGAGTTCCAGAGTGCGCTCATCGGCGTCGAGGCGACTTCCGACGTCTTCATCAGCTCCGCAGAAACCGGTAACACGCCGTCCGTGAATTTCGCGGCGCCGGTGCGATCGGCCGCCGGGCTCGTCGTCGGCGTTTATTTCCTCTCCGTCCGCGCAGAGGCGCTGTGGGCGGTACTGCGAGCCGCGAACGACACGGCCGGGCGGGGCAGCTTCTCTGCCCTCTTCGATCAGTACGGAATCCGCGTCGCCCATAGCAAGAACCCGAAACTCCTCTTTCATCCGAGCGTGCCCCTGTCGGATGAGGCGAAGCGCGCCATGCTGTCGAGCCGGCGGTTCCAGGAACGGACCGCGGAGCTGATCAACGACGTGATCCCGTTCCCGTTTCAAGAGATCCAGGGCGACGAGCGCAAGGTCTTCTGGCGCCCCACCTCGCCGACCAACCACGTCGCGAACCTGGCCGCCTCGCGCCGTTTCCCCATGCTTCGGGGCACGATCGTGGCGCACGTTCCGCAGAGCGAGGTCGAAGTCACCGTCCTCAGCGTGCTCCCGCGCGTCCTGCCTGGCTTCGCGGTCGGTCTCGCCCTCGCCATCGCCGGCTGCGTGTTGCTCATCCGACTGCGCCAGAGCAAGGACGTGCTGGAGAAGACCTTCGAGTACATGGACCAGGGAATCAGCATCGCGGACGACAATCTGAAAGTGATCGCCACGAATCGTCGATTCGGCGAGCTGCTCGATTTCCCCGAAGCTCTCTGCAAGCCGGGTACCTCATTCGAAGAGTTCATTCGCTACGGCGTGCGGAGAGGTGACTACGGGCCCGGCGATGGCGAGGAGCAAGTGCGGGTGCTCGTCGATCAAGCGCGCCGCTTCGAGGCGCATCACTTCGAGCACGAGCGCCCGGATGGAACCATTCTCGAGATCAGAGGATACCGGGTTCCAGGCACTGGCGCCGTCAGCATCTACACCGACGTGACCAAACGCGCCCGCGCCGAGCAGGCCGTGCGCGAGAGCGAAGCGCGCTTCCGCAGCCTGACCGAGCTGTCCTCGGATTGGTACTGGGAGCAGGACGCGGGCCTGCACTTCATCAGCCTGTCCGACGCGGCCCAGGCCAAGTCGGGTTACACGGCCGAGAACTCGCTCGGCAAGGCCCTCTGGGAGTTGCCCGACACTACGCCGGCGTCGGGTTCCTGGGACGAGCTCAAGGCGGCCATGGCCGGCCGCAAGACGTTCCGCGATTTCGAGTGCCGTCACACCGGCGCGGACGGAGAGATGCAGTACCTCAGCATCAGCGGAATGCCCATCGTGGTCGAGGACGGCACCTTCCGCGGCTATCGGGGCACGGGGCGCGACATCACCGAGAAGAAACGGTCGGACGAGCTGGCCAAGGCGCTGGCGGCCTCCGAGGAAGACAAGCGGCTGAAGATGCAGCGGGCCGAGGCGGAGAACCACCGCTTGCTCGAGGCGTCCCGGATGAAGAGCGAGTTCCTCGCCAACATGTCGCACGAGTTGCGGACCCCGCTCAATGCGATCCTCGGCTTCACCGAGCTCGTTCAGTCCGGCGAGGTGGGGCCCCTCTCGCTCAAGCAAGACGAGTTCCTCAGTCACGTTCTCAGCGGCGGCCGTCACTTGCTGCGCCTGATCAACGACGTGCTCGATCTGGTGAAGCTCGAATCGGGCAAGCTGATTCTCCACCCCGAGCCGATCGACATTCCCGAAATCGTGGGTGAGGTGATCTCCAGCCTGGAACCCGCGGCGGTGAGCGGCCGCATCCAGGTTCGCATGGAGGTCGATGAAGCGGTCGGGCCCGTCCTCGCCGATCCGACCCGCCTCAAGCAGGTGCTCTACAACTACCTCTCCAACGCCCTCAAGTTCACACCGCCGGACGGATCGGTCGTGGTCCGGGCGCGGCCGGAAGGGGTGGACGCGTTCCTGCTGGAGGTGCAGGACTCCGGAGTCGGCATCAAGCCGGAGGACCTGCGCCGCCTCTTCGTCGAATTCCAGCAGCTCGACGCCGGGTTCAACAAGAAGTACGGCGGCACCGGGCTCGGTCTTGCGTTCACCAAGCGCCTCGTCGAAGCCCAGGGGGGATCGGTGGGAGTTCGCAGCACGCCGAGGCAAGGGAGCGTGTTCCACGCCATCTTGCCGCGCACGCCGATCGCCGCCCGGGGTCTGCGCGAGATCTCCGTTTAGTGGAGGCACCGCCCGGATTCGAACCGGGGTATGAGGGATTTGCAGTCCCTTGCCTTACCAACTTGGCGACGGTGCCCTCGCGGGACCTGCGCGACTATCGCGAAGAATCCCGCCCGTCAACTGCAAGCGCTCACCTGGGTGCGGGCTTCATCCCCTTGGGCAGAACGAGTCCGCGCGAGAGCCGGCGCAGCACGGTGCGCAGCTGCCGCTTCTTGTAGCGCGAGTGAGCGTTCTCGCCCTTCTCGTTCCCGGCGCTGGTGTCGCGGTCGACCAGTTGCAGCTCGACCATGCAGAAGGCGATGCGGCCATCGCCCGCCTCGACCACATGGTCGGGCAGGCGCACCGGCAGATCCACCACGAAGTTGAGCACGCGGTAGGAGTTGCCGGAGAACTCGTTGGTGCCACCGTTCTTCCGGTCGTGCTCCTCGAGATGCAGGCCGACTTGCAGCTCCGGAGCGAGCGCACGCAGCTGGGCCGACTCGCGCACCAGCTTGCGAAAGGAGAAGAGCGTGTTCTGCGACTGCCCGGGGACGACGAAGTTGAACGGGATGAGCAGATCGCAGAGCCGCACCAGGACGGGCAGGACGTGCTCGCGGTCGGCGGTCACGACGAGATAGCGGACCCGGTCGTAGATCTGCGCCGCCAGCGTCTCCTTCTTGGCGAGAAGCTTGGTGATGACGCTGTGTCGGGTCTTCACGCTGCCCGCCGCGGCGATGATGGGCAGGCCCTCGCGGCGGAGCTGCGCGATGGCCGAGTCGACCCGCTGCGTGACCATCTGGCAGAGCTCTTCCTCGCTGACGCGCGCCCGATGCAGGAGGCCTCGCGCCTCGACGTGGTGGACGACGTGCATCACCTTGAGCACGAGGCAGGCGATGCGACGCAGCTTGGGATCGCCCACGCCGGAGGCCAGCAGGAACAGATCCTGGAGCTGCTGCGGATTGGCCACCTCCTCGGCCACCGCGTAGCGGAAGGTGGTGCGCAGGTAGTCGACTGCCTCGTCGAGGATGCGCTGCAGGCGGGCGCGGTCGAAGGGATCGTCCGGCTCGAAGAGACAGAGGCGGAGGTAGCGGTCCACTTCCGCCTTGTCGCGGAAGTGCAGCCGGCGCCATTCGATCACCGAGCCGCCGCGAAGGATGAGCCGCAAGCGCTCGAGGTCGCCGAGCGACCACCGGTCGGGCAAGGGGATGGGCGGGTGGACGATCACCGGGGGCGCAGCATACACCCCGGCCCGGGCCTCGCAGAGCTAGAAACTGCAGCGCAGGGAGGGCAGGACGGCGAACCCGACGTTCCTGCGGAAGGCGAGCGCGTCGGCCTCGAGGCCGACGGTGAATCGTTTCATGAACGGCTGGAAGGAGAGCAGCGCGCCGCCGAATGCCGAGGGTCCCTGGCCGTCGTTGCCGGCCGCGGCCGCCGACCAGCCCACCCCGGCTCGCGCCCAGAGGCCCAGCTTGCCTTCTTCGCCGAAGGAGCGCAGGAGCACGCGCCCGCCCGCGCCTCCGCCCAGGACCGCGCTATCGCCCCGCGCTCCGCCGGCTGGGCCCTGCAGCCCGGCGGTCAGCCACAGCTCTCCGCCGAGTCGTTCGGCAAATTGCTGGCCCACCGAAACCCGCAAGAGAGGCCCGCCGCCGCCGTTGCGCAGGAACATCGGGCCGGCCTCCATCTGCAGCCAGGGCTGCGCGGCAGCGAGGAAGAGAGCGAGCAGCATCGATCAGCCTCCCGGCGTGAAGATGAAGGGATAGGTGACGAAGACCTCGCCGCCGCCCTTGGGGATGGGGAAGCGCCAGGTCTTGATCTTGCTCGCCACGCACTGCTCGACCGCATGGTCGTGCAGCGTGCTCTCCTGCGTGTGGGCCTCGGTGACCACGCCGCTCGGGTCGATGGTCCAGGCGGAGACAAGCTTGCCCGCCAGCGTCGGCCGGGTGTTGAGCTGCGTCTCGTAGCAGGTGCGGATCTGCGCGCGGTGGTCGTGGACGACTTTGCGGATCAGCTCGGGGTCGATCTGTCCGACCACCTGTGGCTTGCCGGGGCCGAGGCCGATGTCGCCGTCCTCCTTGCCGTGCAGGCCGCCCTTGCCGTCGCCGTAGTTGGCGAAGCCGCCGCCGATGCCGTTGGTGCCGATGCGCGCCAGGCCGAGGCCCGAGCCGTCGCCGCCGCCACCCTTGCCGCCGAGCGACTTGAGGCCCATGCCGCCGTCGCCGCGAGCGTCGCCCACACGCGGGCCGGTGAGGTGGCCCATGGCGTCGACGGTGCCCTTCTCCAACGCCACGCCGAAGACGTCGTTGGTTCCTTTGCCCGCGCCGAGAGCCTTGAGCAGTCCGGTCTGGGCGAGGAGCGCCCGGTCGTCCATCTTGCGCTCGGCGCGCGCATCCCTGCGCGGAGCGGTCTTGGTGCCGGCCTGGCCTTCCGGCCCCATGTGGCGGGCGACGGCCTGGCCGGGATCCTTGCGGCCCTGGTTCTGCTCCGTCTTCTTGATGGGCGCCTCGACGGGCTTGATCACGCTGCGCACCGCCAGCGGGCGGGACTTGATCAGCTCGGGCTCGCCGACGGTCTTGACCGGCACCGAGTTGGACCAGAGCCGGAGTCCGAACATCATCGCCAGGGCCGCCAGCGAGGCGACCAGGACGCCTTTCCAATCGGTGCGCTCGGAGCCCGCGCGCGCGGCGCTGCGGACACGGCGGATGCGCAGCGCCAGTTCGCCGCTGGAGAGCAGCGCGACCGCCCGCTGCGGCAGCGGGACCACCAGGCCCTGCGCGTCGGCCTGGCTGCGACCGCGCACGAGAAGCTCGGGTCCGCCCACCGTGCGGCCACCCTCTTCGAGAGTGATGGAGAGCGGGCGCGGAACCGCGACCGTCCAGCCGTTGACGTCGCTGCGCAGCACCACTGCGCGGTCGACGCCGGAGAGCAGCGCGTGGCAGCCAGGGTCGGTGCCAGCGACGAACTTCTCGCCCGGCTGCAGCTGCCAGACGCTCAGCCGCGTGTCGTGCCAGAAGAGCTCCACCTCGGCGCACTCGCCGCCCTGCGTCGCCGTCTCGGGAAGAGGAGGTAGAGCCTGCGCCGGCGGAGGCGGCGGCTCCTCTTCGGGCAGCGCCAGCGCGGCGTTCTCCACCACTGCGGGCGCGGCCGCCGGCGCGGGCATCTCGGGCTCGAGCACATGGAGGCCCAGGTCGCTCTCGGCGCGCGCGTGGAGGCCCTGGTCGCTCTCGGCGCCCAGCGCGGAAGGCTGCGCGACATCCTCGCGTACCACCTGCAACGACGGTTGGGCATGCGCGGAGTCGAACTTCGGCTGCTCCTCGCCCGAACCGGTGATGAGCTGCAGCCGCGGCCGCCTCATCGGCGATGACGCCGGCGCGGCTTTCTGCAGCTCGACCATGATGCGCAATTCACCGATGGAGATGAGGTCGCCGTGGCGCAGCGGCGCCGCGAGGATGGGCTGGCCGTTCAGGTAGACGGGCGCGGCGCCGACGGCGCGGAGGATGACGCCTCCCTGCGCGATCTCGATCACGGCGTGGCTGGGCGCGACCGAGGGCGCGTCGAGCACCAGGTCGGCTGGGCCACTCCCCATCTGGATCCGCTCGGCAAGGAAGGACCGGGACGCCCTGAGCTTCCCGCCGTCGTAGACCTTGAGAACGATCGGAATCATCGGTTGCCGTCCATGAGGAGGGTTTGATCAGCGTCCATGGAGGGGAGCGGCGAGGGCGCGGTCGAGAAAGGAGCGGCGCACGCGCACGAGACTCTGATCGGAAACTTTGCGCGGGGCCTGGACGAGCTCTCCATCCGGCCGGGTGATGTCGCCTCGGATGTCGTCTTCGCCGAAGTGGAGGACGGTTCGGCGGGGCCGCGCGGTCGGCGGCTTCTTGCCTGCGTCATCTGCAGCGGCGGCGCCGGTCCCGAGAAAGGCTGCCGCGGCGGCCGCAAGCAAGAGCTTCTTGAGCATTCCCCCCTCCCCCGCGACCCGGTTCCGGCCGCCCGCCCGCCTGCTGCCGGTGGCGGCTACGCCCGCCTACTTCCCCTGTTGCACGACCGATGCCTGCGCCCGCTGTTTGAGCGCCTCCTCGCAGCGCTGCACCAAGGCGTGGATCGGATGCCCTGGGGGCGGAGGCTGCGTGGACAACGCGAGGAAAAGTTTTGCCTCCGACAGCGCGGCTTGGGCATCGTTGTCGCCATCCAGCTTCAGACGGGCCAGGTCGAGGTGCGGCTGGGCGGCCTTGGGAGCGAGCGCGACCGCACGGGCGAGCGCCTGCTCGGCCTCCTGCGTGCGGCCCGATGCCGCGAGCGCCTGTCCGAGGGCGAGCGCGGCCGGATAGGAGCCGGCGTCGAGCGCGGCGGCGCGGGCGAATTGATCGACGGCGTCGCCCGTCAATCCGCGCTCGAAGAGCGCGCGGCCCAGGACCAGCGCGGCCAGCGCCGAGCGCTCATCCACCTCCGCCGCCGCGCGCGCCGCGGCCAACTCGGCGGCAGGGTCGTTCTCCGCCCGCGCGACCTCCGCCTTGACGATGAGCGGAAGCGCATGGTGCGGATCGACCTGGGCGGCGCGCGCGGCGAACAGTCTCGCAGCGCCCCTGTCCCCTTGGGCCAGATGTGCTCGCGCAAGCGCGCAGAGGGCCCGAACGTCGTTCGGGCGCTGGGCCAGAGACAGCCTCAATGCGGATCTCGCCGCAGGAGCGTCGCCCAGCATCAGCTCCAGCTCGGCTCGCAGCGTCTTCGCGCGCGCATCGCCGGCCAAGGCGGAGTCGGCGATCGAGAGCGCCTGGCGCGCGGCCCGGACATCGCCGCGCGAGAGCGCCAGCGAGACCAGCCGCTCTGCAGCGCGATAGCCCAGCTCGCCCTTGGCGATCTTCCGGTAGACGCTCTCCGCCTCCTCTGCGCGGCCTGCGCGATCGAGCGCCACCGCGTAGTCGAAGAGCGCAATTCCCGGAGCGCCCGACTCCTCGGCGGCCGCCTGGAACTTGGCGACCAGCTCCTCGGGCTTGATCTTGTCCGCCGACTTCAGCGCCACAAGCGCGTCGTCCAGCAGCCGCCGCGCCCGCTCGCCCGGCTGCGGCTCTCCTGCCGCGACCAGCTTGGCGTCGGCCTCGAGGAACTCCGACGCGGGCGCGAGCGGCGCCGGCGCGAGCTGCATCTGCGGCCGCGCGCCGGGCTTGGCGTTGACCTTCTCCAAGAGCGAGGAGACTTTCGCGGCGCAGCTGCCGGTCACGCCCAGCTCGCGCGCCTTCTCGTCGGCGCTCTTGAGGGTCTCCCGCGCGTCCACCTGGAGCGGTTGCGCCTTCTCCTCGAGCATCTCGCGGTAGAGCTTTCGCTGCTCCCCGTTGAGCCGCGGCGGGAAGGGGCTCTGCGCGATGGCCTGCCCCAGCAGGATCTGCGCCTCGCCGAGCTGGGCCAGAGCGCAGACGGCGGGCTCGGCCTGGCGCATGGCGACGGTCTCTTCGGCGCGCCTCTTCACCGCCTGCAGGAGAGTCACCTTGCGGTTGAGCGTCGCCATCAAGGGCGGCTGGATCTGCTGCCGCTTGAATTGATCGAAGGCGTGCGTGCCGAGCGCGAAGTGCGCCTCGGCGGCTGCCGCGAGCGCGTCGGGCGTCAGCTTCTCGCGCGCTTTCGGGGCGAGAGACTTGAAGACGCGCTCGAGCTCGGTCCACGACCACTGCGCATTTCCCGTCTCGCCGGCGCGCGCGTACTGCCTCGCCGCCTCGCGCAGCGCCGTCAACTCCAGCGCCGGCTTCGCTTTCGCCTCGCGGGCGACCGCGGTGAACTCGCGCGCGGCGCGGGCCGCCTCACCCAGTCTTGCTCGCAGCGCGGCCTTGGCGAAGAGCTCGTCGTCGGAGTCCGCCGCTTTCTTCCACAGCTGCAGCGCCAGCGCGCGATCGCTCAGCGCCTGTCGCAGCTCGCCGCGCGCCTCGCGCAAGAAGGCCGCGTCGTGCAGCGCGGTCTGCGCCTTGGTCTCTTCGTAGACGGGCGCGCTCTTCGCCTTCCTGGTCTTGCCGTGCTCGCGCAGCCACTTCTCCAGCGCGTGCTGCTTCTGGAAACCCGCCGCGTACTTCTCGAGCAGCGCGGCCGCCTCACCGACATCCCCGACGGCGGCGTGGTCGGAAGCGGACGAGAGCAGCGCCCGAGGCACCAGCGGCGAAGCCGGCGTCTCCTTCCAGACCCGCGCGCGCGCCGCCAGCGCATCGTCGACACGGCCGGCGCGCGACAGGGCCGCGGCAGCTCCGAAGAGCGCCTTGTCGGTCAGCTCGCCCTTGGGATGAGACGCGGCGAACGCCAGCAGGGTCTCCGCCTTCTTCTCGTCCGTCCCGGTCGAGTCGGAGATGCCGTACGCGCTCTCCTCCTCGATGCGCCGCAGATCGTTCGCGAGCGTCCCATGCGCAGTCAGCTTCCTGTCCTCGAGGAACTTGATCGCCCAGCGGTGCACGCTCTCCCAATCCTTGCGCAGGTTGGAGATGTCGAGAACCAGGTTGGCGGCGTACTCGGCCAGCTCGTGCTCGGGGTGCTTGAGCGCGACCCAGGAGAGATGCTTCTCGGCTTCGGGCAGGTCGCTGGAGACGTACTCGAGCCGGCCGACCTTGAAGGCGACCTCGACGGCGTGCGGACCCTCGGGCAGCGCCAGCAGATAGAGGCGGCAGGCCGCGGCCAGCTTCTGTTCGTCGGCCGTGAGCGGCCGCTGCGCGCGGCGTTCGCCGGTATCCTTCTTCTCCTTCGCATCGCCGCGGATGAACTCGTCGCGCGAGAGCACCGCGCTCCACGCTGCCTTCTGCAGCCAGCGGCCGGGCGGATTGCGCGCCATGTCCTGCCGCACGACCGCCTCGTACATCCCGGCCGCCTCGCCCTTGTCGTCCTGCGCGTAGAGGAGCTCGCCGTAGAAGAAGCGCAGCTCGTAGGCGTCTGGCGCGTCGGGGAAGATGGTCAGGTATTGCGAATAGAGCGAGCGCGCAGCCGCCCAGGTCTCCTCCAGATCGGTCTTGCGCGCCTCGTTGTGGATCTGCACGGCGAGGTTGCGCAGCGTCTCCTCGGCGATGCGGCTCGCTTCCTCGAAGGCCTCGTCGCCGGGCGCGGCGTTCTTCTTCACCCGCAGGAACGTCTCGGTCAGCAACTTCGCCTCGCGGAGCAGCTCGGTGCGCCGGCCGCTGCGCTGGGCGAGGACGAGCAGGCGTGTTCGATCGAGCGCCGCCGCCGCGATGTCGCCGTGGATCTCGAGCAGCTGGCGGTGGACCAGTTGCGCTTCGGGATCGCGGCCGGTCTCGAAGAGCAGCTTGCCGTACTGCTCGAGCATCTTGCGGCCCGCCTCGGCGCCGAAGATCTGGGCGAACTCGTCGCGAGCCGCTTCGGGCTTGCCGACGCGGGCGTAGGCGATGACATAGTCGCGGCGCGCCTCGCGGGCGAGGTGGACCTTGTTCTCGTCGCCGGCCTTAGCCGAGACCTCCACCACGCGGCGCAGAAGCTTCATGGCGTCGACGAAGGCGCCTTGATTGAACCGGCACCAGGCCGCCTTGTAGAGCGCGTAGGGATAGACCTCGTCTCCGGGCACTTCGGCGGCGGCGCGGTACTCGTGCAGCGCCTCGGCCAGTTTGGCCTGGTCGAAGAGATGCTCACCGAGAAAGACGTGGCTGGCGGGCGCCCAGGGCGAGCGCGGGTACTTCTTCACCAGCTCGCGGGCGGCGGCCACCGCCTCCTGATCGCGGCTCGAGTCCTGGAGGATGTCGGCGAGGAAGAAGAGCGCCTCGTCCAGGCGCGGCGCGGCGGGATATTTCTTCAAGAGCTCGCGATAGCGCGCGATGGCCTCGGCGCGCACGGCGGCGACGGTGGCGCGATCGCGGCCTGCCGAGACCTCGTCGCCCTGGTCGGCTTCGGCCTGGGCGCGGATGGAGAGGGAAAGACCGCGCGCTCGCAGCACCGCCGCGAGGCGGGCCGTCACTTCCGCCTGTTCCTCCGCCGAACCGCCCAGCGAAAGAAGGCGCCGCAGTGTCTGCTCCTGCTCCTGCTCCTTCTCCGCCACGATCTGCTCGACGTGGGGGTGGAGCAGCGCCTTGTCGCGGGCGGGCTGTTGAGCGATGGCGGCGGCGATGAAGAGAACGAGCATGGACCCCTCCCCTCCCTCTCAGGCTGCAACCTTCGCGCCCGGCAGCGCCGGCCTGCCGACGGCGGCGGTGTGAACGATGTCTCCCAGGCTGGGAACTTCCTTTCGCATCGACGGATCAGCGGCCGGGCTCGGCCGCCACCTTGGCCGGCGCAGGTCCGCCCTTCGCCGCCTGCGGCAGCGCGGGCCGCGCATGGCGGCAACGCTGGCCGAGCTGGTACCGGTAGCTGCCGAGCTCGTCGCGCCAGTACTCGCCCTGGAAAGGCCATACCTCCTCGTCGTCCTTGACCTGGGGCGGATCGCGCTGCGGCTGCGCCGCGAGACCCGGCTCGTTCGAGGTGGCGAGCTCCTTCTCCCGGCCGGCGATCTCGTAGGAGAGCCGCAGCGACTGGGCGAGCAGCTCGCGCAGCTCGGCCCGCTCCGCCCCCATCCGCGCGAGGAGCTTGCGGCCGGCGCCGTCGATCAGGTCGAGCCGCGCCTGCCGCGCCGAAGTCGCCATGCGCGCCACCAGCCTGGAGGCGCGGAACGCGGCCGGCCGCTTGTCGATCGAGTCGATCTCCTGCGCCAGCTCGACCACCGCGGCGACGTCGGGCTGCAGCTCCTGCTCGAGGCGTCCGATCTCCTCGCGCGCCGGCGAGGGCTGCAGCCCCACCGCGCCGCGGGCGAGGAATTCATAAGCGGCCTGCGGCGTGGTCAGCTTTTCCAGCGCGGACGTCAGGCCCTCCTGCAGCGGCTGGTAGCGCCGGTCGAACTCGTCGAGCGCGCGGCGCGCGTCGCCGTAGCGGCAGTTCTCGTAGAGCACCAGAGCCTTGAGCACGAACGACTCGGGAAAGAATCGCCCCTGGAAGAAAGGCGCGTGCAGGGTGAGGAGATTCCCCAGCGCCTTCTCATCCTCGCCCCGGCGGAAGTGCGCCCAGCTCGCTTCGAAGAGCGCGTCGAGCCACTCGGGCGCGCCGCGGCCGACCTTCTCGTAGAGGGCGGTCGCGCGGGAATCGTCACCGCCTTGGTAGGCGAGGCGCGCGAGCTGCAGGAAGGCGGCGTCTCGTCGCGCCGAGGCGCCCTCGTCGCCGCGCTCGATCGGCAGCTGCGCCAGCGAAAGGAACTCCTTCGCCGCGCTCTCGGCGTCGCCCGCTGCCAGCGCTGCGAGCCCCGCCACCTCCCGCGCGTCTCCCTCGGATGGATCGCCGGCCGGCACCGAGGCGGCCAGCGCGCGGGCCGCGTCCAGCTCGCGCAGCGCCCTGCGGTCGGTCTCCGGCGCAGGCGCCTGCGGCTTTGCCGCGCCGTTCGCCTCCTGCTGCGGGGCGCCCATCTCGCGCGCCAGCTCCTTGTCGAGCGGTTCGCCCGAGGCCGGCACCAGCGACGGCCCCGGCTGGAGCCCGATGAAATCGCCGCCCTCCTCCGGAGGGGAGAGCTGCAGCGCGCGCTCCAGGTGGCCGCGCGCCAACCGCACCGCGATCGCGGCCGGCAGCTTCCCCGGCGCGATCTTTTCCGTCAGCGCCGCCTGGGCGAGGCTGTCGTCCTGCCCGGCGCGCGCGATCAGCTGGGCTCGCGCGCCGGCGCGCACGTCCTCGCTCTGCTTCTCATCGGCGGCGAGCGACGCCAGAAGCGCCGTGCCGCTGCGCGAAAGGCCGGCCTCCGCCAGGCTCGCGATGAGCTGCGAGAACCGCGCCTGCGCCTGCACCGCGGTCAGCTGCTCGCCGTCGATGCGCGAGAAGGCCTCCTGCGCAGCGGCCTCCGCTGCGCCTCTGGCCGGGGCGGCCCGCGCCGCTCCCGCAGCGAGCACCGCGGCCGCCGTCAAAGATGCGCAGATGCGCATGTCATCATCCCCTTCACCGCCCGAACAGCCAGGCCAACCCGCCCTCGAAGGTCAACTTGCGCTCCACCTCGCTGCGCCCGCGCACCCGGCCGGAGTAGACCAGCTCGCTGGCTGCGATGCGCACCGTGAATCGATCGCCGAAGAAGAGCCGCTCGCCGAGCGAGACGCGCGCTCCCGGCGCCCAGCGCGTGGCCTCCGGCGAGGCCGCGTCCGGCGCGATGCGCTCCATCACCAGCTCCGGGCCGGCGCTGAGGTAGGCGTCGAAATGCAGCGTGCGCTCGCCCATCAGCGAGAGCTTGCCGTAGACGGGAGCCCAGCCCAGCTCCGCGCCGACGAGAAGCTGCAGCTTTCCGGGAGTGGAGCGGAGCTTGTCCCCTGCCGGATCGCCGCAGGAGACGTCGGTGCACACCTGAATGGGCGCCGCCAGGAGCGAGAAGCCGCCGATGAGGTGGCCCGACAGCGACCAGCGCTCGTCCATGTGATGCTCGGCGCGAATGCCGGCGCCGAAGGTGCGCCAGAAGGGATCGCCGATGGAGAAGGCGAAGAGCGGCTCGATCTCGAGCATGCCCTTGAGGTGGAAGAGCTGCGCGCTCACCGGAGGCAGCGAGGCCGGCGCGCGGTAGCGCGATGCGCCTGCGACGGGCGGAAGCTCGCCCATCGCGACCGCCGTCACCTTGGGCTTCTCGGGGGCCTCGCCCACCGCCACCTGGGTGGCCTTCGGCTTCTCCTCCTCGGCGCGCGACTGGGCGGCGGCGAGGAGGAACGCGGCCGCGATGACGCTCCTCTTCATCGCTCACCGCCGGGGAGATAGAACGAAATGCCCAGGGCGATGCTCCAGAAGCCCATCGCCTTGGTGAGGGTGCCGTCGGGCACCTTGACGCGTTCGGCGTAGAGATTGCCGCCCACCCGAGCGGTGAGCGCGAAACTCTCGCTGAGGAAGATGCGCTGGCCGATGCCGGCGGTCACCAGCGGCCGGACGCCCCGGGTGGCGTCGGTCTCGGTGACGGCGGCGCCCAGGCCGGCGTCGGCGAAGGTTTCGAAATGCACCAGGGCATCGCCCGGCAGCGCCACTTTTCCGTAGAGCGGCGCGATCGAGACGACGGCCGCGAGCGATGCGCGCTGCCGCGAATCGACGATGCGAGCATGCAGCTCGCGCTTGGCGATGACGAAATCCTCGGTCGCCCAGGTGCCCAGGCCGGTCGCGTCCAGGCCGAGCGAGAGGCCCTCGCGGAGGTGATACATCGCACGCAGGCCGGCGCCCCAGCGCTGTAGATACGGATCGCCGATGCTCATTGCGCCGTAGGGCAGGATCTCCAGCCGCTTCGCCTGCCGCAGGGGCCTCTTTTGGACGGCGGTGACGGTGTCCGCGGCCTCCGGCGGGCCCTCGGCTCGCAGAGGAGTAGCAAGGAGGGCGATGATGCAGAGCGGCAGCAGGCGCATGGCGCCGCAAACATGGGAGCCGGTCGCCAGGCGGGCAACCCCTTGCGGAAGGGGGGCTGAGAACCAACTTTCCACCCGCATGAAGGGGTTCCGAACCGTCGCGCGCCTGACACTTCTCTTGCTTGCCGGAGCGTGCGCGCGGAGCGATCTGGGTGCGCCCTGTCACGTCCAGGACATCAACGGCGGCGAGCTGCAACCGCAGCCGGGGCGCGAGTACCTCTATCTGGGATCGAGCGAGTGCGAGAGCTTTGCCTGCCTCGCCACGCCGGGATTCAATAGCGGCTACTGCTCGCAGTCCTGCGCCGGAGCCGGCGCGAGCTGTCCCGCGGGCATGACCTGTTCGCAGCTCAACTTGAGCTCGGCATACCTCGATGCGATGAAGCAGCGGCTTCCGCCGGACAAGTATTCGCAGCTCTTCGGCCAGGTGAATTCCAGTTGGTATTGCGTGAGGACGGCGCGATAACGGTCGCCCATGCGGCGTGCCCTTTTCCTTCTTCTTCTCGCCTGCCACAGCCAGGCCGCGGAGAAAACGGAGCTGCGGGTTGGCTCGGTGCGCTTCGAGACGCCGCGCGGGCCCTGGATCGTGAAGGTGGAGATCGCCGCCAACGGCGCGGATCGCGAGCGCGGGCTGATGTTCCGCCGCGATCTGCCGCAGGACCGCGGCATGATCTTCCTCTTCCCCGCCACCGCCGAGCACGGCTTCTGGATGCACAACACGCTCCTCTCGCTCGACATGATCTTTCTCGGCGAGGACCGCACCGTCGTCGGGGTCGTCGAGCGCGCCGAGCCGCGCACCGACATCGTCCGCACCGTGAAGAAGCCCTCCCGCTATGTCGTCGAGGTCGGCGGAGGCGAGGCCGCCGCGCACGCCGTCGGGCCGGGGACCCGCGCGGTGTTCATCGACATCCCCGAGTGACCTCAGCGCTCGAGCAAGCCTTGCGCGACTTCTTCGCCCAGGCTCTGCTCCATCATCCGCTCGACCAGATCCTCGAACTCGCGCTGCGCGGCGCGTTCGGAGAAGAGGAAGCGCACGCCCATCCCGGGGTTCTCGCCCCGCTCCCGCGCCGTCTCGGGCGGGAGGATCCAGCTCACTTCGCCCTCGAGCTGCAGCGGCTCGGAGAGCGCGGGAAGGGAAAAGGAGAACAGGCAGCGCGTGCCGATGGGCAGCGGCCGCTCGGTCTTGATGAAAGTGCCGCCCTTGGAGATGTTGGCGGTGTAGTCGGCGAAGAAGGAGTTCATCCGCTCGTAATCGACGCGCAAGCGGATGGGAGCGCGCGGGCTCTTGCGGAGGTCGTCGGGAGGCGCCATGCGCGTTCAGTCTGACAGCACGTGGCCCGAGGGGGCAAGCGCGCTGTGGCAGCGGCGCGGACCGCGGCTCTATCTCTTCGCGCTCTTTCTCCTCGCGCTCGTCGCCTGCTTTCTGCCGCTCGCCGATCATCTCGGCTACGAGCTGAGCGAGCTCGTCGCGCTCGCGGCCGGCCTCTTCGGCGCGGCGCCGGGAGTGGCGGCGGCGCGCATGGAGCGCGAGCTCGCCGCACCGTCCCCGGCGCGAGCGGCGCGGCGCGCGCTTTGCTTTGGGCTTTGCGCGCTCGCCGTTCCAGTGCTCGTCATCCTGCTCAACGGCTTGCGCAGGCCGGCATGCGAGCCGCTCGGCGGATTGGCCCTCTACGCAGCGCTGGCCCTCCCCAGCGGAGCGCTTTCGGCTGCGGTCGGAGTCGCCTGCGGTTTTCTCTGGCCGCGCCGCGAGGGGCTCGCGGTCGCGGCGATCTTCGTCGCAGCGCTCGCCGTTTCGCTTTGGCCGGTCCTGCGCGGGCCGCAGGTCTTCGTCTTCGACCATCTGGGCGGAATGTACCCGGGACCGCTCTACGACGAGGCCATCCGGCCCTCGAGCGCGCTCTGGATCTTTCGCGGAGCGACGCTGCTCTATGCCGGCGCAGCCATCGGCGTCGCTCTTGTCGCCAATGGGCAGCGGCGTTCTGCAGTGCCCCTCTTGCTCTGCGCCGTCGGCGCTCTCTGGCTATCGCTGCAGGCGCAAGCCCTTCATTGGAAGGCGAGCGCATCTCTCCTCGATGCGGAGCTGGGCGGACGGCTCGAGACCGGGCACCTGGTGCTCCACTTCCCGCGCGAGAAGGCGCCGGCGGAGCAGGCGCTTCTCGGGCGCGATGCCGAGGCGTCCTATCTCGCGGCGCGCGATTTTCTCGGCGAAGGAGGCGAGGGCGGAAAGGTCGACGTCTACTTCTACCGCTCGGCCGACGAGAAGCGCCGGCTGCTCGGCGCGGCCGAGACCAGCTTCACCAAGCCGTGGCTACGGCAGATCCACACCAACGACGCGCCCGCGCCGCATCCGATCCTGCGCCATGAGCTGGTCCACGCACTCGCGGCGGACATCGCGCGCGGGCCCTGGGGCGTTCCGGGATCGCTGCGCGGGCTCGTCCCCGACATGGCGCTCATCGAGGGCCTGGCGGTGGCGGGCGACTGGCCGGCGGGAGAATTCACGGTGCATGAGGAGGCGCGCGCGCTGCGCGACCTCCATCTCATGCCCCAGGTGCAGCGGCTCTTCCAGCCTGGCCTTTTCTACGCCGAGTCGGGAGCGCGGGCGTACACCACGGCGGGCTCGTTCGTCCGTTGGCTGTGGGAGACGCGCGGTCCGGCGTTCGTGCGGCAGGCGTACCGCTCCGACTCGCTCGGCGATCTGGGCGCGCTCGCGGAAGAGCACGGCAGATTCCTCGACTCGCTGCACGAGCCGGAGCGCGCGGTGGCGCTGGCTTCGCAGCGATACTCGGCGCCGGCGATCGTCCGCAAACGTTGCGCGCACGAGGTGGCCGGACTGCAGCGCGAGGCTCTGGCGGCGGTGCAACGCGGGGAAGTGCTCGCGGCCGCGGGGCTGTGGAGCCGCTGTGCCGAGATGGAGCCGGACGATCCGGCGCTGCTCCTGCAGCTGGCGCGTGCGCAGATCGCCGCGGGAGAGAGCGCCCGCGCGCAGCAGACGGAGGCCAAGGCGCTGTCGCATCCCAAGATCTCCGCTCCGCTGCGGGCGCAGGTGCTGGTCCAGGCGGGCGATGCGGCGTGGAAGGCGAGCGATGTCCCGCAGGCGATCGCGCGCTACGAAGAGGCGGCCCGGCTACCGCAGACCGAGGCCGCCGAGCGGTCGCTGACGGTGCGGCTCCGCGCGGTCCGCGATCGGGTTACCTGGCCGGCGCTGCGGTCCCTCTTCGCAGAGGGTAACACCGGCCCCGAGGTCGTCCTCGCGCTGCGCGAGCTGGACGCGGCCCGACCGCGCGACGGGCTCGCCGCCTACCTCATCGCCAAGCAGATGCAGAACCGCGGCGCATGGCAGGAATGCTTGCGCTTCGCCGAGAGCGCGCTGTCGCGCGAGCTGCCCGACGCCAGGTTCATCGAGGAGGCGCTGCGGATGAAGGGAATCGCGGCGTGGCACCTCGGCAACGACGCCATGGCGAGAGAGGCGTTCTTGGCGCTGGGAAAAGACGCGCCCCCCGGACGCGCAATCGAAGCGAGACGATGGCTCGAACTGCTACGCTGAAAAACGGGCCCGGGTCCGGGTGCGTTTACGTTCACGGGGACGGGGACGGCTACGGGCACGGCACTTCTTTCCGAACCCGTCGGCGTCCCCCTACCCGCACGCGTGTACGAACCCGGGCCCGGGTCTGTCAGTTGTATTTACACGACCTCGGCGGCCGCGGCCTTCCCCAGAAACACTTCCTGCTCCCCGGCGGGCCGCACGCCCCGGATGTTCACCTCGAAGAAGAGCCGCTCGCCCGCCAGCGGATGGTTGAGATCGACGACCACCATGTCGGCCTTCACTTCCCGCACGGTGATCGGGTAGCTCTGCCCTCCCGCAGCGCGCGCGTAGAGGCAGAGCCCGCGCTCGAGCTTCACATCAGCGGGAAAGAGAGCGCGCGGCAGCGAGATGACGTTGTCCTCGCGGCGCGAGCCGTACGCCTCCTCCGCCGCGATGCTGAAGGCGGCCTGGTCGCCCTCCATCATTCCCTCGAGTACCCGCTCCAGCGCCGGGAGAATCTGGTTCGCGCCGTGCAGGTATTCGATCGGCCCCTTGCCCGAGCTCGACTCGACCACACGACCGTCTCCGACGCGCACCAGGTAATCGAGCAGGATGACGCGCCCCATCTTCACTCGCATTGCTCAAAGCTGGGCACAGCGGTGCTGCGGCGAAAGCCTACGCCGCCTGCCTGGCGGAGCCCGCGACGAGCAGCGCAGCCGCTACGGCTGCCAGGGCCGCGCCGGTGAGCAAGGCCGCGGCGGGCGAGGCGCGTTCCCAGATCACGCCGGCGACGACGGACGCGACGAGCAGCCCCGCGCCGGAGATGAGGTTGTAGAGCCCGAGCGCGCGACCCCGGCGCTCCTTCCCGACGGCTGCGGCGATGAGCGCACGCTCGGTGCCTTCGCTGAGCGCCGCCACCAGGCCATAGGCGGCGAAGAGCGCCCACGCGTGCCACGGCGCGCTCGCCAGGGCAAAGCCGGCATAGCAGAGCGCGTACCAGAGCCATCCGGCAGCGAGGGTGCGGCGCCGGCCGAGCTTGTCGGCCGCCCGCCCCGCCGGCCAGGAGAGCACGGCGCGCGTGACGTTGAGCAGCGACCAGAGCACGGGCAGGTGCACCGTGGCCACGCCGACCGACTGCGCACGCAGCACGAGAAGGGCGTCGGTGGAGTTGCCCAGCGTGAAGAGCGCGATCGCGGCGAGGAGCCGAGGCGGCACGCGCGCACCGTGAAGATGATCTTCCGCCGCCGGCTCCTCGCTGCGCGGCGCTTCCTCTTCGCGCACCGCGAACAGCGCCAGCACCGCCAGCGCGCCGGGGATGGCCGCAAAGAGAAAGACGCGGCGCAGATCGCCGGGCCAGAGCAGCAAGAGCCCCGCAGCGACCAGCGGCCCGACGGCGGCTCCGGCGTTGTCCATGCCCCGGTGGAAGGCGAACGCTTCCGCGAGCCGCCCTTCCTCGACGCTGCCGGCAAGGAGCTTGTCGCGCGGCGAGGTGCGCACGCCCTTGCCGACGCGGTCGATGTTGCGCACCAGCAGCACCTGCCAGGGCGCCCGCGCGACGGCGAGAAACGGCCGCGCCAGCCCGGCCAGCGCATAGCCGATCACCGCCAGCGGCAGGAGGCGGCGCGCTTTGTCGGCCCACCCGCCGGAGAGGTACTTCAAGAGCGCCGCTGTCGCCTCGGCAGCGCCTTCGATGGCGCCGACGAACGCCGCGCCTCCTCCCAGCGAAATGACAAAGGCGGGAAGAAGCGGCACCACCATGTCGCTCGAGACATCGGCCAAGAGCGAGACGACACCGAGGATGACGACGTTGCGCGACAGCCTCACGCGCGTCTGACGTCGGACTCGAGCACGCGCAACGCCGGCCGCTGCGCGCTGGGCGGCAGGTCGGCGGGAGCGCGATAGAGCGTCGCCAGCGTGGCGGCGAAGCTCTGCGCGGTCCTCTCCAGGTCGCGCAGGGTGATCTCGCATTCGTCGAGCTGTCCTTCGGCGACCACCGCCTGGATGGCGCGATCGACCAGCGCGCGCAATTTCTCCGGCGCGGCGGTGGAAAGATTGCGGGCGGTGGCCACCACCGCGTCCGCGATCATCACCAGCGCCGTCTCGCGCGTCTGCGGCTTGGGTCCGGCGTAACGGAAGTCGCCGTCGCCCGGCGGCGGCCCGCCGGTCCGCTCGGCCTCCTCCTTGGCGCGGTGGAGGAAGTAGGCGATGGCGCGCGTGCCGTGGTGCTGGGGAATGAAGTCGATCACCTGCCGCGGCAGCTTCGCCTGGCGGGCCAGCTCGATTCCGTCCTGCACGTGCCGCTGGATGATCTGCGCGCTGATCTGCGGCGAGATCTGGTCGTGCCGGTTCTCGCCCTTCTGGTTCTCGCCGAAGAAGAGCGGGTTCTTGCCCTTGCCGATGTCGTGATAGTAGGCGCCCACCCGCGCGAGCAGGGGATTGGCGCCGATCTCGCGCGCCGCTGCTTCGACCAGTTGGCCGATGAGGATGGCGTGGTGGTACGTGCCGGGCGCCTGCACGATTAGATCCTTGAGCACCGGATGGTTGAAGCTGGCCAGCTTGAGCAGCTCGATGTCGGTGACGTAGCCGAAGACCGCCTCGAGCAGTGCCGCGAGGATCAGCGCCAGGATCGGCATGAGGATCGCGCCCCCGAGGACGGCCGCGGCGACGGTGGCGGCAGCGTCCAGCGACCAGAGCCGGCCCTGGAACATGGAGAAGGCCGTGAGCACGACCGCGGTGGCGAGGCCGGTGAAGAGGCCGGCGCGGAAGACGGCCGAGCGGCTGCCGGCGTGACCGATGCGGTCGGCGGCGACGATGCCTCCCACCAGCGCGGCGAGCGCGACCTGCAGCGAGCCTCCCGCGAGCAATCCGCAAAGAGGCGCGAACGCGGCCGTCCAGAGGAGCGCCGCCTCCGACTGGAGAAGGAATCGGACCAGCAGCGAGCCGAGGGCGAAAGGGATCGCGGCGGGGAGCGCCTGCGCCACCGGCAAGGCGAACCGCACCGGCAACTGGTCGCGGACGAGCTCGTGCAAGGCATCGGCGCCGGCCAGCGCGCCGCGCACGAGCAGGAGCTGGCCGACGAGCAGCGCTGCCATCAGCACGACGTCGCGGCTGCGCAGGCGGAACTTGCGCACGTTGCGGCGGCCGAACTCGAAGACCGCCGCGCAGACCAGGGCGGCGAAGAGCCCGCCGCCCCAGCGGACCTGTTCGGCCTCGGAAGCGCGGCCGGCCGCGCGCAGCGCCTGGAAGATGAGCAGGTGCGTCTTGGTCACCTGCTCGCCGTCGCCGATGATCTTCTCGCCCTTCTTGATCTGCAGGAGGACGTCCTTGACCTGCTGCCGCTTCGCTTCCTGGCGGCGGCGCGTTTCGCCCTCGTTGTAGGCGAGGTTGGGCCGCAGCGATCGACGCACCAGCTGGGCCACCCCATGCCGGAGCGGCAGCGACAGCTCGCCGACTTGCTCCGCGGCGAGCCGCTCGACCTCGGCGCGGGCGCGCGCCAGGTCCTTGATGCGATCGATGTCGCGCACCGTCTGTTCCGCCAGCGGCGCTCCGTAGGGTCCGCCCGAGAGCGGACCGGGCAGCGTGCGGACGGCGATGCCGCCGCGGTCGCGGTCAGCCGCGAGCAGCCCACGCTCTTCGACGATGAATCCCGTCGCGGCGAGCCCGGCCAGGCGCGCGGCAGCGTGCTCGACGGAGGCGTCGAAGCCGCTGCGCGCCAGCTCCAGATACTCGTCGTCGTCGATCACCGCCTGCAGCGTCTTCCAGAACTCGTCGCGGCCGGAGAGGACCAGCTCGAGAACCTCGCGGTCGATCCTGCGCCCGGGCCTGAGCGAGGCGAGGTGCGGCGCCTTGGCGGGGTTGTTGCGCTTCCACTGCGCCAGCGCCTCGCGCGCCTGGGCGAAGGCGTCGGCGATGCGCCGCTGCAGCACTTCGGCAGCGCTGCGGTCGAAGTCGTAGACGGGCCAGACGGAGCGGGCGGCCTCGTCGCGCTTCTCCGCGGTCGTCTCGGGATCGAGGACGTCGTAGTCGCGGTTCGCCTTCAGCGTGCCGGAGAAGGGCTTGCCGAGCGCGTCGTCGCCGGGGATGGCGGGCGTGAAGCGCGAAGGAGGCAGGAGGAACGCGGCGCTCACCGAAACCGCTGCCAGGAGGGCGAGGGCGAGCCCCTGCCGCACCCGCCGGAAGCGCAGGATGCGCGCAGTCAACGATGGCGGCTGCGGGGCAGGCATGACGGGCGCCGAATATTAGCAGGTCTGCGCGGATCAGCGAGTTGCTTGACCTTTGGACCGCCTCAGCTGCTCTTCGAGCTTCGCTTCGAGCTGCGGATTGCGCTGCGTCTTGGGCAGCTCGCGCGAGACCTCGAGCTGCTCGCGCACGACGGCGTCGCTCGGCTTGCCCTCGGCGCCGAGGATCTTCGCCTTGAGCCCGAGGATGCCGAGCCGCCGCTGTCCGCGCGTCATCTTCGAGAGCGCGCGGTCGACCGCCGCCTCCGCCTCGGCGAGCTTCTTTTCCTCGAAGTAGACGCGCGCGAGCCGCGCCGGCGGGTTGTAGTCCTCGCTCATCTCCTTCTCGCGCTGGGCGAGGAGCCGCTCGGCTTTTTCCGGCTCGCCCAGGTAGAGATAGGTGTCGGTGCGGTGCGGATCGAAGGTGGAGGCCATCGTCGCATCGGGCGCCGCCGCCGCGGCCGCCTCGAGCAGCCGCGCACGCTCGCGCATCGCTGCTACCGCCTCCTCGTGCTTGGCGGCGTCGTCGAGCATCTGGGCGAGAGTGGAGAGCCCGTCGCTGCGGTCGTCGGCGGCGAGCGGCGCGTCCTTCTCGTGCAGCACCTCGCGGATGCGCGCGATGGCGAGCTGCCGCATCTTCCTCGCCAGCGCGTCTCCCTTCGGCAATCGTTCACCGCAATTGTCGGCGTACGAGACGAAGTCGAGCGCAACCGCGCTGTTCCCCAGCTTGCGCGCCTCCTTGAGCCCCAACTCCACGCAGGTGCGCGCCGCCTCCGGCGTATCGAGCTTGCGCAGCGCACTCACGTAGAGCGTCAACCGCTCGGAGCGCTGGGCATCGCCTGGCTTGCTCAGCGCCACCGACCTTCCATAGGCATCGGCCGCGGCTTTCAGGTCTCCGCGGATGCGCGCCTGATCGCCGTCGCGCTGCGCCGCCTCGGCCGCGTCGAGCTTTCCCTTCGCCCGGTACTTGCGCGCGCCGTCCTCGACGAAAGCACGCATCTCCTTGACGCTGCTCGACCCGAGCCAGCGCCCGATCACCTGCTCGCTATCGGGATCGATGACGAGGAAAGTCGGCCAGCCATCGAGCGGGTACTTCTCCACCGCCGGCCGGTTCTTCTCCGCTTCGGTCTCGATCGAAAGCCAGACTACTTCATCGCTCACCGGCTTCATCCCTGGATCGCTGAGCACGAACCGCTGCATGGAAAGGCAGCTGTGGCACCAGGTCGCCCAGAAATCGATGAAGACGGCCTTGTGCTGCGCGCGCGCCTCGGCGAGCGCCTTGGGGTAGTCGTCGTCGATGAAATGGAGCGAGCCGTGCAGCGCCGCGATGAGGAAGAGGAGCATGCGCCCCTTCTAACCCTTCTTGTTCACCGTCGCCGCATCGTAGGCTCGCACCACCTCCTGGACCAGCGGGTGGCGGACGACGTCCTTGTCGGTGAACTCGCAGAAGCGGATGCCCTCGATGTCGCGGAGGATGACGCGCGCCTCGAGCATGCCCGAGGCCTTGCCGGCGGGCAGGTCGGTCTGCGTCGCGTCGCCGGTGATGACCGCCTTGGAGCCGAAGCCCAGGCGGGTGAGGAACATCTTCATCTGCTCGGTGGTGGTGTTCTGCGCCTCGTCGAGGATGACGAAGGCGTCGTTCAAGGTGCGGCCGCGCATGAAGGCGAGCGGCGCCACTTCCACCGTGCCCCGCTCGACCAGGTCCTGGGCGCGGTCCATGTCCATCAGGTCGTGGAGCGCGTCGTAGAGCGGCCGCAGGTAGGGGCTGACTTTCTCGGCGAGATCGCCGGGAAGGAAGCCGAGCTTCTCTCCCGCCTCGACCGCCGGCCGGCAGAGCACGATGCGCTTCACCCGTCGCTCGACGAGCGCCGCGACCGCCATCGCCATCGCCAGGTAGGTCTTGCCGGTGCCGGCCGGGCCGACGCCGAAGACGATGTCGTGCTTGCGGATGGCGTCGATGTACGCCTTCTGGTTGAAGCCCTTCGGCGTCACCGGCCGGTTGCGGTTGGTGACGTAGATGGTGTCGAGGAAGATGTCTTTGAGATCGGCGGCGGGATCGGCCAGCATGACCTTGCTCGCCTGCTCCACGTCCTCCAGCCCCAACGGGTACTTGCGCTGGATCAGCTCGTTGAGCTGGCCGAGCAGCTTCTCGGCGAGCACGACCTTGTCGGGCTCACCCGAGATGAGAAAGACGTTGCCACGCTGTCCGATGTGAACTCCGAACCTCTGCTCGATCAGCTTGAGGTTCTCGCTCCGCCCTCCGGCGAGAGTTCGTGCGCCATCGTTGTCGAGCAGCTCCAGCCGCGCAGATGGTTCGGCCATCCAGCTCCTGGGCCCGGGATCGGGCCTCTCGTCTGATCTAATCAAGAGGAGGCAGTAATACAAACCCCTGCGGCGTCCGACGATAGTAGTAGAGCTCCCGGTACGGATAGCGCAGGTCCTGGTCCGAGAGCAGCTGTCCCTCGACGAGCTGCTTCAAGGCCTGCGGATAGTCGCCGTGCTCCGTCTTGTAGAGCTCGAGCGCATTTTCCAGCCGGACCAGCTGGTCGTGCGCGATGACCCGCGCCAGCGCTCCGTGGCGGGCGGGATTCTCGGGCCGCGCCGAGCCCAGCTGCGGCGCGACCCAGCGGACGACGAAGAGCGTCGCAACGAAGAAGGCGAAGGAGAGCGCCAGCCGGACGATCGCCCCCGCTCCCGTCAGCTTCTTGGTCTGCGCCTTGAAGCCCGCCGCCAGCGCCTTCGCGCCCCGCTCGGGGGCCAGGGGCTTGAGGAAGCCCCATTCCATCAGCTCGCTCAGGGCCTTGAGAGCCTCGAACTCGCCGAGCCGGCTGGCGTCGATGATCTTCTGCACGTCCTTGCCGTTGACCGCGAGCTTGTAGACGAGCTTGTGCTTCTCGGCGGGCTTGTCGATCTCCGCCGCGCCATCGAGGCCGAGGCCCCCGTCGTCGATGGAGGGAAGGTCGCGGGTGTCGAGCTCCTTCAGCTTCTCGAAAGTGGCGTCGGTCCAGGGCACCTTCTTGCGGACCTGCGGCCACTCGTCCATGCGCCGGAAGCCTTCCAGGAGGATGCTCTCCGCGCGGATGGCGTCGAAGGTGCTGCGCGAGTTGTCGACGTCCTCCTGGGAGAATTCGTACCAGCCGTTCTTCCAGGCGAAGAGCTTGTAGAGCGTCTCGGTGGTCTGCAGCCGCATCATCTGCGCCAGCTGCTGCTGGGTGACGATCGCTCCATCGACGAGGATGTCGCCGAGCCGCTTCAAGGTGCGCTGTTGCGTCGCCAGGGCCTCGTCGAGATGCTGCTGGGTGAGCAGCTCGGCGCGCAAGAGCAGGGCGCCGAGCAGGTTGGAAGACTTGCGCGCCTTCTCGCTGGCGAAGACGACGTTGCCCTCGATGAAGAAGACCTCCACCTCCTCGTTGCCGCTCCTCATGCTCAGCCGGCCCGTCTTGGTCTGGTGGCCGATCAGCTGGAGGATGTCGGCGATGCCGAAATCCTTGAGGGTGCCGGAGAGAGCCATCGGCTAGGCCCCCTCGGCGCGCTGGCGGGCGAGGAGATCGCGCAGGCAGAAGACGTAGACGGCGACGAGGCAGAGGGCGCTGGCGGCGATGCGCAGGAGCGAGACGCCCTGGCGCACCGCCACCGGATCGCGCGCCAGGCCGCGCCAGAGGAGCAGGCTCGCCGCGAGCGACGCCGTCACCAGCATGAAGACGATGCCGCGCAGGGGATAGCCGAGCATGACGTGCCCTGCGCCGGAGACGAGGCCGAGAACGCGCGCGGTGGTCTCGCGGCGCCGGTGATAGGCGTGAACCGCGTACTCCTTGCGAAGGCGCTCGGCCGGATCGACCCCGGTGCGGCGGATGAAGACGTTGACGCACTGGGCGCAGAGCTGCTCCTGCGGGCGCGCCTCGGCATCGCAGCGCCGGCACACCTCGCGGCCGCAGCGCTCGCAGCGGTTGCTCGGCCTGATCCGGCCGCGCGCCGCGCGCAGGAGCAGGAAAAGGCCGCCGGCGACGAGCGGAAGGAGAAACGCGACCTCGTTGCTCAGCGGCCCGGCCAGCTGGGAGCGGACTTCATCGGCCACTCCATCGGCGACGCGCTCCTCCGCCTCGAGCAAGGGCTCGAGCAGCGCGTCGTCGAGCGCGATGTCCATGACGAACTTGTTCGACTTCTTGTTCGCCTGCAGCTGGCCGGCGGTGAATCGATCGACGGCCTCGCGGCCCAGCTCCAGCGCGCGCGCCTGCTCGGCCTGGACTTTCTCCAGCGTATCCACCCCGCCGAGGTTGAGCGCGCGGCTCATGTTGAAGTGCGGCGCGGCCATGCTTTCGCGCAGGTCCATGGCCTGCTGGTACTGGGCCAGAGCTTTGCTGGTTTCCCCTTCGAGCAGATAGACGTTGCCCAGGTTGTTGCGCACCGCCGCCAACCCCGAGGAGCTGGCGCCTGGGACTTCCAGCGCGCGCAGATAGAGCTTCTCGGCCGTGGCGAAGTCGCCGTCGCGCTTCGCCTTGCGCGCCAGGGCGAAATCGACCGCCAGGTCGTTGCCGAACTCGAGCCGCTTCTGCAGCCGGGCGATCTCGGGCGGCGATCCCGGGCCGTGCTCGACGAGCCAGACGTCGAGCGCCGATCCGCCGAAAGCGGCGACGCGACCGATCGCCTGCGCCATCCAGGGCGAGGCCGCCAGCATGAGCAAGAGCGCGCAGGCGATCACCGTCTCCAGCGTGGTCGTATAGAGCGCGCAGGCGAGCAGCGCAGTGAAGATCAGCGGCACCGGCCCCAGCTGGAGAAGGAGCGGCAGGAGGATCAGCACCGCCGCCAGCATCGCCGTCTGCCAGCGGCGCGCGCCGAGGGGGAAGAGGTGATGCACGTCGTGCGCGTAGAGCTGCGCGTAGCGGATGAAGAGCACCAGGGCGAAGGTGACTCCGGCGGCGAGCAGGCCGATGAAGAGCACGCCGAGGACATTGGCGAGGAGGGCATGCCCCGAGCGCGGATCGGCCATCGTCGCCGAGGCTGCGGCGAACGATTCACTGGCGGCGGACTTGAGGGAGAAAATGTTCTCGGCCAGGAGCGCGCGCGAAAGGCAGCTGTGCGCCTCGGCCATCGCCGGGGCGAACTCCACCGCATGCTTGCAGCGCGTCACCGCCAGCGCCGGCGCTCCGGCCGCAAGCGCCTGCTGACTCTCGCGCACCAGCGCGCCGGAGATGAAGAAGAGATTCTCGATGGCGAGGTCGTCCTTGAGCTGGCGGACGCGCTGCTCCTCGTCGTCGGCGCGGTGCTCGTCGCGGTCGCGCAGGTAGTCGCGGCGCGCGTTCCAGTGCTGCTGGAGGTCGGAGCTCTTCTCCGTCGGCAGGATGATGCCGCCGGTGCCCGTCGCCGCCGGCACGGGCTGCGGCACGGGCGCGGTCACCAGCGGCGCGGGCGGAGGCGCCGACTTGTCCGACATCCGCTGGGCGCGTGCTTCGGCCGCCGCCAGCGCAACGACGGCAAGGATGTAGATCGCGCGCAGGGATCTCCCCACGGCGGCATCCTAGCCGCTGCGTCGAGAGAGCAGCAAGGAAACCGCCGGGGATCTGGAGGGGATGTGGTATGGCCGCGGCATGGCCGATCAGGCGAAAGCGGCAGTCGCAGTGGGCCGGCTGCTCGACATCATGGACAAGCTCCGCGACCCCGGCGGCTGCCCCTGGGACAGGGAGCAGACCCTGCGCACGCTCACTCCCTACCTGCTCGAAGAAGCCCACGAGGTCATCGAGGCCATCGAGGCCGGCGACTCCGCGCACCACCGCGAGGAGCTCGGCGACCTGCTCTTCCAGGTCGTCTTCCAGGCGCGCATCGCCCGCGAGGAGGGCAAGTTCGATTTCGCCGATGTCGCCGCGACGATCGCGGACAAGCTCACCCGCCGCCACCCGCACGTGTTCGGCGACCTGACGGTCTCGGGATCGCGCGAGGTGGTGAAGAACTGGGAGAGGATCAAGGCCGACGAGCGCAAGGAGAAGGGGCTTGCGGAGCGGTCGGCCGTCGGAGGCGTGCCGGTCGGGCTGCCGGCGCTGGTGCGGGCGGAGCGGCTGACGGAGAAAGCCGGCGCGGTGGGCTTCGACTGGCCCGATGCGAAGAGCGTGCTCGCCAAGGTGCGCGAGGAGCTGAACGAGCTGGAAGAGGCGATGGCGGCGGGCCAGCGCGAGAGCATCGAGAATGAGCTGGGCGATCTGCTCTTCGCCCTCGCCAATCTGGGCCGCTGGCTCAAGGTGCACCCCGAAGAAGCGCTCCGCGGAGCGCTGCGGCGCTTCGAGAACCGCTTCCATCACATCGAAGCGCGGTTGCGCGAGAAAGGGAGCTCGCCGCGCTCGTCATCGCTCGCGGAGATGGACTTGCTCTGGAACGAGGCGAAGGCGCGCGAGAAGTCTTCTTCCTAGGTTCTCCACAGGCGCCACCGCAGTTGTGGATAGCCTGTGGATTCAAGCCAAGTTTAGAAAAAACAATCCCTTTCGGCCGCGTTCAGCAAGAGACGGTCTCATTTTTGTCGTCCAAAAAACCCATGGGATTTCGAGGTGCTGCCCCTTGCTTCCGAGGGAGGTCGAAGATACGTGACGGCACGTAGACGGAGTGCTAGGAGGCTCCTCTCGCCCCGTGGACAACCTGTGTCCCGAGCGCGTTGACACCAGCCCAACCGGTTGCTAACTGCGACCGCCTAAATTCCGGGAGTTTTCGTGGCCAATACCCGATCGGCAGAGAAGCAGAACCGCCAGGCGCACAAGCATCGCGCGCGCAACCAGCAGATCCTTTCGGCGCTCCGCACGAGCGTGCGCCGCTTTCGCGAGGCGGCGGCCGCCGGCGACGCGGCCAGGATCAAGACCGAGCTGACGGCGGCGGTGAAGCAGATCGCCAAGGCCTCTTCGAAGGGCGTGATCCACAAGGGTCAGGCGGCGCGGCGCATCTCGCGCTTGAGCAAAGCGGCGCAGCCGCCGGCGAAGTGATCGCGATCACACTTTGGTGACCGGAATCACTTGAACCGGTCGGCGACGTCGTAGCGTTCGATCGCCTCGCGCGCGAGAGTCCGCGCCAGGCGGCGCAGCGCGGCGCGGCGGTTGGCCTCGGTCCCGAGCACATCGACGCCGCTCGCGTACTCCTCCGAGCCGGAGGACGTGTCCTCCCAGCCGCCAACGCGCACGCGCAGAACGGCCGAGACGGCGAAAGCGAGCGCGCCGTCGGCTCCGGCTGCGGTCGGCAAAGAGGCGATCGAGATCAGCTCCGCGGCCAGCTCGTCGCCCGGCGCGCCGTCGGGATCGAGACGCCCGCGGCCGGCCAGCTCTGCGCGCAGCTCCTGGGCGAAGAGGCCGCCCGCTTCGGCCTGCGCCGTGTCGTTGCGCACCGCCGCCACATGAATCCCCCGCGGAGCCGCACGGCGGACGGGGGCGTAGCCGCAGGCGACGGCGAGGGCGAAGAGAAGCGCCGGAGGCCTGCCTTTCTTCATCCGGCGATGACGAAGTTGACCAGCCGTCGCGGGACCACGACGACCTTCTTGACGGTCTTTCCGTGCAGCCAGCCGGCCACCTTGGGGTCCTGCGCGGCGATCTCGCGGATCTCCGCCTCGCCCGCCGTCGCCGCCACCTGCACCTCGCCGCGGAGCTTGCCGTTGACCTGCACCGCGATGGAATAGGCGTCGTCGACCACCAGCGCCGGGTCCGCTTGCGGCCACTGCAAGAGAGAGAACTCGCCCTTCCCGCCCAGCGCCTCCCATAGCTCCTCGGCGATGTGCGGCGCCATGGGCGAGAGCAGCTGCACGAGGATCTCCAGGCACTCGCGCAGCACGCCCGGATCGCCCTGGTAGTCCGCGGCGGCGTTGGACAGCTCCATCAAGGAGGAGATGGCGGTGTTGAACTGCAGCCGCTCGAGCTGCTGCGTGACGCGCAGGATGGTCTTGTGCGTCCGCCGGCGCAGCTCGTCGGGCGGCCCTCCAGCGCGCGCGTCGCGCACCTTCGGCAGCGCGCCCTGCACCAGCCGGAAGACGCGGCCGAGGAAGCGGTGCTGGCCTTCGACCTGCTCGTCGGACCAGTCCATGTCCTTCTCCGCCGGCGCGGCGAAGAGGATGAACAGCCGCGCGGTGTCGGCGCCGTAGCGCTCGATGATCTCGCGGGGCGGGACGACGTTGCCCTTCGACTTGCTCATCTTCTCGCCGTCGCGGCCCTTGACGATGCCCTGGGTGACCAGCTTCTGCGCCGGCTCGGAAATGCCGCACAGCCCCAGCTCCTCCATCATCATCGTCCAGAAGCGGAAGTAGAGCAGGTGGAGCACCGCGTGCTCGGGCCCACCCACGTAGACGTCGATGGGAAGGAACCGATCGGCCTGCGCCCGCGAGAACGGCTCGCGGTCGTTGTGCGGATCGAGGTAGCGAGCGAAGTACCAGCTCGAGTCGACGAAGGTGTCCATCGTCTCGGCCTCGCGCCGCGCCGGCCCGCCGCAATTGGGGCACTTGATGTTCACCCAGGAGGCGACCTTCGCCAGCGGTGGCTCACCCTTGCCGGTCAGCACTTCTTTCACGTCGATGTCGGGCAGGACCACCGGCAGATCCCTGTCGGGGACGGGAATGCCGCGGTGGTCCGGATCGCAGCGATCGCAATAGATGATGGGGATGGGCGTGCCCCAGTAGCGCTGCCGCGAGACGCCCCAGTCGCGCAGATGGTAGTTCACCGCGGGACGCCCGATGCCGCGCCGCTGCGCTTCCGCCGCGATGGCCAGCCGCGCCTGCTCGGAGGGCATCCCGGAGAATTCGCCGGAGTCGAAGAGGAAGCCGTATTCGGTGAAGGCCTTGTTCTGCTCGGCCAGCTTGCGCGCGGCGGCCTGGGTGACCTCGTCCTCGTCGGCGGGACGGATGACCCACTCGATGGGCAATCCATACTTGACCGCGAACTCGTAGTCGCGCTGGTCGTGCGCCGGCACCGACATGACCGCGCCCGTGCCGTAGCCGGAGAGGACGAAGTTCGCCACCCAGACGGGGATCTGCTTCTTGGTGAAGGGATTCCGCACCCGGATGCCGGTGTCGAGCCCTTCCTTCTCGGCGGCCTGCGCGCCCTCGCCCACTTCTTTGGCGGCGCGGCGCACTTTCTCGGCGAAGGCGGCGATCTCGGCCTTCTTCTCCTCCGGCGCCAGCTCCATCACCAGCGGATGGTCGGGCGCTGCCGCGACGTAGGTCGCGCCATGGATCGTGTCGGCGCGCGTGGTGAAGACGCGGAAGGCCTTGCCCTTGCGCCCGGAGACGGCGAAGTCGATCTCCAGGCCGTCGGAGCGGCCGATCCAGTTGCGCTGCATCGCCACCACCCGCTCGGGCCAGTCGATCTTGTTCAGCCCTTCCAGGAGCCGATCGGCATAGGCGGTGATGCGGAAGGCCCACTCGGGGATCTCGCGCTCGATGACGGTCGAGCCGCAGCGCCAGCACTTGCCTTCCTCGACCTGCTCGTTGGCGAGGACGGTGTTGCAGGAGGGGCAGAAGTTCACCCGAGCGCGGCGGCGATAGCAGAGCCCGCGTTCCAGCATGCGGAGGAAGAACCACTGGTTCCAGCGGTAGTACTCGGGATCGCTGGTGCTGATTTCGGTGGACCAGTCGACCGAGATGCCCAGCGAGATGACGTCCGCCTTGAAGGAGGCGATGTTCTTCGGCGTGCGCACCGCCGGGTGCACGCCTTCCTTGATCGCGGCGTTCTCCGCGGGCAGGCCGAAGGAGTCCCAGCCGAAGGGATGGAAGACGTCGAAACCGCGCTTGCGAGAGTAGCGGGCCAGCACGTCGGTGATCGAGTAGACCCGCGCATGTCCCATGTGCATCTCGCCCGAGGGATAGGGCAGCATCGCCAGCACGTACTTCTTCGGGGCGTCGCGGCGGTTGCCGGCGCGGAAGAGGTCGCGCTTGGCCCAGTGCTCCTGCCAGCGGGGCTCGATCGACTTCGGGTCGTACTTCTCCTGCAAGGTCTTCCTCCGCGGCGCGATTGTAGCCGCGCCCCGACAAAAATGCGGGACAACCTATTTCGAGGGCGACAAGGGAACGGCGGACGGCGGGACGAGCGTCTCCAGCGTCTCCGATTGTACGACCGGCGGCGGGCTGCTCGCGGGCGGCTCCATGCGGAAGGCTTCGGAGCGAGCCCGATCGGCAGTGTCGGCGCGCGCCAGCTCCGCGATGCCGAAGATGCGCGCCGCCCTGCCCCAGCCGATCGACAGATGCGCGGCCTGGGCGAGCATCCAGGCAATGAGTATACTGAATATACCGGCCTGATCGATGCGCAATCGCAACACCATCGCCAGGGCAGCGAGGCCGAGCCCGACGGCGCTGCCCAATGCGCCGACGGCGAGGACCCGCAGCGGCCGACGCCAGAACAGCCTCACCGCGCTCCAGAGCGCGAGCAGCGCCGACCGCCGCGCGGGCTCGGCGACGAACTGCGCGCGCGCCGTGTCGACGAGAAGATGAAAGAGGAAGAAAATGATCGCCGCGACGACGAAGAGAATGCGGAAGCTGCGCTGTGCTTGGGTCTCCCAGATCGCCTTCGACGCCAGCGATTGCGCCGCCTTCAACGCCGCGCTCGCCAGCGCCGCGCCGATGCCGACAGGGATGAGCCCGCAGAGGGTGGTGCGGAACATGCGGCCGTACATCTCGCCTGCGCCGGCAAGCAGCCGATGCAGCGGGAGCGGCTCGTCGCTGCGCGCCGCGGCGACCATCGCTCCCGCCATGAAGGGAGCGAGGAAGAGGAGCGCCACCACGGCCCCGAGAAGGCCCATCACCAGGGCTTCACCAGCGCCCGCATCGCCCAGATGACGGAGCAGATCGACCGCCGTGGACGCGTCCATCCAGGCGACGACGTCCTTCGCGCGCGTCGAGTGGTCAAGCTGGGAGCTCAGGTAATGCCCGACCGGATGGGCGGCGACGAAGCCCGGAAGAAGCAGGGAGGCCCACCAGAGAAACAGGAGCCGCCACTGCAGCGCATTGCGCAGCGAGCGCCGATAGAGACGCGGCGTGATCACAGCGCCTCCAGGAGCGAGAGGGCAAGCTCGCTCCAGGCCTTGAACTCGAGCGTCCAGCGCCGTCCCGCGAGCGCGCTCTTCTCCCGCGTGCGGCCGTCGTCGAGCTTGTCGAGATCGAGCAGCCAGTTGCGCTCGGGATCGAGCTGGGCCGACTCGATCTTCACCGGCCGCTCGAAGACGTAGCGGTGCCAGCGCTCCTCCTCGGGCCAGACGATGGTCTCGCTAGTTCCGTCCTCGAACTTGACCAGCAGCTTCTGCGGCACCTGCGCGGCGTAGCGGCGCACCTCGACCGTCGAGCGCCAGGGAAAAGGCCCCGGCTGGGAAGGCTTGGCGTCGGGATGCGCCTTGCGGAAGGCTTCGCGCGCCTCGCGCACCAGCTTCTCTACCTCCTTGGCGTCGCGCTCGACCCGCTTGCCGTCGGGCAGCTCGACGAAGCCGAGAGGCAGCAGGATCTCCTGCGCCTCGACCAAGACGACCCGGTCGTCGATCGGCGCGCGATCGTAGACCTGCTCCGCGAACCAGCGGTGGACGACCGGCGCCCTCTCCCCGGCGACGTCGGCGAGCGTCTTCTCCAGATCGGCCGTCGACGGATGCCGATGGTGCCAGCGCCGGTAGTATTCCTGGAAGCCTCGCGCCAGCAGATCGCCGCCCAGGCGCTGCTCGAGATCATGGAAGACGAGCACGGTGCGGGCGTAGACGAGCCCGTAGCTCGCTCTCGAGTAGCGGTCCCAGGAATTGCCCGCGATGGGGTCGGCCGGGAAGCGGGAGGTGCCTCCCTCGTACCGCTCGTAGTCCCACCAGGAGACCTTCGGGGTGCGCAGGCCGATGCGGCCGAGGATGCCCGGCGCGGGGATCTGGAGGAACTCCTGCGACTGCATCCGCGTGTCCCACAGCTCGTTGAGACCCTCGTCGAGGAAGGGCTCTTCGAATTCATTCGAGGCGAGCAGACCCATGAAGTAGCCATGGCCGAATTCGTGGACGGTGACGTAGCGGACGAGCTGCAGATACGGCGGCCCGAGGGCGCCGACGCTGGTGAAGAACGTCTCGTACTCCATGCCGCCCGATTCCCAGGCGTTGAAGGGCGGCACCACCACCGTGACCTGCCGGTAGGGATAGCGGCCGAGCGTGCGGGAGAAGTATTCGAGCGAGTCGATGGTGGCCTGGAGCGCGATGCGCGCCGACTCGGCGTGCTCGGGAGCGTGGAGCACCTTGACGTGGACGCCCTGCCAGTCGCCCTCGAGCGGCGGCGCGTACTTGTCCCAGGCGGTGAAGGCGAAGTCGTGGATGTCGTCCTCGGCGATGCGGTGGCGCACGCCCTGCGGCGTCTCTTGCGCGGGGTCGATCTCCCTTCCGGTCGATCCGAGCGTGTACCCTTTGGGCAGGGTGATCTCGGCGCGGTAGGAGCCGAAGTCGGCATAGAACTCGCTGTTGAGGTGGAACTCGTGGCAGTTCCAGCGGGGGCGAACGGCGCCGCGCTCGCCGGGCAATTCCAGCACGCCGATCTTGGGAAACCACTGCGCGACGAGATGGTACTTGTCGAAGTACCCGGTGCGCGCGACCACGCGCGGGAGCTGGTCGTGGAAGTCGATGTCGAGGACAGCCGTGCCGTGAGCAGGCACCGGCGTGGGCAGATCGAAGCGCACCACCGTCCGATCGGTCGAGGGTCCGCCGTCCGGATGGACGAAGCTCCAGCGCACCGGCTTTCCGCCTTGCTCGACCTTCTTGAGCTCGATGTACCCCCACTCGCCTTTCTTGGTCTGCACGCCGCTGCGGAAGCCGCCGTATCGCGACATCTCGCTGAAGAAGGTGCTGCCTTGCCCCTCGAAGGCGTTGAGGTAGAGGTGCAGATAGAGGTGGGTGATGCGCTTGTCGCTCCGGTTGCGCCAGGTGAGCCGCTCCTTTCCCTCGACGGTGTGCTTGTCGGGATCGAGCAACGCCTCGAGCTGGTAATCGGCCACGCGCTGCGAGAGCTCGGCCTCGCGGCCGCTGCGGACGCCACCCCAGGCCGAGTCGCTGCTCGGCGTGCGCACCGTGCTGGCCGAGGCGCCGGCGATCTCGATGCCGTCCTCATCGATCGCGGGTCCGGTCCGCTGGGCGGCGGGCCCGGGGCCGCTCGGCGCTTGCGGCTTCGCCGGTTCGAGCTTCGGCGGGGCCGGCTGCGCCAGCAGTGCTGCGAGGAGGATGGAGAGGATCAATGTACCTCCGCTTACGAGGACGCACGGTCTACTCGACGCGCGGCCAGCGAGGCAATAGCATCCGCCGCCCCATGGAGAAACACGTCTACGTCAGCGACATTGCGACGCACGAGGGCGAGGAGGTCCTGCTGCGCGGCTGGCTGTACGGCAAGCGGTCGAGCGGCAAGCTGCATTTCCTCCAGGTGCGGGACGGCACGGGCATCATCCAGTGCATCGTGTCCAAGAAGGACGTGCCGGAGGCGGTCTTCGCTGCCGCTGCTGGCGTTCCGCAGGAGGCCGCGGTCGAAGTGCGCGGCAAGGTTGCCAAGGACCCGCGCAGCCCGCTCGGCTTCGAATTGCACGTCAATGACTTTCGGGTCGTCCAAGGCGAGCAGGGCTACCCCATCCAGCCCAAGGAACATGGTGTCGGCTTTCTCCAGGAGCAGCGACACCTCTGGCTGCGCTCCGCGAGGCAGCGGGCCATCCTCGCCGTGCGGCACACCATCATCAAAGCCATCCGCGACTACTTCGACGAGCGCGGCTACACCCTCGTCGACTCGCCCATCCTCACGCCCGCCGCCTGCGAGGGGACCTCGACCTTGTTCGAGGTTCCCTACTTCGATCTCGGCAAGGCTTATCTGACTCAATCGGGCCAGCTCTACGGCGAGGCGGCGGCGATGGCGGTGGGCAAGGCCTACGTCTTCGGTCCGACGTTCCGGGCGGAGAAGAGCAAGACGCGCCGCCACTTGACCGAATTCTGGATGGTCGAGCCCGAGGTGGCCTGGATGGACCTCGAAGGCGCGATGGATCTGGCGGAGGATTTTCTCGTCGAGATCGTGCGGCGCGTCCTGCAAAAGCACGAGCGCGAACTGGGGTCGGTGCTGGAGCGGGACGTGGCGGCTTTGCAAAATGTACAAAAGCCATTCCCGCGCATCACCTATACGGAGGCCATCGAATCTATTCAAAAGACCGGACATGCCGTCCGCTGGGGCGACGACCTCGGCGGCGACGAGGAGACCATCCTCTGCAAGCAGTTCGATCGGCCGGTGATGGTGCACCGCTACCCGGCGGAGATGAAGGCCTTCTACTTCAAGAAGGACCCGAAGGATCCCAAGGTCGCGCTCGGCGTGGACGTGCTCGCGCCCGAGGGATACGGCGAGATCATCGGCGGCGGCCAGCGCGAGGACGACTATGCGACCCTCAAGGCCGCCATCGAGCAGCACAAGCTCCCGGCGGAGGCCTTCTCCTGGTATCTCGACCTGCGCAAGTTCGGCAGCGTGCCGCATTCCGGATTCGGTCTGGGAGTGGAGCGGACCGTCTCCTGGATCTGCGGACTGCATCACGTGCGCGAGACCATCCCCTTCCCGCGGATGATGGAGCGGCTGACGCCGTGAAGCTGCTCCTGGCGCTTTTCGCCGCCATGCTGGCGATCGGCGCCGTCAGCCTCTGGTTCTGGCGGGCGGCTCCCCCGGTCTCGCCCTGCGACGACGAGGTGCTTTCGGAAGCGGCCTCGCCCGACGCGCGCTTCGTCGCCGCCGTCTACCAGCGGCGCTGCGCCGAGGCAGTCACGACCCACGTGGCGCTGCGGCCCATCGGCGCGAAGTTCCGGCCGCACGGCGACGTCTTCGTCGCGCCCGGCTACACCCGCATCGCCCTGCGCTGGCCGGAGGAGCGGCAGCTCCTGGTCGAGTCGCCGGCGCAGCGCGTGCTCTTGCAGGAGAGCTCCTGGCGCAGCATCGCCGTGCGCGTCGTACTCGTGCGTTAAGGCTTCTTCTTGTTCTTCTGGAAGATGTTCTGCTTCGGCGCCGGCGGAACGTAGCGCTGCGGCCCCGGTGCGCCCGGCTTGTCCTCCGCCCGAGGCATGGGAGGCGGCGTAGGAGTGCGATGCCTGACGGCGGCGGGCTCCTTCACCAGCGGCGGCGGACGGCCGCCCGTCATCTGCGCGAAGACCGCGGCCAGCTTCTGCGGCTCCGGCGAAAAGACCAGCGCGCGAGTCGGCCCCTTCAGTTCCGCGACGAGCATCTTCACCGCCGCGTCCGGCGCGAGCCGCGCGGGCAGCTGCAAGGCGGCCGTGCGCACGCCGGCCTGACTGACCTTCTGGAGCGCCGCCCCGATCTGCGCGACCAGCGTCTCCTCGCCCTGCTCCAACTGCCCGAGGCCGAAGAGGAACATCTTCTCGAACGCCATCCGCGGCCCGGGCGGCGTCAGCACCGCCTCGCCGGCGTCGCCGGAGACGAGACCCGCGCGCAAGAGGCGCGAGAGCTTCCCCGAGAGCCGCCAGTCGGCCAGCCCGGCCAGTCCGGTCAGCGGCCGCTGGTCGGAGGCGATGAAGAGACAGAGCGACTCGACCGTGACCTGGTCGAGGGCATCGAGCGAGAGCGGATGGAAGGAAAGGTCCATTGCGAGTGCCTCCGCCTGTCGGCTACGGCGCGTCCGGTTTCATCTTCGGCGTTGCGAAGGAGATCTCGGTGTGAGCGATCTTGTCGAGCACGCCATTGACGAAGGCCGACGATTCTTCCGACCCGAACTTCTTTCCCAGCTCGATGGCTTCATTGAGCGTCACCCGCAGCGGCACGTCGGCGCGGCGGATGATCTCATAGACGGCGAGCCGCAGGATGTTGCGGTCGACGCGCGCCATGCGGTCGAGCTTCCAGTGCGCGCTGCTCTGCTGGATGAGCTCGTCGATCCGTCCTCTCTCTGACTGCACCCCGCGCACCAGCTGCTCGGCGAATTGCGCGGTGTCGGCGTCGGCGTCCTCGAAGTGGGCGAGGATGGCGCGGAGCACGTCGCGCGGCTCGCCGCCGCTGGTGTCGAGCTGGTAGAGCGCCTGAAGCGCGCACTCGCGCGCTTTCGTCCGCGAGCCCATTCAGTCGACCGCCGCCAGCGCCCGCGCCTGCTCGATGCAGGCCAGCGCGGCCTCGCCGCCTTTGTCGGCGCCTTGCGGGTCGGCGCGCTCCTGCGCCTGGCCCAGGTTCTCGCAGGCGAGGACGCCGAAGCTCACCGCCAGGGGGCGCGGATTGGTGGCGCCCTCCAGGGCGAGCAGGCCGAGAGCTCGGGTAGCCTCGTCGGCGAGGAGGCGGAAGTGATCGGTGCCGCCGCGGATCAGGCAAGAGAGCGCGAGGATGCCGTCGACACCGCCCTTGCGCGCGACCCGCGCCGCCAGAGGGGCGAGCTCGAAGGCGCCGGCGCAGCGATAAACGCGAACGTTGGCCGCGCCGCGCTCCTGCAGCACCTTCTGCGCGCCGGCGATGAGCTGCTCGACGATCTTTTCGTTCCAGCGCGAGGCGACGATGGCGAAGCGCAGACCGTTGGCGTCGAGATCCACCCCGGACGGCGTGCCCCTGCTCATGCAGCCATCTTACTTCTGCTTGTCCGCGACGAGGGACAAAAGGTGGCCCATCTTGTCGCGCTTGACCTGGAGATAGTTCTCGTTCTCGTCCGACAGCCCGACCTCGATGGGCACCCGCTCCACCACCTCCAGGTCGTAGAGGCGCTTGAGCCCGTCGATCTTCTTCGGGTTGTTGGTCATCAGCCGCATCTTGCGCACGCCCACGTCGCGGAGGATCTGCGCGCCGATGCCGTAGTCGCGCAGGTCGGCCTTGAAGCCGAGCTTCTGGTTGGCCTCGACGGTGTCGTGGCCCTCGTCCTGCAGGTTGTAGGCCTTGAGCTTGTTGATCAGGCCGATGCCGCGCCCTTCCTGATCGAGATAGACCAGCACGCCCTTGCCCGCCTCGTCGATCATCCGCAGCGCGCTGCGCAGCTGCGGGCCGCAGTCGCAGCGCTTGCTGCCGAAGACGTCGCCGGTCAGGCACTTGGAATGCACTCGCACCAGCACCGGCTCGTCGCGTTCCCAGCTTCCCTTGACGAAAGCGACGTGCTGGGCCGAGTCGACGTCGTTCTCGTAGGCGATGCAGCGCATCTCGCCGCCGAACTGCGTGGGCACGCGCGCCTCGGCGCCGCGGCGGACGAGCGACTCGCGCTGCAACCGGTAATGAATGACGTCGGCGACGAAGAGCAGGTGCAGTCCGTGCTGGTCGGCAAACTTCTGCAGATCGGGCATGCGGGCCATGCTGCCGTCGTCGTTCATCACCTCGCAGATCACGCCGGCGGGGACGAGGCCGGCGAGCCGCGCGAGATCGACCGACCCTTCCGTCTGCCCGGCGCGGACGAGAACGCCGCCCTTGCGCGCCCGCAGGGGAAAGACGTGGCCGGGCCGCACCAGATCTTCCGGCCGGGCGTCGGGGCTGATGGCGGCGCGGATGGTGGTCGCGCGATCCGCAGCGCTGATGCCGGTGGTCACGCCGCTCGCCGCCTCGATGCTGACGGTGAACGCCGTCGCGTAGGTGCTCTGGTTCTCGCTCACCATCATGGTGAGGCCGAGCCGCTTGACTTGCTCTTCGGTGAGGCTGAGGCAGATGAGGCCGCGGGCGTGCTTGGCCATGAAGTTGATCGCCTCGGGAGTGACGAACTGCGCGGCCAACACCAGGTCGCCCTCGTTCTCGCGGTCGGCGTCATCGATGAGGATGACCATGCGCCCGTGGCGCAGCTCGTCCAGCGCCTTTTCGACGCGCTCGATCTCGGTGCTATCCACCCAGGCGACCCTCCATCAGCCGGGCGACGTGCTTGCCGAGGATGTCGGCCTCGACGTTGACCCTGGCGCCAGGGAGTTTATCGCCCCAGGTGGTGGCGCGCAGCGTCTCGGGGATGAGGAAGAGCGCGATCCGTTCGTCGCCGAGCAGCTGATTGACGGTGAGCGAGATGCCGTCGAGCGCGATCGAGCCCTTCTCCACCACCAGGGGCGCCAGCTGCCGCGGGATGCGCAGCTCGACCCGCACGCCTTCGCCGATGGTTTGACGTGCAACGATCTCTCCGACGCCGTCGACGTGGCCGAGGACGAGATGGCCCCCCAGGCGATCCCCCAGCGCCAGGGGCCGCTCGAGATTGACGCGGTCGCCGCGCTTCAGCGAGCCGAGCGTCGAGCGCTGCTGCGTTTCGGCGGAGACGTCGGCCCGGAAGCGTCCTACGGCGGTGTCGACCACCGTCAGGCAGACGCCGTCGACCGCCACGCTGTCGCCTTGACCGAGATCGTCGAAGCGCGACTGCACGGCGAGGCGCGAGCCCTCCACGGCCGCGACCGTGCCGACGTCCTCGATGAGTCCCGTGAACACGATCCAGTTCTAACGCAACGGCCGGGCGGTGACGAGAATGTCATCGCCCACTTGCGCGCAGGCGACGATGCGCGCTTCGAGCGCGTCGCGCATGTTCTGCGGCCCCTCGAAGCCTGCCCAGGAGAGCGCCGAGGCGCCCGCCAGCTTGGGAGCGATGAAGAGCCGCAGCTCGTCCCAGAGCTTCGCCTTGAGGAAGCTGCCGTGCACGCGCGCGCCGCCCTCGACCAGCACCGTGGTGATGCCCCGTCTGGCGAGGCGGCGCAGGATTGCGGGCAGGCCGCCCTCCTCGATCAATGTCTCGCCCGGCTCGCGCAGGACGCGCGCGCCCTGCGGAACGTCCCCCAGCACGACGCGAAGTGGACTGCGCCCGCCGGGAATTCCGCGCACCGTCAGCTGCGGGTCGTCGGCGCGCACCGTCCCGGCTCCGACCAGGACCGCATCGAACTGATCGCGCCAGAGATGAACGAGCCTTCGCGAGGGCTCGCTGCTGATCCATTTCGAGTCGCCCGAGGGCATGGCCAGCTTGCCGTCGAGAGTCACCGCGGCCTTGAGCACGACCCAGGGAACTCCGCGGGTGATGAACTTGAACCAGGGCTCGTTGAAGGCGTCGCACTCGGCGCGCAGCACGGCAGAGGTGATCTCGATGCCGCTTCGGCGCAGCCGGCGGGCGCCGTGGCCTTCCACGTGCGGATTGGGATCGCCGCTCCCGTAGAAGACGCGCCGGATGCCGGCAGCGACGATCGCTTCAGTGCAGGGAGGGGTGCGCCCATGATGCGCGCAGGGCTCGAGCGTCACATAGAGATCCGCGCCCCGCGCGCGCCCGCCTGCCGCCCGCAGCGCGACGACCTCGGCGTGCGGCAGCCCGGCTCTCTGGTGATGCCCGCGCGAGAGGACGCGCCCTTTGCGCACCACCAGGGCACCCACCGCCGGGTTGGGATGCGTCCGGCCGCGGCCCCTCGTAGCCTCGAGCAGCGCCAGCCGCATCAGCTCTTCGGGAGAATTCACTTCTTCTGCGCTTTGCGCTCGGAGATGAGCTCCTTCAGCTCGCTCATGAATTCGCCCAGGTCCTTGAAGGAGCGGTAGACGCTGGCGAAGCGCACGTAGGCGACTTCGTCGAGCCTGGCCAGTTCCCGCATCACCGCCTCGCCGATCACCGAGCTGCGCACTTCCTTGTCGCCCATCTCCTGAAGTCTGCGCTCGATGCCGTCGGCGACTTCCTCGAGCTGCTCCGCCGAGACCGGCCGCTTCTGGCAGGCGAGGCGCAGGCCCTCCAAAATCTTTTGGCGATCGTACGCCTCGCGGCGGCCGTCCTTCTTCACCACCATGGGGAGGATTTCCTCGACCCGCTCGTAGGTGGTGAAGCGGCGCTGGCAGCCGAGGCACTCGCGGCGGCGGCGGATGACCACGCCCTGGTTGGAGAGGCGGGAGTCGATCACCTTGTTCTCCAGCTCGGCGCAGAACGGACACTTCATACACGGGCCAGGCGGCGCGCGTAGAGCGGAAACTGGCGCGCCAGCTCGTGCACCTCGCCGCGGACGCGCTCGATCTCGGCCGCGTCCTCGGGTTTGTCGAGGACGCGCACGATCAGCCGCGCGATCTGCTTCATCTCCCTGGGTCCCATGCCCCGGGTGGTGAGCGCCGGCGTGCCCAGCCGCAGGCCGCTGGTGACGAACGGCTTCTCGGGGTCGCCCGGGATCATGTTCTTGTTGGTGGTGATGTGCGCCCGCTGCAGCACCTGCTCCGCGATCTTGCCGGTGAGCTTCTTGGGGCGCAGATCGCACAACATCAGATGCGTGTCGGTGCCGCCGGCGACCAGCCGCAGCCCGCCCTCGATCAGGCCCTGAGCGAGCGCCTGCGCGTTGTCGAGGATGCGCTGCTGGTATTCCTTGAACGAGGGCCGCAGCGCCTCGGCGAAGGCGACCGCCTTGGCGGCGATGATGTGCTCGAGCGGCCCGCCCTGGATGCCGGGGAAGACATTCGAGTCGATGGCCTTGGCGTGCTCCTGCTTGCAGAGGATCAGCCCGCTGCGCGGACCGCGCAGCGTCTTGTGGGTGGTGGTGGTGACCGCCTCGCTGAGCGGCACCGGGCTGGGATGGAGCCCGACCGCCACCAGCCCGGCGATGTGGGCGATGTCGCAGACCATCATCGCGTGGACCTCGTCGGCGATCTCGCGCAGCCTGACGAAATCGAGCGTGCGCGGATAGGCGGAGGCGCCGCACAAGAGCATGCGCGGCTTCACCTCGCGCGCCAGCTTCAGCGCCGCGGGAAAGTCGATCTGCTCCGTCTTCGGATCGAGCCCGTAGTGGTGGATCTCGAAGAGCTTGCCGGAGAAGTTCACCGGCGAGCCGTGGGTGAGATGCCCGCCCTGCGCGAGGCTGAGCGACATGATGCGGTCGCCGGGCCGCAGCAGGGCGAAGTACGTCGCCATGTTCGCCTGCGATCCGGCGTGCGGCTGGACGTTGGCGTGCTCGGCGCCGAAGAGCGTCTTGGCGCGGTCGATGGCCAGCTGCTCGACCTTGTCGACCACTTCGCAGCCGCCGTAGTAGCGCTTGCCGGGCAGGCCCTCGGCGTACTTGTTGGTCAGCGTCGAGCCCTGCGCCTCGAGGACCGCCTCGGAGACGAAGTTCTCGCTGGCGATGAGCTCGAGGCCGTTTGCCTGGCGCTCGGTCTCCTCGCGGATCAGACGGGCGATCTCCGGATCCACCTCGCGGAGCGGCTTTTCCATCGAGCAGCGCTCATATCGCGCGCCTGCGCCAGGGGCAAGGAGGTATCATCGCGACCGTGGAGAAGAGCCGAGGTGCGCAATGGCTCGGCGCCGCCCTCGTCGCCGCCCTTTCCCTGAGCGCCTTCTCCGCGGCGGTCGGATTCCCCTTCGCCGGCATCGACGACGCCGATTACGTCACCGGCAATCCGCACATCCAGCAGGGCTTCACCGCCGCGACCATGCGCTGGGCCTTCACCCGCACGTACGCCGCCAACTGGTTCCCGCTCACCTGGCTCTCGCACACGCTCGACTGGACGCTGTGGGGATCGGCGCCGGCGGGACATCACCTGTCGAGCGTGCTGCTTCACGCGGCCAACGGCGCCCTGCTTTTCCTCTTCCTCTTGCAGGCGACGCGGCTCTACTGGCCCAGCCTGCTGACGGCGGCGTTGTTCGCGGTGCATCCGCTGCGCGTCGAGTCGGTGGTCTGGATCTCCGAACGCAAGGACGTGCTCTCCGCCTTTTTCTTTCTCCTCATGCTGGTCGCCTGGCTCGGCTGGGTGCGCAAGCCGGGCGCGGCGCGATACCTCTTGGTCTGCGCGCTCTTCGCGGCGGGGCTGGCCTCGAAGCCGATGCTGGTGACGGCCCCGTTCGTGCTGCTTCTGCTCGACGTCTGGCCTTTGCGGCGGCCGCCGCTCTTGCGCGAGAAGCTTCCGCTCTTCTTGCTTTCGGCCGCGGCCAGCCTCCTCACGCTGCGCGCCCAGAGTTCGGGAAGAGCGATCTCGCCGCTGCCGCTTTCCTCGCGCATCGCCGATGCGATCGAGGGGTACGCGATTTATCTAAAGATGGCCGTCTGGCCGGCGCGCCTCGCGGTCCACTATCCGCTGCATCCTGAAATCCACTGGGGGCCGCTGCTGGCCGCGGCCGCGCTCCTCGTCGCCATCACCGGCTTGTGCCTCTGGCAACTGCGCGAGCGGCCGCAGCTCGCGGTCGGCTGGGCCTGGTTCCTGGTGATGCTGCTGCCGGTGATCGGCGTCGTCCAGGCAGGCTCGCAGTCCGTGGCCGACCGCTACAGCTATCTGCCGCTCATCGGCCCTTTCTTCGCGCTGTCGTTCAGCTTGCCGCGGCGGGCAGCGCTCTGGGCGACGGCAGCGGCGGCCGTCTGCGCCCTCTTCGTCCTCACGCTGCGGCAAGAGAGCTACTGGCGCGACGACGGCGCGCTCTTCTCGCACGCGCTGGAAGTCTCGCCCGACGATCCGCTCGCGCTGCAGGCGCTCGCCAATCAGCGCTTGTCGCAGGGCAAGCTCGAGGAGGCCGAAGCGCTCTATCGCGCCGTGCTGCGGCAGTGGCCGACCGCCGGCCGCGCCCTCAATGCGCGGGGGCTGATCGCGCTGCGGCGCGGCCAGCCGCGAGAGGCGCTCCGCTGGTTCGAACAAGCGCTCGCGGTCGAGCCCGACCCGACCCTGGTGGCGCCGACGATGGCCGCGACCCTGACGCAGCTGGGGCGAACGGCGGAAGCGGTGCGGCTGCTCGAGCCGCTCGAGCCCGCCCACCCGGATTTCCCCGATCTGCAGCGGGAGCTCGGCGTCGCGCTCGCCGAAGTCGGCCGGACCGACGAGGCGCTGGCTCATCTGCTCCGCGCCCAGCAGCTGGCGCCCCGAGACGCGGCGACGCAGCTCGATCTCGGCATCCTGCTCGCGCGCGGCGCCCGCTACGGCGAGGCCATCGAGCGCTTCCAGCGCGCTCTGGAGCTGGACCCTCAGCTGCAGATCGCGCGGCAGCAGCTCGAGCTGGCGCGCCGCGACGCGCTTCACTCCTCGAAGCGCTGAAAGGCGACCACCGCATTGGTGCCGCCGAAGCCGAACGAGTTCGAGATGGCCGTCTTGATCGGTACCTCGCGCGCCTTGTTCGGCACCACGTCGAGATCGCACTCCGGATCCTGATTGTCGACGTTGATGGTCGGCGGAACGATCCCGTGATGCAGCGCCAGTGCGGTGAAGGCCCCCTCGACGCCGCCCGCCGCGCCGAGCAGATGTCCGGTCATGCTCTTGGTGGAGCTGACCATCAGCCCCTTCTTCGCCCAGGGGCCGAAGACGTTCTTGATGGCCTTGATCTCGGCAACGTCGCCCACCGGCGTCGAGGTGCCGTGAGCGTTGACGTACTGCACCTCCTCGGGCCGCAGGCCGGCGTCCTCGAGACAGAGTCTCATGGCGCGCTCGGCGCCTTCGCCCGAGGGCGCGGTGATGTGGTACGCGTCGGCGGTTGCGCCGTAGCCGATCAGCTCGCAGTAGATGCGCGCGCCGCGTTTCTTTGCGTGCTCCAGATCCTCGAGGATGAGGATGCCAGAGCCCTCCCCGGCGACGAATCCGTCGCGGTCCCTGTCGAAGGGCCGCGAAGCCTTCTCCGGCGCGTCGTTCCGCTCCGAGACGGCGCGCGCCGCGGTGAAGCCGGAGATGCCCAGCAAGGTGATGGTGGCTTCCGCTCCGCCGGTGATCATCCTGTCGACGTCGCCGTGCTGCAGATGTCGCAGCGACTCGCCGATGGCGTGGTTGCCGGTGGCGCAGGCCGACACCGGCGCGAAGTTCACTCCCCCCGCGCCGTACTTGATGGAGACCTGGCCGCCCACCAGGTTGACGATGATGGAGGGGATGAAGAAGGGGTTCACCCGCCGGTGCCCCTTGTTGACGGCCGTGAGGTGCGTCTCTTCGAGAGTCGAGAGACCGCCCATTCCCGAGCCGACGATGACGCCGGTGCGCTCGCCGAGCGGCTTGTCCAGGGGCAGGCCCGCGTCGAGCAGCGCGATGTGGGTGGCGGCGAGGCCGAACTGGATGAAGAGGTCGTTGCGCCGCGCCTCCTTCTTGTCCATGTAGAGCGCGGGCTCGAATCCCTTGACCTCGCCGGCGATGCGGCAGGGCAGGTCCTTGACGTCGAAGCGGGTGATGGGGCCGATGCCGCTCTTGCCGGCGATGGCCGCCTCCCAGGACTCCTTGGTGCCGATGCCCAGAGGGGTGACGAGACCCAGCCCGGTGACGACGACTCTGCGTTCTAAACGCTGCATGCGTTGCTCTGACCGGAGGAGCGATGCCCGAGCCTACTTCTTGTGCTCGTTGATGAAGTTGACGGCGTCCTGCACCGTCTTGATGTGCTCAGCCTCTTCATCGGGAATCTCCACCTCGAATTCCTCTTCCATCGCCATCACCAGTTCGACGATGTCGAGAGAGTCGGCGCCGAGATCCTCGATGAACGCGCTCTCGGCCTTGATTTCGTCCTCCCCGACACCGAGCTGCTCCGCGATGATGCTCTTGACCTTCGCCTCGACGGACATGTAACCGATCCTTTCGGTTGCGTACGAAACGCGGGCTTGTAGCACGCGTTCCCAAAAAAATCCTCTACTGACAGAGCCCATTGATGCAGCGAAAACCGTATCCGCAATCGAGATCGCTTCGGCAGCGCATGGTCTCGGTCCGGGTCACGCACTGCCCATAGAAGCAGGTCTGCGGCCAGGCGCAATCGCGGTTGTCGTAGCACTGGTTGAGCGCCGTGCCGCCCTTCTGGCAGATGCCGATCTTGCAGATCTCGTTCTCCTTGCAGTCCTTCGAGCCGGCGCACTGCACCGTACAGCGGCTGTCGCGGCATTTCTGGCCCGACAGGCATTGCGGCTGGCCGTTCGGGCCGAGGCCCTCGCCCTCGCAATCGCCGAAGGATTTGAACTGGCAGGTCTTGGCGGCGGGGACGGGACCGCCGTCGGCCAGCTGCGCGGTGTCGACGCATTCGAGGCCGTAATAGCAGTCGAGGTTCTTGGTGCAGGCCTCGTCGCGCAGCTTCTTGTTCACCCGCTGCGAGTCGGAGCAGGCGAGCGCGAGCAGCGCGGCGGCAAGAACGGAGAGCCTCACCGGAACACCTCCGCCAGGACCGCCTTGAGCCCGGCGGGGTCCTCGACCGCGTAGGCGCGCAGCCCCTTGTCGATGCGCCGCGTGAGGCCGGTCAGCACTTTCCCGGGACCCAGCTCGATCAAGGTGTCGACGCCGTTGAGCGCCATCTTCTGGATGGTCTCTACCCATCGCACGGGCGCGGTCACCTGGGTGAGCAAGAGAGGCACGATCAGGGCCGGGTCGGTGTTCGCCTCGGCGGTGGCGTTTGCGATCACCGGGATGCTGGTCTGCTTGAACTGCACCGTGCCGAGCACTTCCGCGAGGCGCGGCTGCACCGGCGACATCAGCGAGCAATGAAAAGGCGCGCTCACCGGCAACGCCATGGCGCGCTTGGCGCCTTTCTCCTTGCAGAGAACGATGGCGCGATCGACCGCGGCGGCGTGCCCGGCGATCACCGTCTGCTCCGGCGAGTTGTAGTTGGCGGGAGCGACGACGCGGCCCTTCTCCTGCCTGGCGGCCTCGGCGCAGGCCTCCTTCACCAGCGGCGCCTCGAGGCCGAGAATGGCGGCCATCGCGCCCTCGCCGGCCGGCACTGCCTCCTGCATGAAGGTGCCGCGCGCGCGGACGGCGCGCACTGCATCGGAGAGGCTCAGGGCGCCCGCCGCGACCAGCGCCGAGTACTCGCCCAGCGAATGGCCGGCATGGAAGGCAGGGAACTTGAACGTCCCGCCCGCCTCGCGCACCAGCGCGCGGTGGGCCGCGACGCTGACGGCGAGGATGGCCGGCTGCGTGTTGGCGGTCTTGCGCAGCTCTTCTTCGGGGCCGTCGGACATCATGCGCAACAGGCCGCCCTTGAGCGCCGCGTCGGCCTCGTCGAGCGCCGCGCGGGCCTCGGGGTACTCGCGGGCGAGCGCCTGGCCCATGCCGACGTACTGCGAGCCTTGTCCGGGAAAGACGAACGCGAGCTTCATCGCATCCTCACCAGCGCAAGAGCGCGCTGCCCCACGCCATGCCGCCGCCGATGGCCATCATCAGGATCAGATCGCCGTCCTTGAGAGCGCCTTTGCGGTTGGCCTGGTCGAGCGTGAGCGGCACCGAGGCCGAGGAGGTGTTGCCCACCTCCTCGATGTTGAGATGGCACTTTCCCAGAGGGATCTCCAGCCGCTTCATCACGCCTTCGAGGATGCGGAGGTTGGCCTGGTGGGCGATGACGTGGGTCACGTCCTGCGTCCGGTAGCCATTGCGCTCCAGCGCCTCGCGCGAGCACTGATCCAGCACCCGCACGGCGGTCTTGTAGACCTCGCGGCCGTTCATCTTCACGTACTGCTCGCGCTTCTCCATCACCTCGATGCTGAAGGGCTTCTTGCTGCCGCCACCGGGGATGTTGAGGATGTCCCACTGCGTGCCGTCGGTGTGCAGGTGCGTGGAGAGCAGGCCGTGGGCCTCACGCGTCTCGGGGACGAGCACCATCGCGCCCGCGCCATCGCCGAAGAGCACGCAGGTGTTGCGGTCCTTCCAATCCATGATGCGGGTGAGGATCTCGGCGCCGATCACCAGCACCGACTTGGCGACGCCGCTCTTGATGAAGGAATCGCCGATGGCCAGCGCAAAGAGCGAGCCGGCGCAGGCGGCGCTGACGTCGAAACAGGCGGCGTGGTTTGCGCCCAGCTTGGCCTGCACCAGCGTCGCCGCCGCGGGGAACGGCATGTCGGGCGTCACCGTCCCGCAGATGATCATGTCGACGTCCTCGGGCCGGATGCCCGCCATCTTCAGCGCTCTCTTCGAGGCGGCGGTCGCCATGTCGCTGGTGGCCTCGCCGGGTGCGGCGACGCGGCGCGCGCCGATGCCGGTGCGCTCCCGGATCCAGGCGTCGCTGGTCTCGACCCCGTAGACCTTCACCATGTCGTCGTTGGTGACGACCTTCTCGGGGAGGTACGTCCCGGTGCCGACGATGCGCGAACGCTGCATTCTGTGCTCCCCAGGAAAAAAGCCGCGGCGCAGTATAACGATCAGTGCGAAAAGAGGGCGCTCGCCCGCTTCGCCGCGCCGCTCAGCTCATCTTGGAGACGCTCTACTGCAAAAGCCTCTGCTCCGGATAGTGCATTGAGAATGGCCCGGGGAGTGGAGCGTCCGTGCGCGATCAAGCCGACGCCGCGGACGCCGAGCAGCGGAGCGCCGCCCACCTCCTCGTAATCGACCCGCTTCCTCACTTGCTCGAGGGAAGACTTCAGGAGCAGCGCGCCGGCGCTCGCCAGCGGCGAGACCTTGATCTGGCGCTTGAGCAGCTGGCCGAAGGCCCAGACCGCCCCCTCGGCCGTCTTGAGGAGGACGTTGCCGGTGAAGCCGTCGGTGGCAATGACGTCGAACGCGCCGCCGAAGACGTCCTTGCCCTCGACGTAGCCGCGGAAGTCGACGCCGCTCTCCGGCCTGCGCAGCGCGGTGGCGGCGGCGCGGGTGAGATCGGTCCCCTTCCCTTCTTCCTCGCCGTTGGCGACGACGCCGACGCGCGGGCGGACCACGCCGAGAATGCGGCGGGCGTAGACCTCGCCCATCAGCGCGAACTGGACGATCTGCTCCGCCGTGCATTCGACATTCGCGCCCATGTCGACCAGCACCGCGCGGCCGCATCCCCCGAGCGTGGGGAGCGAGCCGCCGATGCAGGGCCGATCGACGCCCTCCAGCCGGCCAAGGACGAAGAGCGCTCCGGCCATCACCGCGCCGCTGTTGCCGGCCGAGACCATGCCGCTGGCCTCGCCCGACTTGCACAGATCGAAGCAGACGCGGATCGAGCTGTCCTTCTTCTTGCGCAATGCCTGCCCGGCCGGCTCGTCCATCTCGACGACTTCGGAAGCATGGTGGATGCGCAGCTCGGTCTCGCCTGCTCCCAGCCGCCGCAGCTCGAGGGACAGCCGCGTCTCGTCGCCGACGAGCAGGACTTCGACCCCGCGCTCGCGATGCGCGCGAAGCGCGCCCTCGACCGTAGCGGCCGGAGCGAGATCGCCCCCCATGGCATCCAAAGCAATCACGCGCTCGTGCTCCTGCTCGTTGTCGTGCTCGAATTCGAGCACGTGCTCGTTCTCGAGTACGAGGACGAGGGCGAGCACGACCACGCAGACGTATCAATCCTCTGAAGCCTTCTGCACGCTCTTGCCGCGATACTGCCCGCACTTGGGGCACGCGCGGTGCGGCAGGATCGGCTCCCCGCAGTTCGGGCATTTGCCTACGTTCGGAGCAATGGCTTTCCAGTGCGCGCGCCGCTGATCGCGCTTCTGCCGGCTGGTGCGCTTCTTCGGGACGCCCATCGATCACTTCTCCTTCTTCAGCTGGATGCCTTTCAGGGCCGCCCAGCGCGGGTCCACAACCGTGCGGTCGCAGCCGCACTCGACTTCGTTCAAATCCTTGCCGCAGCGCGGGCAGAGCCCTTTGCACTGCTCGTCGCAGAGCGGCGAGGGCGGGACGGAGAGAAGGATCTGCTCGCGCAATGCCGGGCTCAGATCGATCTCCTTGCCCTGGTATCCCTCCTCGTCCACCAGCTCGGGCTCGAAGCTCGCCTCGGAGACATCGCCCGCGCGCTTGCGCTGCGGAACCAGCTCCGCGGCGGGAACGTACGCCCGCACCAGCTCGACGGGCTCATCGAGCTGCACGCCCTTCAGGCAGCGCTTGCAATGCCCCTGGAGCGGCACGGTGAACTTGGCGCGCGCCAGGACCTCGCGGCCCATCTTCGTGGCGCGGCCGCGCAGGTGGGCCGCGCCGGCGGCGTGGAACTCCGTCGCCGGCTCGGCACGCAGAACCTCGTCGAGGAATTCGCGGGAGAGGTCCGCCTCGAAAGGCTGGTCCGCCTCCTCGAGGGCATCGACGCTGAGGATGAGGTCGTCCACGGCTGCTCTGGAGAAAGCGGCGCAAGTTAAGAGCGGCGCCCGGCGAAGTCAAGGCGAAGCCGCTGCCAGCGCCAGCGAGCCGGAAAGAGGCACGCGGCGCGGCTCGCGCAGGCCCGCGGCGCGCATCCAGGAGGCGAGCGCAAGCGGGTCGTGGACGTCTCCCGCGCTGGTGAAGAGCGCCAGGTTGAGAGCGAAGAGAACCCCTTCTGCAGGGCCGCTGCGGTCGGGCTCGACGAGCAGGTCCTTGACGATGAGGAGGCCGTCCGGCGCCAGCGCAAGAGCGGCCTTGGCGAGGATCTTCCTGCAATCGCTCTCGCCGAAGAGGTGCAGGACGTTGGCGAGAAGGATGGTGCGCTGGCCCTTCGGCAGCTCGCTTTCGAGCAGGTCGATGGGCAAGAGCCGTGCGCGGCTGACCTGGGCCAGCTCGAGCACCTGCGGCCTGTCGGCGATGGCCGCGTCTTCGCCCGGGTGCGCCTCGAGAAATGCCGCGGTGTACGTTCCGGCGCCCCCGCCCAGGTCGAGCATCGGCCCGTGTGCATCCGGCAGATTTGCCCAGAGCTCGCGTGCGGCATCCGCGCCCGCGCGCTCGAGGTGTCGATGCAAGCGGCGCAGCGAATCCTCGTCCGCCGGTTCCGCGAGCGGTCGGTCAGCGCGGATGATCCCGGCGATCCGTCCCCATGCACCGGCAGTCGCGGGTGCGTGCGGCCGCCCGCGCAAGTGAAAAACATCGCCCTCGCGGCGCGCCTCGTCGAGGACCGCGAGCGCCTCGAGCAGCCGGAGGAGCCTGTGCGGCGACCGCAAGCCGAGCTTGCGCGCGGCCGCTTCCGCCGTCGCCGGCAGCACCTCGGCGAGCTCGAGCTCCTCCGCCGCGCGCACGACCGAGTCGCGCAGATAGGCGCGCTGCCCGACGGCCACCAGCGAGAAAACATCCATCGCCGGACATGCTAGCTTGCGCGCATGAGACGCGTCTCCATCGCCGCTCTCGCCTGCGCGCTGTTCTTCGGCATTCTCGCCAGCTGGCTGGGGCCGAAAATGATCGCCTACTGGTACGCTCCGCCTGTGCCGGCCGGCGCCGCCACCGCCTTCAACTGCACGGACGCCGTCACCTGGGCGATGACCAAGCTGGTCTGGACGCAGATCATCGGCTCGCTCGGCGGAGCGGTCATCGGCATCGTCATCGGCCTGTTGCTCTTTCGCCGCAAGCCCGCGGCGCCCAAGGCGACGCCGGCGAGCCCATAGCTCCAGCGGAGCGCTATCCTCCGCTCCAGAGCCGCGCCACCAGCTGCGCGCGGCTCTCGCAGTCCGCCTTGTCGAGAAGAGCGCTGACATGCAGCTCCACCGTGCTCTCCGCGCATCCCAGCGCCGCCGAGAGAGCGCGGTTGGAATGACCGCGGGCGAGCAGCCGCAGCACCTGCGCCTGCCGCGGCGTCAAGAACCAGCGGACCGCAGCCGTCGCGACGAGGGCCGAGGGATCGCGCGGCCGCGCCTCGAGGATGACCAGCTGCGTCTCGCCGAAGAGGCGCGCCGCGTGCGCCGGCCGGCGGAGGCCATCGAGCGCGGCCGCTCGATCCTCCTCCAACAGAGCGCGGCCGGCAGCGTTGGCGTGCACGATGGTCGGACCCTTGCGGACGAGGAAGGCCGGCGCGGGCACGCCCTCCAGCGCAGCGCCCGTCTCGGCTGCGAGGCGTTCCCCGTCGGCCAGCTTCTGCTCCAGCGCGAGCCGCCGCTGCAGCGCCGGCACCAGCGCATCGAAGCGACGCGCTTCGCCGCGCGAGAACTTGCGCGCGCGGAAGACACCGACCCAGGCGAGGAGCGAGGAACCCTCGCAGATCAGCACGCGGAGCACGTCGCTCTCGGAGAGCGCGAAGCGCGGCAGGAAGCTGCGCACCACCGGCGGGGTGCGACCCGAGGTCAACTCGAGCAGGTCCTCGGAGCGGAGCGCCACGTTGCGCTGGCGCGGGTCGGGATCCGCCGGATCGTAGCTGTCGAAATTCCGCGGCGCCTTCTCCAGCCATTTGCGAAAGGCGGGGCCGAGGCCGGCGGGCATGGCTTCGCCGTGGAAGAATTCCAGCTCGCGGCGGCCCTCCTCGACCCGCACCAGATAGGCGCAGGCCTGTTCGGCGTGGAGCAGGCGCGGGAGCTGCGCTACCGCCTGTGGCAGGAGGCGCGCGCCGGCCGGCGCGTTGTCGAGGGTTTCCGCCAGATCGCGCACCCGCACCAACCCAGGTTACGTCAGATCGTTTGCTTCGAAAAGCATCTCCCTCGAAGAGAGGAAGGCTGACGCCATCCGAGTACTATGGTTTTCCTCTATGGACCGTAGCCTGTGCGAGAGCGGAACATCTCGTCTCTTTCAGCGCGCAGAGGGGGGAGCGCGTCGGAGCGGGCGGCGGAATCGCGCCGCATCGGCTGGGAGCGATTCCCCCGCCCGTTCTTCAGGATTTCCTGCGCGCGCGGCCGCGACTACCGCTCGCGGCGGCCCTTGCCGAGCTTGTCGCCGAACACTTCGCCGAACGACGCGCGGCCGCCCTGCTGGTTGCGCATGTACTCCCGGTAGTCCTCGCCCTCGTGCAGCGCGGCCTTCACCGACAGAGCCACCTTGCGCTCGTGCGGATCCATGTCGATCACCTTCACGTCCAGCTCGTCGCCTTCCTTGACCACGTCCCGGGGATTCTCGACGCGCTCGTCGCGCAGCTCGGAGACGTGCACCAGCCCTTCGATGCCCGGCTCGATCTCGACGAAGGCTCCGAAGTCGGCGACCTTCGTCACCTTGCCCTTCACGCGCGACCCGATCGGGTACTTGGTGGGCAGCTCGCTCCATGGATCGGGATGCAGCTGCTTGATGCCGAGGGAGAACCGCTCGTTCTCCACGTCGATGTTGAGCACCACCGCCTCGACCTCGTCGCCCTTCTTGTAGAGGTCGCCCGGATGCTTGATGCGCTGGGTCCAGGAGATGTCCGAGACGTGGACCAGGCCGTCGATGCCCTCCTGCACGCCGACGAAGATTCCGAAGTCGGTGACGTTGCGGACCTGCCCGCGGATGACCGAGCCGATCGGATATTGCTCCTCGAGCAGGGTCCAGGGATTCGGCTCGATCTGCTTCATTCCCAGGGAGATCCGCTTCGCCTTGGCGTCGACGTCGAGCACCACCGCCTCGACCTGATCGCCGATGGCCATCACCTTGGAGGGATGCTTGACCCGCTTGGTCCAGCTCATCTCCGAGATGTGGACCAGCCCCTCGACGCCCGGCTCCATCTCGATGAAGGCGCCGTAGTCGGTCAAGGAAACGACCTTGCCCTTGATGCGCGTGCCGGGCGGGTACTTGTCGGCCGCGTGCGCCCAGGGATCTTCCTGGATCTGCTTGAGGCCCAACGAGACGCGCTCGGTCGCCGGGTCGAACTTCAAGACGGTGACGCGCAGCTCGTCGCCGACGTTGAGCATCTCGGAGGGATGCCCGACGCGGCCCCAGCTCATGTCGGTGATGTGGAGGAGCCCGTCGATGCCGCCGAGATCGATGAAGGCGCCGTAGTCGGTGAGGTTCTTCACGATCCCGGTGAGGACCGCGCCCTCCTTCAACCGGTTGAGCGTGTCCTTCTTGAGCGTCTCGCGCTCCTTCTCGAGCAGGACGCGCCGGCTCAAGACGATGTTGCCGCGCTTCTTGTTGAACTTGATGACCTTGAACTTGAACTTCTCGCCGATCAGCTTGTCGAGATTGCGGATCGGGCGGAGATCGACCTGCGAACCGGGCAGGAACGCCTTCACGCCGATGTCGACGGAGAGTCCGCCCTTGACGCGGCCGACGATGGTGCCTTCAACCAGCTCGTCGCGCTCGCAAGCGGCGGAGATCTCGTCCCAGATCCGCATCTTGTCGGCCTTCTCCTTGGAGAGGACGACCATGCCGGTATCGTTCTCGCGCGACTCGAGCAGGACCTCGACCTGGTCACCGACCTTGACGTTGGGCTTGCCGTCGGCGAGGCCGAATTCCTGGATGGGAACCTGGCCTTCGCTCTTGTATCCGATGTCGACGACCGCGTAGTCCTTGGTGACCTGGACCACCGTACCGCGGACGATCTCGTTCTCCTTCAGTTCGCCGCCCTTCGTCGTCCCTTTGCCCTTGAACGATTCCTCGAGCATCGAGGCGAAATCTTCATCAGCTTCCAGTGCGACGGGCGGGTTGTTGGTTTGCTCACTGCCGGTTTGCGTGTTCGCCATGAAAAAGTCTGCCTGCGATTCTGTCTTGTTTCGCCCCCTGAAAATGAGAAACGCCGCCTGCCACGGGGAGTAATGGCAAACGGCGGATAAGATGGTGTCTCCGCCGCAAAAGCGCGCGGAACCTACAGAACGGGCTCCGTAGTGTCAAGGCGCCAAAACCAGATCAACGCTGCAATTTCCCTTTGATGCTCGAGGCCTGGGAAAGTCGCTCCAGCGCCAGCCGATGGCTGCGTTCGACGACTTCTGCGAGGTCGAGACCGGTGGTGTCGATGACGATGGCGTCGGGCGCAGCGCGCAAGGGAGCGATGGCCCGCTCCCTGTCGTGCTGGTCGCGGCGCCGCTGATCGCCGAGCACTTCCTGCAGCGGGACGTCGAGACCTTTCTCCGAAAACTCTGCGTGGCGGCGCTGGGCGCGGGCGTCATCGCTCGCGGTGAGGAAGAACTTTACCGTGGCCTCGGGGAACACGACGGTGCCGATGTCGCGGCCCTCGAGCACGGCGCCCTTGGACGCCTGCAGGCCGAGCGAGCGCTGCAGGCCGAGCAGCTTCCCGCGCACCACCGGCCGCGCCGAGACGACGCTCGCGCCGCGGCTGATCTCGGGCGTGCGGATGGCCTGTGTCACGTCCTCGCCGTTCAAGAGGACGCGCTCTTCCGGCTCCGCGACGAAGGAGATGGGCAGGCCCTTGTCGAGGAGCTTGCGCAGTCCCTCGTCGTCGTCCCATCCGACGCCGGCCCTGCGCGCGGCCAGGGCGACCGAGCGATAGATGGCCCCGGTATCGATCATGCTGAAGCCGAGCCGGCGAGCGAGCTGGCGAGCGACCGTGCTCTTGCCCGCGCCCGCGGGGCCGTCGATGGCGACGATGGCGGGGCTCACGCGGGGGGAGATAACCCGCCGCGGCAAGCCCGGCAAGGGAGCGGTCAGGCGTGCAGCGCGACGAGAAGCGCGACCCGCAGCACGGCGACGCCGGCCACGGTCCACGCCAGCGGATGCCGGCGTGGCGCGGGAGCGCGATCGGTCTCGGGTTGCTCCTCGTCGTCGTCGCCGGGCACGTCCACCTCGCTGCGGGATGCCGCGAAAGCGAGAGCCGGCGCGAACTGCCAGGGCCGGCGCAAGAGGAAGGCAGCGAGAACGAAAACGGCTACGAGCGTCAGCGTGACGGGCTCCATCGTCTGGCGAACCTGTGGCTCGCTCCTCGGAAACGGCTAGTGCCGCAGAGCAGGCGAGCGAGCGTGCGTGCTATGGTCCCGCGCCATGCGACGATCACTTTTGACGCTGATGGTGGCGTCGGCAGCCGCCGCCCAGGAGCCGGACCTGAGCAAGGTGGAGATCAAATCCACCAAAGTGGCCGGCAACGTCTGGGTTCTCGAAGGCGCCGGCGGCAACATCGCGGCTACCGTCGGCGACGACGGCGTCGCCATCGTCGACGATCAGTACGCCCCGCTCTCTCCCAAGATCAAAGCGGCGCTGGCCAAGCTCTCCCCGAAGCCGGTCCGCTTCGTCATCAACACGCACTACCACCCCGATCACGTGGGCGGGAACGCCAACTTCGCCGACGCCGCCGCCATCGTGGCCCACGCCAACGTGCGCAAGCGCATGCAGGCCGGCGTCAAATCGGGCAAGCTCGACATCCCGCCCGCCGATCCGAAGGCGCTGCCGGTGGTCACCTTCGAGGAGGGCCTCTCGCTCTTCTGGAACGGCGAGGAGATCCGCGCCATCCACGCGCGGCCCGGGCACACCGACGGCGACACCGTGGTCTGGTTCACCCGGAGCAACGTCGTCCACCTCGGAGACGACTTCGTCAGGTACGGATTCCCCTTCGTCGATCTGCAGGCCGGCGGCAGCGTGCGCGGGATGATCGAAGCGCTCGACGAGCTCTTGCCCCGGATCCCCAAGGACGCGAAGATCATCCCCGGACACGGCGCGGTGGGCAGCGTCGACGACGTGCGCAAGTTCGCGCGGTCGCTCGAGGAGATGGTCGCGGCGGTCGACAAGGCGCGCAAAGCGGGACGCAGCCTCGATCAGATGAAGGCCGACAAGCTGCTTTCGCCCTGGGCGGCGTGGGGCAAGGGCTTCTTCAAGGAAGACGACTTCCTCGCGACCATCGATCAGGACCTGGCGGCGGCGAAGAAGTGAGTACAAACCTGAGCGAACCTTCCCCTGCTGGCGTTCGACTGATTGGCATTCCCCCTGAGCCGCCCTCAGCGGCCAATGTCAGTCGCGCGCCGAAGGAGCGGCGTTGCGCGCCGGCTCGGTGACCGGACCGAGCTTGCGGAATTTCGCGTAGCGGTCCTCGACGATCGACTTGGGTCCGAGCGGCCGCAGCTCGCGCAAGTGCTGGCGCAGCGCCGCGCCGAGGTTCTTCGCCGTCAGATCCGGATCGCGATGCGCTCCGCCCGGCGCTTCATCCACCAGCTGGTCGACGATGCCGAGCTGGTAGGCGTCGCGGGCCGTGAGCTTGAGCGCCTCGGCGGCTCGTTCCCCCTTGCTGGCGTCGCGGTAGAGAATCGCCGCGCACGACTCCGGGGAGATGACCGAGTACCAGGAGTACTGCAACATCAAGAGCCGGTTGCAGACGCCGATGGCCAGCGCGCCGCCCGAGCCGCCTTCGCCGATGACGACCGAGATCACCGGCACGGTCAGCGCGGCCATCTCCTCGAGACAGACGGCGATGGCCTCGGCCTGCCCGCGCTCCTCCGCATCGATGCCGGGATAGGCGCCCGGCGTGTCGATGAAGGCGATCACCGGCCGATCGAAGCGCTCGGCCAGCTTCATCAGGCGCAGCGCCTTGCGGTAGCCCTCGGGACGAGGCATGCCGAAGCTTCTGAGAATATTCTCTTTAGTGGAACGACCTTTCTGCTGTCCGAGCAGCAGCACCGGCTCGCCGTCGAACCGCGCCAGGCCGCCGATGAGTGCCGCGTCGTCGGCGAAGGAGCGGTCGCCGTGCAGCTCGATGAAGTCGGTGAAGAGCCGCTGCACGTAGTCGAGCGTGTAGGGCCGGTTGGGATGTCGCGAGAGCTGTACGACCTGCCAGCGGGACAGCTCCGCGAAGATCTCCTGCTGCAGCCTGGTGCAGCGCTTTTCCAGGCGGCGGATCTCGCTGTCCAGCGCGTCGGCCCCTCCCTCGGTTGCGGCGTGGCGCTTCAGCTCGACCAGCTTCTGTTCCAGCTCGAGGAGCGGCTTCTCGAAGTCGAGCGCGTAGGTGGCCATCGAGCCTTTCATCGTCGCTGCGCGAGCGAGCCCTGCTCTTCCGGCGCGCCCTCGTACCATCGCAGTGCGCGCTGGCAAAGGCGCGCTGCGTCGATCGGCCATTCGGTTGGAGTGCCTCCGGCTCCCGATGCCGGCGACTGCGCCGCCTCTCGTGCGAACCAAGACCGCTGCCGCTTGGCGTACTGGCGGGTGCGCGCAGCCGTGCGCGCTTCGGCCTGGGCGAAGTCGCCGGTGCGCAAGGCCTCGGCGCACTCGCCGTACCCGATGATCTTCAGCGCCTTGTGGGCGCCGCGCTGGAGAAGCCAGCGGGTCTCCTCCTGCAGGGCGCCGCTCGCGAACATCTGCTGCGTGCGGTGGCCGATGCGCTCGTGGAGAAGCGCGCGGGGCGGGTCGAGGAAGATCGAGAGCGCCTGGTAGCGCGCCTGCGCGAAGCGATGCTCGCGCTGCAGCTCGCTCAGCCGCCGTCCGCTCAACGCATGCACCTCCAGCGCGCGCTCGATGCGGACGCGATCGTTGGGCTGGATTTTCGCCGCGGCCGCCGGATCGAGCTGCGCGAGGCGCGCGTGCAGCGCCGGCGCGCCCAGCGCGTCGAGCTCGTCCCGCAGCGACGCGCGAAATTCCGGCGATGCTCCCGGCGCATCCACCAGTCCCTGCAGGAGCGCGCGGATCCAGAGTCCAGTCCCGCCCGCGACGATGACTTTCTTCCCGCGCTCCCGGATGTCGGCGATGGCCGCATCGGCGAGCGAGACGAAGCGAGCCGCGTCGAGCTGCTCCTCCGGATCGGCGACATCGAGCAGATGATGTGGCGCCCGGGCGCGCTCCTCGGCGATCGGCTTGGCGGTGCCGACGTCGAGCCCGCGATAGCACTGCTGCGAATCGGCCGAGACGATCTCGGCGTCGAGCTCTTCAGCCAGCTCGCAGGCGAGGGAGGTCTTGCCCGACGCGGTCGGACCGACGATGAGAATGATCCTCAAGATCGTTCCACGGTGGCGCCCGGCACGACCCGCAAGCCGTCGCCGCGCCGTTCCAGGCCGCGCAGCCGGACCAGATCGCCGCGGCGCAGGGAGGCGAAGTCCGCATTGGCAAGAGCGGCCTGCTTGTCGAGCAGCACGACCGGCTCGCGGCCCAGATCGCTGCACACCCAGAGGCGCTGCTTGCCCTTCTCGGGCTGCGGCGCACCGACCACGCGCCAGAGGTCGGCCTCCGGCGGCGGAGCTTCCTTCGCGAGGACGAGCGGCGCGAAGGAGAGCATCTCGTCGGCGCGCAGGCCGGTGGCCTCCGCCAGCTGCTGGAAGTAGCGAGGCGGGGTCCAACCCACCTCGGCCGTGCACCAGTCTTTCGCCGAGGCCAGCGCCGGACAGGGCTTTTGCGTCAGGCAGGGCGCAAGCGCGCGGAAACCCTGCGCGAGAAGCTGGTCGCGCAGCTCGAGCAGCGCGCGGCCCGTCTCGCGCAAGGCAGGCTCGATCACGACCACCACGCCGGAGAGGCGCCGCAGCAGATCGAGCGGGGCCGGCAGTTCCGAGAGCACGTTGGCCACGAGCGAGAGATCGAATCGCTCCTGCGGCAGCGAAGTCGTGGTCTCGGCGATGCCGAGAGCGCGCGCCTCCGCCAGCGCCTCGCTGCTCGCGTCGAAAGCGGCGGCGCTGCCACCCAACAGATCGAGCGCGGCAAGGGCGGCCGGTGCGGGTCCTGCGCCTACGTCGAGAATGCGCGGCGCTCGCGGCAGCGGAAGCGGCGCGAGCCGCAGCGCCGCCTGCGTCTTCAGGTAGCTCTGCGGCCACCACCACAGCAAGTACGCGCCCAGGTGCTCTCCGCGATAGGTCTCCGGCCGCGCCAGATTCCGTTCGCCGACGAGCCCTTCATGCAAAGCGAGCACCGCCCGCGCAGCGGGCCTGATCTCGCTCCGCGCCAGCTGGTCGGGCGGACCGCCGGGCAGGCGCAAGAGCGCCCGCGCGCGAGCCAGCAGAAGCGGGACATACCGGTTCACACCGCGGAGGATAACCCCAGCGAGCTCAGAGCCGCGCGCAGATCCGCCGGCAGCGGGGCTTCGCAAGCGATGCGCGCGCTGGTCATCGGATGGTCGAAGGCGAGCCGGAAGGCGTGGAGCGCCTGCCGATGCAACACTTCCGCGACAGGGCCGGACTCGCGCCTGCCGTAGAGCGCATCGCAGAAGATCGGCCAGCCCGCCTCCGCGAGGTGCGCGCGGATCTGATGGGTCCGGCCGGTGAGCAGCTCCACCTCGAGCCATGCCGCTCCAGGTCCGCGGGCCAGCACGCGAAAGCGAGTCACCGCGCGTCGGCCCTGCCGGACCTTGGAGGAAAAGCGCTTGCGATGCACGGGATGGCGGCCGAAGAGCGTGTCGAGCTCGCGCTCGTCGGGCGGCGCGCCGTGGACCAGCGCGCGATAGCGCTTTTCCACCGCGCGCGATTTGAACTGCGCCTGCAGCCCGCGCAGCGCCAGCTCCGTCTTCGCCACCACCAGACAGCCGCTCGTGTCCTTGTCGAGGCGATGCACGATGCCGGGCCGCAGCTCTCCACCGACGCCGGCGAGGTCGCGGACCTGGTGGAGCAGTCCATGCACCACGGTTCCGCGCGTCACTCCCGCGCCCGGGTGCACGACGATGCCGGCGGGCTTGTCGATGACCAACAAGTGCGCGTCGTCGTAGAGGACGGGCAGCGCCAGGTCCTCGGCGATCAGCTCCAGCGGCTCGGCCGGGGGAATCTCGACCGTCACCTCCGCGCCGGAGGAAGGCCGCATCGACGCCTTGGCCGGCTTTCCGGCGACCAGCACGTGTCCTTGTTCGATCAGCGTCTGCGCCCGCGCGCGCGACAGCTCCGGCAGAAGCGACGCGAGAAGCCTGTCGAGCCGCTCTCCTCCCCGCGCAGTGAAGCGATGCTTCACCAGATCTTCGACTTGATGTTCCCCTTGCGCGCCAGAATCACGTCCACCAGGGCGCGATCGAAGAAGTTCGAGCTGCCGAGAATCCTCGGGTCGACCCGGCTCTCGTAGTGGGCGCGCCCCTCGGCAATCTCGTCCTGCAGGACGGAGAAGAAGGTGTCGTTCTCGATGCCTTCCTTGATCTTCGCCTCGTTGTAGAGGGAGAGGTCGGAGGCGATGGCGCGGGCGAGCCGGTTGGCGGCCTCGGGGGTCTCGATCAGTGCGGCCATGCGTGGATGCTAGCGCGCGGAGCGCTACCCCTCCAGTTCGGTGTTCCAGTACGCCATGTCCGAGAGCGTGAGGAACGGCAGCCACTGCTGATAGAACGCGCCGGTGCGGGGCGGGCCGCGGAAGAACGGCGTCCAGCGCGGCCGCGCCGGATGCCGAACCAGCCGCAGGTGCGCCTCCTCAGGGGTCCGGCCGCCCTTCTTGAGGTTGCACTGCACGCAGGAGCAGACGACGTTCTCCCAGTTGGTCACGCCGCCGCGGCTGCGGGGAATGACATGGTCCAGGTTGAGCTCCGCGCGCGGCGGCTTGCGGCCGCAGTACTGGCAGGTATTCCGGTCGCGCGCGTAGATGTTCAGGCGGCTGAAGCGCACCCGGGCGCGCGGCAGGTGGTCGTAGGCTTGTAGAAGAATCACCCGCGGCACCTTGATCCGCTTGCGGGTGGTGCCGATCGATTCTTCATGGACGGCCGCGGCCAGCTCGGCCCAGCTCTCGAAGTCGAAGGTCTGGTACTGCTCGTCGACGGCCTTGGCGGCGCCGCGGTAAAGGAGGATCAGCGCCCGGCGCACGCTGGTGACATGCACGGGCTGGTAGAGGCGGTTGAGGACCAGGACGCTCGTCGAAAGCACTCATTCCTCCGCTTCTTCTGCCTCTAGTCTACCGGATTCCAGCCCGGCTGCACGTTCCTTCGCTCTCTCGGCAGCCGAAGCGACCGCCACTGCCAACTCTTCGACATCGGCGACGCAGCGCACGTCGAGGACCACGCGCTCCTCCCGCAAGAGGGCAACGACGGGCGGCGAGCCCGCACGCAGCTCGGCGAGCAGCGGTCCCGCCTCGCCGTTCAAGGCCACGCCAGCGCCGGGCAGCTGGCGCAGCGGCAGGGAGCCGCCCCCCACCTGGCCGATGCAGTCGACCACAGCCGAGGGAATCCCTTTCTCCTGCAGCGCGAGGGCGAGCCGCGTCGCCTTCTGCCGCATCTGTTCGGGCGAGGCGTGGATGGCGGCGAGCGCGGGCAACTCCCCGCCGCGCCCGTTCCGGTAGACCTGCAGCGTCGCCTCCAGCCCCGCGAGCAGCATCCGGTCGGCGCGCAGCGCCCGCGAGAGCGGATGCTTGCGGCACTTCTCCACCAGCTCGCGTTTGCCGAGGAGGATTCCCGCCTGCGGCCCGCCAAGGAGCTTGTCGCCGCTGACCAGGACGAGGTCTGCGCCGTCCCGGAGGCTTTGCGCGGCGGTGAGCTCGCCGAGCGCGGGGTCGAGAGCGCCGCTGCCCAGGTCGTGCAGCAGCCGCACGCCGCGCTCGCGCGCCAGTCTGGCCAGCTCCGCAACTGTGGGGGTCTCGGTGAATCCGACGATGGCGAAGTTGGAGCGGTGCACCCGGAGGATGTCCGCCTTTTCAAGATCGAGCGCCGCGGCGTAGTCGCCGATGCGGGTCCGGTTGGTGGTGCCCACCTCGATCAGCTTGCAGCCCGACTGGGCAAGGATTTCGGGGACGCGAAATCCCCCGCCGATTTCGACCAGCTCGCCGCGGCTCACCACGGCCGATCTTGAAAGGGCGGACAATGCCAGGAGCGTCGCGCCCGCGCAGTTGTTGACGACGTGCGCGGCCTCCGCCGCGAAGAGCTCGCAGAGCAGCGGCTCGAGGTGGGCGCTGCGGTGTCCGCGCCGGCCGGAGCGCAGATCGATCTCCAGATTTGAGTAGCCCGCAGCGATTTCCGCAACTCGCGCGACCGCGTCGGGATGCAGCGGCGCGCGGCCGAGGTTGGTGTGCAGCACGACCCCGGTGGCGTTGATCACCCGCCGCAGCCGCGGAGCAGCCGCCTCCTCGATCAGCGCGAGCACGCGCGCATCGGGCACTGCCTCGCCGTCCGCCACCCCGCCGTCCTGCAGCCGCGAGCGCGCCTCGGCGATGGCCGCGCGGGCCCCCGCTTTGGCCGCGGCCCGCCCGTGCCGCTCGGCCAGAGCGCGCACCGCGGGCCGCGCCAGGACCTCGTCCACCGACGGCAGGCTGCGCAAGTCCACGGCGCAGCAGACTAGACGGCCTTTTTCATTGAGCCAAATCCCTGGCAGATCGCGCAGGCGCCGGCGAGCGCGATCAGCCCGAAGAGCCCGAGCGCGCCGAGCGGCAGCTTCTGCGAGAAAAGCTGCAGCTTGTAGAGGCAGAAGAGGGAGGCGATCGCCGCCGCCGCGAGCCTCGGCGGATGGGCGAGCGCAAGCAGGATCGCTCCCGGCAACACCAACGCCAGCGCATAGGCGTGCGCCACCGAGGAAAGGCCGAGCACCGTGCCCAGCGTGGCGGTCGCCATCATCGCGAGCGGCATGGCCTTGCCGGGCTCGCGGCGCGCGCGCAGCGTCGCCAGCACGGAGGCCGCGATGCCGATCGCCACCAGCAGCCAGGCCAGCTTGATCTCCGCGCCGGGCCAGAGCGCTTGCGAGAGATTACGGAAGCTCACGTTGTACCAGGCCGTCTTGGGGGACTGCTCGAGGCGCACGCGCACGTTGGCGAGCGCTTCCGGCAGGTAGCGGGCTACCGGCGAGAGCAAGAGCAGGAGCGCCGCCCCGCCGCCGGCGAGCGCGCGGAGCTTCTTGCGATCCTCGAGGACGAGAAAGAGCGCCAGCGCGAAGGGCGCGGCATAGCCCTTGAGCAGCGTGGCGAAGGTGGCGAGGAACATCGGCAGCGCCGCCCGGCCGCGCAGCGCGCCGGCGACTGCGCCCCAGCAGAGCAGCGCGCTGAGGAAATCGCTCTGGCCGCGCTCGAGCCCAAGGAGGCTGCCGCCGTGCAGCGCGAGCGCCAGCACGCAAAAAAGGAAAAGGGGCAGTCGCGCCGGCGCGTCGAGACCCAGCGCATCCCCGGCGAGCCCGGCCGTGACGGCAGCGAGCGCGAGCAGGAGAAGGAGATTGACGGCGAACCAGATCCGCCCGGCGAGGCGCGGGTCGCCGCCGCTCAGGTACACCAGCGGCATGAAGAGGAGAAGATGCGTGGGCAAATAGAACTGGCTGGTGCGCACGCCGTCGACGATCACCTCGCGGCGCCACGGATCGCGCAGCTCCTCGAGCTGGTTGCGGTAGGGATCGAGGCCCATCGCCAGCGCGCGCGCTCCCTGGAAAGGAGGGATGAAGTCCGCCGCCCCCGGCGGCATCGGGGGGACGTACTTGTCGCCCACCGGATCCTGGAAGCGCGAGAGATCGGTCCAGAGCGCGAGGACGAGGATCAGCCCGGCAGCGGCGAGAGCCGAGCGCGAAAGGGGCGGCATCGGCCCACTCTAGAACGCATCGGTCAACGATACTTGGGCGCGACCAGGGCCGTGATGTGACCCAGGGCGTTGCCGTAGACGACGAAGCCGTGGCCGACCGAGGGCGCGCCGAAGATCGCCACCGAGCCGGGAACTGACTTGAGCACTTTGCCCGACGACTGCTCGAGCACCTCCAGCGTTCCCGCGGTTCCGTCCGGCGCCGAGCTCTCGACGAAGAGCACCTCGCCGGCCGCAGCGGCGGGCGCGATGACATACCCGGGAGTGACGTGCTTCCAGAGCGTCTGTCCGGTCGACGGATCGAAGGCGATCACCGAGCCCGTCTCGCCTTGCGGCGTGCGTCCGCCTGCGGCGAAGAGCCGCCCGCCGGCGGAGACCGGCGTGGAGATGGAGCCCCAACCCAAAGTGGGATCGCCGCCGACGTCCGGCAGCGCTGGATCGATGACGGCGAGCTGGTACTTCCACGCTGGCCCGCTGGCGAGCGAGTCACGGCGCAGGACGTAGAGCCAGCCATCCTTGTTGGTCGCGGCGACCAGCTTCTTTCCGCCGGCGTCGAAGATGGTCGGCGAAGAGCCGAAGTCGCTGTTTTCCAGGGTCGTCGGGTTCTGCCAATGGTCCAGCACGTCCAGGGTGCCCGGATCGAGAGCGAGAATGCTCTGCGCCAGAGGCTCCTGGCCGATGTCTCCCAGGCGATTGCCGCTGGTGACGTAAAGGCGGTTCTCGTCCTCTGCGATGGTGATGCTGCTCCATACTCCGGCCCCTCGATGTCCTGCCGGGACGAGCGACTTGGTCGTCACCGCATGCGTGCCGAGGTCCACGGCGACCACGCGGCCGCCGATGATGTCGCAGTGCGCGCTCGAGGCGACGCCGACGTAGAGCTTTCCCAGGGCCGTGGAGACGGCGGGCGAGGACTGCACGAACTCGCCGTGGCCCGCCGCGGTGCCGTCGGCGATCTTCGCCGTCCAGAGGATCGAGCCGTCCGAGCGGCGCAGCGCGGTCGCGTTGCCGTCGGGCCCGGCGACGTAGACGACGTCGCCGACGACCGCGGCCGATCCCCAGAAGCCCACTTTCTTGCTGCCTGCGCAGTCGGTCGAAACCGGCATCCCCAGATCACGCGACCAGCGCAGGGCGCCGCTCAGCCGATCGGCCGCGACCACCTTGCCGCTGAAGGCGGTGGTGAAGATGACGAGGTCGTCGAGGATCAGCGGCTGCGTGTAGAAATACGGGCCGAGCTCGAGGGGCGTTTGCCACGCGGGCGTGAGCGTGGAAGCCTCGCTGGCCGCAAAGATGCCCCGGTTCTCCGAGGCGCCGCGCGGATCGTGGCGGTACTGCGCCCAGTCGCCGCCACCGGGCGTCAAGACTTCGCCGGATCCCGAGCCTGACCCGCCGTCGGAAGAGCCGCCGCCCGAACCCAGTCCACCATCCGGCTGCGCCGGGTCGCCGCCCTTTCCACCACCGCAAGCGAGCGCCAGCAGCAGCCCAGCGAGCAGGCAAGCGCGCATCCCTCCACCCCCTCGGCGAAATTTGGGCCGCGAGGCGGGGGGCGCAAGGGAGAGCGCTAGAGCCGAGGCAGGTCGCGATGCGCGAGCTTCTGGCCCAGCTGCGGCATTCCCAGTCCGTTGCCGTAGAGGAACTGGTACGCGGCGAAGCTGCGCAGGCAGCGCTTGACGTAGCCTCGCGTCTCCTCGAGCGGGATCTCCTCGACGAAGGCATCGAGCGGCAGCGATCCTCGCGCCTTGATCCAGCCCGCCACCGTAGTGGGGCCGGCATTGTAGGAGGCGAGCGCCAGCGCGGGGTGCTGGAAGCGCGCGTACAGCTCGCCCAGATACGCGCCGCCGATGCGGATGTTCGTCTCCGGATCGTAGAGCCGCGCCGTCTGGTAACCCTGGATGCGCAGCTTGCGCGCGATCATCCGCGCGGTCGAGGGCATCACCTGCGTCAGCCCCAAGGCGCCCGTGGCGGAGAGAGCGCGCGGGTCGAGAGCGCTCTCCTCGCGCATCAGCGCCTGGAGCAGGTCGGGCGGGACCGCCGCGCTCTGGGAGACGCGGGAGATGTGCTCGCGGAAAGCGAGCGGATAGGCGAGCGAGGCGACCCGGAGCGCCAGAGGAGAGGCGGGCCGGCGCAAGAGCGGGCGCAGCTCGCTGCGCACCAGCGCGTGCGCGCTGCGGAAGTCGGCCGCGCGCGCGTAGAGCTCGGCGAGAAGCGCGAGCGGCTCCTGCCCATCGTCGCCGGCGTTGCGCGCGGGCGAGCGATCGACGGCGGCCAGCTCGCGCGCAGCTTCCAGCCGCAGCCCCATGCGCAAGAGCTCGATGGCCGCGAGCAGGTGGGGATCCCGGGCGAGCGCTCCGCCGTGGAGGGGAACCTTGCCGCTCTCGCCGAGCGCACGAGCGAGAAGCTGGGTCTGCTTCGCTTCGATCTTTTGCGCCTGCTCGGGAGCGACCTCGGCGAAGCGGCTGCGGGCGAGCAAGCCGTAGTAGGTGAGGGGCCGCTCCTCGACGAGCCAGACCAGGTCGGCGCGAGCTGCCTCGCGCGCGGCCGCGCGGGCGGCGTCGGTGTCGGCGGGCTGCGCTTCGAGCAAGGCGCGGGCGCGCCAGTACCGCGCACGCTCCTCCTCGCCACCTTCCGGATCGGGATGCGCGGCCAGCTGATCGAGATAGACCAACCCCGGCCGCGGCTTGCCTTCGCCGTACAGCGACCAGAAGAGCCGGAAGAGCGCCTCGCCGCGCAGGTCGCTGTCGAGGTGCTCGTCGACCAGCCGCCGCAAGAGCGCGCGCTCGCCCTCGAAATCTCCGGTCCGGCGCAGCGCCATCGCCTGATTGAAGAGGGCGTCGTCGGCCAGATACGACTGCGGGAACTTGCGCGCCAGCGCTTCCCAGAGCGGCGCCGTCGGCCGGCCTGCCATGCTCTCGAGCTGCGCGAGCAGATAGAGCGCCCGCGCGCGCACGTCGGGATCGGCGCAGCGCAACACCACCGGCCCGAGCGCCGCGCGCGCCCGGGAGTACTCGTGCTCCTTGCGATAGGCGCGGCCCTGGTCGACCTTGGCGCGGCAAGCGAGCGGATCGGCCGGCGACTGTGGATTCTTGCCCACGTCCTCGGCGGTGGGCACATGCTCTGTGCGCCAGCTGGTCGAGCGCTTCGCGGTTGCGGTGCGCCTCGAGCAGCATCTCGGCGCGCCGGATCAACTTCTCGGGCGGCACTGGCTCGCCCGGGCCGAGCGCGCGATCGCGCCGGCGGGCGCTCTCGGCCGCGCCACTGAGAGGCCGATCGACCCAGGCGGCGCGGTAGTGCGCCCGCGCCTTTTCCTTGTCGCGCGCCGCAGCCTGCGCATCGCCGGCGATGAGATGCGCAGGCGCGGCGTCGGCGCGCACTTCCCCGAGGAAGATCGGCTGGAGGATCTCCTCGATGCGCTGGGCCGTGCGCGGACCCGCGACATGGCTCTTCGAGTACTGCCGCGCCCACTCGAGCAACACCTGGTCGGCATCGACGTAGCGGAGCGAGACCTGCCCGAGCAGCCGCTCGGCGCTCCTGCCATCGCTCTGGTCGACGGCGCAGAGAGCGGCCATGTGCAGCGCGCGATCGGCGAGCGGCCCTCCAGCGAGCGCGAGCTGCTCGAAGAGCTTGCGCGCCGGCCGCGGCTGATCGGCGGCGCGGAGCGCGAGCGCCTTGATCCAGCGAGTCGGGCCGTCCTTGGGCGCCGTCGGCAGGTAGTGGAGCGCGTTCTCCGGCCTTCCCGCCTCCAGCTCGCCGAGAGCGGACTTGAGCACGGGCGCCGTGAAGTACGGCGCCAGACGCGCCGCGCCGAAAGCCGGCCCCAGTGTGGGATCGTCCGGCTCGACAGCCGGCGGCTCAGCCGGCTTTGCGGCCATCCATGCTGGCGTCCACGCAGCCAGCGCCGCGCTGAGGAGGAGGTTTGTCAGCATCGATCGCCCGGGCGCTCGCCCGCTCGAATGTGACACCGGCACCTGCCGGCGTCCAGTTGCCACAACCGCTCCCGACGCGGCGCGTATTCCGTGATTAGACAGGCAGGCGGACAGTGTTAGCCTTCGGCCAGTGGATGCACGCACACAGAGCGCGCTCTTGGCCGCGATCGTCTGCTTCGCCCTGGCCCTGGCGATGCTGCTCCGGCAGGGCCGGACGCGCCTCTGGACCGCGTTCGCGCTGCTCAATTTCGCCCTGCTCGCCTACCAGCTCGGCGATTTCCTCCATGCCCTCCTCGGCCCCGCCTCCTGGCCGCTGCGGGTGACGTTGGCCGCGGCCGGCTTCATTCCGGCGGCGGTGCTCAGCTTCATCGTCGAGTTCCAGGGCGAGTCTGCAGGCCGCGTGCTCGGCCTGCGCCGCATCGCAACCGCGACCGGCCTCGCCACCGTGGCGCTCGCGGCATCGCCCTTGGCGATGATGCCGCCGGCGCGCATCACCGCCGCGGGCGCGGTCTTCGTGCAGCTCACCGCCGCGGTCAGCCTGCTCTACGCGCGCATGCGGCGCGCGGCCTCGCGGACCGAGCGCGCCCGCCTTTTCTACCTCTGGGTCGGCGCCGCGCTCTGCGTGGGGCTGACCTTCGGCGAGCTCCTCATCCGCCTCGCCGGATGGCCGCCGCCGCCGTTCGCCAATGTGGCGCTGACCATCTATCTCTATTTTCTCTCGCAGACCATCCAGCGGCACCGGCTGCTCGATCTCAACGAGCTCCTCGGAAAGATCGTCGTGCTCGCTAGCGTGGGCGTGGTGCTCGCCGGCATCTACGGGCTTCTGGTGCGCTGGACCGGCGGGCAGAGCGTGGGACTCTTTTTCTTCAACACGCTGGTCGCCTCCTTCGTCATCCTCATCTTGTTCGAGCCGCTCAAGGCCAAGGTCGAGGAGCGGGTGCTGGCGATCTTCTTCGCCGAGCGCTTCCAGTTCGTCCAGGCGCTGCAGGCGCTGCGGCAGCGGATGGCGGGCATCATCGACGTGCGCGAGCTGGGCCAGGTGGTGCTCGACGGCTTCTACGAGACGCGCCGGGTGACGCACGCTTCGATCTATCTCCTCGCCGACGACGGCCTGGGCTTCCGCCGCCTCGAATTTCGCGGCCCGGCGCCGACGCCGTACATCGACGCCGCGACGGTACGCGCGCTGGTGCAGAGCGCGCAGGCCGGGCAGAAGGCGCAGCTGGTCGAGCTGGTCGAGCGCCGCCTCATCGAGCTGCGCGAGCTTCTGCCGCAGTCCTCCGAGACGAACGCGCCCCTGGCCGAGGAGCGCACCCGGCTCTCCGAGATGGGCGCCGCGATGGCGGCGATGCGGGCCGGCGTGACCATCCCCCTGGTGGCCTCGCAGCGGGTGGTGGGGTTCCTCTGCGTGCTCGACGACCGGGTGCCCGAGGCTTTCGCCTCCGACGAGCTGGCCGCCATGCTGGAGATCGGCGAGCAGGCCGCCATCACCATCGAGAACAGCCGGCTCTACGAGAAGATGAAGGAGCGCGACCGGCTCGCCGCGCTCGGCGAGATGGCCGCCGGCCTGGCGCACGAGATCCGCAATCCACTCGGCGCGATCAAGGGCGCGGCGCAGTATCTCGATCCAGCCGGCATGCAGCCGGGCGACGCCGAGATCCTCGACATCATCGTCGAGGAGGTGAACCGGCTCGACGGGGTGGTGGCGCAGTTCCTCGCCTACTCGCGGCCGCCCGGGCCGGGCAACGCCAAGTTCCAGCTCACCGACGTCAACGAGGTGCTCTGGAAGACGATGAAGTTGATCGAGAACGACCTGCCCAAGAACGTCGCGCTCGAGCTCGATCTGACTCCGGGGCTGCCGTCGATCAATGCCGACGCGGAGCAGCTCAAGCAGGTGTTCATCAATCTCGCCCTCAATGCCGTGCAGGCGATGCCCGACGGGGGGCGCCTGATGGTGCGCACGCGGCGGCCCCACACGCCGGTGGAGCTGGGCCTCTCTGAGTCTACGCCGCGTTACTCTGCGGACCAGATCGAGGTGCGCTTCGCCGACACCGGCGCGGGCATTCCCGAAGACGCGCTCGACCGAATCTTCATCCCCTTCTACACGACGAAGTCGAAGGGCACGGGCCTCGGGCTCGCCATCACCCAGCGCATCGTCAAGGGCCACGGCGGCACCATCGAAGTGCAGAGCCGGATCGGCGAAGGGAGCGAGTTCATTCTCCGCTTCCCCTCCGCGGCCGCGCTCGACACCGCGGGGAGGCTTGGCATGGTCCAGGCCCCGCAGCGCCAGGAAGAAGCCGTTCCGGTTCCTGCCCTGCCGCTCGGGACCTCTTAGCCTTCTTGCGACAACACTGGCCAACCGCGGCGCTGGGCTTCGGCCGAGAGCGGTGAGCCTGCGGCCGGCGCGACTGCGACCGCGATACGCGCGGACTCGAGCAGGGCCAGATCGCCGGTAAAGGAATCGCCGCAGCCGAGCGCGATGCGGCCGAAGCGCGATGCGGCCTCCACCTTGCCCCGCGCATACGTGAGCGGGCCGACCAAGAGCTCGGTGAACCGCCCGCGGCGCGCTTCGACCTCGATGCCGCAGCAGCGCTCGCGAGAGATTCCCGCCAGCGGCGCCGCCGCCACCACGATGGGGAGGGGGCTTGCCGACACGGCCGCCGGAACGAGGCCGGCCTCGAGGCAGAGCGCGCGCAGCGCCTGGCTGTCGGAAACCAGCCGCGGCGGCACCCAATCACGCGCGAACCGATCTGCCTCGGCGCCGATTCTCTGCACCTCGAGCCCGGCCTGCAGCTGCGCCGCGAAGGCGTAGCCGCTCTGCTTGTCCTGGTCGACGCGCCTCTCGTACTCCTGATAGGGATCGCCGCCGTCCGGCAGCGTCACCCAGCCGAGCGAGATCAGGTGGCGCAGGAAAGCCTCGCCCACGTCGTCGCGCCACAGCGTTCCATCGGCATCGAAGACCGCGAGCCCGCCCGGCATCTCGCGCGCCACCGCGCGCACCCGGTCCGCGAGCCCGGCTGGAATCACTCCCCGCACCGGCGCAGCGCGCGGTCGTACGCGGCGCGCTCGTCGGCGCCCTCGCGCTCGAGCCGCGCGCGCACCGCCGCGCAGCCGCCCTTGGCATGAGTGATCACCTCGGCCGCGACGCCGCGCAGCCCGGGATCGCGCGCGCTTTCCAGCACCGGCTTCAATTCCGCAATCAGCTTCGCGGAGGGCAGCGCCCTGCGCGCGCCATGCAACGCCGCGACGCGCACCACCACCGGCTCCGTCTCGTCGCGCGCCAGCTTGCCCACCAGCTGCGCGGCGCGAGAGGGCGCGGCCGCGACCAGCCCATCGATCGCTTTGGCGCGCCGGGTGGGCAGGGCATTCCGGTCGCCGATGATCGGCTCGAGCACGGTCGCCGCCCGCGGCCCGAGCGCCCTCCACTGCTCCGCCGAGATGGGCGTGTCGATGCTGCCGAGATAGCCATTGGCGCGGCGCGCGATCTCCTCGTCGGAGAGCGACTCGGGAGCCCCCGCGGCGGACGGCGCGCGCTGTCCGCGGCGCGGCGTGGGAGCGGCAAAGAGCGCGGCGATGAGCAGCCAGATCATCAGGTCCTCCTCACTGCATCAGCGGGTTCAGCCGGATCACGGCCGCCTGCTGCGCGCTCAGCTTCCCCTGCGAGATGCCGCCGTAGAGCTGCCAGAACATGAGGTTGTCGGCGCCGGCGCAGTTGGAGGGGCTGCCCTTGCAGCGGTCGGCTGTCAGCGTCGGCCCGGTTGCATCGGGCTTCGGGCATTTGGGCAGGTCGGCGGTGGTCGCGCAGCTCATGCACGGGCACTTGGCGGTATCGGCGATCGGGTCGAAGTAGTCTCCCGCCAATTCCGTCGTGTGGAAGAGACCGAGGAAGTGTCCAGTCTCGTGGGCCGAAATGTAGGCCACGACGTCCGCTCCGCAGTTCGAGATGTCGATGCTCGCGCCGCAGACGCCGTGGAAGAGATCGGCGAGTGAGACGGCCGCGCCGCTGTGCACCGTGCCGCTGTAGGAGGAGGGCCCGGGAATGGTGCCGTCGATGCCGACGATGGTCCCGCCCAGCTGGGTGGAGTTGCTCCGGATGCTCTGCACGAAGAAGAGGTTCATGGTGTTGCCGGCGTGCGCCGCCGAGAGCAAGAGCATCTGGTTCAGCTCGTCGCAGGGTCCGACCTTGTCGGCGTTGACGTTGGTGCCGAAGCGCGCGCGGTCGGCGGCGCTGGTGTCGTAGAAGTTCACGGTCCGCACCGTGATGCCCACCGTCGAATAGAGCGAGTGGAACGTCGAGACCATGCGCTGCACGTCCGGGTCGGTGGCCGCACTGGCGGCGGTGAGTGGCTGGCCGGTCCGGTTCGTGGCATTGGCGACGATGTAGAAGTTGATGTCGAGATTGCTGCCCTGGGGCAAGGGCCGCAGCACGACCGACACGTCGTAAGTGTTGGCGCTCGAGGCGCCCGCGGTGCAGCCCGAGTTGCTGACGCACTCATAGGCGTAGTCGTTGACGGTGAACTTCCAGTTCCCGGAAGGTATCCCGGCGTTCACCGACGTCGTGGTGTTGGGGATGGTGAACGCCCCCGTGCTGGGAGTGCCGCCGCCGTAGTAGGCGTAGTGCGTGCCCGGCTCGACGCCGCCGTCCGGGGAGGCCGGGTCGCTCTGGGTGTTGTCGTTGTACGCTTCGCCACCGTCGGGAAAGTTCAGCACGCCGGGCACCGCCGAGTTGTCGATCACCTGCCCCTGGTAAGTGACGTTGAGGCCGGCGCTGCGCGCCTGGTGGACGATGGTGATGCTGCCGGTGCCGGCGGGGACATTGAAATTGATCGGATCGCCGACCGTGTGCGTGCCGAAGGGGAACACCTGCGTGCTGGGCAACGAGCTCGAGACCACCGGCCGCAGGCAGGCGGGCGTGGTGGTGTTGCACATCGCCGGCGGCAGGCAGACGTTGCCGAAAGCGGCGCAGCAGTTGTAGCCGCTGCGGCAGTCGGAGTCCTGCGTGCAGGCCTTCGCGCAGAGGCTCTCGCCGGAGAGCTGCGTGCACAGGTTCCCGGTCGAGCAGGCGGTGGTACTGCAGACGTCGGTGCACATGCCGCCCGGATAGCCGGCCGCCGCCTCGGTCTTGCAGTCGCGCGAGTTGCAGTCGCCGTCGGCTTTGCAGGCGTCGCCGATCGCTCCTGCGCCGTTGTGGCAGGCTACCAGTTGGAGCGCAGCGGCGCAGGCCAGGAGAGCTCGTCCGTTCACGTCGCCTCCCTGCATTCCCGATTGCTCCCGGCCGTCCCGCCGTGATAGCCCGCGGTCAAATGGCAGACAGAGTCCTCGTCGTCGACGATGAACAGAGTCTCCGCAAGGTGCTGGCGGCCACGCTCCAGCGTGAGGGGTACGAGGTACAGGTCGCCTCCGACGGTGAGGAAGCCATCGTCGCGCTCGACCGCGACGGCGCCGACGTGGTGGTCACCGATCTGGTGATGCCGAAGATGGACGGCCTTTCCCTCTTGCGCAAGGTGGTTGCCAGGCATCCCGACGTCCCCGTGATCGTGGTCACTGCGCACGGCAAGATCGACAGCGCCGTGGAAGCGATGAAGGCGGGCGCCTTCGATTTCGTCACCAAACCCTTCGAGCATGCCGAACTGAAGGCGATCATCGCCAAGGCTGCCCGCCAGTCCGACCTGAACGCCCGCAACGTCGTGCCCGAGGAGGGGCACAAGTTCACCGAAATCGTCGGCCGCGGCCAGCGGATGGTCGAGCTGCAACAGGTCATCGCCAAAGTAGCAGACGCTCCATCCACGGTGCTCATTCAAGGCGAGAGCGGCACGGGCAAGGAGCTGGTGGCGACGGCGCTGCATGAAAAGTCCTCGCGGCGGGAAGAGCCCTTCATCAAGATCAACTGCGCCGCGATCCCGCGCGAGCTGGTCGAGGCCGAGCTGTTCGGATTCGAGAAGGGCGCTTTCACCGGCGCGGTGCAGAGCAAGCCGGGGAGATTCGAGCTGGCCGACGGCGGAACGCTCTTCCTCGACGAGATCGGCGAGATCCCTCTGGAGATGCAGGTCAAGCTCTTGCGCGCCATCCAGGAGAGCGAGTTCGAGCGCGTCGGCGGCGTGCGCAGCACGCGCGTCAAGGTCCGGCTGGTGGCCGCCACCTCGCGCGATCTGTCGAAGGAGGTCGCCGCCGGCCGGTTTCGCGAGGACCTCTTCTACCGGCTCAACGTGGTGCCCATCCAGCTGCCGCCCCTGCGCGAGCGGCGGGAGGACATCCGGCTGCTCGTCGAGCACTTCCGGCAGAAATACAACGCGCGGCTGAAGAAGAGCGTCGAGCGCGTCGAGGACGAGGCGTTGGCGGCGCTCTCCGCCTACTCCTGGCCGGGCAACATCCGCGAGCTGGAGAACGTGCTGGAGCGGACCATCCTCTTTGTCGAAGGCCCGGTCATCCGCGCGGCGGACCTGCCCGCCTCGCTGCGCGTGCAGGCCCAGCCGGGGGAAGGCGCCCCGCCGACGACGGCGCCGTCGGCGCCGGGGTCCTTGAAGGAGATCGTCCGCGAGCAGGTGCAGGCCATCGAGCGCGACCTGATCGTCCGCGGGCTGGAGGTGACCGGCGGCAACGTCACCCGGACCGCCAAGCTACTGAAGATCTCGCGCAAGAGCCTGCAGATGAAGATGAAGGAATTCGGCCTCCGCGGCGACGAGCAATAGCTCTTTTCCTGACAGCGGCGAGATTTGCTCTAAGATGTCCTGCGATGCGGCGGACGCTCGCGGCACTGCTCCTTTCGTTTCCGGCGTTCGCCGCGCACGTCACCGACGTGGCGGACGCGGCCGACGAGCGCCACCCGCTCGAGGTCGATCTCGACGCGACCTACTTCCATCTGCAGCAGAACACCCGCATCACCCGCGAGCAGGCCAGCGCCTCCGGCACCGTCCTGCAGGACGAGCTGCAGCACAGCCGCGCCGTCGACGGGGTCATGGTGCGGGTCAACATCGGCCTCTGGCACGATCTCGAATTGCACGCTTTCGCCCCCTATTACTTCCGCGACGTGCAGGACTGGAACTACGCCGGCTCGACGACGGCGACGACCAGCTCGTTGACCAACAACACCATCAACGCTGCCGGCTGCGGCGGATCCCTCTGCGGGCCGACGCAGCCCATCGCCGCCGTCCCTGGCGGGAGCCGTCGCCGCGGGCTGGGCGATACGACCATCGGGATCGCCTGGGGCCCGATCAACGAGCAGCGGGAGACGAAGCTGCGGCCGAAGCTCTTTCCCGAGGGGAAAGCGGTGGCGACCTGGGTGATGGGCGTCGACTACACGCTGCCCTTCGGCCAGGTGGACGATCCCTCCCGCTGGGGACCGAATGCGGGCTCGCCGCAGCCTTTCGGCATGGAGGCGAAGAGAGCGCACGTCCTGACGCTGTGGACGGCGTTTTCCAAGCGCTACCAGGTTGTCGAGCCCTATGTGAAAATCTCGGCCTCGGCGCCTTTCGCGACCACCCGGTCCTACGACAATTGCTCGAACCAGCAGTTCCTCGCCCAGGACGTGGCGCCGGCGAACTGCGCGGGGCTGTGGAAGGGGCAGACCGGATACCAGCCGCCCTACGAAGCTGGGCTGCTTCTCGGGGCGGAGCTGGTGACCGCCGAGGATCTGGAGAGCGACCAGCGTTTCTCGTTCGACGTGCGCGGCGACCTGCGCTACCACGGGCCCGGCCGCGAGTACACGCAGGTCACCGACGCGCTCGGCAAGCTGACCTATGCCGACGAGTACCTGACTACGCTGGGGTCGATCGGCCTTTATGGGCGGCTGGCGCGCTGGTTCCACCTCCGGGTGTACGGGACGGCCGGATTCGAGACGGCGCACTTCCTCACTCATGAGGAGATCGGCGAGAACAAGGACGGCAAGGGGATCGTGATCTCCGCCGGCCGCGGCGTGGCAGCGCCGGATCAGAACCCCAACTACGACTTTCGCGTGGACCAGGTGGGCCGACGTCTTCGCGCCGAGCCGGCCTTCATCTGGGGCGTGGCGGGCTCGCTCAGCCTCAACTTCTAGCGCCTCAACTTGAGGGCGAGCTGGTAGACGTCGCGCTTCGAGTGCGCGCCGCCGAGCGCTTCGGCGATCTCCCTGGGCCGCTCGCCGCTCGCCAGCCGCCGACGGACTTCTGCTTCGAGCGCGGCGGGATCCTCCGGCGCCTCCTGCGCGCCCGAGACGACGATGACGATTTCGCCGCGCACCTCGCCGGCGAACTGCTTCGCCAGCTGCGAGAGCAGGCCGCGGGCGAGCTCTTCGTGCAGCTTGGTCAGCTCGCGCGCGACCAGCGCGGGCCGATCGCCGAGCGCTTCCTGCAGCTGGAGGAGAGTCTCGCGCAGCCGCTGCGGCGACTCATAGAAGACGAGCTGCGCGCGCAGCGGCGAAAGCTCGCGGAGCATCTCTTCGCGATGCGACACCTTCCGCGGCAAAAAGCCGGCGAAGTGAAACCTGCCTTCCACGAATCCGCTCACGCTGACGGCAGCGATGGCCGCGCTCGCGCCCGGGACCGGAACGACGGGGACGCCCGCCTCCACCGCCCGCCGCACCAGAAGCGAGCCGGGATCGCTCACCGCCGGCGTGCCCGCGTCGGTCACCAGCGCGAGCGATTCACCGGCGAGAAGACGCTGCAGGATCGCCCCCGCGCGCGCGGCCTCGTCGAAGGCGGGCAGCGAGTAGAAGGGCTTCTTCAAGCCGAGATGCTTGAGCAGCTGCCCCGAGTGGCGCGTGTCCTCCGCCACCACGCCGTCGCAGGCGGCCAGCACTTCCCGCGCTCGCCCGGTCAGGTCCCCCAGGTTGCCGATGGGAGTGGCGACGACGAAGAGCGGCATCAAAAGGCCGGGGAATCGAACGCGTTCTCGAAATGCTCCAGCCGCGGCCCGCCGGGCGCATCGACGACCGCGACGACATCGAAGCGCGCGCCGCGCTCCGGACCCCGCCAGCGCATGAGGAAATCGCGCGCCGCCGCGATCACTCGCGCCTGCTTGCGCGGCGAGACCGTCTCCTCCGGCCCGCCGAAGACAGCGGTCGCGCGGGTCCGCACCTCGACGAAGACGAGCAGCTCGCCCTTCTCGGCGACCAGATCCACTTCGCCGCGCCGGCAGCGGTGGTTGCGCGCGATGATCCGATAGCCGCGCGCGCGCAAGAGCTCGGCGGCCGCGCCCTCGCCGGCGTCTCCGAAGAGCCGCCGCGAAGTCATGCCTGCAGCACGACGTCGGCCGTACCCGCCGGCGGAGGCTCGCCGACGCGATGGATCACCTGCGTCTGCGTGGAGATGCCCTTGAGCATCTTGGCGACCAGCGCGCGCTTGGCCGGCTCGAGCGTGCCGAAGGCGTCGTCGATCACCACCGGCAGCCGCTTGTATCCGGCGACCCGCTCGACCAGGGTGAGCCGCAGCGCCGCGTAGACCAGGTCGCGCAGCGGCGGCGGCAGGCTGGTGTACGGCCCGCTGCGGCCATCGGGCGCGGCCAAGGTCAAGAGGCCCTTCTCGTCGGGCTTCCCGGAGAGGACCCGCTTGTCGGTCAGCGCCGTCAGATATGCCGTCAGCCGCGGCCCCATCTGCGACCACAGCTCCTCGCTGGGAATGTTGAGCAGCTCGGCGGCGCGGTCGATGAGGTTCTTGGGCACCTCCTGCTCGGGGATGACCACGGCGCCCTTGCTCGCCAGCGCCGAGATGCCCAGCGCGTGCTTCAGGTCGGCTTCGATCTCCCCGATCGGGCGCGAGAAACCCATCGCCAGCACCTGCTCCTCGAGCTTGCCCTTCTCCGACTGGAGGAGCGGCATCTCGATGGGAAGTCGCGACAGCTCCGGCTCGAGCTTGAGCTTGTCGATCTTGGCCTTGGCCAGCTCGCGGCGCTGCAGCACCAACTCGCGCTGCCGGAAGACTTCGAGCAGGTCGCCGGGCGTGTCGGCGTTGGCGGATCGCAGGGCAGACTTGAGCGGAGCCTGCTCGGCCTCGTAGTTGCGGCGGATGGTGTCCTCGCGCTCCTTCAAGTCCTTGACCAGCTGCGCGGCCTGCTTGTCGGCCTCGTCGGCCTCGATGAAGCGGAGCGCGGCGATGAGCGCGGCGAGAAGAGGCAAGAGCGCAAAGAAAGCGATGTGCGGCTTCTTCATCACGTAAGCGAGGGCATCGATGGCGATGCCGAGGAGCATGCCGCCGTAGAACCAGGGACTGGAGAGGAAAGGCTCGGGCGGCGGCGGCACCGTCTGCATCGCGCGCTGCCTGCGCTTGTGCACCTCCGCAATGTCGTTGTCGCGCTTCTTGAGAGCGTCCTTGGCAGTGGCTGCGCGGTGGGCGATGTCCTTCATCTGCTCCGCGGTCCAAGGCGCGCGCCCCAGCTCGGCGTCGATGGCTTTGAGGTCGGCCTCCGCCTCCTTCATCTTGTCCGAGAGCACCCCGAGATCGTGCAGGCGCGACTGCACCTTGAAGAGCCGGTCCTGCATGCCCTCGAACCGCTTGGTCTGCTCCAGCTCGTCCTTGAGCGCCTTGACCTTGGGGTGGTCGACGTAGGCGTCGCTCGCCGCCGCCGCCGACTTGCCTCGCATCGAGGGGAGCTCGTTCACCTCCAGCACGAAGAAGGAGGCGTAGGCCTCGAGCGGCGGCATGCCGCACTCGACGCGGAGGAAGGAATCGATCTCCAGCTGATCCTCGCTCAGCGTGTTGAACTTCTTCCCGCTCGCGTCGAACTTCTGCAGCGTGCGGCTGCCGCCCAGCTCGCGAAGGATGCGGTAGGGAAGGCCATCGCCGCCGACCAGGCCGACGCCGATGCGGCTCGGGCCGCCGCCGTCCATCAGCCGGCGCTGATCGTCCGGCGAGGGGGAGATGGGAGCGAGCAGCGCCGCGCGCAGCGATGCCGCCTTGGAAACGATGGCGACGTATCCGGGCTTGAACGCGAGCTGGCCCTCGGCGCCCAGGTCCTTGATCTTTTGATACAGCAGCTCCGTGAGCTGCACGCGGTCAGGCCCCCCAGGGCGAGGTTACTGCGCCGCGCCCTCTTCCGCGCTCTTGAGCCGCGCGGCCTTGCCCTGCAGGTCGCGCAGGTAGAAGAGCCGGGCGCGCTTCACCTTGCCGCTGGTCATCACTTCGATCTTGTCGATGCGCGGCGAGTAGAGCGGGAAGATGCGCTCGACGCCCACGCCGTAGCTCATCTTGCGGACGGTGAAGGTGGTGCTGGCGTGCCCGCGCTTGCGGCGGATGACCACGCCCTCGAAGATCTGGATGCGCTCCTTGTCGCCCTCGCTGATCTTCGTGTGCACCCGCACGGTGTCGCCGACGCGGAATTGCGGGATCTGTGCCCGTGTTTCGGGCTTCACGTTGCGCTGCTCTACCAGCTCGATCGCTCTCGAACGCATCTTTGGTTCCTCGCTTTTACCGCTCGCCTAATAACACATCTGCGTCAAGCTTTTTTCAGAAGATCGGGCCTGCGCTCCCTGGTGCGCAGGAGCGCCTGCTCCTGGCGCCAGCGGGCGATCCTCTGGTGATCGCCGGAGAGCAGCACCTCGGGCACTTTCAGGCCGCGAAACTCCGGCGGCCGGGTGTAGTGCGGCCCCTCCAGGAGCCCTTCCTTGAAACTTTCCACCTGGGCGGAGAGGTCGTTGCCCATCACGCCCGGGACCAGGCGGGCGACCGCGTCGATCAACGCCAGCGCGGCGAACTCGCCGCCGGAGAGAACGAAGTCGCCGAGGGAGATCTCCTCGTCGACGAAGTTCAGCACTCGCTCGTCCACCCCTTCGTAGCGGCCGCAGACGAGGACGAGCTTCTCCCGTTCGAGCAGCTTCTGCGCGAGCGGCTGATCGAACCTGCGTCCCTGCGGCGAGAGCAGGACGACGTGCGCTCCGGGCAGCCGCGCGCGCGCTGCTTCGATGGCGGCCACCAGCGGCTCTGGCTTCATCACCATGCCGGCGCCCCCGCCGTAGGGTACGTCGTCGGTCACGCGGTGCTTGCCCGCGGCGAAGTCGCGGATGTCCGTCACCTGCACGCTGACGAGACCGGTCTTTCGCGCCTTGCCGAGGAGGCTCTCCTCGATCGGCGCCGCGATCATGCGCGGAAAGAGCGTGAGCACTTCCACCGAGAGCACTTCATTCCTCCAGCTCGAACAGCCCTTCCGGCGCCTCGACCACGATGCTGCCGTCCTTCACTTCCTTGACCAGCGCGAAGGGGACCAGCGTGCCGCCGCGCAGGCGAAGGAGATCTTGCGGGCCGGCCTCTTCCACGTCCTCGACCACGCCGCGCAGGCGGCCCTGCACATCGACTACCTGGAAGCCGATCAGGTCGACCGCGTAGAGCTCGCCTTCCTCCAGCGGCGGCAGGTCCGACCGAGCGGCCCGGACTTGCTCGCCCCGCAGCTTGTCCGCCTCCTCGCGGCTCTCGATCCCGCGCAGCGCCACCAGATATCCGAGGTTGACGCGCTCGGCGCGGTCCACCTCGAAGCGCCGTTCGCCCACCCAGAGCTGCTGCACCCGGGTCAGGCCCTCGGAGGCGGCATTGTAGGGAGCGATCAAGACGCGCCCGCGGAGGCCATGCGCCCTCGCCACCCGCCCGACGGCGAGGAGGGGCTCCATGGCGCTATCGCGCCGGCTGCGCCGCGGTCTTCTTCGCCTGCCTGATGATCTGCGCGACCGTGGCGCTGGGCTTGGCGCCCATCTTCAGCCAGTGGTCGAGCCGGTCCTGCTTCAGCGTGATCTTCGCGGGGCTGAAATTGGGATCGTAGGTGCCGATCTCCTCGTTGAAGCGGCCGTCGCGGGGATTCCGCGAGTCGGTCGCGACCACGTGGTAGAAAGGCGACTTCTTGGCGCCCCGGCGGGCGAGGCGCAGCTTGACGGCCATTTGGGCTCCCTGAAAAAGCGGGCTTCTTTACATGGTTTGAGGCCTGTACGTCAAGTGAACACGCGGGCGAGCAGCCAGAGGGCCGCCGCCACGGCCGTCAAAATGTACAAAATGCGCGGGACCTGGCGCTGGGTCATGGGCGCCGCCGGGCCAGCTCGCGCAGGTTGAAGAGGCGAACCGCGGAGGTCCAGGAGGCGAAGACCCAGAGGACGTCCCACGCTGCGCGCTCGATCAGCGAAGTGCCCGCCGGCAGCGAGATCAGCTCCTGCGGGCCGAAGTAGCGGTCGAGGCCCTCGAACAGCGGCTGGAGATCGAGCCGGTGGAGGGCCAGCGGCAGGGAGAATTTCGCGATCTTCCAGCCGAAGTAGACGGCGATGACGATGCCGGCGTTCGTCCAGCCCCGCGCGACGGCGGAGAGCGCGACGAGCGTGGCGAGCCAGGCGAAAGCGGGCAGCAGCGTCAGCGGCAAGACGGCCAGCCGCGGGAGCGTTTCCGACCCGAGGCCGCGGAAGATCGCCGCCTGCGCGCCGGCCAGCGTGGCGAGAAGAGCCGCCGAGGCGAGCACCAGCGCGGCGCCGGCGAGCCGGCCGCCCAGCCACTGCGCGCGAGTCAGCGGACGGAGCAGGACCAGCTGGGCATGGCCTGACTCGAGCTCGTCGGCGAGCAGGCCCGCGCCGACGAGGAGCGTGAGCACCTCGAAGGTGAGACCAGCCCAGGCGTCGGCGGAAGAGGAGAAGCAAGCGACCAGCGCCAGGACGACGGCGATGGCGATGGTCAGCGGGGAAAGCCCCCTCTCGCGAGCCGTGGCGCGAGCGATGACCCAGGAGATCACGCGCGGCCCTCGACGAGCTGGAGATAGAGCTCTTCCAGCTCCGCTCCGCCGAGCTTCACTTCGAGGATCTCGCCGCCCATCTCGACGAGCGATCGGACCAGGCCGGGCACCGCCTCTTCCCCGGCGACTGGAATGCGAAAGCGATCGCCCTCCAGCGCACCCCCGGGAAGTCTTTCCCCGAGCCTCGCCGCCAGCTGAGGCGCGTTGCGGAGCCGCACTTCGGCGCGCCGACCGCCGGCGTGCACGTCATGAGCCCGCAGAAGCCGGCCGTTCTTGATGAAGAGAACCCGGTCGCAGATGCGCTCCACTTCCGAGAGCAGGTGCGAATTGAGCAGCACCGCCCCGCCGCGTGTCCGCACCGACAAGAGGATCGCCCGGATGCTCGCCACGCCGGCTGGGTCGAGGCCGGCGGTGGGCTCGTCGAGCAGCAGCAGGTCGGGCTCGTTGAGCAACGCCTGGGAAAGACCGAGCCGCTGCAGCTGCCCGCGCGAATACGTCGCGACCTGCCGCTGCGCCGCCTCGGCCAGGTTGGTCTGCTCGATCAGAGAGATGATCCGCTGCCGCGGAACTCCGAGCAGATCGGCGTGCAGCTCGAGCACGCGGCGGCCGGTGAACGCCTTGGGAAAGATCGGCGCGTCGGGCGCGTATCCGACCCGGCGGCGCGCGGCGAGGTCTTCCGGGTCTAGCCCGAAGAGCCGCGACTCGCCGGAGTCGGGATGCAAGAGCTTCAACGCCAGCTGCAGGGCGGTCGTCTTCCCCGCGCCGTTGGGTCCGAGAACGCCGACGATCTCCCCGGGCTGGACTTCGAACGAGAGGGCATCGACCGCCACCAGCTGGCCGCCCCCCGGAGTGCGGTAGGACTTGCTCAGCGCCTGCGCCGCCAGCGCGGCGGTCACGCCCTCAGCACCGACTTGAGCGTCGAGCCGAGCTCGTGCGGGCCCTTGGCGATGTGCACGCCGGCCTCGCCGAGAGCGCGGAACTTGTCCTGCGCGGTGCCCTTGCCGCCGGAGATGATGGCTCCGGCGTGGCCCATCCGCTTGCCGGGAGGAGCGGTGGCGCCGGCGATGAATCCGACCACCGGCTTCCGGTAGTTCCCCTTGATCCAGGCGGCGGCGTCCTCTTCCTCGCTGCCGCCGATCTCGCCGATGAGGATGACGGCGTCGGTGTCCGGATCGCCGGCGAAGAGCTTCATGCAGTCGACGAAATCCATGCCGTGCACCGGGTCGCCGCCGATGCCGATGGCGGTGCTCTGCCCCATCCCCAGCTGCGTCACCTGGTGCACCGCCTCGTAGGTGAGGGTGCCCGAGCGGGAGACGATGCCGATGCGGCCCTTCTTGTGGATGTGGCCGGGCATGATGCCGATCTTGCACTCGCCCGGCGTGATGATGCCCGGGCAGTTGGGGCCGATCAGGCGCGTTTGCGATCCCTGCATGGCGCGCTTGACCTTGACCATGTCGTCGATGGGAATGCCCTCGGTGATGCAGACGACGAGGGGAATCCCGGCGGCGACGGCTTCGAGAATGGCGTCTGCAGCGAAGGCTGGCGGGACGAAGATGACGCTGGCGTTGGCGCGCGTCTCTTTCACCGCGCCGCGGACGGTGTCGAAGACCGGCACCTTTCCTTCGAACTTGCTGCCCCCCTTGCCGGGCGTGACGCCGGCGACCAGCTGTGTGCCGTAGGCGAGCATCTGCCTGGAGTGGAAGGAGCCGGCGCTGCCGGTGATGCCCTGGCAGACTACGCGGGTTTCCTTGTCGACGAGGACGCTCATGCGCGCTCCCCCGAATCGGCAAATTTCCGCAGGTGCGCCGGGTCGGGATAACCCAGCTCGCGGTGCAGCTTGGCGGCGATCGATTCGCTCTCGCCACCGTCGGCGCGGCGGTAGATCCAGCCGAGCGGGAAGAGGTGCTTGACGCCCGTCGTAGTCACGACCCGCACCGCCGGACCGAGGGCGTGGCCGGGAACCCACTCGCCGGCGAAGTTGCGCACCAGGACTTCGCCGAGCCAGCAACCGAGCGCGTCGCGGTATTCGCTGTGTTTCGCCAATCGCTCGGCGAGGTCGTCGACGAGCTGCAGATCCTCTCTTGCAAACGTCAGCTGGATGCCGTGCTCGCGCAGGACCGAGACGAAGTGCTCGGCCGAGTCGCGGAAATCGGCGGCCACGGGCTTGCCGAGGAGGTTTCGCACCAGCGAGGAGACGAAGCTCAACGCGAGGCTCCCGCCGCGGCCACCGCTTTTCTCGCGGCGTCGCCGAGATCGGCGGCAGGCGTGATGGCCAGACCGCTTCTGGCGAGAAGGGTCCTGCCCTGCTCGACGTTGGTCCCCTCCAGCCGCACCACCAGCGGCACACTGAGGTTCACCTGCTTCGCCGCCGCGATGATGCCCGCGGCGATGATGTCGCACTTCATGATGCCGCCGAAGATGTTGACCAGGACCACCTTCACTTGCGGATCGGCGAGCAGCAGCTTGAACGCCGCCGTCACTTTCGCCTCGTCGGCGCCGCCGCCGACGTCGAGGAAATTGGCCGGCTGCCCGCCGGCGAGCTTGATCATGTCCATGGTGGCCATGGCCAGGCCGGCGCCGTTGACCATGCAGCCGATGTTTCCCGAGAGCCCGACGTAGCTGAGGTCGTGCTCCTTCGCCTGCGCCTCGCGCGGATCTTCCTCGTCGGGGTCGCGCAATGCAGCGATTTCCTTGTGGCGGAAGAGGGCGTTGTCGTCGAAGTTCATCTTCGCGTCGAGAGCCACGACCTCGCCTTGCTTGGTCACGACCAGAGGATTGATCTCGACGATCGACGCGTCGGTCTCGAGATGCGCGCGGTACATCGCGGCGGCGAACTTGACGAAGCTCTGCACCGTGGCGCCTTCCAGGCCGAGGCCGAAGGCGAGATTGCGCCCCTGGAAGGGAGAGAGGCCGGTGACGGGATCGATCGGTTCGCGGAGGATCTTCTCCGGATGCTTCGCCGCCACTTCCTCGATCTCGACTCCGCCCTCGGAGGAGGCCATCAGGGTATTGCGCGAGACGGCACGGTCGAGAGTGAGCCCGAGATAGAGCTCGCGGGCGATGTCCATCCCCTCTTCGAGGTAGACCTTGCGGACCTTCTGGCCTTGCGGCCCGGTCTGGTGCGTGACCAGCTGCATGCCGTGGATGCGGCGGAAGATCTCGCCGGCTTCCTCGGCGCTCCTGGCGATCTTCACTCCCCCGCCCTTGCCGCGTCCACCCGCGTGGATCTGCGCCTTGACGACGACGACTCCGCCGCGCATCAGCTCGCGCGCGGCGGCGACCGCCTCCTCGGCGCTGGCGACGAGCTTCCCGCGGGGAACGGCGACTCCGAAGCCGCGCAGGATTTCCTTCGCCTGATACTCGTGGATTTTCATGCGCGGCGCTTTGCGTACACGACGCAAGGCGCTTGCGCAAGGCTCAGCCGTTGACGACGGTCAGGCTCTTCCCTTCGCCGAGCAGCACTCCGAACTTCCCGCTGTCGACCGGCCTGCTCAAATGATACCCCTGCGCGTGCGCGCAGCCGAGCTGCCGCAGCGCATCGAGCTGCTTGGCGTTCTCCACGCCCTCCGCCACCACTTCCATGTCCAGGCTCCGCGCCAACGACATGATGGTGTGGACGATCTCCAGCCCTTCCTCGCTCTCGCCGATGCGGGCGATGAAGCTCTTGTCGATCTTGAGCGTGTCGATGGGGAACTGGTGCAGGTAGCTGAGCGACGAGTAGCCGGTGCCGAAGTCGTCGAGGTCGAGGCGCACGCCCATGGCGCGCAGCTCGGTGAGCGTGTCGGCGATGTGCGGATGCCTCTCCATCAGCAGGCTCTCGGTCACTTCCAGCCGCAGGCAGCGCGGCGACAGACCCGTCTCGCGCAGAACGTCCGCCACCTGCGCCACCAGGCCCGGCTGCGCGAACTGCTGCGAGCTGAGGTTCACGCTCAGCTCCAGCTCGGCCTGGCCGACCTTGTCCTGCCACTCCTTCATCTGCCGGCAGGCCTCGGTGAGCACCCAGCCGCCGATGGCGATGATCAGGCCGGTCTCCTCGGCGAGCGGAATGAACTCGATCGGAGAGACCAGCCCGCGCTCGGGATGGAGCCAGCGGACCAGCGCCTCCGCTCCGACGATGCGGCCCGTCGCGAGGGAAACGACGGGCTGGTAATGGATGCGCAGCTCGTTCCGGTCGAGGGCGCGGCGCAGATCGGTCTCGAGCCGCAAGAGCGCCATCGCGCGGTCGTGCATGCTCGGGTCGAACTCGACGAAGCGGCCCCGCCCCTGCGCCTTGGCCCGGTAGAGCGCGGTGTCGGCGTCGCGGAGGATGTCTTCGGGCCGGGCGTAGCCGCTGCTTCCGTGGGCGATGCCGATGCTCGCGCCGCTGAAGATCTCCTGCCCGCCGATGGAGAACGGCGCGCGCAGATCCTGCTGGACGCGCTCGGCGACCTTGAGCGCCTCGGCCTTGTTCTTCACGTCCTCGATGAGGATGGTGAACTCGTCGCCGCCCAGCCGCGCGACGGTGTCGCCCGCCCGCAGGCAAGCCTGCAGCCGCCGCCCGACCTCGGCCAACAGCTCGTCGCCGCGGACGTGGCCGAGGCTGTCGTTGATGACCTTGAAGCGATCGACGTCGAGGAAGAGCACCGAGAAGCTGCTCCCCTGCCGGCGCTTCTCCAGCGCCAGGCGGTGGGAGAGGCGGTCCATGAACAGCGCGCGGTTGGGCAGCCCCGTGAGCGCATCGTGGAAGGCGTCGTGGAGCAGCTTCTGCGAGGCGCGGCGGATTTCGGTGACGTCGGTTCCGATGCGGGCACAGCCGATCACGCGGGCGCCCTCGCGCAGCGGGAGCTGATTCCACTGGATGAGGCGCTGCTCGCCGTTCGCGGTCTGCAGCTCGCGCTCGATGTTTGGTTGGAAGTCGCCCCGCGGCAGCTCGGCGAGATAGGCGCCCCGGCGCGACTCGCGTTCCTCGGCCGGCACGAAGAGGTCGAACCAGTTCTTCCCGACGACGTCCTCGCGGCCATAACCGGTCAGCCGCAGGAGCGCGTCGTTGCAATAGCTGACGCGGCCCTGCACGTCCTGCAGGACGGCGAGGAACTGCATCACTTCGAGGAGCTCGCCGAGCTGCCGTTGCGATTCGGCGCGCAGCCGCTCGGCCTCGATCGGAAGCGGAAGGGACATCGCTCGTTCAACAATACCGGCAATCACCGGCGCGGCCAGTATCCGAACTGCGGCGCTGGAAGCGCGCCGCGCACATGCCCGCAGGGAGTGCTACGTCTTGACTCTAGGCAGCGGCACCCGGCGCGAGGCGCGCGCCCTGTTCGGCGCTCAAGAGTTTTTCCATCCCTTTCGCGTCGATCGGCCGGCCGAAGAGATACCCTTGGCCATACTCGCAACCGAGCCCGCGCAGCACCTCGAGCTGCTCGCCGGTCTCCACCCCTTCGGCGATCAAGGTGAGCCGCAGCCCGCGCGCGAGATTGACGATGGCCGAGACGATCTCCCAGCTCCCGACGAAGGAGCGGTCGATCTTGAGCGTGTCGAGGCGGAAGTTGTGCAGGTAGCTGAGCGAGCTGTAGCCCGTGCCGAAGTCGTCGAGGTCGAGCGAGACCCCGAGCGCGCGCAACTCGGCCAGCACCTGCACCGCCTGCGGCGCGTTGTCCATCAGCATCGACTCGGTCAATTCCAGGCGCAGATTGCGTGGCGAAAGGCGGGTCTCGGCCAGGGCGCGCGCCACCGTATCGACCACGTCGGACATGAGGAACTGCCGCACCGAGAGATTGACGCCGACCGTCAGCTCCAAGCCGCGGTGGCGCGCTTGCCACTCGCGCGTCTGCCGGCAGGCTTCGCGCAGCACCCATTCGCCGATGGGCACCACCAGGCCCGTCTCCTCGGCCAGCGGGACGAACTCCATCGGCCGGAGCTGCCCGCGCGCAGGATGGTTCCAATGCACCAGCGCCTCGAAGCCGACGATGGCCCCTGTCGCGAGCGAGACCACCGGCTGGTAATGGAGCTGGAGCTCGGCGCGATCGAGAGCGCGGCGCAGGTCGCTCTCCAGCTGCAGCGCCGCCATCGCGGTCCTGTGCATCGCCGGATCGAACTCGGCGTGTCCGGCGGGTCCGCGCGCCTTGGCGCGGTACATCGCCAGGTCCGCGTCGCGGAGGATCTCCTCGGCGGAGAGATAATCAGGGCAGCCGTGGGCGATGCCGATGCTCGGCGTGACGACGATCTCGCGATCGCCCAGCGCAATCGGCGCGGAGAGCTCGCGCTGGATCTTCTGGGAGACCCGCGCCGCCTCGAGCGCGTCTGGCACGTCCTCGAGCAGCACGGTGAATTCGTCGCCGCCCAGCCGCGCCACCATGTCCTCGGGCCGCACGCAGCCGAGGAGCCGCTGGGAGGTGGTGACGAGCAGCTCATCTCCCGCCCTGTGGCCGAGGCTGTCGTTGATCAGCTTGAAGCGATCGAGATCGATCACCAGCACGGAGAAGCCGCTGCCCTTGCCGCCGCGAGTGCGCGCCAGAGAGCGACCCAGGCGGTCGATGAAGAGCGCGCGGTTGGGAAGGCCGGTGAGACCATCGTGGAGCGCGTCGTGGCGCACCTGCGCCTCCGCCAGCTTGCGCTCGGTGAGATCGAGAAAGAGCCCGATGGCGGCCGGCTTCCCTGCGAAAGTGCCGTGGTGTCCGTAGACTTCGAGCGGCACCCGCGAGCCGTCCTTGCGCTGGGCGCGGAAGGCGCTGCGGATGTCGCCGCCGTTGCCCTCGACCTGGCTGCCGATGTGGCGCATCACTTCAGCGCGATCGACTTCGGCCACCAGGTCGCCGGCGGGCATTCCGATCAGCTCTTCGTTTCGGTAGCCGAGCATCTCGCCCAACCGCGCGTTGGCCCAGGCGATGCGGCCCTCGACCACCGCCGCCACGCCCGCCAGCGACTGTTCGGTAAGCCAGCGGAAGATTTCGGAGCTGCGGTCCAAGGGTAGGATACCTTCACACACCCTGCCCCCAACTCCGTAGTGGGGTCAAGCGACGGTGATCACACTGCCTTTGCTCTCGTCGTGGAAAAACCAGTCGCGCAGCGCTTGTCGCGTAGTTTGACGCGCCATCTCCGCGATCGACGACGTCAGCGGAATGTTCTTGGGACACGCCTGCACGCAGTTGGCGGCCTTGCCGCAGTCGGCCACGCCGCCTTCCGGCATCAGCGCGCGCAATCGCTCGCTGGCGTTCATCCGGCCGGTGGGGTGATTGTTGAAGAGCCTCGTCTGCGAGATGGCCGCCGCTCCGATGAAGGCGGCGCTCTCGCCCACCTGCGGGCAGACCTCGAGGCAACAGCCGCAGGTCATGCAGGTGGAAAGGACGTAGTTGATCTCCTGATCCTCCGGCGCTTGCCGCGGGCCGGGGCCGAGATCGTACGTGCCGTCGATGGGGATCCAGGCGCGCACGCGCTTGAGGGCGTCGAACATCTTCTGCCGATCGACGGCGAGATCGCGCACGAGCGGGAACTTCTTCATCGGCGAAAGGGTGATCGGCTGCTCGAGGTGATCGATGAGCGCCGAGCAGGCCTGCCGCACCCTTCCGTTGACGTTCATCGTGCAGGAGCCGCACACCTCCTCGAGGCAGGCAGCGTCCCAGGAGGGCGGGCTGGTCCGCTGGCCGTCCGCGGTCAGCGGATTGCGCTGGATCTGCATCAGCACCGAAATGACGTTGGCGTTGGGCCGCCGCTCGACGTGGAACTCCTCCCAGCGGTGCGGATGGCTGCGTTCGATGCGGACGACGACCTTCTCAGTCATAGTGCCGCGGCTCGGGGGCGAGGATGGGATTCTTCAGGCTCTGCAGATCCTGGAACAGTACGCTCGGACCCTGCGACGTCCACTTGCCCATGCTGTTCTTCAGCCACTTGTCGTTGCGCGCCTTCCAGGCCGCCATGAATTCCTTGTCGTCCTGCGGCCGCGAAGTCTTCGGCTTGGGGAGCACGAACTCCGGCTTGTAGTGGCTGCCGCGGCTCTCGTCGCGCAGGCGCGAGGCCACCAGATTGAGGTGGGCGATCTCCAGCATGTTCCAGAGCTGGTTCAGGTAGGTCGCGCTCTGGTTCAAGGTGCGGCCGGTGTCGAGCACGGAGCACTTCTTCCAGCGCTCCTTCATCTCCTGGATCTTGACGACGGCGTCGTCGAGCTCGGGGTTCTTCTTCACCACCGTCGAGACCTTGACCATCAACTCGCCCATCTGCTGGCCGATGAGGTAGGGATTCTCCGGCCCCTCCATCTTGTAGATCTTGTCGAATCGCTCCGCCCACTGCCCCTTGGCACCCTGCAAGAGCGAGGCGGGGACGTCGCCCTTCTTCGGCGCGGCGTTTCTGGCATGGCTGATCATCGCCGGGCCGCCGATCATGCCTGCGTAGATGCAGCTCAAGAGCGAGTTTGCTCCCAGGCGATTTGCGCCGTGATAGGCGTAATCGCACTCGCCGGTGGCGTACAGCCCGGGGATGTTGGTCGACTGCTGGCGCGGGCTGCCCGGCACCAGGTCGTTCTTGCCGTCGGCCTCGTAGTCGACCCACAGCCCGCCCATCGAGTAGTGGACGGCGGGGAAGATCTTCATCGGATTCTTGCGCGGATCGACGCCCTGGAATTTCTCGTAGATCTCCATGATGCCGCCGAGCTTTCGATCGAGCGTCGCGGCGGGGATGTGCGTGACGTCGAGGTAGACCACGTCCTCGCCGCCCACGCCCATGCCCAGGTCTTTCACCACCGAGAAGATCTCGCGCGAGCCGACGTCGCGCGGCACGAGGTTGCCATACTTGGGATATTTCTCCTCGAGAAAATACCAGCGCTCGTTCTCGGGGATCTCCCTGCCAAGCCTTTTGTCGCCCTTCTGCTTCGGCACCCAGACGCGGCCGCCCTCGCCACGCGCCGATTCCGACATGAGCCGGTGCTTGTCTTCGCCGGGAATGGCGGTCGGATGCACCTGGACGAATTCGGCGTTGGCGTAGATGGCGCCGTCCATGTAGCTGCGGCCGTTGGCGCTGCCCGTATTGATGGTGGAGTTGGTGCTCCGGCCGTAGACGATGCCGGGTCCGCCGGTCGCCAGGCAGACGGCGTCGGCGGCGAAGGCCTCGATCTGCATCGTGCGCAGGTCGATGGCGGCGATGCCGCGGCAGGCGCCCTGCTCGTCCTTGATGAAGCTCAGGTACTCCCAGTATTCGAACTTGCGCACCAGCCCTTCGCTCTCGTAGCGGCGCACCTGCTCGTCGAGCGCGTAGAGCAGTTGCTGTCCGGTGGAAGCGCCGGCAAAGGCGGTGCGGTGGTGGAGCGTGCCGCCGAAGCGGCGGAAGTCGAGCAGCCCTTCGCTGGTGCGGTTGAAGGGCACGCCCATGCGGTCGAGCAGGTAGATGATCTGCGGCGCGGCGTGGCACATGCCCCTGACGGGCGGCTGCTCGGCGAGAAAATCGCCGCCCTTCAAGGTGTCTTTGACGTGGATGTCCGGGTGGTCGCCCTCGCCTTTGGTGTTGACCGCCCCGTTGATTCCGCCCTGTGCGCAGACCGAATGGCTTCTCTTCACCGGCACGATGGAGAAGACGTCGACGTGCTTTCCCGCCTCGGCGAGCTTGATCACCGTCATCAGCCCGGCGAGCCCGCCTCCCACCACGATGTATCGTTCGGGCATTGCGCGCGCGTCATAGCGCATGAGGACTACGCCCGCAACGAACGGCTCAGGAGCTGAGCCGCCGGCGGAAGCGGCGCTGCTTGGCGCGGTTGCCGCACTCCTTCATCGTGCAGTAGCGCCGGCTGTGGTTCTTGGTCTCGTCGAGGAAGAGCCAGCCGCAGCGGCCCACTTCGGCCTCATCGCAGATGTGCACGCGCTCGAGCTCGCCGGAGAGGATTTCTGCCGCATCGAGCGCCAGGGGAATGAGGAAGGCGAGAAGGTCGCCCGGCTCTTCCTGCCAGTCGAGCTCATAGCCGGATCCGCGCGGGATCAGGCGGCGGCGGGACATCGCATCCGCGATCCAGCGGTTCACCAGCTCCAGCGCCTGCGCCGGCGGCCGGCGCGAGCGCAGCGCCGAGAGGATCAGGTCGTGGAGCGCCTCGCGGACCCGCCGCGCGCTCTCCACCGCCTGTTCGGCGCGCTGCGGATGCCGGGCCGCCTCGGCGAGGAGCGCCTGCCCGCGCCGGGAGTCGATCAACCGCGCCTGGCGCGCCCAGCGGATCAGGTCGCCGTAGGCGACGAGGTGTTCGCTGGCGCTCGCCGGGCGCAGGCCGCCGACGGTGTTGACGAAGTCCAGGCTGGGCCGGCCGCCGACGTACTCATATTCGTAGAGGTCTTTGCTCATCGGTTCGTAACCTTCAAAATGCACTTGACAGGTTATGTACCTCAGCGTAGTGTAACTGTCAAGATTGCTTTAGGAGGTTACGAACATGGAGAAGACCAAGGCCTTCCGGCAGTGCCTGCATCCGTCCCCGCTCGGCTTCGCGCTCGGCGTCCTGATGATCGCCTTCTCGCTCGGCCTCTGGGTATGGATCCTCGCTGGCCTTTCGCCAGCCCACGGCGAGAACGGCTACAGCTTGATCTCGTCCACCGTCTTCTTCACCGACTGGAAGGAGCGGTCGAACATCGCCTTCTCCTCCGCGGTGAGATCGAGCTGGTGAACCTTTTCCACCCCACGCGCGCCGATGGTCACCGGCACGCCCATGTAGTAGCCGTGGATGCCGTACTCGCCCTCGAGCAGCGCGGCGCAAGGGAGGACGCGCTTCTTGTCCTTGAGATACGACTCGGCCATGACGATGGCGCTGGTGGCCGGCGCGTAGAAGGCGGATCCGGTCTTGAGCAGCGCGACGATCTCGCCGCCGCCCTTGCGGGTGCGCTCGACGATGGCGTCGAGGCGCTCCTTGGAGAGCATCTTCTCGAGAGGAAGTCCGCCGACGCTGCAGAGGCGAGTCACCGGCACCATGTCGTCGCCATGGCCGCCCAGCACCAGGGCGTGCACGTCCTCGATGGAGACCCCGAGCTCCTCGGCGAGAAAGAGGCGGAAACGAGAGGTGTCGAGCACGCCTGCCATCCCGACCACGCGGGACTTGTCGAAGCCGGTGATCTTCTTCATGGCGTAGACCATGGCATCGAGCGGATTGCTGATGACGATGACGAAGGCGCCGGCGCACTTCTCGCGCAGGTTGGTGGCCACGTCGCGCATGATCTTGATGTTGACGCCGAGGAGGTCCTCGCGGCTCATCCCCGGCTTGCGCGGTACGCCGGCGGTGACGATCACCACTTCGGCGCCGGCGACCTCGTCGTACTTGTTGGTGCCGATGATCCGCGCGTCGTAGCCGTCGGCTGCGCGCGACTGCATGATGTCGAGCGCCTTGCCCTGGGGAATGCCCTCGACCACGTCGTAGAGGACGACGTCGCCTAGCTCCTTTTGCGCCGCGAGCAGTGCGAGGTTGCCGCCGATCTGTCCTGCCCCGATGAGGGCGATCTTCCTGCGGGCCATGGCGAGTCTCCTTGGGCGCGCTCTTTAGCGTGTTGCGGTACCGACGGCAACACGCAGCCGATCGCCTCAGAAGTGCTCGACGATCGCCTCGCCGAACTGGGAGCACTTCACTTCGCGGACGCCCTTCTCTCCCTCGGCCGTCATCATCCGGGCGAAGTCGTAGGTGACCGTCTTGGCGGCGATGGCGCCGTCCATGCCCTTGACGATCAGGTCGGCGGCCTCGTTCCAGCCCAGGTGGCGCAGCATCATCTCGCCGGAGAGGATGACGCTGCCGGGATTGACCTTGTCCTGGTTGGCGTACTTGGGCGCGGTGCCGTGCGTCGCCTCGAAGATGGCGTGGCCGGTGACGTAGTTGATGTTCCCGCCCGGCGCGATGCCGATGCCACCGACCTGCGCGGCGAGGGCGTCGGAGAGATAATCGCCGTTCAAGTTGGGCGTGGCGATGACGTCGAACTCCTCCGGCCGCGTCAGGACTTGCTGGAGCGTGATGTCGGCGATGGCGTCCTTGACGACGATCCCCTGCGGCAGCTTGCACCAGGGGCCGCCGTCGATCTCCTGCGCGCCGAACATCTCCTTGGCGACCTTGTATCCCCAGTCGCGGAAGGCGCCCTCGGTGAACTTCATGATGTTGCCTTTGTGCACCAGCGTGACGCTCTTGCGCTTGAACTGGACGGCGTAACTGATGGCGCTGTGCACCAGCCGCTCGGTGCCGAGATAGCTGATCGGCTTGAGTCCGAGACCCACCTGCACCGTCGCCTCGCGCTTGCGCGCGCCGATCGCCTCGAGCTGTTTCTGCCAGCCTTCGCCGGCCTCGCGCGTTCCGAATCGGATTTTTTTGAATTCTCTTGGAAACTCTTTTGCAAAGAATTGCAAAACCTTTTCCGCCTCGGGAGTGCCGGCGGCGTACTCGATGCCGGCGTAGATGTCCTCGGTGTTCTCCCGGAAGATGACCATGTCGACCTTCTCGGGGCGCTTCACCGGGCTGGGCACGCCCTTGAACCAGCGCACCGGGCGCAGGCAGACGAAGAGATCGAGCATCTGCCGCAGCGCCACGTTGAGCGAGCGGATGCCGCCGCCCACCGGAGTCGTCAAGGGCCCCTTGATGCCGACCAGATACTGGCGGAAGGTCTCGACGGTCTCGTCGGGCAGCCAGTTGTCGAAGAGATTCTTCGCCTTCTCGCCCGCGTAGACCTCGACCCAGGCGATCTTGCGCTTGCCCCCGTACGCCTTCTGCACCGCCGCGTCGAGCACGCGCCGCGAGGCGCGCCAGATGTCGGAGCCGGTGCCGTCGCCCTCGATGAAAGGGATGATGGGCCGCTCGGGCACCGAGAGCCTGCCGTTCTTCTGCTCGATTCGCTGTCCGTCCTTGGGAATCTGCGGCGCGGCGCTGGGCATGGCGGGGTCCTCTCGTGGAGGGGCGCGCAAGATAGCGCGTCGGACTGTCCCCGCCAACGCCGCGAGCGCGTCGCGTCAATGTCCACGGCCCGACTGCTGAAGAATTGTTGCGGGCCCCCCTTCCCGCCAGCGCCGCCATGACTATGCTCTGGCATCCGTTCGAGCACCTACATCGCGCGGAGGGAGTGCCATGCAGCTCGAATTCCAGTGCCAGAAGTGCGAGGAGTCCTTCTCGCTCGACGTCTCCGACGTCCAGACCGACCCCACCCTGCGCTGTCCCGGCTGCGGTACTCGCGCGCCCGAGGAGCAGGTGGAGGCGGTCGTCGGTGCGCTCGAGGAGGTCTTCGCAGCCCTGGCACCCCTCCGCCGCAAGTTCACCGCCTCGGTCGAGGTGAACAGCGAGGACATGCCTCCGCCCTACGACGAGACGCCTGCCGTCTCGCGCAAGGCCGCGCTGCTCGACGAAGAGGACAGCGAGGACGAGGACGAAGAGGACGAAGAGGTTGCCGAGATGGAGTAGGCCGGGGCTTCCTTCCGCCGGCGCGCACGCTACCTTCCTTCAAGGATGGTCCCGCGAGGCAGCTTCGTCCTGCTCGTTCTTCTCGGCTGCGCTCTCGGCGGGCTCTGCAAGCTCTTGCAACCCGCGGCTGTCACGGCGGCCGTCGAGCTGAAGGCGGAGCAGGTGGTGCGGCTCCAGGGCGGCATGCCGGTCTTGATCCTCCGAGAAAACGACGGCGCGCGGCGACTGCCCCTGCCGCTCGGCCGCGCCGAGGCGGCGCAGATCGAGCGCAGTTTGAAGACGAGGATCGCGCCCTCGCTGCTCTCGCAATCGATCGAAGCGCTGGGTGGCCGGATTTTGCGCGCCTCGATCGACGATCTCTCCGGCCCGGCGCTGCGCGCGCACCTGATCTTGTCGAGCGGCTCGCAACAGCTGAGCATCGAGGCGCCGCTGGCCGACGCGCTCTCGCTCGCGCTCGAGGCGGGCGCGCCCATCGTCGCCGATGCGGCGATGTTCGAGGCGGTCGCGATCTCGCCCGCCGAACTGGAAGAGCCGAGAGGGGCCCGCAGCCTGCGCAGCGCCGCCGCGCCCACGCCCGTGCAGGGCATCTGACAGTAGCTTGCGGCTTGGGGTTCTTGCCCCTAGGCTCGGCGATTCATGCGCAAGGCGAAGATCATCTGCACCATGGGGCCCGCCTCGCGCGAGGAGCCCACGCTGAGCAAGCTGGTCGAGGCCGGCATGGACGTGGCGCGCCTCAATTTTTCGCACGGCACGCACGAGGACCACCTGCGCGCGATGACCGCCGTGCGCCGCGCGGCCGACCTGGCGGGGCGGCCGGTGGCGCTCTTGCTCGACCTGCAAGGACCGAAGATCCGCGTCGGCAAGATCGAAGGCGGCAAGGCGCACCTGGAAGCGGGCAGCGAGGTGGTCATCTCCAGCGACCCGAATCTGCTGGGAAACGCACAGCGCTTCTCCTGCTCCTACCAGGGCCTGCCCGACGACGTCTCGCTGGGCGATCCGGTGCTCGTCAACGACGGCGCCATCCGCCTCGAGGTGATCGGCATCGCCGAGCGCGAGGTGAAATGCCGCGTGCTGGTCGGCGGCATCGTCTCCGATCACAAGGGCATCAACCTGCCCGGCACGCCCGTCTCCATCCCCGCCCTCACCCCCAAGGACATCGACGACCTCAAGTTCGGCCTCGAGCACGTGGTCGATTATCTGGCGATGAGCTTCGTCCGCTCCGCCGACGACCTGCGGCTGATCAAGCGCTATGCGCCGACCACGCCGGTGATCGCCAAGCTGGAGAAGCCGCAGGCGGTGGACCGGATCGACGAGATCGCCCAGCTGGCCGAAGGGGTGATGATCGCGCGAGGCGATCTCGGCGTGGAGATGCCGCTCGAGCGCGTGCCGCTCATCCAGAAGACCGCCATCGAGCGGACCAACTACTACGGAAAGATCGCTATCGTCGCCACGCAGATGCTGGAGAGCATGATCGTCTCGCCCCAGCCGACCCGCGCCGAGGTGAGCGATGTGGCCAACGCCGTCCTCGACGGAGCGGACTCGGTGATGCTCTCCGCGGAGACGGCGACCGGAGCGCATCCGGTCGAGGCGGTGCGGACCATGGCCGCCATCATCGAGGAGGTGGAGCGAAGCGCGCGCTATCAGGCGCTGCCCGAGGCCACGCTCGACCGCGGCGAGAGCACCTTCGCCACGGCAGTGGCGCGCGCCTGCGCGGCGGCGGCGCAGCAGCTGGGCATCGGCACCATCTGCGTCTATACCCGCACGGGCGAGACGGCGCGGCAGATCGCCGAGTACCGGCCGCAGGCGCGCATCGTCGCCTTCACTGCCTCCGAGGTCGCGTACCGGCGGATGGCGCTCTACTGGGGAGTGACGGCGCGCAAAGTGGCGAAGCCGTTCGAGACCACCGACGACCTCATCTCCACCATCGCCCAGACGCTGGTCGGAGCGGGAGAGGCGATGCGCGGCGAGGCGATCGTCATCGCTTCGGCGGTGCCGCCCAACCGGCCGACCTTCGGCGCGTCGATGATGCAGATCCATCGGCTCTGATCAGAGCGCGAAGCTCATTCCACCGCGGTCGCGCAGCGCGCTACGCGCTCCATCGCCTTGCGGATGTCGGGCTCGGAGGTAGCGAAGGAGAGCCGCAGGAATCCCTCGCGGCCGAAAGCGCTCCCCTGCACCGTCGCCACGCCGAAGTCTTCGAGGAGGATCTCGGCCAGCCGCGAGCTCGTGCCGATCTTCTCGCCGCGGTATTTCTTGCCGAGCAGCGTGGAGAAGTCGGCGAAGATGTAGTACGCGCCGTCGGGCTCGTGCGCCTCGACGCCCGGCACCTTGCGGAGCAGGTCGACCATCAGATGGCGGCGCTTCTCGAACTGCACGCGCATCGCCTCGAGCGGCTCCTGCGGCCCGCGCAGAGCGGCGATCGCCGCGTGCTGCGAGAGCGAGCTCGGGTTCGAAGTGCTGGCGTCCTGCACCTTGTTCATGCCCGAGATGATCTCGGCCGGCCCGCAGGCCCAGCCGAGGCGCAGGCCGGTCATCGCGTAGGCCTTCGAGCAACCGTTGACCAGAACGGTGCGCGCCTGCAGCTCGGGGGCGACCTGCAGGATGTTGGTCGCCTTCACGCCGCCATAGACGAGCTTGTCGTAGATGTCGTCGGAGAGAATGACCACGCGCGGGTGGCGCTCGAGCACGCGGGCGAGCCGGCGCAGGGTGTCTTCGCTCCACACCGCGCCGGTCGGATTGGAGGGGCTGGAGAAGATGAAGAGCCGCGTGCGCGGCGTGAGCACGCGCTCGAGGTCGGCCGCGTGCGGCGCCCAGCCGTCGCTCTGCCGCAACTGCAGATCCACCGGCTTGGCTCCGGCGAGCCGCACCATCTCCGGGTAGCTCACCCAGTAGGGGTTGGGAATGATGGCCTCGTCGCCTTCGTCGAGCAGTGCCATGCAGGCGTTGTAGAGGGCCTGCTTCGCTCCGCTGGTCGCGACGATCTGCGAGATGGGCCAGCGGATGCCCACTTCGCGCGCCATCCAGTCGGCGATGGCCTCGCGCAGCTCCGCGATGCCGTTCGGCGCCGTGTACTTCGTCTTGCCCGAACGGAGCGCCTCGACCACCGCCTGCTCGACGTGGGGGAAGACGGGGAAGTCGGGCTCGCCCACCGAGAGCGAGACGATGTCGCGACCCTCGCGCCGCAGCTGGATGGCCCGCGCGGTCATCGCCATCGTGGCCGAGGCGCGCACCTCCGAGAGCCGCCTGCCAATGGCGTTCATCGCTTGAACTTCTTCTGCAGCGCTGCCAGCACGTTGCCGGGGACCAGGCCGGTCACGTCGCCTCCCAGTCGCGCCACGTCGCGAACGAAGCGGCTCGAGATGTAGAAGTAGTCTTCGCCGGTCATGAGGAAAAGGGTCTCGATCTCCTTGTCGAGCTTGCGGTTCATGTTGGCCATCTGGAATTCGTACTCGAAGTCGCTCACCGCGCGCAGGCCGCGCAGGACGGTGTTGACCTTCTCCTGCTGGGCGAACTTCACCAGGAGCCCTTCGAAGGTCTTGAGCGTGACGCGCGGGTCGCCGCCGACCGCGCCCTTGAGCAAGACCACCCGCTCCTCGACGGAGAAGAGCGAGTCCTTGGCGGGGTTTTTCAGGACTGCGACGAGCAGCCCGTCGAACATCTTCAGGCCGCGCTGGATGATGCTGAGATGGCCGTTGGTGGGGGGATCGAACGAGCCGGGATAGAGGGCGATGCGCGGCATGTCCCGCGGCATCCTGCGGGAGAGAACAGCCGCGGTCAATGCGGAATCATTCGGCCCGCAGGACCACGATGCGCGTGTCGCCGTAACGGCGCTCGTCGATGATCGCCAACCCGGCGGGGCACGCCGGCATCTCTTCCCGCTTCCCCATCTCCAGCACGACCCGCCCCCTTCTTGCCACCAGGTTGTTCGCCGACAAGTCGGCGATGGTCGATTGGGCGGCGTGCAGCCGGTAAGGAGGGTCGGAGAAAATGAGGTCGAACTGCTGCCCGCGCAGCCGCGGCAGCTCCTTCGACACCTCCTCGCGGAGCAGCGTGCAGCGCCCCGAAAAGCCCAGCTCCTCCACGTTCTGGAACATCACCTCGAAGGCGCGCTCGTCCTTCTCGACGAGAAAGGCGCGCCCGGCGCCGCGCGAGAGCGCCTCCAGCGCGAGCGCGCCGGTGCCGGCGTAGAGATCGAGCACCGCCAGTCCGTCCATTCGCTGGCCGAGCACGTCGAAGAGGCTTTGCCGCACCCGATCGGCCGTCGGCCGCGTACTCTTTCCCGGCACGGCCCGCAGAGCGCGGCCGCGCGCCTCTCCGCCGACGATCCTCATTCGCCGGGATGGAGCGCGGCGACGGCGGCCACCAGCTTGGCGCCGCTCTGCGCCACGCGCGCCTTGCCGAAGAGATCGAGCGCCTCGAAGCAAGCCAGCGCCTCGAGCCGCTCCTGCACCTCGCGCGGCAGATCGCGCAGCACGCGCTGGTGCCGGGCGGCGGCCTGATCGATGGTCGCGCCCTTCTCGTCCGCCCAGGACTGGAGCTTTTCCCAGAGCGGGCCCGGCGCCGCCCGCCGCAGCGCCCGCAGGAAGGGTCCCGACGCGACCAGCAGTCGCACGCCCATCTCGAGCAGCCGCGGCGCGAGCGACTCCGTCTCCGTCGAGACCGCGATGCCCAGATCGGGCGCCTGATCCTCCATCCCCGTCATCCGCACCGCGCTCGGAGGAGCGCCGCGCGAGCTCAGTTGCCTGGCCAGCTCGGCTGCGGCCATCGCGCCTCCCAGCGGCACCACCTCGAGACCGAGCTCGCGCTGGCAGACTGCGGTGGCAGCGAGCGCCGCATCGCGCACCTCCTGCTGCGAATCGGCGGCGGCGAGCGCCACGCCGGTGAAGCCCGTGTCGATCTCGCGCTGCACCCGCACGCTGTCGCTCACGGAGCTCCCGGCGCGGGGCGGTTCCTTGAGCAGCGCCATCGGCCCGGCGAAGCGCACCTCGTCCGCCGCCTTGAAGGCCGCCTCGACGAAGGCGGTGTCGTCGCGCGCCTCTTCCGGGCCGGTCTCCTCCGACGCGCCGCTCGGCCGCACCAGAAGCAGCGGCGCGTCGGCATCGCGTGCGGCTCGAGCGAAGCCGGCCATTGCGGCGGCTGCCGGCGCAACCAGGGCGACCAGCACCTCGTCGCTCTGCGCCGCCGCCTCGAGCAGATCGCGGGCGCTCAGCACCAGAAGCGCCCTGCCTTTGAGGCGCGAGACCGCGGTCGCGGGCCGCCGCGCCCAGGCGCCCTCCATCAATGGACGACCTCCTCGTGCTGGTACTGGTCGCTCTCGAACTGGATGGTGACGTGATCGATGCTGAAGCGGTCGCGCAGCGCGGCCTTCGCGTCGGTGAGGATCTGGTCGTGGCTGCGGCAGCCCGGTCCCTCGCAGATGACGACAATGTGGCAGCTCAGCGCCACCAGTCCGCTGGTGATCGTCCAGACGTGCAAATCGTGGACGGCGGCGACTCCCGGCACCTGCTCGAGCACTTCCGCCACCTCGCTGACCACGATGTGGCGCGGCGCTCCTTCGAGCAGCACGTCGACCGCCTCCTTGCAGAGCCGCACCGCGCTCCAGACGATGGTGGCGGCGATGACGAAGCTGACGATCGGGTCCACCGCCAGCTGCCCGGTGAGCGCGATGATCGCCGCCGAAGCGAGCACGCCCAGGGAGTTGAGCAGGTCTCCTCCCAGATGGAGGAAGGTGGAGCGCAGGTTCATGCTCCCGTGCTTGCCGGCATGGGTGATCCACATGCCGAGGGCGTTGAGGGCGATCCCGAAGATCGCCAGGCCCACCACCGTGCGCGCCGCGACAGGCTGCGGATCCAGCAGCCGGTGATAGCCCTCGACGGCGATGCCCAGCGCGATGGCGAGGAGCAGTGCGCCGTTCAAGAGCGCCGCGAGGATCTCCAGCCGGTAGTAGCCGTAGGTGCGCTTGGCGTCCGCCGGCCGTGAGCCCACCCGCAGGGCGAAGAGCGAGAGCCCGATGGCCCCCGCGTCCGCCATCATGTGTGCAGCGTCGGACATCAAGGCCAGGCTGTTGGCGAAGTAGCCGCCCACCGCCTCGACCACCATCGCGACGATCGCGATCAAGAGCGCGAACACGAGCCGGCGCTGCTCGCCGCCCCGCTCCAGCGCCGCCGCCCGCTCGGTCCCGGTCTCGCGCATCTGCAAGATCATAATTCGCCGCGCGGCGAGCTTCCAGCAAGCACATGAGCTACATTCCGGCCGGTGAGCACCCACCTGCACGGCGCCGCCGAGGGCTTCGCCGAAGCCGAGGACGGGACGCCCATCCACTGGTCGACCGTGGGCCAGGGCGCGCCGGCGCTGGTCTGCTGCGACGGCATCGGTTGCGACGGCTTCGCCTGGAAATACCTGGTGCGCGACTTTGCCCAGAGCCACCGGATCGTGCGCTGGCACTATCGCGGCCATGGCCGCAGCGGCATCCCGAAGGACCGGGCGCGCGTGGGGTTCGACGACATCTCCGCCGACCTGCAGGCGGTGATCCAGGCGACCGGCACGAAGGAGGCGGTGCTGCTCGGCCACTCGATGGGCGTGCAGGTGGCGCTCGAATATCACCGCCGGCATCCCGAGAACGTGGTCGCCCTCGCGCTCATCTGCGGATCGCACGGGCTGCCGCTCGACACCTTCCACGATTCCAAGGCGCTGAAGATCATCCTGCCGGCCCTGATCGATGCGGCGGAGCACTATCCGCAAGCGATGTCGCTCATCTGGCGCGTGCTGGCCGGCGGGGAGCTGGCCTATCAGGTCGCCACGCATCTGGAAGTGAACGGGCGCCTCATCCGGCGCGATGACTTCGCGCCCTACTTCACGCATCTGTCGGCGATGGACCCGCGCCTCTTCCTCGGCATGCTCAAGCACGCCTCCGAGCACACCGCGTACGATCACCTGCCGAACATCCGCGTGCCCACCCTGATCGTCGCCGGCACCGACGATACCTTCACTCCCTACTGGCTCTCCGAGGAGATGCACGACCGCATCCCCGGCGCGGAGATGCTCACCGTCCCGGGCGGCACGCACGTCGCGCCCATCGAGCAGCCCGAGCTGATCACGCTGCGGCTGGAGAAGTTCCTGGCGCCGCTGCCCGAGGCCCGGGCAGAGAAGCTGCGCAGCGCCTGAGGGGTGAGGACCTGCACGGCACTCCTGCTCTTCGCGCTGCCGGCCGCGGCGCTCGACCCGCGCTTCGCCTGGGAAACGCTGGAGACGCCGCATTTCCTCGTCCACTACCACCAGGGCATGTATCGCTACGCGCAGCGGACGGCGCGCGCCGGCGAGGAGTCCTACCGGCGGCTGGCGCCGCTGCTCGATCACGAGCCGGCCCGCACGCACATCGTGGTGGAGGACGACACCGACTTCGCCAACGGCAACGCCACGCCCGTTTTGTACAATTTGATCCACGCCTACGCGCCCCCGCCCGACTCGCGCTCGACCATCGGCGACTACGACGACAACATCTTCGAGCTGATCAGCCACGAATACACGCACATCCTCCATCTCGACACCGTCCTCGGGCTTCCCGAGGCCACCAACAACGTCTTCGGGAAGCTCTGGATCCCGAACGGGGCGCAGCCGCTCTGGTTCATCGAAGGGATGGCGGTCTTCGCCGAGAGCGAGGTGAGCGGGGCGGGGCGGCTGCGATCGTCGCAGGAGGAGATGATGCTGCGCGCGGAAGTGCTCTCCGGGACGCTGCCACGCATCGATCGGCTCTCGAACGCAGTGCTGGAGTGGCCGCGGGGCTTCGGCCAGTACACGGTCGGGTCGCGCTTCGTCGAGTGGATCCGCGAGCAGTACGGCCTCGGCGCGCTGCGGGACCTCTCGCACGACTACGGCAGCCGCGCCATCCCGCTGGCGATGAACCTGAGCGCCGAGCGCGTGCTCGGTTCGTCCTACCTGGAGCTCTACAAGGAGTTCGCCGCAGCGGAGACGCAGCGCGCGCAAGCGATGCGGGAGGAGGTGAGAGCGCAGGGCGAAACCCCCATCGAGCAGCTCACGCATCTGGGCGAATGGGTGCGGACGCCGCGCTTCAGCCCCGACGGCAACACGCTCTATTACACCTGGTCGGGTCCGGACCGGCTGCCAGAGATCCGCTCGCTCGAGCCGGCCCGCTGCTGCGAGGAGCGGCACGTACAGTGGCTTTATTCCGACGGCGCGGGAGACGACACCATCGCGGTCGATGAGCGCGGCCGGCTCGTCTATGCGCGGCGGCAGGTCTATCAGGAGTTCGAGAGCCTGCAGGATTTATATTCAGTAGACCCAGGCCCGAGCGGCGCCGAGCAGCGGCTGACGCGAGGGCTCCGCGCGAGCCGGCCCGACGTCGCGCCCGATGGAGCGATCGTTTTCGTCTGGCGGAGGCCGGGTGGCCGCACCGCCATCGCCGAGCTGACTTCCGGCGAGCCGCGCATCCTCTTCGAAGATCCGGAAGGGGAGCCGGTCGACAGCCCCCGCTACTCGCCTGACGGCGCGCTGGTCGCCTTTCTGCACCACCGCGGCGGCTCCTGGGACGTGCGCATCGTCTCCCGCGACGGAGGCGCGCTCATCGACGTCACTCGCGATCGCTCGCTGGAGCGCGACCCCGCCTGGACGAAAGACGGCAGATGGCTGCTCTTCAGCAGCGACCGGACCGGCGTCTACAACATCTTCGCCTGGTCGGTCGCCGACCATGGCCTCTACCAGGTCACCAACGTCGTCCTCGGCGCTTTCGAGCCGCAGCCCTCGCCGGACGGGGCGACGCTCGCGCTCGTCGCCTACAGCTCGCGCGGGTACGACGTGGCCCGCATGCGGCTCGATCCCGAGAGGTTCCGTTCGGTGACCGCGCCACCGCTCGCGGAGCAGCGGCCGCCGCCCACGCCGCCGCCCGCCGAGGAGGTCTATCCTTCGCACCCCTATCAGCCCTGGCCGACGCTGCGGCCGCATTTCTGGCTGCCCTACCTGAACACCGACGCGCTGGGAACCACCGTGGGCATGCTGACGGCAGGACTCGACGCCGTCGACCGGCACGAGTACGCCGCGACCCTCTGGTACGGCCTGACGAGCAAACTGCCCGGCTGGGACGTCTACTACGTGAACCATTCCCTCTATCCAGACCTGAGCTTCGAGCTGTTGCGCGACCTGACCTACGCGAACAACTGGCCTTCTTCGTACACCGAGCGCGAGCTGGGCGGATCGGCGACGGCGACCTTTCCTTTCTCGCGCGTCGAGCGATCGCACGCGCTCTCGCTCAACTACGAGCTGTTCTCGCTCGCCACGCACACGAACCCGTACGCCTATCGTGTCGGCACGGGCACTCTGGCGGCGGCGACCTTGACCTGGAGCTACTCCGACGCCTTCCGCTTCGTGCGCAGCGTCTCTTCCGAGCAGGGACAGCGCTTCTCCATCTCGCTGCGCGCCTCCGACCCGGCGCTGGGCAGCAGCTTTTCCTTCTGGCAGCTCTCGACCGCGATGTCGCGCTACTTCCTTCTCCCTTGGGCGTCGCACCACGCGCTCGCGCTGCGCGCGTCGTTCGGCATCTCCCGCGGCGACCTGTCGTTCCGCCATCTCTATTCCTTGGGCGGCTTCCAGCAGACGGACGCGATCCGCGCCGTGATCAACCCCACCAGCGCGCCCCTGCGCCTCTTGCGCGGATACACCAACGGCGCTTTCTACGGCGAAGAAGTCGCGCTCGGCACCGCCGAGTATCGCTTCCCCATCTGGACGGTCGAGACCGGGGCCTGGACGCTTCCCTTCTTCCTGAGGAGGTTCCACGGCGCGCTCTACACCGACGTGGGCGACGCATGGACGGCGGGCAAGCGCAACTTCAAGTTGCACGCCGGCGCCGGCGCGGAGCTGCGCGCAGAGGTGGTGCTCGGCTACATCCTCCCCGCCGACCTCCGCTTCGGCTGCGCCCGCGGCCTGGAGAAAAGCGACGTCGCCATCCTCGACTGCTATGCCGCTCTCGGCGGAGTTTTTTGAGGGCGGTCCGATCGGGTAGTCTCGTCCGCGCATGGCCAGCAGGCTGGAACGAGCGCTCGAGGCCGGACTCCGCATCCGGCCCGGCGAGCAGCGGCGCGTTGCGCTGATGGCGGCCTATGCCGCCAGCGCGGTGGGGGCCGTGGTAGTGGGCCGATCGCTCCGCGACGCGCTCTTCCTCGCCAACGTGCCCCGCGAGCGGCTCGCCGGAATGTACGTCTGGAGCTCGCTCGCCATCGTCCTGGTCTCCTACGGCTACGCCCGCATCGCCGACAAGGTCCGGCGCGGAACTCTCAACTCCGCCTGCGCCGCAATCTCCGCCGTGCTCTGCGCCGCCTTCTGGGCCGCCTTCAACCTTGGCGGCGGCGGCACCTTCATCTATTACGCGCTCTACATCTTCGTGGAGGCGATGGGCTCTTTGGTCGTGATCCAGTTCTGGACCATGGCCAACGACGTCTTCCACGCGCGCGAAGCCAAGCGGCTCTTCGGCCTCATCGGCGGCGGCGGCACGCTCGCCAACGTCGTCTTCGGCTTGCTCATCGCCGGCGAGGCGAAGACCTTCGGCGCCACCAATCTGCTCTGGATCATGGTGGCCCAGCTCCTCCTCTGCGCCCTCTTCGCCCGGGCCGGGTCGAGGCTCGCAGCCGCGGCCTCCGTCGGCGCCCGAAGAGGAATGCCGCCTCGCAGGGCCCCGGTGCTCTCCCGCGCCGGGCTCGCCTTCATGAGCAATCGCCACCTCACGCTCGTCGCGCTGATCGGCGCGATCAGCGCGGCAGCGGTCACCATCGTCGACTTCCAGTTCAAGCTCTCCGCCGCCTCGGTGCTGCAGCAGAACGAGCTCGCGGGATACTTCGGCCGCTTCTACGGCGTCTGCGGCGGCGTGGCGTTGGCGGTGCAGATCTGGATCACCGGCCGGGTGCTGGAGCGCTACGGCATCCTCGCCTCGCTCTTGCCGCTCCCGGTCGGGCTCGCTGCCGGCTCTTCTTTCGCGGCCGCGGTTCCTTCGCCCGGCCTCTTCGTCAGCTCGCTCGCCAAGGGCTCCGACACCATCTTCCGCTACACCATCAACGACGCCTCGATGCAGCTCCTCTACGTGCCGGTGCAGCCGCACGTCCGCGGGCGCGCCAAGGCGTTCATCGACGGCGTGCTCAAGCCGACGGCAGTGGCCCTCACCGGCGCGGTGCTGCTCTTCTACAAGCAGTACGGAGGGAGCGGCCGCCCGTTGACGGCGGCGGTGCTCCTGCTCGTGGTTCTCTGGGTGCTGCTCCTCTTGCGGGCGCGCGGCGAGTACGTGCACAGCCTGGTCGAGTCGCTCGAAAGGCGCCACCTCGACCTCTCCGGGACCGCCTTCTCCGGGGTCAACGAGGCGACCCTTCGCGCGCTGCGCACGGCGCTGCGCGGCGACCCGGCCACGGTGCTGCATGCGCTGACGCTGGTCGAACAACACGCGCAGAGCATCAATTTCTTGCCGGAGTTGCGCCAGCTGCTCGATCACGGCGATGCGCGCGTCCGCTCCGCCGCCCTTCAGCAGCTGGGCGAGCGGAAGGAAGCCGAGGCGCTCCCCGAGATGCGCGTGCTGTTGCACGACCCGGTTCCGGAGGTGCGCGCCGCTGCGCTGGGCGCGGTCTGCGCCATCGAGCAGGACGCAGCGGTGCCCTACGTGCTTCCGTTCCTCGACTCCAGCAACGGAGCGGTGGTGCGCGCTGCCGCCGCCGTGGCGCTCATCCGCCACGCCGGCCTCGACGGCGTGCTCGCCGCAGCCGAGCCCCTCAAGCAGCTGCTCTCCGCGGAGGACCCGCGCGACCGCGCCGCCGCCGCCGAAGCGCTGGGGAGCATCGGCGTGCGCGGATTCTTCCGCCCGCTGCTCGTGTTCCTGCGCGACCCAGATCCGATGGTGCGGCGCCGCGCCATCGCCGCCGCCGGAAAGCTGCGCACCTCCGAGCTGATCCCCGCCCTGGTCGAGCAGTTCCAGCGGCGAGAGACGATGTTGGAGGCGGCCAGCGCTCTCGCTCTGTTCGGGCCCGGCGTCGAGGAACAGCTGCGGCCCATCCTTCTCGACGAAGCCGCGCACGTCGATTGCCGCCGCGGCGTGGCGCTGGTGCTGCAGCGGCTGGGCACGCGCGAGGCCGCCTCCCTGCTGGTGACGGCGCTGGTCTCGCAGCAGCCGGAGGTGCGCAAGGCGGTGGCGCGCGCTCTCTCGCGCGTCACTCGCCGGCGGCGCGGCATCTGGATCGACACTGCGCGCGTCGAGGCAGGCGTCCATTCCGAGCTGCGCGCCGCGCGCGTCGCGCTGGGCAGCTTCAAGAAGCTCACCCTGCCGCTTCCCCCGCCGGGCGCGGCGCCGCGCACCACCGGCGAGCTCCTGGCAGTCTCGCTCCTGGAAGAGCGCGACGCGCGCGTGCTCCAGTCGCTGCTCCTGCTCGAGGTTCTCCTGCCCGAAGTTCGTCTCGACGTCGTGGCGGAGAACCTCCGGTCGGAGCTGGCGGTCGCGCGCGGCAACGCCATCGAGGTGCTCGACAATGCGGTCCCCGAGCCCTGGAAGCGGCTGGTGCTCGCTGCGCTCGATGAAGTGAAGCGGCGCGGCGACGCGGTGCTGCCCGACGCGCGGCCGCTCCACGACCTGGTCGCGGCGCTCATCTCCAGCGAGTCGGGGCAATGGGTCGCGGCCTGCACGGCGCGGTGGACGCTCGATGCGCCCGGGCTTCCGCTTCCGGCGCTGGCCAGTCCCCTGCAGACGGCACTGCGCTCCTCCGCCGCGCCGTTGCGCCAGGCGGCTGCGCTGGCCTTGGCGCGCGCCGCTCCCGGCGAGGCGCCCCGCCTCTTGGCGCCGCTCGCCGACGATCCCGCCGCCTCGGTGGCCCACACCGTGCGCGCGCTCTTGCGGGAGCGGCGGGCGATCGCGTGATCTCCACCGTCGAGAAAGTTCTCTTTCTCAAGTCGATCGATCTCTTCCGCGCCCTGCCCTCCGAGGAGCTGGCGCAGATCGCCGAGATCGCCCAAGAGCAGCCGCTCGCCTCGGGCGATCGCGTCTTCGCCGAGGGCGAGCCGGGCGACGCGCTCTACCTGATCGTCGAGGGCAAGGTGAAGGTGCACAAGGGCGACAAGGAGCTGGTCCGCCTGGGAGTGCGCGACGTCTTCGGCGAGATGGCGGTGCTCGACTTCGAGCCGCGCTCCGCCAGCGTGACGGCGGTGGAGGACGCGGTCGTGCTCAAGATCGGCCGCGATGACTTTCGCGACATCCTCAGCGAGCGGCCCGAGATCGCCATGGGCGTGATGAAGGTGCTCACCCGCCGCTTGCGCGAGACCAGCAAGAAATAGCTAGTTCGCGTCGCCGGCGTCTTCCGGCCCGGCGTCGAGCGTACCGGCGTCGGGCTTCTTCACCGGCGGACCGAGAAAGCGCGGCTCTCTGGCCAGCGCGGCGACGGAGAGCAAACCGAGGAGCGCTGCGAGAAGGACGCGGGTCACGGCAACTCCTTCACCGCCCGCACCAGGTCGTCGAGCGCCACTTCGTGCTGCGCGCCCGTCTTCAGCTCTTTCAATTTCGCGCGGCCGGTCTGTAGCTCCTGCTCGCCGAGCACCAGCGCGAAGCGGGCGCCGAGCGCGTCGGCCCGCTTGAGCAGGTTCCCCGGATTCGACTTGCGGAAGCTGACCTCGGCCGCGATGCCGGCGGCGCGCAGCTGTTGCGCCAGCCGGTCCGCGCGGGCCTCTTCAGCGGGCCCGAGGGACGCGAAGAAGACCACCGGCCGCACCGTCTCCTCCTTGCCTTGCTGCGCGAGAAGAAGCGCCATCCGCTCCACGCCGGCGGCGAAGCCGATGCCGGGAACGTCGGGGCCGCCCAGCTCTTTCACCAGGCCATCGTAGCGCCCGCCGCCGGCGACCGTGCTCTGCGAGCCGAGCCCGGAAGGAACGATCGCCTCGTACGCGGTGCGCGTGTAGTAATCGAGACCGCGCACCAGCCTCGGATCGATCACCGTCGCCACTCCGAGCCGCTGCAGCGTCTCCTGCACGCCGGCGAAGTGCGCCCGGCAAGCATCGCAGAGGAACTGCTCCATCTTCGGGGCCTGCGCCGCGACTTCGGCACAGCCCGGATTCTTGCAGTCGAGCACGCGGATGGGGTTCGTCTCGACCCGCTTCTTGCAGTCCGCGCAGAGCTCGTCGATCCGCGAGCGCAAATACTTCTGCAGGGCCTCGCGATAGTTCGGCCGGCAATTCTGGTCGCCCAGGGTATTGAGGTGCATCTCGAAGGCGATGCCGAGCTTGCGCAGCCACCGGTCGAGAAGCTCGATCTGCTCGGCGTCGATGCGCGGACCCGGATTCCCCAGGGCCTCGACGCCGATCTGCGTGAATTGCCGATAGCGCCCGCGCTGCTGCCGCTCGCGGCGGAACATCGGCGCCAGGTACCACCACTTCGTCTCCGGCTCCTGCTGGTTGACGTTGTGCTCCAGGTAGGCGCGCACGATCGACGCCGTGTTCTCGGGGCGCAGCGTGAGCGACTCGCCCTTGTCGTCGAAGGTGTACATCTCCTTGCCGACGATGTCGGTCTCCTGCCCGATGCCGCGGACGAACAGGTCGGTCCGCTCGAGGATCGGCGTGCGCGCCTCGCGGTAGCCGTAGAGGGGAAAGAGCTCGCGCGCGGTTCGCTCGATCAGTTGAAGGTGGCCGACGCGCACCCACGGGTCTTTGTCCTTCAGGTAGGTGTCGATGGGCAGGACGTCGCGGGTGCCCTTCACGCCGCGGATCTTCTCGCTCATCGACGTGCTCCGGCCTCGCCTCCGCCCGTCGCGGGCGAAGCCCGCTCCTCCGGCTCGAGCGCCTCGCCGAGCTTGATCGGCTGCCCCGGGGCCAGACGTTCGGCCAGCTTCAGTCCGGGAGCGAAGAGCGCCACCACGGTCGATCCCATCTCGAAGATGGCCAGCTCGCCGCCTTTCTCGATGGGGATGGGCTTCTGGTAGATCTTGCGCGCGGCCTGGCGGGTGCGTTTCACGTTGGTGACGACGTCGTCGTAGACGGCGCGGATGCGGCCCACATTGGTCGCGCCCACCGCCACCACCGCGGCCGCGCCGCGGGGCGTCTCGAGGAAGGTCGTCAGCCGCTCATTGACGCAGAAGAGCTTCTCGACGTTGCGCACGCCGAGCGGATTCACCGGCCAGAGCTTGCCGGGCATGTTGACGTAGCCGGTGATCTCTCCGCCGAGCGGCGCGTGGATGCGGTGATAGTTGTAGGGAGCAAGGTAGATGGTGCAGAAGCTGCCGCCGGCGAATCGCCGCGCGTCCTCCTCCGCATCGGGGCCGCCGATCAGCTCTGCGAGCGTGTAGTGCTTGCCCTTGGCCTGGTAGAGGCGCGCCTCGACGATGTCGCCGAGCTCTCCCAGCGTCCCGTCGACCGGCGAGACCGCTCCCGGCCCGGGCGCGATCGGCCGCGCGCCAGGCTTCAGCCGCCGGGTGAAGAATTCGCTGAACGTCGGGTACTCCTCGATCGGCCGCTCCGCCTCGCTCTCGTCGACCCCGTATTTGCGGACGAAGGCGCGGATCGCCGCCTTGACCATCGGCCGCGGAGTTCTCACCCGGCATGCCGCTCCCAGCGCACGGCTGAGAGTGTTCTTGGGCAAGAGGCGCAGCAGCGTATAGGAGAGCTCGGCCATCGGGCCGAGTGATGTAGCAGGCCGCCCCGAGGCGCGCCAGAAGGCTTACTCGCCGGCGTCCGGAGCGGGCGCAGGAGCAGGCGCTCGCGCGGGGGCGCCGGCGTCGGGCACGAGGAGTTGCGGCGGGGGAGCGATCGGTGTCGGTTCGAAGTCGGGGATGCGGCGGTAGACGCGGCCGTCCACCACCAGCACTGCCTGCCCGACGTACCCGGGGAGCTTGTCCATGCAACCCGGCGACTTGGTCATCCGATACACCGAGCCGCTCACGCCGGTGCGTTGCTCCTGGAAAGGCTCGAACTCAGCCAGGCAGCCGCCGCTCGCCGTGTTGATCTCGGCGACCGGCGCCCCTGGGCCGTAGGGATCCTGCGCAGGGCCGGCGTCCGGCTCGGAAGCAGCCAGCACCTTGGTGGGATCGATGTTGGAAATTGCAGTCCGCGCGCTCGCCGCCGCAGCCGCCCCCATCTTTTCGCGCGCGGCGCGAGAGCGGGCCAGCTCCTGCCGGCCGTGGTCGATGGCGTGCAGCATCGCCCGCGCGGCTTCCGCGTCGCTCGAGGCCGAATCGACCGTCTTCAGCAGGACCACCACTTGATCCATCTGCGGGTCGCCGTAGGCGTCGTCCAGCTGGGAGGCGTAGAGCTGCTGGTAGATCCGCGCGGCCTTCTCGTAGTTGGCGTCCGGGCCCTTCTGCCTGCGACATCCCGCGAGGGCGACGAGGCAGACGAAGCAGAGCGCGGCGCGCACGGTTTTTCTCCCGCTCGACAATTTGCCCGAGGGTAGCATGCCATCCGACCGATGCCAGATTTTGTGCCGCACCGGGCGAGGGGTCAGAACTTGCCCTGGATGCCGAAGGCGTTCATGTCCCAGAGCAGGAGCCCGCCGCCGGCCGCGCCGAGAATCGCCGCCGCGACATACAAGCCACGGGCGGCCTTCACCTGGCGATCGATCTCCGCGTAGCTGCCGGCGTCGGTGGCGCGCAGCCCGTTGACCGCTTCGCGCCGATTCAGATCCGAGGCGGTCGAGTAGGCCTTGACCTGAAGGAAGATCGCCAGGGCCGCGCTGGCCACACCGACTCCGAGACCGGCGTACGCCGCGGGGCGGATCCACGACTTGCGAGGAGAAGAGGACCCCGCAGCCGGGAGCGCCGGCAACGGCACGGTGCGGAGCGGCGCCATCCCCAGATCGAAGCGGGCATCGGTGGTCTGACCGTACTGGATGTCGATGAACGCGCTCAGCTCGCGCATCCCGCCGTCAGCGACGCGCACCGTGTGCTGGCCGGGAGCGAGGCCCTCGATGGGCTGGGGGAGCGGCGTCTGCCCTACCGGCCTGCCGTCGAGGAAGAGCATCGCGCCCGAGACTCCGGGCACCTCGACCCGCAGCGAGCCGACGAACCGCTGCGGCGCGAGCAGTTCCACCGCGGCCGCTCGCAGCGCGTCGATGAGCACGTCCTGGGATCCCGTCACGGCGCGCGTCGCGCGCCGCAGCTCCAGCCCGCTGCGCGCGTCGACGAGCTTGAGATCGATGACCACGGCATTGCCGAGCCGGCTGGCCGTTCCCGCCACGAGCTGCCGCGCCCCGGCCTTCGCCGCCGCGGCAACGGCGCAGGCGAGGTGCGCGTCGCACTCGGGCTCCTTGCGAAGCGCCTCGGCGATCTCCTTCTCGGGCAGGATGTGCGCCTCGGGCAGCGCGGAGAGCTCGTTGCGCAGGGTGGTTTGCAGCGCGTTCGCCACCTCGGCCGAGACCCCGAGCGCGCGCAGCGGAATGAGCGCAACCGGCGGTCGCGCGTCGCGCGGTGTCTGCGCTCCCCCCGCGAGGAGCAGTGCTAGCGCTGCCAGCATCCCTCTCATCCTCTCCTTGCTGTCGCCCGCCGCACAAGACAATTACACTGCTTTTTCCATGTGCCGCCTTTTTGGCTCCCGCTCTCGGCTGCCCGGTCCGGTCGCGCATGAGCTGCTGCACGGCTCGAACGCCCTCCGCGTGCAGAGTCGCGAGCATCCGGACGGCTGGGGGCTCGGCTGGTACGAGCCCTCCGGTCTGCGGGTCGTGCGCAGCCTCACTCCGGCGCACGGCGATGGCGAGTTCGAGAAGCTCTCGCATTATCTCAATGCGCGGACGGTGGTCGCGCACGTCCGCAAGGCGAGCGTCGGGCGGGTCGCGGAGGAGAATACCCATCCTTTCCAGCGCGGGTCCTGGCTGTTCGCACACAACGGGACGCTGCCCGACTGGGAGCAGAACCGGCCGCGGCTCGAGGCGCTGATCGCCCCTGCGCTGCGCGAGAAGCTGCGCGGCGAGACCGACAGCGAGCGCTGCTTTCTGCTCTTCCTGACCCGCCTGATGCGCCGCTGCGACCCCGACGAGGCGGACCTCGATTCTGCCGTTGCGGCACTGGCCGAGACGGTGTCGCTAGTGCGCGAGGCGGTCGAGACCTACGGCAAGCCCGCCAGCACGACCTTTCTCGCCACCGACGGAAGGCTGCTGCTTGCCTGCCGACGTGGCCGGACCCTTCATGTCTCCTCTCCGGCTCCCGACGATCAGGGCTGCTGCGATTACGTCGCGGTGGCGAGCGAGGACATCGGCGCCCCGCCTCCGGGAGGCAGGCGGGCCTGGCGGCTGGTGCCGGAAGAGTCGCTGGTGGCGGTCGACCCGGCCCTGCGCCTCCACATCACCTCCCTCGCCGCCGCTGCGAAAAAAAAATAATTTTTTTCGTGCAGAAGCTGGACGGTGATGGGGTGGGGGGTACTACTTTCGCCGGATGGCGGCGAGCAACCGCTGCGAGCGAGCCCCCCGCGCCGCCATCCGGGCGCGCCGCGAGCTGGGGCCGGCGTGCTCCAGCGCGATCTCCAGCCGGTCGGCGGGCAGAGCCGACCCCGCCCTGTCGGCCCACTCGCACAGCGTGGCGGCCGGCTCGGCGAGCAGGTCGTCGAACCCCAGCGCGAACAGCTCGGCCTGTCCCGAGAGCCGGTAGAGATCGATGTGCTGCAGCGTGACCTGGCCCCCGCGGTAGATGTTGACGAGCGCGAAGCTCGGCGAGCTGGGTGCGTCCTTCGCCCCCGCGCCCTCCACCGCGCCGCGCACGAGCAGTGTCTTGCCCGCCCCGAGCTCCCCGGTAAGCGCGACGAAATCGCTTTCCCGTAGAACGCGCCCCAGCTTGCGGCCCAGCTTGCGAGTCGCCTCGGGCGAGCGGAGCAACAGCTCGATCATCGATCCCAGCGCCGGAACAGCTGCGGCAGGCCGACGCGGACGATGTCGGTCGCGACCAGCGCCGTCTCGCTCAGCTCGGCGGCGGCCAGATCACCGGCGAAGGCGTGGAGAAAGACGCCCAGCCGCGCCCGCTCACCGGTGCCGCCCGGGCCACCCCGGCGCGCGAGGACAGCGGCGAGAATTCCCGTGAGCACATCGCCTGCACCGGCTGTGGCCATGCCGGGATTTCCCGCCGCGCACACTGCGGTCGTTCCCTCCGGATCGGCCACCGCCGTGTGCGCGCCCTTGAGGACGATGCATGCCCCAAAGCGATGCGCGGCGCGGGCGGCGGCGTCGAGCCGGTCGGCCAGAATCCGCTCGCTCTCCTCGCCCGTCAGCCGCGCGAATTCCCCCGGGTGCGGCGTCAGCACCGGCCGCACAGGAGCACGCAGCCGTTGGGCGATGCGCTCGCGCTCCTCCGCCAGGGCATTGAGGGCGTCCGCATCGAGCACCGAGGCACAGCTCCCGTCGAGTCCCGAGAGCAGCTCTCCGATGACCGCCCCCGTCTCCGGCCCGCGAGGAATTCCCGGCCCGATGGCGAGCGCGCTCTTGCCCTTGAGCGCCTCACCCAGCGGCGCGAGGTCGCGCCGGCCGAGCGGACCGTCGCCGGGCAGCGGAAGCCCCATCGCCTCCGGCAGGCCATGCAGCGCCGGCAGCACCTCTGGCCGCGCCGCGAGAGTGACCAGGCCCGCGCCGGCCCGCAGGGCCGCCTCACAGACCATCGCCGCTGCGCCGCTCTTTCCCTCCGAGCCGGCGACGACGAGCACATGACCGAAGTCGTTCTTGTGCGTATTGCGCGGCCGCCGGGGAAAAAGAGAGAGCGCCCAGTCCTCGTCGAGCAGCTCGCAGGCGGGCCCAGGCAGCCGCGCCTCGAGGTCGCGCGGGATGCCGATCGAGGCCACCTCGACGCGCCCGGCGCACTCCGCCCCTGGGTACAGGTACAGCCCGCGCTTGGGCGCATGCAGCGTGACGGTCAGGTCGGCGCGCGCGAGGTGCACGGGATAGACCGCGCCGGTGTCGGAGTCGATGCCGCTCGGAACGTCGATCGCGACGATCCGTGCGCCGCGCTCGCGGGCGGCGTTCATCGTCCGGATGGCCTCCGCTTCGGCTCCCTCCGGCGCCCGCGACAGGCCGCTGCCGAAGACGGCGTCGACCAGCACGACCCCTGGCCCGCCGCGGACCGTGCGCTCGGCCTGCTCGCCTCCGGAAGCAAGCCAGGCCTTGCGAGCCAGCGCCGCGTCGCCTTTCAGGTCGGTCCTGGTCGCCCAGCTGTAGACCTCGCAGTTGCCGCGCAAGAGGCGCGCCGCAACGTAGCCGTCGCCGCCGTTGTTCCCCGGCCCGCAGAAGACGACCACCTTGCGCGGCGAGAGCCGGAGCACCGCTCGCGCCACCGCGGCGCCTGCGCTCTCCATCAGGACGCGGGTGGGCAGCTCCGCCTCGGACGCAGCGAGCTTGTCCAACTCGCGCTGCTCCGCGGCGGTGAGGAGCCTCATCCGATCAATTCCTTCATGTCGCGCACCGCCCGCTCCATCCCGCTCAGGACCGCGCGGCAGATGATGGCGTAGCCGATGTTCAGCTCGCTGATCTCCTCGATCTCGGCGACGGGTCTGACGTTCCAGTAATCGAGGCCGTGACCGGCGGCGACGCGCAAGCCAAGCTTGGTGGCCGCCTTGGCCGCCTCGATCAGCCGGGCGAGCTCGCGGTTGCGATCGCGGCCGAGGCGCGCCTCGCAATAGCGGCCGGTGTGCAGCTCGACGGCCTGGGCGTCGACCCTGTGGCTGGCCTTGATCTGCTCGAGGTCGGGGTCGATGAAGAGCGAGACCTCGATCGCCGCATCGCGCAGGCCGCGGGTGATGCGCTTGATCTCCTCGCGGTGCGGGCCGACGTCGAGGCCGCCCTCGGTGGTCAGCTCCTCGCGCCGCTCGGGGACCATGGTGGCGGTGTCGGGTCGATGGTGCAGCGCCAGGTCGAGCATGGCCGGGAGCGCGGCCATCTCCAGATTCAGCGTGCCGTTGACCGTCTTGCGGAGGATCTCCAGGTCGCGATCGCTGACGTGGCGGCGATCCTCGCGCACGTGCAGGGTGATCTGGTCGGCGCCGCCCAGCTCGGCCAGCGCTGCGGCGGCCACCGGATCGGGATACTTTCCCCGCCGCGCCTGCCGCAGCGTCGCGACGTGATCGATGTTGATGCCAAGCCGCATCCCGGCCCTCCTCCGGGGCCGAGTCTAGCTGGTTCAGGCGCCGATGGCGCGCTTGAGCTCGGCGGCGATCTGACCGGCGTAAACCTCGACGGCCTTCTTCCCGGGACCTTCGACGAGCACGCGCACTTTCGGCTCGGTGCCCGAATAGCGCACCAGCACCCGACCGGAGTCACCGAGCTTCTTCTCCACGTCGCGGATGGCGCGCATCACGCCCGGCAACGAGCCGAGCTCGGGCTTGCTCTTCACCTGCAAGCCGAGCTGCGCCTGGGGGAAGACCTCCATGCACCTGGCCAGCTCGGAGATGGGCTTTCCGCTCTGCACCATCGCGCTCAGGAGCGCCAGCGCCGCGAGAGTGCCGTCGCCGGTCGTGGCGCTGTCGAGGAAGACGAGATGGCCGCTCTGCTCCCCGCCGAACACGTAGCCGCCGTTGCGCATCTCCTCGACGACGTAGCGGTCGCCGACCTTGGTGCGCACCACGCGCCCGCCGGCTTTCTCGATCGCCTTGTCGAGGCCCATGTTGCTCATCACCGTCGCGACCACCGTCCGCTTGGCGAGAGCCTTGCGCTTGAGGAGATCGAGGCCGCAGATGGCGATCACCGCATCGCCATGGACGACGTTGCCCTGCTCGTCGGAGACGACCACACGGTCGGCGTCGCCGTCGAGAGCGACCCCGAGATTGGCGCCGGTCTTCTTCACTGCCTTGCACATCGTCTCTGGGTGGAGAGCGCCGAAGCCGCGGTTGATGTTCTTGCCGTCCGGCGAATTGCCGATGACGATCACCTTCGCGCCCAGCTCTTCGAAGACGGCCGGTGCCACCTTGTAGGCGGCGCCGTGGCCGCAGTCGACCACGATGGTGAGGCCCTCGAGGGTGAGCTTCGCCGGGAAGGTGTTCTTGACGTAGACGATGTACCGGCCGGCAGCGTCGTCGATGCGGTGGGCCTTGCCGATGCTGGTTGCGGTGGGGCGAAGGTGTTGGAGCTTGTCGTTGACGATGAGGTCCTCGATCTCGGCCTCGACCTCATCGGGCAGCTTGAACCCGTCGGCGCTGAAGAACTTGATGCCGTTGTCGTCGTAAGGATTGTGCGAGGCGCTGATGACGGCGCCGGCGTCGGCCCGCATCGAGACGGTCAGGTTGGAGATGGCCGGCGTGGGCAGCGGCCCGCAGAGCAGCACGTCGACTCCCATCGAGCACAGCCCCGAGGCCAGCGCCGTCTCCAGCATGTACCCCGAGAGCCGCGTGTCCTTGCCGATCACCACCCGGTGCCGGTGATGCCCGCGCTTGATCAGGTACGCCACCGCGCGGCCCAGCTGCAGCATCAATTCGCCGGTCATCGGCCAGACGTTGGCGACGCCGCGGATTCCGTCGGTCCCGAACAAGCGGCGGGATGACTCTGAGGCCTTTTCGCTCAAGCGCACGGCCATGATGAAAGCTCCTTGGAGAGAGGGAATCTTGCTGCCGATCGCGGGCACCCGCAAGAGTGTCAGGCAGTCGACGTACGGATCGCGTCGGCCACGGCCAGCGCTTCCCTGGTGGCGGCGACGTCGTGGACGCGCAGCACCGCCGCTCCGCTGGACGCGGCCAAGGCGGAGGCGGCCACGCTCCCGAAGAGACGCTCGGGCGCAGACCTTCCCGTCGCCGTGCCGATGAACGACTTGCGCGAGGCGCCCACCACCAGCGGCCGCCCCAGCTGGGTCAGCTCGCGCAGCCGGCGCAAGAGCAGCAGGTTGTGCTCGCCGGTCTTGGCGAAGCCAAGTCCGGGATCGAGGGCGATGCGCTCCTCGGCGATCCCCGCCGCGCTGGCGCGTTCGAGCGCTTCGATCAGCTCGCGCTGCACCTCATCGAGGAGATCCGAGTAGGTCGCCTTCGCCTGCATCTGTTCCGGCGTGCCGCGCATGTGCATGAGACAGACCGCCGCGCCCTTGACGGCTTCGCCCATCTGCGGATCGCGGGCGAGGCCGGAGACGTCGTTGACGATCTCGGCTCCGGCGTCGAGGGCGGCCCTGGCGACATCGCTCTTGCTGGTGTCGATGCTGAGCGGAACCTTCACGCGGCGGGCGAGCTCTCTCACCACCGGCTCGACCCGCTCGCGCTCCTCGCTGGCGCCGATCGGCTCTGCGCCCGGCCGGCTCGACTCCCCGCCGATGTCGAGGATGTCCGCGCCTTGCTCCGCGAGGACGAGCGCGTGCTCGACCGCTTTTTCCAGCGAGAAGAAGCGGCCGCCATCGGAGAAGGAATCAGGAGTGACGTTGACGACGCCCATCACCAGCGTCCTGTCCTTGGGGAGCTGCGAGCGCGGCAGCTCCCAGCGCGGCCGGCTGGCGTCGAGATGAGCGGCCCGGTTGCGCAGCTCGAGCGCCAGCGTGCGCGCCTTGTAGCGGTCGACGCTCTCGGCGAGGCTGCGCGCAGCGCTCCAGATCTGCGCGATGCTGCCGAGCGCGAGAGCTGCCTTCTCGCCCCGGAGGACGGGGAGCCCGCAGTGGCGCAGTCCCTCGGCCAGCGCCGGCGGATCGAGCGGCAGGAGCGCCGCCCATCCGCGCAGATTCGAATCGGCGACGGACCGGCCGATGGCGGCGCAGGCCTGCAGCGAGTCGGTCTCGTTCTGGAGCTCGAGAAGTCGCACGGGCGCGGGACTGTAGCACCGGGCGTGCCTTGCGAGCCGCGGCTACGCCTTCCCCGCCTCCGGCTTGGGCACCGGCGCCGTCAAGCCGCCGAGGGCGTCGAGGATCTTCGACTTTTCCTTCACCTCGGGCCGCTTCACTTCGGCGGGCCGTGGGGCAGGCAGCGGCTTGCTCTTCTTCAGCTCGCCGCCGCGGATGAGGACGTCGACCTCTCCGCCATCGAGCGTCTCCCACTCGAGCAGCGCCACCGCGATGCGGTCCAGCGCCGGCTTGTTCTCGTTGAGGAGCAGCTTGGCGCGCGCGTACTGCTCGGTGACGATCTTGCGCACCTCGTTGTCGATCTCGATGGCGGTCGCCTCGGAAAAATTGCGCGCCCGCTCGCGGAACTCGCGGCCGAGGAAGACCTCGCCCTGCTCCTCGCCGAAGGCGAGTGGACCGAGCTTCTCGCTCATCCCCCACTCGCACACCATGCTGCGGGCGAAGGCGGTGGCGTGGTCGATGTCGCTCTTGGCGCCGGAGGTGATCTCGTTGAACTCCATCTCTTCGGCGATCCGACCGCCCATGGCCATGCAGATGCGGTCGAGGACGGCGGCGCGGTTCCAGTTGAGCCGGTCTTCCTTGGGCAGCATCTGGGTGAGGCCGAGCGCCGGTCCGCGCGGAATGATGGTGACCTTGTGCACCGGGTCGCACTGCGGGGCGAGCTTCGCCACCAGCGCGTGGCCGGCCTCGTGCCAGGCGGTGATCTTCTTGTCCTTCTCGCTGATGATCATCGAGCGCCGCTCCGCGCCCATCATCACCTTGTCCTTGGCGAACTCGAAGTCGACGTTGTCGAGGCGCTCCTTGCTCTTGCGCGCGGCGATGAGCGCGGCCTCGTTGACCAGGTTCTCCAGGTCGGCGCCGCAGAAGCCGGGCGTGCCGCGCGCGATGGCGTCCAGATCCACCTCGGGAGCGAGCGGCGTCTTGCGGGTGTGGACCTTGAGGATGCCTTCGCGGCCCTTGACGTCGGGGCGCGGAACGACGATGCGGCGGTCGAAGCGGCCAGGCCGGAGCAGCGCGGGGTCGAGAACGTCAGGCCGGTTCGTCGCGGCGATCAAGATCACGCCTTCATTGGACTCGAAGCCGTCCATCTCGACGAGCAGCTGGTTGAGGGTCTGCTCGCGCTCGTCGTGGCCACCGCCCAGGCCCGCGCCGCGGTGGCGGCCGACGGCGTCGATCTCGTCGATGAAGATGATGCAGGGAGCGTGCTTCTTGCCCTGCTCGAACAGGTCGCGAACCCGCGAAGCGCCGACGCCGACGAACATCTCGACGAAATCGGAACCGCTGATGCTGAAGAAGGGCACGCCCGCCTCTCCAGCGATGGCGCGAGCGAGCAGCGTCTTGCCGGTGCCGGGCGAGCCCATCAGGAGCACACCCTTCGGGATGCGTCCGCCGAGCTTGGTGAACTTCTTCGGGTCCTTGAGGAAGTGGATGATCTCCTCCAGCTCGTCCTTGGCCTCGTCGATGCCGGCGACGTCGGCGAAGGTGACCTTGTTGTGGTTCTCGCTGAGGAGCTTCGCCTTCGACTTGCCGAAGCTCATCGCCTTGCCGCCGCCCGCCTGGAGCTGGCGCATCAAGAAGACGAAGAGGATGCAGAGCGCGACCAGCGGCATCCAGGAGACGAGGAACTGGGCCCAGAGCGACTGCGAGTCCTCCTTCTCGAACTTCAGCGCGACGCCCTTCTGCCGCATCTTTTCGAGCAGCTGGTTGTCGAGCGGCGAGACGGTGCGGAACTCCTGCCGGTTCTTGAACTGGCCCTGCAGGACGTTGCCCTTGACGGTCGTGGTCGAAACGTCGCCGCGGTCGACTGCCGCATAGAACTCGCTGGCGTCGATCTCCTTGGGCTCTGCCGACCGCTGTCTGGAGAAGATGGAATAGAAGGAGAAGAAGAGCAGGATCAGGACCGCCCAGAGAAAGAAGGTCTTGTACGACTGTCTCACCTTGTCTCCTCGTCCTGCGCGGCTTTCATCGTAGCAGAACCGGAATTGAGCCGCCGCCTGGAGGTCAACGCTGCAGCCAAGCCATCCATTTCCGGACGCATCTCGAACCTCAGCGACCCCGGCTCACCTTTGCCGAGACCCTCGACCCAAAAGACGCGCCGCGCGGCGTCTTCGAGCACTGCAAGCCGCGGGCGCAGCGGTCGCGGGATGTGCGTCCAGAGGTCCGCCACTTTCTTCGCGCCGAGCCGATCCCCCGGCCTGTGCGCGCGCAGCGTCCAGGGGAACCGCGCCTTGTCGGGATTCACGGTGAGATTGCCTTCGCCCACGATCAGCTCGCGCCCCCGCCAGAGGTAACGTCCCGGGCGACCGACCGCCACTTCGAGCGCCTGCTCGCCGAACTGCGGCTGACCGCCCTGGAAAGTGACGCGCCCGCCGGGGACGTCGAGCTGGCCCTCGCCTTTGGCGGCGAGCGCGACCAGCGCATCGAGATGCTGCCGTTCCGGTCGCAGGCCCGCAGCCGTCGCCTCGCGCAAGAGAAAGCGCCGCTGCAGGGCAGCGGACATTCCGGGGCGCAGCTCGGCGGAGAGCGATTCGAGCAGCTCATCCTCCTCGGCCAACAGCTCCGCGGCTCCGCAGAGCGCTTCCTCCAGGCGTGGGTTGAGCTTCAACAATGCCGGCCAGACCGCCCGCAACTGGCCGCGCGCGCGAGCCGGGTCGCTGTTGTGCGGATCATCGACGAAATCGAGGCCGTGCTTCCGGCACCAGGCCTCGGTGTCCTCGCGAGAAACACCGAGGAGAGGGCGCACGAGATCGATACCGGGCGCGAGCGGCCGCTTGCGCCGGATGCCCGCCAGCGCGCCGGGACCGGCGCCGCGCGCGAGCCGCAAGAGGAGTGTCTCGGCCTGATCGCGGCGCGTGTGCGCGGTCGCGACCAGCGTCGCGCCCGCTTTCGCAGCCAGCCGCGCGAGCGCTGCATACCGCGCCTCTCGCGCCGCCGCTTCGAGCCCCGGCCCGCGCACGCGCAGACCTACGATGCGCTCGAGAAAAAAGGGCACTCCGAATTGCCGGGCGAGCGCTTGCACCTTCTCTGCTTCGGCGCGCGATTCGGGCCGGAGCCCATGATCGACATGCCCTACTGCGCAGTGAGCCGCATGCGCCAGCGCCACTGAGTCGGCGCCCCCCGAGCAGGCCACCAGAACGCTCTCTCTCGAGGGAATCCACTTCTGGACGGCGCACTCGATGCTTTGCACCGGCCCAGTTTAGCGGCGAACGAGATTTCTTACCGCGAGGGGTCTTTCTACGTACGTGGCCTTGCGCGTCGTCTGTTGACAACCCCATCTTTGAAAACTTCAAGGGGGCTCCGGACCGGCGGTGGGAACATCCAAGGCGGGCAACGGGTTCTGGACGGTGCAGCGGCTCGCGGAGGGCCGCGAAAAACTAGAGTAGTGAGCCTGGGGGTCCCCCCCTCCCCCTCCAGGCTCATGGGCTGGCCCGGCGAAAGCCTGGCCAGCCGTTTTCTTTTGGCTACGCGGCGCGCTGGAAGACGCAGTTGAGGAACGTGGTCCGCCTGCGCAAGACGATGGCGACGCAGCAGCGCAGGTAGGCGACGGCGCCGAACTCGCGGACGATCGTCGCGCTGTGCCGGAGGACGTCTCTCGTGGTGATGGCGCCGCAGATCGACATGGAACCCTCGTCGCTACCTGCGAGAGCCTCCCTTGCGACCTTCGTGCCAGCGGCCGATTCCCTCCATTTGCGTCCTGCAGGCGACTTTGCTGATGCTGGAGTGGAGTGCTGCGCTCCATTTGAGCGCTTGCACCTTGGCAAGCAGACCAGAAGGAGACATACTGCGGCGCGTCAGCCAAGCGCTTGGCCTGTCATTCCTACTGGTCTCGCGGATGGTTCTTGACCCCGGTGTCGTCCAAGTCTAGACACAAGGGACGCTGTAGGCGGCCTCAAGGCCGCGTCGCGCGCAGCCGATGGAGGGCTTGATGGCGGGAACCGACAAGAGAAAGCAAAGTCTCTACTTCCCGGAGGACATGCTGCGCGAGATCCAGGAGGAGGCGAACCGGCAGGACCGGTCGCTCTCGTGGATCGTGCAGCAGGCGTGGAAGATCGCACGCAACGAGATCATGCGATTTCCCTCGGTGAACGACGTGATCGGCGGCGATCGCGGCAACACCGAGGAGCGCGAATAATGTCGGCCAACGACGCGCGCAAACAGAGCCTCTACTTCCCCGAGGAGATGCTCGGCGAGATCCAGTCTCAGGCACAGCGCCTGGATCGCTCGCTCTCGTGGGTGGTGCAGCAGGCGTGGAAGATCGCCAAGCAGGAGCTCCGCAAGATTCCGTCGCCGAACGACATGCTCGACGACGACCCGAACGCGCAGCGGCGATAGTCCGCGTCTCTACGGCGCCTTCGCCGGCGTGGCGGTGATGATCTGCTCGTCGAAGAGATCTTCGTCCTTGCCCGTCGCGCTGGCGGCGAGCTCGGCGGCAATCTCCTTGGCGGTGGTCTTGCTCTTCGCGGAGATGACGGCCGGCTCGAGCGTCTCCACGGCAGCGGGCGCGCCCGGCTTGGCGGAGGCCGGGACCGTCTTGACCGGCGCAGGGGGCTGGGACGGCGGTGCGGCCGCTGCGGCCGCCATCGCGGCTTGCGCCGCCTGGCCCTGCGCGATCAGCGCCTGCAGTTGCTCGATCAGCTTCTGCACGTCGACGGGCTGGCCCGACGCGGTCGTCGGCACGATCGGGACCGTCTGCGGCGTCTTGCCGATGGCCGCCTCCAGCCGCTGCATCACCTTGAGCACGCGCTCCTTGTCGACGGGGTTGGTCGCGACGTATTGCCGGAAGTACCCGAGCGCTTCCTCGATGTTGCCGATGTCGACGTACGCCCTGGCGATATCGTAGAGCACGACGGGGTGGGGCTTGATGGCGTAGGCCTGCTTGAGCTCGGCGATGCCCCGCTCCACCCGTCCGGCCGCGATGAGTGCCATGCCGTTGCGGAAATGGCGCTTGGCGTCGGCGCGCGCGTCGGCCATCGCCGAGGCGGGAAGGAGAAGCGCCAGCAAGAGAGCGCAGGTCTTTGTCATTCAGTAAGGGTCGTCCTTGTACCCGACCGACCGTCGGTTCGGCGGATTGTCTGCCTTGGAATCTTCCTTCAGCGTCACGCTGAGCGGCATGCGATCGCCCTCGGCCGTCTTCTTCAGCGTGAGAGGCTTGAACCCGTCGTGCCGCAGAGTGAGCACGACCGGCTTGCTCCTGGGTACGCGCAGATCGAACGGCGTGGTCCCGAGGAGGCGGTTGTCGGCGTCCAGCAGCTCCGCGGCGCTCGGCGTGCTGGTGACGGTGACGAGCGTGGTCTCTTCCTCCGCAGCCTGCTGCGGCGCCGGGGGAGCTTCCTGCGGCGGGAGCGCGACCGGCGTAGTTGCGGCGAGCGTGGGAGGAGGCGGCGCGGGCAGCGGCGCCGGAGCGGGCTTTGTCCGAAGAGAGAGGGAAATGCCGGCGAGCACGAGAACGCCGGCCGCGCCGCCGATCCAGAGCGCGCGCTTCTCCAGCACTCGACCCGGACGACGCGGCGGCGGAGTGACTTCGTAAGCATCGGGCGGAGGAGGAGGCGGCACCGGCACGTGCGCCCGCATCGGCTCACTCGGCGTGCTCAGGCCCGGCTGCGGCGTCGGCGGCGTCTGCGGCACTTCGCCGAGCGGGCGCTGCAGCGGCTGGGTGTCCATCGGATGCGGCGGCGTCGATGGCGGCGCGGAGATGCCGCTGATCTGCGTGCGCACCCGCTTGAGCTGCTTGAGGAGCTCGTCCATCGACTGGTATCGATCCTGCCGAGCCTTGGCCAGGCACTGGAGGACGACCGCATCGAGGTCCGCCGCAATGTCCAGGTCGGGCCGCGCTTCCCGCAGTGGCTGGGGCGGCTCGTGCAGGTGCTTGAGGATGATGTCCACCGGCGCGTCGGCCGTGAACGGCACGCGCCCGGCGAGCATGTGATAGAGCAGCACGCCCAGCGAGTAGATGTCGCAGCGCTGGTCGGGGCTCTGGTTTCTCGCCTGCTCGGGCGCGATGTAGTGCGGCGAGCCCATGAAGGTGCCGGCGTTGGTGATGTCGCCCTCGGGATTTTCGCCGTGGAAGAACTTCACCAGGCCGAAGTCGAGCACCTTGACGAAGTCGTGGTCGTCATGCTGCTGCAAGAGGATGACGTTGGCCGGCTTGAGGTCGCGGTGGATGATGCGGAGCGCGTGAGCCTCGCGCAGCGAGCGGCAGATCTGCTGGGCGATGTGGATCACTCTTTCCTGCGAGAGCGGCCCGTCCTGGGCCATCGCCTGGGAGAGAGTGCGGCCCGCCAGGTATTCCATGGCGATGTAGAAAACGCCGTCCTGGGTGCGGCCGTAGTCGTAGAGGGTGATGGTGTTGGGGTGGGTCAGCTTGGCGGTGACCGACGCCTCGAGGAAGAAGCGCTTGTAGAAGTTCGGATCGCGGTCGTGGCCGGCGCCGAGAACCTTGAGCGCAACCACCCGATCGAGCGGCGCCTGCAGCGCCTTGTAGACGCGCCCCATTCCGCCATGGCCGATCTGCTCGACGATGGTGTAGCGGTCGTTGATGGTCCGCCCGAGCAGCGGGTCGGCCTCGGAGTGCGCGGCCTCGAACCCAGGTGCGGTCGGCACGGCCATTCGAACGCGCTCCTCCAAACGAAAGTCGAACAATCAGGCGAAGCTAGACGCTAGCCGATTCCCTCTCGTGGGGTCAAACAACTGGAAATACTCAGCATGTAGGGAAAATGACGCATGCCCGTGATAGAGGGACGCCCCATGAGCATGCGCGAGAAGGTCGAGGAGCTCGAGCGGCGCCGGGCCGAAGCGCAAAAAATGGGCGGAGAAGCGAGACTTGCGCGACAGAAGGAGCGGGGGAAGCTGGACGCGCGCGCGCGGATTGCGCTTCTGGTCGACCCCGGCACCTTCCACGAGATCGGTCTTCTCGCCACCCATCTCGGCAAGCTGGATGCGGACCCGCCCGCTCCTGCCGACGGCGTCGTCTGCGGCACCGGCTTCATCGGCGGCCGGCCGGCTTGCGTGGCGTCCTACGACTTCACCGTGCGCGGCGGCAGCATCGGCCCGGTGGGCGAGCGCAAGGTGTCGCGGCTGCGCGAGCTGGCCCTGCGCGAGCGCATCCCGATGGTGTGGCTGATCGACTCGGCGGGAGCGCGGCTCTCGGCCGATCCGGAGGAGGCATCCTGGGTCGCTTCCTTCGCCGACACCGGATACCTCTTCCGCGAGCAGGTGGTGATGAGCGGCGTCGTGCCGCAAGTGGCGGCGATGGTGGGGCCGGGCGCGGCGGGCACCGCCTACATTCCGGGGCTGGCCGACTTCGTGCCGATGGTGAAGGGGACGTCGTCGATCGCCATCGGCGGGCCGTATCTGGTGAAGAGCATCGTCGGCGAAGAGATCGGCGAGGAAGAGCTGGGCGGATCGAAAGTGCACTGCGAGATCTCCGGCGTGGCCGACCTGGAGGTGCCCGACGACGCCTCCTGCATGGCGGTGGTACGCGAGTATCTGGGGTACTTCCCCCTGCGCGCGGGAGAGAAGCCGCCGCGGCTGCCCTGCGCCGACCCCGCCGGGCGACGCGACGACTCGCTGCTCGACGTCATCCCCGAAAGCCCGCGGCAGGCCTATGACGTGAAGAAGATCATCTCGCGCATCATCGACGAGTCGCGCTTCCTGGAGATCAAGCCGCGCTGGGCGAAGAGCATCGTCTGCGCCCTGGCGCGCATCGACGGCCGCCCGGTGGGCATCGTCGCCAACAATCCGATGCAGTCGGGCGGCGTCCTCGACGTCAATGCCGCCGACAAGGCGGCGCGCTTCGTGAACCTCTGCGACGCGTTCGAGATCCCGCTGGTGTTCCTGCAGGACGTTCCCGGGTTCATGGTCGGCAGCAAGGTGGAGCAGCAGGGGATCATCCGCCACGGGGCGAAGATGCTCTACGCGGTGGCGAGCGCGACGGTGCCCAAGCTCACGGTCGTGCTGCGCAAGGGATATGGCGCCGGGTATTACGTGATGAACGGGCGCGCGTATGAGCCTGACGTGCTGCTCGCCTGGCCCGGGGCGGAGATCAGCGTGATGGGTGCGGAGGGAATGGTGGCGATCGCGGCCAACAAGCAGCTTTTGCAGTCCTCGGAGCCGGAGGCGTTGAAGAAGCAGCTCGCCGACGCGATCCGGCCGCAGATCGACATCTATCGGACCGCGGCGCTCGGATTCGTCGACGACGTCATCGACCCGCGCGAGACGCGGCCGCTCCTGGCTCATTACTTGAGCATGACGGAGAACAAGAGGGTCGAGCGGCCCTGGCGCAAGCGCGAGGTCGCTCCAGTTTAACGGCCGGAGCCGGAGACCTTGGTCAAGTCGCTGAAGGCGGGTGGCGCTTCGCAGAGCGGCTGGATGGCGGCCAAGAACTTCTTCATGTGATCGGTATTGCGGTGGGCGGCCTCCGCCTTGTCGTCGGCGAATGCCATCAGATGCAGGTAGGAAACGCCGTCGGCTTCGCGAAAGGAGTCGTAGCGCAGCGTGCCCGGCTCGTCGGCTACCGCTCCGGTGAAGGCGATGATGGCCTTGTCGGCCTTCGCCACCTCGGCCGCGCGCACCTTGAACCTCGCCACCCTGTACTTCACGCTGACCTCCGTTCGATGCGCAGCATCTCGCGCGCCTGCGCCGGCGTGGCGACCTCGCGGCCGGCGGCGCGGGCCAGCTGCGCGACGCGGGCGACGAGCTCGTGGCTGCCTTTCGCCAAGACGCCCTTGGAGAGATAGATGTTGTCCTCCAGGCCGCAGCGAGCATGGCCCCCCAGCTTCAGCGACAGCTCGGCCAGGGGCAGCTGGTGACGACCCACGCCTGCTACATTGAATGTACTTCGCGAAGGCAGCTTGGAGATGAGGAAGCGCAGATTCTCCTCGCTGGCCTGGATGCCGCCGCGCACGCCCATGACGAAATCAAACGGCGCCGGTAGCGAGATGACGCCCTCCTCCGCCAGCCGGAGGCAGGCCTCGACGTGGCCGACGTCGTAGCACTCCAGCTCATAGGCGATGCCCTTCGCACGCATGCGTTTGGCGAAATCGCGCACCAGGGAAAAGGGATTGAGAAAGACGTCGTCGCCGAAGTTGAGCGAGCCGGCGTTGAGGGTCGCCATGTCGGGAGGAGGGACGCACTCGAGCGGCTGCGCCCGCTCATCGGCGCTCATTCCCACCGCGCCGCCGGTGCTCGTCTGGATGACGATGTCGCAGGCGCGCCGGATGGCGTCGAGCGCTTTCTGGAAGAGCGCCTTGTCTTGCGTCGGCGTGCCGTCGTTCTTGCGCACGTGCAGGTGAATGACGGCCGCGCCGGCCTCGCGGCAGCGCGCGGCCTCGGCAGCCAGCTCCTCGGCGGTGATGGGCAGATAGGGGGTCTGCTCGCGCGTGGTCTCGGCGCCGCAGATGGCGGCGGTGATGATGGCCGGGCTCGCCACGCGGATTCTCTAACACGGCGCGGGGATCAGCGCCGCTGCTTTGCCGCGGGAGTGACGCAGGTGCCCACCGCGCGACAGACGACGACGGGCTCGGCGAGCACCTCGGCGGCCGAGTCGCTCAGGTCGGGCCGCGGCGAGATGTACTTGCGCGCCTCGAACTTCACCTTGCGGCTGGTCTTGCCGGTTGCGACGAGCTCGGCCTCCACCTCGACGAAATCGCCGGCGTGCAGAGGGGCGAGGAACTCGACCGACTCATAGGCGCGGAACAATCCTTCGTCGCCGTCGCGGCGGATGAGCAGCTCGGTGGCCGCGTCTCCGAAGAGGCCGAGCACGCGGGCGCCGTCGACCAGGCCTCCGCCGTAGTGCGCATCGTGGGCGGACAAGCGCAAGCGCAGCGTCGCCTTCATAGGGTGTCTCCCAGCTTCTCGCCGGTGCCGGCCACGGTCGCGTCCTGCGTGCCGTGGGCGGTCTGCTGCGGCGGCGGCGCCTTCCCCGCGCGCTCGAGCAGTCGATAGTAGATGTAATTGGCGACGTCGCTCGGCTTCGTGCCCGGACCGAAGCCTGCGTCGAAACCGAGCTCGAGCGCCGTCTTGTGATCGACACGCGGGCCGCCGAAGAGAAAGAGGGTCTTCTCGAAGATCCCTTCCGCCCGGGCGATGTCGAGCAGCGCGCGCGCGTCCTCCTTGTGCACGTCGCGCTGGGTGACGACCTTGCTCACCAGGACGGCATCGGCGTTCTCCGCCTTGGCCCGGGCGACGAGCGCGGCCGGCTCGACCTGCGAGCCGAGATTGATGGCGCGGAAGAGCGGATATCGCTCCAATCCGTAATCGCCGGCAAATCCTTTCATGTTCATGATCGCGTCGATGCCGGTGGTGTGCGAATCGGTCCCGATGCAGGCTCCCACCACGACGATGCGGCGACCGACGTCGCGCTGGATCACCTCGTTCAGCTCGTCGAAACCGTGCTTGCGGTGCACCACCGTGGGCACTTCGATGGCCGCATAATCGAGCTGCATATGGGTGCGGCCATAGACGACGCAGAAGCTGTAATCCTCGCCCGCCTTCTCCATGCAGGCGACGAGCACGTGGCTGAGACCGAGCTTCTTGGCCACCGTCGCCGCCGCTTCCTTCGCCTTCTCGCTGGCGGGCACGGGCAGGACGAAGGAGAGCTGGATGACGCCGTCGTCCTTGCGGTCGCCGTAGGGGCGGATGGGCTGCTTCATGCCTTGCCCTCGAGGATTTCGAGGAAGGGATTGAAGTAATCAGCGCCTCTTTCAATGACCCCTTCCAATCCTTTTCCACCTTCCGGCGTGCGCGCGGTGTCCCCGAAGCGAGCCTTGCCGATGGCGGCCATCATGCCGTCGCGCGCGACCTCCTCGAGGAGATGGAGAGCCTTGTCGAACACTTCCTGCTGCCGGCGCGCGACGATTCCGTCGGGCCGGAAAGAGATCTCCTCGCCCAGATGCCGGGCCGCCCGATAGACATATCCGGCCGATTTCAGCGCCACGTATCGATCCATCAGGAATGGATTGTGCATTGCTTCGGTCATCATTCCCAGCAATTGAATTCCCTGCCGGGTGGTCACGGCGACGAGATCGGCCATCACGTCATAGGCGTGGCTGAAGAAGATGTCGCCTTCCTTGTGCTTGGTGGGCGGCATGTACTTGATGGGGCTCCTGGGGAAGAGCTCGCGCACCATCATCGCCATGGCGAGCTCGCGCAAGAGGGTGTCCTCGCGCGCGGGGTCGATCTCGAAAGAATGGCCGAAGCCGATCCACTCGTCCTTCATCCCCGCCAGGTGGGCGAAGGTTTCATTGATCAGCTGCGAGGCGATGACGGTATGGGCGGCCTCGTCGGCATCGGCGGTGGTGATGTAATTGTCCTCGCCGGTGTTGATGATGATCTTTGCCGACCCGCAGATGCGCCTGGAGAAATACTGGTCGCAGAAAGTCCGCTTCATGTTGATGTCGCGGAAGAGGATGCCGTACATGGCGTCGTTGAGGAGCATGTCGAGCCGCTCGTACGCGGCCATGAAGGCGATCTCCGGCATGCACAGGCCGGAGCTGTAGTTGGTCAGGTGGAGGTAGCGGCTCAGCTTGCGCGACTCCGCGTCGAGCGCCTCGCGCATGATGCGGAAGTTCTCCTGGGTGGCGTAGGTGCCGCCGTAGCCCTCGGTGGTGGCGCCGTCGGGAACGTAGTCGAGCAACGACTGCGCGGTCGATCGGATCACCGCGATCACGTCGGCGCCCTGCTGCGCCGCCGCCCTCGCCTGCTCGACGTCATCGTGGATGTTGCCGGTGGCGACGATGACGTACTTCCAGGGAGCGCCCTCGAAGGATCCGACGCGCAGCGACCTCTTCAGCTCCTCCCGCTGCTCGATGCGCGACTGCAGCTCGCGGATCGCCGAGCGCGACTCGGCGCGCATCTCCTCCCGCAGCTGCACCTCCTCTGCGGCGGTCAGCGGGGGCGCCTTCTCCGGATGGGCCGCGACGCGCTCGATGGCGTGGAGGGGATCCTTGCCCGGAGAGGCGCGCAGCGCGCGGCCCAGCCAGTACGCCGCTCCTCTGTGCAGCACCTTCGCCTCGCGCAGCCGGTCGACCATCAGATTCGCGAGCGGCGCGCCGCGCGTCCCGGTGCCCGAGATCCCCAGGAGCCGCAGCACGGTGCGCTCGATCGAAACCGTCGTGTGTCGATCGATGAAAGCCTGCACCTCGCGCGCCGCGCTCTGCGCCAGCTCGCGCGCGCGGGCGATCTTCGAGGCCTCGACGAAGAGCTGCGCCATGAGAGCGCGTCTATCCCAAGCGAAGCGGCGCCGCAACGGGTCGGTTGGAGTGGGCGAAAGGCCTCGTGGTAGATCGATCGCGTGCAGAAGACCCCGGGTGTCGCGCTCGCCGTCGTCCTCGCTTTTGCCCTGGGCGCGTTCGTCTCCTGGCACATGAGCCGCCGCGAGCGCGCCCTGCCAGATGCGCCCGCCGTCATCGAGAAAGTGCGCGAGGTGGCACGGCTCGAAACGCTCGACGTCTCGCTCTACAAGAAAGTCGTTTTCTCGCCCGACCCGCCGCCCTCCGAGAGCGGCTGGGTGCAGTTCGCCCGCTGGGTAAAGGAAGGAGTGAGCCCCTCGCGCGGGCGGGCCATCGTCTTTGCCGTGGCCCACCTGAGCCTGGATCTGCGCAAGCTCGACGTCGACGGACTGCGCGTCGCGGGCCGGCGGGTGGAGGTGGTGTTGCCGCGGGTGCAGACGCGCATCGAGCTGTTGCCGGCGCAGACCGAGATCATCGGATCGAATCTCGACTCGCAAGAGACGGCCCAGCTCTTCGACGCGGCCAAGAGCGCTTTCGAGGCCGAGGCCGGCGCCGACCTCGCCTTGCAGCAGCGGGCGCGCGCCTCCGCGCAGCAGTCCCTGCGTTCGCTCATGCTCGGGCTCGGCTTCGACGAAGTGGAGTTCGTCGACAAGCTTCCCCCGGAGCCGAAGCGTGGGTAGCGAGCTCGCCCGCTACTGGACGCTCGATCGGGAGACCGATTTCCTCAACCACGGCTCCTTCGGAGCCTGCCCGCTGCCGGTGCTGGAGAAGCAGTCCGAGCTGCGCGCCCGGCTCGAGCGGCAGCCGGTGCAGTTCTTCCGCGACCTGGAGGGGCTCCTCGACGACGCCCGCGCCGCGCTGGGCGTTTTCGTCGGCGCCGACGGGGACGATCTCGCCTTCGTGCCCAACGCCACCATCGGCGTCAACACGGTGGTGCGCTCGCTCGAGCTTTCTCCGGGCGATGAGCTCCTCACCACCGACCACGCCTACAACTCCTGCCGCAATGCCCTCCGCTGGCACGAGAGAGCGGGCGTGAAGATCGTGCTCGCGCGCGTGCCCTGGCCGCTGCTCGGGCCCTGGCAGGTGGTGGAGGCGGTGCTCTCGGCGGTCACGCCTCAGACGCGATTCGTCCTGCTCGATCACATCACCAGTCCCACCGCCCTCGTCTTTCCCGTCGCCGAGCTGGTGCAGAAGCTGCAGGAGCGCGACATCGAGACGATGATCGACGGCGCGCACGCACCGGGGATGGTCCCGCTGGATCTGCGCGCGCTCGGCGCCGCCTACTACACGGGCAATTGCCACAAGTGGCTCTGCGCGCCGAAGGGAGCCGCCTTCCTCCACGTGCGGCGCGACCGGCAGGAGCTGGTGAAGCCGATCGCGCACGGGCATGGGCTCAATTCGCCGCGGACCGATCGGTCGCCCTTCCGGCTGCAGATGGACTGGATTGGCACGGACGATCCGACCGCATATCTCTGCGTGGCGACCGCGGTGGAATTTCTCGGCTCGCTCCTGCCCGGCGGCTGGGCCGAGTTGATGGAGCGAAATCACCGCTTGGCCGTGCGCGCCCGCACGCTGCTCTGCCAGGCGCTGCGCGCAGAGCCGCCGGCGCCGGAATTCATGCTCGGCTCGATGGCGGCGGTTCCGCTGCCCGACTATCGCGGCGAGGCGCAGCCAGGGAGCGAGGCATGGTGGCATCCGTTGCAGAAGCAATTGTTGCAGAAGCATCGGATCGAGGTGCCGGTGATGGTGTTTCCCGCCCTGCCCCGGCAGCTGATCCGCGTTTCCGCGCAGATCTACAATTCCGAAGAGCAGTACGCGCGCCTAGCGGCTGCTCTCCAGGTCGCGTAGCGCCTCGGGGGTATCGGCGTCGAGGAAGGGGCGGATGTCCGCCCAATCGAGCTTGGCGGCGCGCACCTTGGCCAAGAGGGCGCGCGGGCCGAGGGGACGCGGCTGCGAGAGCAATTCCTCGACGGCCGCGAGACACGGCGCGCGGCGCCAGAGCGCGCAGAGAGGCTGCAGCGAGCCCCCCGCCTCCGGCACGGCTGCGTCGTGGCCCTCGATCGCCGCGAAGAGCGCATCGATGAGCGCCGCATCGGCCGCGAAGGGCATGTCGGCGGCAGCGGCGAAGACCAGCTCGTGGCGCGAGGCGTGCAGACCGGCGGCGAGGCCGGCGAGGGGAGTTTGAAAAGGGCGGACATCTTCGAGAAGCTCGATTCGCGCGCCGGTGACGTAACCAATCTCCTCGGCGATGGGCGCGTATCGCCGCGGCTCCTTGGCAGCGAGCGCCAGCTGCTCGAAGCCTCTGGCCTGCAGCTCGCGGAGCACATGTGCCAGCAGCGGCTCGCCGCGAAATCGCGCCAGCGCCTTGTCGCTGCCGAAGCGCTTGCTCTCGCCGCCTGCCACGACCAGCGCGCAGGCCTTTCGGGTCACGCTCGCTCCGCGAAGATTCTCTGCAGCGCCGGCGTCGCGCGCACCAGATCGAGCGCGAGCCGCGCATGGCCGCGGGCGTAACCGTTGCCGATGGTCAGGCGCACGTCCTTGCCCACTCCTTCCGCGCCCAGCGCGGCCGCGGTGAACGAGGTGGCCATGCTGAAGAACAAGACCTCTCCACCCTCGCGGGCCGCGAGGATGCTGGCCATCTCCGTGCCGGGCACCGAGGCGCAGTTGACGACCAGGTCGTAGCGCCCGCGCGGCGACTCGAGCGGTCTGGTCGCATCGAAGACGAGCGCCTCGTCCGCCAGCCCCGCGGAGACGAAATCGCACGAGCGCACGTCTGCGACGGTAACCTGCGCGCCGTTCTTGCGCGCCTGCGCGCAGGCGAGCGAGCCGCTCTTCCCCGCGCCGATCACCAGCACTCGCTGGCCTGGCTGCGCAAGGCGCGCCACCCAGGCCGGCGCACCGCAGACGTCGAGGATCGAAAGAGCCATCGCCTCGGGCATGTCCGAGGGGAGCGCCGCCCACAACCCTGTCGCGAAGAGCACCGCCTTGCCGCGCACCTCGATGCGCTCGCCGTGCATCGAGCCGATTTCCTCGAGAAGGAGCGGCGTCAACGTCAGCGACACCAGGGTGGCGATGCGATCGCCGCGCTTCAGCTCGGAGGAGGCGGGATGCTCGCGGCCGATCTCCCCGACCCGCCCGATGAGCATTCCTCCGGAGCCGGTGGCGGGATTGTGCATCTTCCCGCGCTCGCGGACGATGCGGCGGATCTGCTCGGCGACGCCCCCTGCGCTGGAGAGCTGCCGGAAGCTGGCCGCGTCGATGTTGAGCTGCTCGACATCGATGGAAAGCTCGTCGGAGCCGAGCGGGAGCGAAGGATCGAGCACCTCGGCCTGCTGCGGCAAGACGCCCTTGGGCCGCACCACCCGCCGCAGGCCGTAGGGATCACCCATCGCGCCGTCCCCTGAGGAAAGGCGCGAGAAGATCGATGGGCAGGGGGAAGATGGTGGTGGAGGCCTTCTCGGCGCTGATCTCCACCAGCGTCTGCAGATAGCGAAGCTGCAGCGCCGAGGGATGGGCCTCGATCACGTCGGCAGCCATGCCCAGCTTCTCGGCCGCCTGGTACTCGCCCTCGGCGGCGATGACCTTGGCGCGCCGCTCGCGCTCGGCCTCTGCCTGCCGGGCCATCGCCCGCTGCATCTCGGGGGGCAGGTCGATGGCCTTCACTTCCACCGCCGTGACCTTGATGCCCCACGGCTCGGTGTGCAGGTCGAGGACCTGCTGCAGCTCCTTGTTGATCTTCTCCCGCTGCGCGAGCAGGTCGTCGAGCTCGAGCTTGCCCAGCGTCGAGCGCAGCGTGGTCTGCGACATCTGGGAAGTGGCGTAGAGGAAGTTCTCCACCTGGATGATGGCCTTCTCCGCGTCGATGACGCGCATGTAGATCACCGCGCTGACTTTGAGAGAGACATTGTCCCTGGTGATCACGTCCTGCGGGGGAACGTCGCGGGTGACGGTGCGCAGGTCGACCTTCACCATGCGATCGAGCATGGGGACGATCCAGTTGAGCCCGGCGCGTTTCGTCTCGGCGAAGCGACCCAGGCGGAAGATCACCCCCGCCTCGTACTGCTGGATGACCCGCAATCCCGAAATGACCCAGAACAAGACGATGACGATGAAGATGACAGGAAACGTCACGCCGTCCCCCTCGTAGAAGTGAGCTGCTTCTCCGGCACCACCTCGAGCAAGAGCCCGTGCACCGCGACCACGCGCGCGCGCCCGCCGGCCGGGATGGGCTCCGGGCTCCGCGCCTTCCAGAGCTCGCCCTGCACGAGCACGCTGCCTTCGCCGAGCGTGTCGACGGGCTCGCGCACTTCGCCGATCTCGCCGATCAGCGCATAGCCGCCGGTGTTGATCGGCTGCCGCGCCGACTGCGAGAGCTTCCAGGCGAGAGTGGCGGCGATGATCGCCAGCCCTGCGCCGACGGGCGCGACCACCCGCCAGCCGATGCCGAAATCGGGATCCGCATAGAAGCTCTTGTCGACGTGGCCGATGAGGAGCAGGGAGCCGATGACGATGCACACCGCTCCCGCCGCGATGAAGCCGCCGTGGCCGCCGATGTACATCTCGGCGGCGAGAAAGGCGACGCCGAGCACCAGCAGTATCAGAGCGCCGATGTTCACCGGCAACATCTGGAAGGCGATGGCGGCGATGACCAGGCAGATGCCGCCCACCACGCCGGGCACGATGGTGCCAGGATGGAACATCTCGAGAAGCACGCCGATGACGCCGAGCATGGCGATCAAATAGGCGATCTCCGGATCGGCGAGCGCGTGGAGCACCTTGTCTTTCACCGACCAGGGCACCGGGCGGAGCTCGGCGCTGGCGGTGTGGAGCACGCGCCGTTCGCCCCCGCCCAGGTCGATGCGGCGGCCGTCGACCTTGCGGAGCAGCTCGGGGATGTCCTCGGCGATGAGATCGATGACTTTCAACTCGAGCGCCTTGGAGGCGGTGATGCTCTCGCTCTCGCGCACGGCTTTTTCCGCCCATTCGACGTTGCGGGCGCGCCGCTCGGCGATGCCTTTGACGAAGGCGGCCGTGTCGTTCTCCACCTTCTTCAACATCGTCTCCTCGGCGCCCTTCTTCTCCTTGTCGGATGCGGGAAGCCCGATGCCGACCGGATGGGCCGCTCCGATGTTGCTCGAAGGCGCCATCGCGGCGACGTGCGCGGCGAGGGTGAGAAAGACTCCCGCCGAGCCGGCGCGCGCGCCCGGCGGGCCGACCCAGAAGATGATCGGCACCTTGGCCGAGAGCTCGGCCTGCACGATGTCCCGGGTGGAGGAGAGCAGGCCGCCGGGCGTGTCGAGCCGCACCACCAGCGCCTCGACGCCTTTGTCCTGCGCCTCGCGGATCGCCTCGATGAGGTAATCGCCCGAGCCGGGATCGACCGAGCCGCTCAGCTCGGCGTACGCCACCACCGGCGCGAGCAACAGCGCGGCGATCATTTGCGCAGCCCCAGCTTCTTCATCACTTCCTGCAAATCCGCCCAGACCTTCCCCTTCTCCTGCGGCGAGCGCAACAGGTAGGCGGGATGGAAGGTCGGCATCACCGGAATGCCCTGGTACTCGCGCCATTGCCCGCGCAGCCGCGAGATCGGCGTGGCCTCGCGGAGCAGCGCCTGCGCGGCGAACTTGCCGAGCGTGACGATCGCTTCGGGCCGCACGGCGGCGAGCTGTCCGCGGAGAAACGGCTCGCAGGCCTCGAGCTCCTCCGGCTCGGGATTGCGGTTGTTGGGCGGCCGGCACTTGACGGTGTTGCAGATGTAGACGTCCTCCCGGCGAAGGCCCATCGCCTCGATCATCTTGGTGAGGAGCTGTCCGGCCTTCCCCACGAAGGGCAGGCCCTGGAGGTCTTCCTCCTCGCCCGGCGCCTCGCCGACGAACATGAGACGAGCGCAGGGATTGCCCACCCCGAAGACGATGTTGTGGCGGCCCTTGTGCAGCTTGCAGAGCGTGCACTCGCCCATCTGCTCGCGGACCGATTCCAGGGTAGGAAGCTTCATCGCGACGTCCGGCTGCCTTTGCGAGACCGCGAGGTTCTGCAGGCCCGCCTGGCGCGCCCACTCGAGATATGCGCGCAGCTCTCTCAGCACCTCCTGCATGACCGCGACCCTCTATCACGGATCCTACAAAGGCAACGGCGTAGTCGCTAAGCCGCCTTCGGCGGCCGCGACTAGCGAGGGAGGCGCTCGCGGACCATGTTCCAGACGGCGTGGGCGAGCGCGAGCTTGCTGCCGCTCAGCTCGGCCCTCGCTCCATCCTTGCCGAGGATGACGACCCGGCTCTGCTCCTGACCGAAGGCGCCGGCGTCGTTGGCGACGATCAGGTCGAGGTTCTTCTTTGCCAGCTTCTCGCGCGCGTTCTCTTCCAGGTTCTCGGTCTCGGCGGCGAAGCCGACCAGGAGCGGATGCTGTGGCCGCGCGCCCAGGCCGGCGAGGATGTCGGGCGTGCGCACCAGGCGGACGACCTCCTCGCCTTCCTTCTTCTTGATCTTCTGCGGGGCGCGGTCGGCGGGGCGTTGATCGGCCACCGCCGCGGCCATGACCACGACGCGCACGCCGTCGAGATGCTCGTCGACGGCCTTGGCGAGCTCCTCGGCGGAGACGACGCCGACCTGCTTCACGCCCGACACCGGAGGGAGCTCGGTCGGACCGGAGATGAGCGTCACCTGCGCGCCGCGATCGCGCGCGGCCTCCGCCAGGGCAAACCCCATCCGCCCCGAGGAGGGATTGCTCAAGAAGCGGACCGGGTCGAAGGCCTCGCGGGTCGGCCCCGCGGTGACCAGCACAGGGACACCCTCGAAGTCGTGCGGTCCGAGCAGGACCTCCACCGCCGCCGCGATCACCTCCGGCTCGGCGAGCCGGCCGGGGCCGACGTGGGTCCTTTCGGCCATCTCCCCGACGGCGGGACCGACCACCCGCGCGCCCCGCTCGCGCAGGATGCGCAAGTTCTCCTGCACCGCTGCGCTCGCCCACATCTTCTCGTTCATCGCCGGAGCGAGGAGCCATTTGCGCGGCTCGATGGCGAGCAGGGTCGCCGCGGCGACGTCGTCGGCCTGCCCCAGGCGCAGTCGCGCGAGGAGATTTGCCGTGGCCGGGGCGACCAGGGCGAGCTCCGCCCAGTCGGAGAGCGCGATGTGCCCCGCCGCGAGCTCTTGCTCGGCGGAGAAGAGGTCGGTCGCGACGTGCTCGCCGGTCAGCGCCTGGAAGGTGAGCGGCGAGACGAACTTCTGCGCGGCCGGCGTCAGCGCGGCGCGGACCTGTGCGCCGGCTTTGACGAGAAGGCGCGCCGTCTCGCAGGCCTTGTAGGCCGCGATTCCGCCCCCCACGCAGAGGAGCACGCGCCTGCCTTGGAGCGCCATGGCTTCATCATCGCAGGCCCCCGCTCGCCGCTCCACTTCTGGTACCTTGAACTGGTGACCCGCCGACCGATCTCCCCAGGCCTCCGCGCCGCCCTGCGGGCGCGGAACATCGCGCTCAGCGCGCTCTACTGGGGCCCGATCATCTTCTTGCTCTCCACCATCGCTCTGGTGGTGAGCCTCTGGCGCGGCATCAACCTGGGCGGCGTCTACTACGCCGGTGTCGTCGTCCTCGCCGCGCTGGGAGTCGGGGCGGGATGGACGCTGCAGCGGCGGCTGCAGGAGATCAGCCACGCGCTCGAGCGGGCGCAGCGCACCACCACCGTGGGCTTGCTCACCGCGGGGTTCGCCCATGAGATGAAGAATGCGCTCACCGTCGTTCTCGGCTTCGCCGAGCTGGCGCGCACCGCCTCGGAGCGCGCGCAGTCCGATCCGAAAGTGACCCGGCACCTCAAGGAGCTGGAGAACGAGACGCGCCGCACGGTGGCGCAACTGCAGAGCTTCCTCAGCTACGCCAGCGGCGAGCGGATGGCGCGAAAGCCGCAGGACGTCAACGAGCTGGTCAACGATGCGCTGACCATGGTGCGGCCGATGGCGCGGATGAAGGACCTCGTCCTCGAGCAGAAGTCGGGTGCGCCGCCGCGCGTCGACGTCGATCCGTTCGCCATCCGCCAGCTGCTCCTCAACCTGCTGCTCAACGCCCTCGACTTCGCCCGTAGCCGCATCGTGGTGAGCACGCGCGCGGCCGATGGGTCGGCGGAAGTCTCGGTCTCCGACGACGGGCCGGGCGTGCCGGCGGAAAACCGCGAGCGCATCTTTCAGCGCTTCGTCACCACCCGGGCGGGCGGCAGCGGGCTGGGCCTCTCCACCAGCCGGGAGATCGCCCAAGCCCATTCGGGGACGCTGAAGTTGCTCGACACCGAGGGTGGCGGGGCCACCTTCGTGCTCCGCCTGCCGCCCGCCTGACTGGTACACGTAGTCGCAAATTCGCTCCGTGTTGGTTGGCGATGGATCTCAGGAGTGGCTTGTAGATTGTCGCCTTCGGAGCCCCAGGCTGAAGCCTGGGGCTCCTGAAGACGGGGCCAGTCTACAACCCACCCCTGACATTCATCGCTGAGCAACACGGAACGAATTTCCGGGCAGATATACTAGCCTCAAACGAGGAATTGCTCGACGGCGCGGAAGAGATCGAGCCGGTCGACCAGGTCGGTGAGATAGTCGAGCCGGCCCGTGTCCAGCTCGATGACGGGCGAGAGCGTGTAGCGGGCGCGCCACTCGTCGTAGAGCTCGTCGAGCGCCTTGAGATACCCGGCGGGCAGGTCGATCTCCATCTTGCGGCCCCGCTTGAGGATGCGCTTGCGCAGCGTGCGGATGGGGGCCTTGAGGAAGATCATCAGATCCGGCGGCGCGAGCGATGCGCAGAGGGTCTCGTACAGCTCGCGATAGGTGCGGTGGTCGCGCTTGCTGATCATTCCCCTGCGGCGGAGGTTCTCGCAGAAGATCTCGGCGTCCTCGTAGATGGTGCGGTCCTGCACGACCGTGCCCGGCTCCCCCATCAGCCGGCGATGCAGGCGGAACTTGTGGGTGAGGAAATAGATCTGCGAGTGGAAGGCCCAGGACTTCATGTCGGCGTAGAAGTCGGCCAGGTAGGGGTTGGTCTCGTTGGGCTCGTAGAAAGGGGTGAGCCCGTAACGGCGGCAGAGGAACTCCACCAGCTCGCTCTTGCCCGCTCCCATGTTGCCGGCCACCGCGATGAAGCGCTTCTTGGCGGGCATGATGTCGATTATCCTTCGCGCGCCATGAAGCGTGCAGCAGCTTTCGCAGCGGTGCTGGCGGCGTGCAGCGCCGATCGGTCCGCGCCCCACATCGCCCGCGGCAACGTGCTGGTCAACAACGGCAAGCGTGACGAGGCGGCGGCCGAGTATCGCGAGGCCGCGCGGCTCTCGACGAGCGCGCTGCCGCGGGAGCGGCTGGGCGACACGCTTTACGATCTCGGCCGCAGGGAGGAGGCGCTGGCCGCCTATCGCGATGCTGCTCGCGCCGACCCGGACTCGACCACCGCACGCATCGGCGCGGCCCGCGTGCTCGCCGACAAAGGCGATCTCGCCGGCGCGCGGTCCGAGCTGAGCGCCGCGCTGGAGAAGGCGCCGACCAATCTCTTTCTTCTCCTCTCGCACGGAAATCTCGCCGCGCGCGCCGGCGACAAGAAAGCGGCCTTGAAGGATTACGAGCGGGCCGTGCATTTGAAGTCCGACAACGTGCCGGCGCTCTACCAGTACGGGCTCTCTCTCCTCGAGGACGGGCAGGTTCCCGAGGCGGGCGCGACGTTCGATCGGCTCTTGAAGATCGCGCCGCAATCGCCCGAAGGGCATTACGGCCGGGCACGCTATCTGGCGGCCCGCGGCGAGAAGATCGCCGCCGCCGCAGAACTGTCGGCAGCGACCAGGCTGGTCGAGCCCGATGCTCGCGCCCGCCTCGCCGAGCAGGGCCTCAAGGGGGAGGCGCTCGACGCCGCCGTCCGCGAGACGACCGCCCGCTCTTTGGCCGCCATGCGCGACGACCCGATGCTTTCCGACTCCCGCCCGAGGTAGATCAGCGCAATGGACGCAAGATTCCGCGCCCTCTGTCTCGCCGCGCTCGTCGGCTGCGCCGCGCGGCAGAAGCCCGACTTGAAAGCCGCCCAGGCAGATCTCGCCGCCGGCCGGGCCGAGCTCGCGCAGCACGAATTCGAGGAGATCCTCTCCAGCGATCCGGGCGAGCTGGCGGCCATCCGCGGCCGCATCGAGTCGGCGCGGCGGCGCGGGGCGCTCGGCTCGCTCCTGCGCGAAGCGGAGAAAAGCGCCACCGAGCGATCGGACGACGCCATCGCCTGGTACACCTTCGGCCTCGCTGCCTTCGCCGCTTCCGACGAGAAGCGAGCGGTAGTCGCCCTGCGCAAGGCGGCCGAGCTGCGGCCGGGCGAGGCAGATATTCAGTATAGGCTTGGAGTGGCGCTGCTCGACGGCGAGAAGTTCGCCGAGGCGCGCGCGCCCCTCGGAGAAGCCGTGAAGCTCGCGCCGGCCGTTGCGCGCTACCGGCCGCCGCTCGCAGTCTCTCTCGGGCGGCTGGGCGATCGCAAAGGCGCGATCGAGGCGCTGCGCGAGTTCCCGCGCTTGCAGCCAGCGCCAGAAGAAGCGGCGCTGGCGGTGAAGGTCGCGCGCTCGCTGACCGACCTGTTCCGCGACCTGCCGCCGGCCTCCCGCAGCGAGCTGGAGCAGGCGCTCGGGTATCTCAGCCGCGATGCGCCGGGGCTGGCCGTCCCGCCACTCGAGGCGCTCCTGGCGCGGCTGCCGGACCTCGCCCCCGCCCATGCGCTCCTCGGCCTCGCCGCCGCAAGGCTCGACGAAGCTGGCCGGGCCGTCACCGAGCTGCGCCGCGCGGCGGAGCTCGCACCTGATCTGCCGCAGCCGCACGCCTGGCTGGCCGAGCTGTACGCAGCGAAGGACAAGCCCGAGACCGCGGCGGCCGAGTATGCCCTCGCCATCGAACGCAATCCGCTCGACGCCGAGTCCCTGCGCCGGCTGGGGCTGCTGCGTCTGGAGCGCGCCCTGCCCGGCGCGCTCGATCCTCTCCAGCAGGCGGCGGCGCTGCAGCCCGAGGACGATGGCCTCCAGCTGCAGCTGGCTCGCGCCGAGATCGCTTCTGGCGCAGCCGTCCCTGCCAAGGCGCGCCTCGAGCGGCTCTCGCAGCGCCGCCCCGAGGACGCCGAAGTCCTGCTGCGGCTGGCGATGCTGCTCTTCGACGAGCGCGCGAAGGCCCCTGACCCTGCCCGCGGCGACCTGACCCGACGCGTCGAGAAACTGCTCGAGCGCGTACTCAGCCTGCAGCCGGAGAATGCCGCGGCAAATCGCCTGCTCAGCGCATTACGGGCGGGCTAGCCTTGCGCGCCCGGTAGGCTTCGGTACGATGGGAGGGTGAGCGAGACCAAAGGCCCACCCGGGCCGCCCACCGCTGCGCCGCGCCGGCCGCTGCCCCCGGTGGTTTCGCAGCGGCCGACGCCGCCCGCCGGGCCGCCGCCGGTCATCGCTCCGCAGCGGCCGACGCCGGCTGTCGGGCAGCTGCCAGTCGTCGCCTCGCAGCAGCCGCAGCCGGAGTCCGGCGGCTTGGGCGCTGCGCTCGGCAAAGGTCTCGCCGCCGGCACCGGCGGCCTGGTCCGGATCACCGGCAAGATCTTCGGCGAAGCGCAGAAGCGGAGCGGCGCGGCCGTCGCAGATTTTCGCGCCCGCCCCGAGCACTCGCGCTGGCGTGCCTACGCCCTGGGCTGCTATGGCTTGATCGTCGCCGGCACGCTGGTGGCGCAGCTCTACAACAGCAATCCTCTCGACGCCTACGTGCGGTTGCAGCTCGTCGACCTGCCCAACACCACCATGCTCTTCGTCCGCAACGACTCCAAGCACGAATGGCGGGACGTCCGGGTGACCGTCAACGGCGTCTATGCGTTCAACTCCCCCGAAGTGAAGCGCGGACAGACGATGCTCCTGCCGGTAACCAAGTTCGGCCTCGTCGACTCGGCCACCGGCAGGACCACGCCGGCGCCCAAGACCCTGGTCCCCAAGCAGCTCTCCATCGATTGCGACCGCGGGCACATCGACGTGGAGCTCACGCCATGAGCGCAGCCTTGTTGCGGCCCGAGCTGCGCGCCCGCGTGCTGGTGGTCGACGACGACCCCGAGATCGTCACCTTCCTCGCCACCCTGCTCGAGCTGGAGGGGATCGAATCGCAGGTGGCCACCAGCGCGGCGGCGGCGCTGGAGAAGCTGGAGCACGCGCTGCCGAATCTGGTCTTGCTCGACATCGCCATGCCCGACCGCGACGGTCTCGATCTCTGCCGCGAGCTGAAGAAGGACCCGCGCACGCGCGACCTGCCCGTCTTCGTCGTCTCGGCGCGGCCAGGCAAGGACGTGGTCGAGCGGGCGCTGGCGGCGGGCGCGGAGGAGTTCATCCGCAAGCCGTTCGAGAACCAGGAGCTGATCGCCCGCATCCGCGAGCGCCTCAACGCAGCGTAGAGCGGCGCTCCGAGCGCGATGCAGCTCCGCCGGGCGGCGAAGACGCGACTACTCCTTCTTCTCGCCCGCTTCCTTCTTCGCCTTCTTCGGCTTGGCCGGCTTCTTCTCGGTCGCGCCCGCGGCTGCCTCGGTCTTCTTCGCCTCGGCCTTCTTCTCCTCGGCCGCCGGCTTCTTTTCCGGCTCGGTCTTCTCGCTCTTCTCCACCAGCTCGAGGATCGCCATCGGCGCGTTGTCGCCCATCCGATTCTCGGTGTGGACCAGCCGCGTGTAGCCACCCGGCCGATCCTTGAAGCGCGGCCCGATCACCTCGAAGAGCTTGGCGAGCACCGCCTGGTCGCGCACGGTCCTGTGCACGATCCGCCGCGCGGCCAGCGTGTTCGCCTTTGCCTTGGTGATGACCCGCTCCACCAGCCGCCGCGCCTCCTTGGCCTTGGGGGTGGTGGTGCGGATGCTCTCCTCGATGATGATGGCTCGCACCAGGTTGTCGAGCAGCGCCTTGCGGTGGCTCGAGTTGCGGCTGAGCTTGCGGCCGGTGTTGGCGTGGCGGGACATGTCTGCCTCACTGCTTCATGGCGGGCGCCTGCGCGGCGGGCGGCTTGGGCGGCCAGTTGTCCAGCTTCATTCCCAGCGAGAGGCCCATCTCGGCGAGGATTTCCTTGATCTCCTTCAGCGACTTGCGGCCGAAGTTCTTCGTCTTGAGCATCTCCGCTTCCGACTTCTGCACCAGATCGCCGATGGTCTTGATGTTGGCGTTCTGCAGGCAGTTGGCCGAACGCACCGACAGCTCCAGCTCGTCGACGGAGCGGAAGAGGTTCTCGTTCAACTTCTCCTCGGCCTTGATCGGCTCCATCGGCGCCGGCTCTTCGGTCTCGTCGAAGTTGATGAAGATGGAGAGCTGCTCCTTGACGATCTTGGCGGCGAAGGCGACCGCATCGGCCGGCGTGACCGCGCCGTTGGTCCAGACCTCGAGGGAAAGCCGGTCATAGTCGGTGGCCTGGCCGACGCGCGCGTTGGTGACCTGGTAGTTCACCTTCTTGATGGGAGAGAAGAGCGAATCGATGGGAATGATCCCGATGGGCGCGCCGAGCACCTTGTTGCGCTCGGCTGGCACGTAGCCGCGCCCGCGGCGGCAGGTCATCTCGATGCGCACCCTGCCCCCTTCCGAGACGGTGAAGAGGTGGTGGCCGGGGTTGAGCACCTCGACGTCCTGGTCGAGGATGATGTCGCCCGCCTTCACTTCCTTGGGGCCCTCGACCTCGATGCGGATGGTCTTCTCCTCCTGCGTGTGCATGCGGAGGAGGACTTCCTTGAGGTTGAGGATGATGTCGGTGACGTCCTCGGCGACGTTGGAGATGGTGGTGAATTCGTGCTCCACGCCCTCGATGCGCACGCCGGTGATGGCCGCTCCCTGCAGCGAGCTGAGCAGCACGCGCCGCAGGCCATTGCCCAGGGTGATGCCGAACCCGCGCTCGAGCGGCTCGGCGACGAACTTGCCGTAAGTGTCGGTCAGGCTCTCCTGGTCGACGTGCAGCCCGCGCGGCTTGATCAAATCGCGCCAATTCTTTGCAATCAATGCTTCAGCCACTTTGCTTTCTCCTCTTTGCGCCGCCCTACTCCGGCGGGATTGCCGGCACCATTGGGACAGTCGCGCAGTTCCTCGAGCCCCGAGGGGCCGAGGCCTTACTTCGAGTACAACTCCACGATCAGCTGCTCCTGGATGGGCATGGTGATGTCCTCGCGCGCCGGCGAGGCTTTCACCGTGCCGCGGAATGCGGGCTTGTCGAGATCGAGCCAGGCGGGAACGCCGCGGCGGTCGACCGCCTCGAGCGCCTCGTTGATGCGGACGATCTTCTTGCTCTTGTCCTTGACCGCGACGATGTCGCCCACCCGCACCTGGAAGGAGGGGATGTTGACCTTGCGCTCGTTGACGCGGAAGTGCCCGTGGCGCACCAGCTGGCGGGCCTCGGCGCGGGTGTCGGCGAAGCCGAGGCGGAAGACGACGTTGTCGAGCCGCTGCTCGAGATACGTCAAGAGATTCTCGCCGGTCTTGCCCTTCGCCGCGCTGCCCCGCAGGTAGTAGCCGCGGAACTGCGACTCGAGCAGGCCGTAGAGCCGCTTCACCTTCTGCTTCTCGCGCAGCTGCACGCCGTACTCGGAGAACTTGGCGCGGCCCTGGCCGTGCTGGCCGGGCGGATAAGGGCGGCGCTCGATGGCGCACTTGTCGGTGTAGCAGCGGTCGCCCTTCAAATACATCTTGAGGTTTTCGCGCCTGCAGATGCGGCAAGCGGACTCGGTATAGCGGGCCATTACACGCGCCTCCGCTTCGGCGGCCGGCAGCCATTGTGGGGGATCGGGGTGATGTCGCGGATGAGCGTGACCTTGAGGCCCGCGGCGGCGAGGGCACGCAGCGCCGACTCGCGGCCTGCGCCGGGTCCCGTGACCATCACGCTGACGTTCTTGAGACCGTGCTCCATCGCCTTGGCGGCCGCATCGCCGGCTGCGACTTGCGCGGCGAACGGCGTCGACTTTCGCGAGCCCTTGAACCCGCGCGCGCCGGCGGAGGACCAGGAGATGACGTTCCCGGAGACGTCGGCGATGGTGATGATGGTGTTGTTGAAGGTCGACTGGATGTAGACGATCCCAGTCTGGATGTTCTTCTTCGTCTTCTTCTTGCCCTTGCGCTCGGCGGCGGGCGTCGCGGCAGCTCCGGCGGCGGGCGGGACGGAAGCGGCTTGCGGCTTCTCGGCGGGCGGCTTCTGCTCTTCGGCCATTTGCGTTTGTCCTTACTTGGGAGCCGGCGCGGGAGCGGCGATGGCGCGGCGGACGATGCCGCGCTTCGGCCCCTTGCGAGTGCGGGCGTTGGTGTGAGTGCGCTGCCCGCGGACCGGCAGTCCCTTGCGGTGCCGAAGGCCGCGATAGCAGCCCAGGTCCATCAGGCGCTTGATGTTGAGGCTCACCTCGCGGCGCAGGTCGCCTTCCACCTTGTAGCCCTGCTCCAGCGTCTCGCGGATGCGGTGGGTCTCGTCCTCGGTCAGATCCTTGGTGCGCTTCTCCGGCGGAACCTGGGCATTCGCGCAGATCTTCCGCGCGCTGGTGCGGCCGATGCCGTAGAGGTAGGTCAGCGAGATCTGGATCTGCTTTTCGCGGGGAAGGTCGACGCCTGCGATACGCGCCATTCGTTTGGCTCCTCAGCCCTGCCGCTGCTTGTGACGGGGGTTGGCCGTGCAGATCACGCGGACCACGCCTTTGCGGCGGATCACCTTGCACTTCACGCAAATCTTTTTCACCGAAGCCCGGACCTTCATCGGCCGCTCCTCACGCTGCGAACTGTCGTACCGCTCGGAAGCCGCACCCCGGACTGCCGCCTCGCGAAACAGCGGCTGGGGCCACCCCGGTTCCCGAAAGAGCGCGGCTATTTAACAGGCTGATCGGGGGGTGTCAAGGCGCCGCCGGCTCGGGCAGGCAGGCGCTTCCCGGCTTCAGGGCCGGGTGAGGACCTGCGGCCCGTTGCCGGTGATGGCGATGGTATGCTCCCAGTGCGCCGAGAGCTTCCCGTCGCGGGTCACCACCGTCCAGCCGTCCGGCAGCGTCTCGACCTCGTGCGTGCCGAGGTTGATCATCGGCTCGATCGCCAGGACCATCCCGGCGCGGAGGCGGGGATTGGGCTGCCCACGCGACCAGCGGGCCGGTCCGTAGTTGGGCACTTGTGGATCCTCGTGCAGCTTCTTGCCGATGCCGTGGCCGACATAGTCGCGGACGATGCCGTAGCCCATCGGCGCGACGTGCGACTCGATGGCCGCGCCGATGTCGCTGATCCGGTTGCCCTCGACCATGGCGCGGATTCCCTTCTCCAGGCTGTCGCGCGTCGCTTCGACCAGCTTGCGCGCGTCGGGCGAGACCTTGCCGACGGGGATGGTGCGCGCCGAGTCGCCGTACCACCCGCGCTTGATCACGCCGTAGTCGAGCTTGAGCAGATCGCCCTCCACCAGCTTGCGCCGCGTGGGGATGCCGTGCACCACCTGTTCGTTCACCGAGATGCAGATGTTCTTGGGAAATCCGTAGAGGCCCTTGAAGGCGCAGACGGCGCCGCGCTGGACGGTCTCCCGCTCGGCGATGGCGTCGAGCTCCTCCAGCGTCACGCCGGGCGCCACCGCCTTTTCCAGCTGCTCGAGCACTTCCCAGACGATCAGCGAGGCCTCGCGCATGTAGGCGATCTCGTCCGCCGTCTTGATCTCGATGCCGCCCGCCATCAGCTCAGCGCTTTTTCGATGCGCTTCTCCACTTCGTCGACGCTACCCACTCCGTCGACCGGCCGCACTACGCCCCGCGCCTTGTAGTAACCAGTGAGCAGCGCCGTCTTGCTCTCGTACTCCTGCAGGCGCTGCTGCACGCGCTCGGGCTGGTCGTCGGGCCGCACCTCCAGCTTCTCGCCGTCCTTGTCGCAGATGCCCGGCTTCTTCGGCGGCGAGTTCCTGCCGTAGCTGGTCTGGCACTTGGGACAGACCTGGCGGCCGGCGAGGCGGTCGAGCAGCACCTTCAACGGCACCTGCAAGAGGATGACATGGTCGATCTTGCGGCCGCGCCGCTGGAGGATTTCGTCGAGCGCGGTCGCCTGCGGCACGGTGCGGGGAAAGCCGTCGAGAAGAAATCCCTTGGCGGCCTCGGGCGAGGTCAGCGCCTCGTCGATGATGCCGTTGACGATCTCGTCGGGGACCAGCTTGCCGGCGTCCATCAGCGCCTGGGCCTGCTTGCCCAGAGGCGTGCCGTCGGCAGCGGCCTTGCGGAGGATGTCGCCGGTCGAGAGATGGGGAATGCCGTAGCGCGCGGCCAGCCGTTTCGCCTGCGTGCCTTTTCCTGCTCCAGGCGGGCCGAGGAAGATGAGGTTCATGCCGCGGCGGGCGCGCCGGTCATGTCGCGGCGGCCGCGGATGCGCGGGCCGCGCGGCCCGGTGAAACCCTCGTAGTGCCGGGTGATGAGATGGCTCTCGATCTGGTTGACGGTGTCGAGCGCGACGCCCACGACGATGAGCAGCGCGGTGCCGCCGAACTGGAAGGGCACGTTGTACCTGGTCACCAGGATGCTGGGCAGCACGCAGACGGCGGAGATGTAGAGCGCGCCGCCGAAGGTGATGCGGGTGAGCACGCTGTCGATGTAGTCGGCCGTCTTCTTGCCGGGCCGGATGCCGGGGATGTAGCCGCCGTACTTCTTCAGATTGTCGGCCACGTCGACGGGATTGAAGGTCACCGCCGTGTAGAAGTAGGCGAAGAAGATGATCCCGATCACGTAGAGGCCGTCGTAGATCCAGCCGCCCCGCTGCATGGCGTCGGCGAAGGGTTTGAAGGCGGGGATCCAGGTCGCGAGCGTCGCTGGGAAGAGCAGGATCGAGCTGGCGAAGATGGGCGGGATGACGCCGCTCATGTTCACCTTCAAGGGCAGGTGCGTGCTCTGGCCGCTGAAGGTCTGTCTGCCCACCACGCGCTTGGCGTAATGGACCGGGATTTTCCGGTAGGCGCGCTCGACGTAGGTGATGACGCCGATGGTGAGGAGCATGACGCCGCCCAGGACGAGCAGCTCGATGTCGGAGCCCTCCGCCTTGTCCTGGAAGGTGCTGAAGGTCTGCAGCGCCGCCTGCGGGATGCGCGCGACGATTCCGGCGAAGATGATCAGCGAGATGCCGTTGCCGATGCCGATCTCGGTGATCTTCTCGCCCAGCCACATGATGAAGGCGGTGCCGGCCGTCAGGGTGACGACGGTGAGGAGCCGGAAGCCCCAGCCCTTGACGTCGTCGGGCACGACGCTCTCGTTGCCGGCCTTGATCGACTCCAGATAGCGGGCGATGCCGAAGCCCTGCAGCATGGAGAGGAGAATGGTTCCGTAGCGCGTGTACTGGGTGATCTTGCGCCGGCCCATCTCTCCTTCCTTGGAGAGCTTCTCCAGGGTCGGCACCACCACCGTCAAGAGCTGCAGGATGATGCTGGCGCTGACGTACGGCATGATGCCGAGCGCGAAGATGGAGAGCTGCTCGAGCGCGCCGCCGGAGAAGAGGTTGAAGAGGTTGAGGAAGCCGCCCGAGGTCTCGATGTACTTCTTCATGACCACGCGGTTGACGCCCGGCGCGGTGACGAAGACGCCGACGCGGTAGACCGCGAGCAGGAAAAGGGTCCAGAGCAGCCGCTTGCGCAGCTCGGCGATGCGGAAAAGGTTGGAGAAGGCGTTTGCGAAAGACATCGCGGACCCGATTCTAGCCCTTCCTGGCGGCCGCGGCCGCCTTCTTCTCTTCCGCCTTGCGGTGCTGAGGCGTCACGCGCGGCGGAATGACGATCTGCTCCGCCTTGCCGCCCGCTTTCTCGATCTTCTCCTTCGCCGACGCGGAGAACTTGTGCGCCTTGACGGTGACGGCCTTGGTCAGGTCGCCGTCGCCGAGGATCTTGAGACCGTCCTTCTTGCTCTTGACGGCCCCGGCCTCGACCAGCTTGTCGAGATCGACCTCGGTCAGGCCGAGGCCCTCGAGGACGCCGACGTTGACGAGCGCGTACTCGATGCGGAAGGGGTTGGTGAACCCGCGCTTGGGAACCCGGCGCTGCAGCGGCATCTGGCCGCCCTCGAAGCCGATGAAGTTCATGTTGCCGGTGCGGGCCTTCTGGCCCTTGCCGCCGCGGCCGGCGGTCTTGCCGGTGCCGCTCGCCTGGCCGCGACCGACCCGCTTCTTCTCTTTCACGCCGCCGCCGGCAGGCGGGGTCAACTTCGTCAGCTCATTCATTCTTCACCTCTTCACTTCGGCCCGCGGTGCCGCTCGGGCTGCCTTCTGTGTCGCGCGGCGGCCGAAATGCTTGAACTCCTCGCTCGTCTCCGACCATTCGACCGCGAAGGAGACCTGGTTGATCATGCCGCGGATGGCCGGGGTGTCCTGCAGGACCCGCTCGCGGCCCACCTTCGTCAGCCCCAGGCCGCGCAGGGTGGCGCGATGGGCTTCCGGATGTCCGCTCATGCCTCGGACCAGCTTGACCTTGAGCGACATCAGGCTCTCTCCTCGCGCAGCGCCTCGGGCTCCTTGCCGCGCAACCGAGCCGCCTCCTCCGGGCTGCGCAGCCTCTTCAGCCCGTCGAGCGCCGCCTTCACCACGTTGTGTGGATTTCGCGAGCCTTGCGACTTGGTGAGGATGTTGCGGATCCCCACCGCCTCGAGCACCGCGCGCACCGACCCGCCGGCGATGACGCCCGTTCCTTCGCCCGCCGGCTTGAGCAGCACGCGGCCCGCGCCGAAGTGCCCGATCACCTCGTGGGGGATGGTGTTGCCCGCCAGCGGCACCTTGAAGAGGTTCTTCTTCGCTTGCTCGCCGCCCTTGCGGATCGCCTCGGGAACTTCGTTCGCCTTGCCCAGCCCGGCGCCGACGTGCCCTTGGCCGTCGCCGACGACGACGAGCGCGGAGAAGGAGAAGCGCCGGCCGCCCTTGACCACCTTGGCGACGCGGTTGATGTAGACGACGCGGTCGTTCAGCTCGGGCAGATCATTCGGATTGATTGGAGTCGGCATTAGAATTTCAAACCACCTTTGCGGGCTCCCTCGGCCACGGCAGCGACGCGGCCGTGGTACATGAAGCCGTTGCGATCGAACACCACCGCGGCAATGTTCTTCTCCGCGCACTTCTTCGCCACCAATTCGCCCACCTTTTGCGCCAGATCCTTCTTCTTGCCCTTGCCCTCCTTGAGCTCGGGCGAGAGCGTCGAGGCGGCGGCCAGCGTCTTGCCGCTCAGGTCGTCGATCACCTGCGCGTAGACGTGGTTGAGGCTGCGGTAGACCGAGAGGCGCGGCCGCACGGGGCTGCCCTCGACCTTCTTGCGGATGTGCGCTTTGCGGCGGTCGCGCAGCTCGTGCTTCTTGATGATGGTCGAAGCGCTCATCAGGCGGCTCCCGTCTTGCCCTGCTTGCGGCGGATGGTTTCCTCGACGTACTTGACGCCCTTGCCCTTGTAAGGCTCGGGCGGGCGCAGCTTGCGGATCTCCGCCGCCACCAGGCCGATCTGGTGCTTGTCGGCGCCCTTCACCGTCAGGCGGTTTCCCTTGGCATCGTATTCGGCGGTGACGCCTTCGGGCAGGGGATAGATCACCGGATGGGAGAAGCCCAGAGCGAGCTGGATCTCCCTGCCCTTTACCTCGGCCTTGTAGCCGACGCCGGCGATCTCCAGCGAGCGCGAGAATCCCTGGGTCACCCCCAGGACCATGTTGTTGACCAAGGTGCGGGTGAGGCCGTGCAGCTCGCGGGCGCGGCGGGAATCGTTGGGCCGCTCGACGCGGACCTGGCCGTTTTCGACGGTGACCTTCATCTCGCGGTCGAGCTTCTGGCTGACCTTGCCCTTGGGCCCTTCGACGTTGACCAGGCCCGGCTGGGCCATGACCTTGACCTTGTCGGGAATCTTGATGGGGAGCCTGCCGATGCGGGACATGAGAGCTCCGTTACCAGACGGTGGCGATCAGCTCGCCGCCCAGGTGTTGCTTGCGCGCCTCGCGATCGACGAGCACGCCCTTGGAAGTGGAGAGGATGGCGATCCCCAGGCCGTTCATCACCTTGGGGATCTCGGTGTGCCGCACGTAGCGGCGCAGGCCGGGCTTGGACTGGCGCTTGATGTCGCTGATGGCCGGACGCTTGTCGCTGTCGTACTTGAGGATCACCGTCAGCGTGCCCTGCGTGCCGCCCTCCTTCGCCGCGACCTCGCGGATGAATCCTTCTTCGCGCAGCACCTCGCAGACCCGCAGCTTGAGCTTGGAGGCAGGCAAGGTCAGCTCCTCCAGCCCCGCGCGCTGCGCGTTGCGGATTCTCGTCAACAGATCTGCCACCGGATCGGTCATGCTCATATGGACTCCTACCAGCTGGACTTGATGACGCCGGTGATCTCGCCCTTCAGCGCGCGGCTGCGGAAGCAGATGCGGCACATCTCGAACTTGTTCAGGAAGGCGCGGCTGCGGCCGCAGAGCGGGCAGCGGTTGTAGGCGCGCACCTTGAACTTGGGCTTCAGTTGCAGGCGCTTCGCCTGCGCGATCTTGGAGAGCTTCGCCATCTCAGGCCGTCCGGAAGGGCATGCCCAGGTAACGCAGCAGAGCGCGGCCCTCTTCGTCGCTCTTTGCGGTGGTGACGATGGTGACGTTCATGCCTTTGATCTTCTCGATCCGGTCGTAGTTGATCTCGGGGAAGATGATCTGCTCCTTGATGCCGAGCGTGTAGTTGCCCTTCCCGTCGAACGACTTGTGCCCGACGCCCTTGAAGTCGCGCACGCGCGGCAGGGCGATGTTGAGGAGCCGGTCGAGGAACTCGTACATCCGGTCGCGCCGCAGGGTGGCCATCACCCCGATCGCCTGGTTCTCGCGCAGCTTGAAGTTGGCGATGCTCTTGCGCGAGCGGGTGACGATGGACTTCTGCCCGGTGATGGCCATCATCTGCTCCTCGGCCTGCTCGATCAGCTTGTTGTTGGTGATCGCTTCGCCGAGGCCCATGTTGACGACGACCTTCTCCACCTTGGGGACCTGCATCGGGTTCTTGTAGCCGAAGTCCTTCATCAGGGCCGGGATGATCTGCTCCTTGTAGGCGATGCCGAGGCGCGCCGGCTGCTCGCCGCGCGCCTGCGCCTTGCCCGGCGCGGCCGTGATGGTGGCCGGTCCCTTCTCCTGCTTGCCCCTCTTCTTCGGCTGCTGCTTGGTCTTGGCCTCGGCGTGCGCCTTGGCGTCGGTCACCGGACCTTCGCCGTGGGCGTGCTTCTTGTCCTTCTTCTCTTCGTCGTGCTTCTTCTTGTCGTCTGCCATTTTCAACCTCAAGAGCTGGCCGCCAAGCGCCTTCGGCGCCGCGGCTATGCCTGATCGATCTGCGCGCCGCTCCGCTTGGCGATGCGCACGCGCTTGCCGTTCTCCAAAACCTTGGTGCCGATGCGGGTCGGCTTCTTCGACTCCGGATCGAGCAGCGCGAGGTTGGAGATGTGGATGCTGCCGTTCCGCTCGACGATGCCGCCCTCGGGCGCCGCGGGATTGCGGCCGCGCTTGTAGTGGCGCTTGAAGATCATCAGCTTCTCCACCACCGCCCTCTGCCGGTCGTGATCGACGTCCATCACCTTGCCGGTCTTGCCCTTCTCCTTGCCGGAGAGGACGAAGACGGTGTCGCCTTTCTTGATGCGGATGCTCGAGCGCGCCATGGTTAGAGCACCTCCGGGGCGAGCGAGATGATCTTCATGAACTTCTTCGCCCGCAGCTCGCGCGCGACGGGACCGAAGATGCGCGTGCCGATCGGCTCGCCTTCCTTGGTCACCATCACCGCGCTGTTGCTGTCGAACTTGATGTAGCTGCCGTCGGGCCGCTTCAGCTCGCGCTTGGTGCGCACGATGACCGCGCGCGCGACCTCGCCCTTCTTCACCTTGGAGTTGACCACCGCCTCCTTGACGGAGACGACGATCACGTCGCCGATCGAGGCGTACCTGCGCTTGCTGCTGCCCAGCACCTTGATGCAGGCGACGCGCTTGGCGCCCGAGTTGTCGGCGACGTCGAGGACCGTCTGCATCTGGATCATGGCGTCGGTCCCTCGCTCTCGCCCCGGACGAGGATCTCCGCCACCCGCCAGCGCTTCTCCTTGGAGATCGGCCGGGTCTCGACGATGCGCACCTTGTCACCCGGCTTGCACGACTGCTGCTCGTCGTGGACCTTGTACTTCTTCTTCTCGGTCATGTACTTGCCGTACTGGCCGTGCTTCATGCGGCGCTCGACCAGCACCACCACCGTCTTGGTCATCTTGTTGGAGAGGACGGTGCCGATGCGGGACTTGGGTCGCCCGCGCTGCGCCAGCTCCTCTGTGACGGTCTCGGTCATCGCTGTTCCTTCTTCTCCGCGGGTTGCGGCGGCGACCCTGAGGCCTGAGGCCCGAGGCCCGAGGCCATTCTCTTCGCTCGGCTCGTGCCCTGCTTCTGCGTCAGCACCGTCAGGATGCGGGCCAGGTCGCGCTTGTTCTTGGTCACATCCGAGGTCGACTCGAGCGTCCCGGCGCGGCGGCGGATCTTCAGGTTGAAGAGGTTTTCCCGCAGCTCGCCGGCCTTGCGCGAGAGCTCTTCGACGGTGAGGTCTTTCAGCTCGGCGGCCTTCATGCTCCGATCTCCATCGCGCGGCTCACCAGGCGCGTGTGCAAGGGAAGCTTGTGGGCGGCGAGCGACATCGCCTTCTCGGCGATCTCCAGGGTGACGCCCTCCATCTCGAAGAGGATGCGGCCCATCTTCACCACCGCATGCCACTCCTCGACGTTGCCCTTGCCGTGGCCCATGCGGGTCTCGGCCGGCTTCTTGGTGATGGGCTTGTCGGGGAAGATGCGGACCCAGACCTTGCCGCCGCGCTTGATGAAGCGGGTCATCGCCACGCGGCCGGCCTCGATCTGCCGGGCGGTGATGCGCCCCGACTCGAGCACCTTGAGGCCGTAGTCGCCGAAAGCGAGATCGCCCCCGCGGTAGGCCTTGCCCTTGTGGCGGCCCTTCATCTGCTTGCGGTACTTGGTTCGCGCTGGAGACATCATGGGTTTTGTCGTCCGTTGGTTCTATGGTCCGTTCTGGTTCTCGTTCTCGTACTCACTGAACTGGCGTCGGAGTTGCGCCGCCCGTTGCCACGCGGGGCGGCCTTGGCAAAGGCTTGCCCTTCTCGGGGAGGACGGCGGCGCCCTCGGGCAGCACCTCGCCGCGGAAGATCCACACCTTGCAGCCGATCTTTCCGTAGGTGGTCTTGGCCTCGGCGAAGCCATAGTCGATGTCGGCGCGCAGCGTGTGCAGCGGCACCCGGCCCTCGCGGTACCATTCGTAGCGCGCCATCTCCGCGCCGCCCAGACGGCCGGAGCAGGCCACGCGGATTCCCTTGGCGCCGAACTTCTGCGCGGTCTGGATGGCCTTCTTCATCGCCCGGCGGAAGGCGATGCGCCGCTCGAGCTGGGTGGTGATGTTCTCCGCCACCAGCTGCGCGTCCGTCTCCGCCTTGCGCACTTCGACGATGTTGAGGAAGACCTCGTTCTGGGTGAACTGCTGCAGCTCCTTCTTGATGCTCTCGATGCCCGCCCCGCGCTTGCCGATGACGATGCCCGGCCGCGCAGTGTGGACGTTGACCTTCACCTTGCTGGCGGCGCGCTCGATCTCGACCTTGCTGATGCCGGCCTGACCCAGCTTCTTCTTGACGTACTCACGCAGCTGGATGTCCTCGTGCAGCCACTTGGCGTAGTTCTTCTCCTCGTACCACTTGGAATCCCAGGAGCGGATCACGCCGAGGCGGAAGCCGATCGGATTGACTTTCTGACCCATGTTCAGCTCCGCCCCTTCTTCTTCTTGGTTGCAGGCTGCGCCTTTGCGGCTTCGCCTGTCGCAGGCTGCGCCTTTGCGCGTTCCGCGACTGGCGATGCGGGCATTGCCCGCTTCTTCGACTCGTCCGAAATGACCAGCGAGATGTGGCTCGTCTTCTTCAGCACCTTGAATGCCCGGCCCATCGCGCGCGGCATGTAGCGGCGCAACGAAGGCCCCTGATCGACCATCAGCGACTTGACGTGCAGCCGGTCGACGTCGAGCGACTGATCCTTGGCGGTCAGCTCGGCGTTGGCGACCGCGCTGCGCAACAGCTTCGCCATCGGCTCGGCGGCGCGCTTCTCGACGAAGGCGAGCTGGGCCAGCGCCTGGTCGACCTTCTTGCCGCGGATGAGGTCGGCCACTGCGCGCACCTTGCGCGGCGTGATGCGGAGGTATCTGAGCGAGGCCTTGGCTTCCATGATCATCCTTGTTTGGGCGCCGCCGCGGGGGCAGCGGGAGTCGGCGCGCCTGGCGTCATTGGAGCGCCCGGGGTAGGGGGAGCGCCGGGGGCGCCGACGGCGCCGGGCTTCGCCTTCTTGTCGCCGGTGTGGCCGTGGAAAGTGCGGGTCGGAGCGAACTCGCCGAGCTTGTGGCCCACCATGTTCTCGGTGACGAAGACGGGGATGAACTTGCGCCCGTTGTGCACGGCGAAGGTGTGGCCGACGAGATCGGGCAGGATGGTCGACCGGCGCGACCAGGTCTTGACCACCTTCTTCTGGTTGCTCCGGTTCATCTCCTCCACCTTCTTGATCAGGTGGCGGTCGATGAAGGGCCCTTTTTTGATCGAACGAGCCATCAGCGAACTCCCTTGTCGCGCCGCTTGATGATGAACTTCGTCGTGCGCTTGTTGACGCGCGTCTTGTAGCCTTTCGTCGGCTGGCCCCAGGGCGACACCGGATGGGGATTGCCCTGGCCGCTCTTGCCCTCGCCGCCTCCGTGCGGGTGATCGACCGGGTTCATCGCCAGGCCGCGCACGGTCGGCCGCCAGCCCTTCCAGCGGTTGCGGCCGGCCTTGCCGATGCGGACGATCTCGTGCTCGGTGTTGCCCAGCTGGCCGACGGTGGCGCGGCACTCGAGCAGCACCTTGCGCACCTCGGTGGAGGGCATGCGGATCTGGGCGTACTTCCCTTCCTTCGCCATCAGCTGGCCGAAGGTGCCGGCGCTGCGGATCATCTGCGCCCCGCCGCCCTTCTTCAGCTCGACGTTGTGGATGACGGTGCCGAGCGGGATGGCGTGCAGCGGCAGCGCATTGCCCGGCCGGATGTCGACGTTGTCGCCCGACTGCAGCACGTCGCCGACGTTCACGCCGACCGGCCAGAGGATGTAGCGCTTCTCGCCGTCGGTGTAATGGAGCAGCGCCAGGCGCGCGGAGCGGTTCGGGTCGTATTCGATCGCCGCCACCTTCGCCTGCACCAGATCCTTGTCGCGCTTCCAGTCGACGACGCGGAGCCGCTGCTTGTGGCCGCCGCCGCGGTGGCGCACGGTCATGCGGCCGTGGACGTTGCGGCCGCCGGTGGACTTGAGCGGCGCCGTCAGCGAGCGCTCCGGCTTGGTCTTGGTGATCTCCGAGAAATCCGGAGAGGTCATCAGGCGGCGGCCGGGGCTGGTCGGCTTGTAGGTCTTGAGAGTCATCTACTTCCCCTCGAAGAGCGAGATCGCGTCGCCTTCCTTGAGCGTCACGATCGCCTTCTTCCAGTTGGGCCGCCGGCCTTCGCTGCGGCCGATGCGGCGGAACTTGCCCCGCACGATGGCCGTCTTGATGTCGACCACCTTGACCTTGAAGAGGTGCTCGACTGCCTGCTTCACCTCGGTCTTGCTCGCCCGCATGTCGATCTCGAAGGCGAACTTGTTCTCCCGGTCGCGCATGCGGTCGAGCTTCTCGGTGTCGAGCGGGCGCTTGAGGATGTCGAAGCGGTTCATGCCAGCACCCCCTCGAGCGCCTTGGCCGAGTCCCGGGTGAGCACCAGCGTCTGGTGCTTGAGGATGTCGTAGACGTTGGCGCCCTCGATGGGCAGGAACTTGTAGCTCTTCGCGTTGCGCACCGACTTGAAGAGGTTCTCGTTGTCCTTCATGCCGAGCACCAGCGCGCTCTCGATGCCGAGCTTGGCGAAGGTGTTGACCGCTTCTTTCGTCGAAGGCTTGGCCGGCGACCACTGGTCGACGATCACCAGCGCTTTGTCGGCGTTGCGCTTGCTGATGGCCGCGCGGATGGCCGCTTTCCGCACCTTCTTGGGCACGTGATACTCGTGGTCGCGCGGCTTCGGTCCCATCGCCTTGCCGCCGCCCACCCACTGGCTGGCGCGAATCGATCCCTGCCGCGCGCGCCCAGTGCCCTTCTGCCGGTAGGGCTTCTTGCCGCCGCCCGAGACCAGCGAGCGGTTCTTCACCGCCTGGGTCCCGGCGCGCCGCGAGGCCAGCTGCGCCTTGACCACTTCGTAGAAGAGATGCTCGTCCACCGGCGCGGCATAGACCGCGTCGGAGAGGTCGATGGTGCCGACCTTCTGCTTCTCGAGATTGATGACGTCGAGGGTGGCCATGGCTCAGCTCTTGATTTCGACGTCCACGCCCGCGCTCAGGTCGAGCTTCATCAGGGCGTCGAGGGTCTGCTGGGTGGGCTCGAGGATGTCGAGCAGGCGCTTGTGGGTGCGGATCTCGAACTGCTCCCGCGACTTCTTGTCCACGTGCGGGCTGCGCAGCACCGTGAATTTGTTGATCCGCGTCGGCAGCGGGATCGGCCCCACGACCTTGGCGCCGGTGCGCTTCGCCGTCTCGACGATCTCGCCGGCCGACTGATCGAGCAGCTTGTGGTCGTACGCCTTCAGCCGGATCCGGATCTTCTGGGTCGCCATCAATGCCTCTTGTGAAATCTCAAAGAACGAAATTCCGGTCTCGGGCCTCAGGCATCCGGCCTGAAGTCCGAGGCCTGAAGCCTTCCTATGCGATCACCTGCGTGACCACTCCCGCGCCCACCGTGCGGCCGCCCTCGCGGATGGCGAAGCGCACTTCCTTGTCCATGGCGATGGGCACCATCAGCTCCACTTCCATCTCGATGTTGTCCCCCGGCATCACCATCTCCACGCCCTGCGGCAGCTTGACGGTGCCGGTGACGTCGGTGGTGCGGAAGTAGAACTGCGGCTTGTAGCCGTTGAGGAAGGGCGTGTGTCGCCCGCCCTCTTCCTTGGTGAGCACGTAGACGTTGGCCTTGAACTTGGTGTGGGGAGTGACCGTGCCCGGCTTGGCCAGCACCTGGCCGCGCTCGATCTCCTCCCGCTTGATGCCGCGGAGGAGGCAGCCGACGTTGTCGCCGGCGAGGCCCTCGTCGAGCAGCTTGCGGAACGACTCCACGCCGGTCACCACCGTCTTGGTGGTGGGCTTGAGGCCGACGATCTCCACTTCCTCGCCCACCTTGATCCGGCCGCGCTCGATGCGGCCGGTGGCGACGGTGCCGCGGCCCGCGATGGAGAAGACGTCTTCCACCGGCATGAGGAAGGGCTTGTCGGTCTCGCGCACCGGCTCGGGGATGTAGGTGTCCATCGCTTCCATCAGCTTCATGATGGAGCCGGCGCCCTGCTCGCCCTTGTCCCCCTGCAGCGCCTTGATCGCCGCGCCGCGGATGATGGGGGTCTCGTCGCCCGGGAACTTGTACTGCTTCAAGAGATCCCGGATCTCCATCTCGACCAGGTCGAGCAGCTCGGGGTCGTCCACCAGGTCGACCTTGTTCAGGTAGACGACGATGCGCTGCACGTTGACCTGCGAGGCGAGCAGGACGTGCTCGCGAGTCTGCGGCATCGGCCCGTCGACCGCCGAGACCACCAGGATGGCGCCGTCCATCTGCGCCGCGCCGGTGATCATGTTCTTCACGTAGTCGGCGTGGCCGGGGCAGTCGACGTGCGCGTAGTGGCGCTTGGCCGACTCGTACTCGACGTGCGAGGTGGCGATGGTGAGGATCTTGGTCGCGTCGCGGCGGCCCTGCGAAGCCGAAGCCTTGGCCACTTCGTCGTAGGAGACGAACTTGGACCAGCCGTTGTCGGCCGATACCTTGGTGAGCGCCGCGGTCAAGGTTGTCTTGCCATGGTCCACGTGGCCAATGGTTCCGACGTTGACGTGCGGCTTCTTGCGCTCGAACTTCTCCTTGGCCATGGTCGTGCTCCTGATCCTCTGTCCTGCGTGAAGTTGCCTTGCCTCTGCCTTCGCCGGGGGCGGGCCTTTTACGCCAATCCCCGTGACTTTGCAATCAGCTGCTCACCGATATGGCTGGGGACCGGCGCATAGTGGTGGAACTGCATGGTGTAGACCGCCCGGCCCTCGGTCGCGGAGCGCAGGGAGGTGGAGTAGCCGAACATCTCCGCCAGTGGAACATGCGCCGAAACCACCTGCATCCCGGCCCTCGGCTCGATGTGGAGGATTTTCCCGCGCCGTGCGGACAGATCGCCGATCACGTTCCCCATGAAGTTCTCGGGGGTGATCACCTCGGTCGCCATGATGGGCTCGAGCAGGATGGGGCCTGCCTTCCTGGCCGCTTCCTTGAAACCGATCGAGCCGGCGATCTTGAAGGCCATCTCGCTCGAGTCCACCTCATGGTAGCTGCCGTCGAAGAGCTCGACCTCGACGTCCACCAAGGGGTAGCCCGCAAGCACGCCCCCCTCCATGGCCTCGCGAATGCCCTTTTCGACCGGGTTGACGTACTCCTTGGGGATCACGCCGCCGACGAGCTTGTTGACGAAGTGGAAGCCCTTCCCCATCTGGTTGGGCCGCACGCGCAGCCAAACGTGGCCGTACTGGCCGCGGCCGCCGGTCTGGCGGATGTACCTTCCTTCCGCCTCGACCTCCTTGGTGATGGTCTCGCGGTAGGCGACCTGCGGCTTGCCGACGTTCGCCTCGACCTTGTACTCGCGCCGCATGCGGTCGACGATGATCTCGAGGTGCAATTCCCCCATGCCGGAGATGATGGTCTGGCCCGTCTCCTCGTCGGTCCGCATGCGGAAGCTGGGATCCTCGACCGCCAGCCGCTGCAGGGCGACGATCATCTTCTCCTGATCGGCCTTGGTCTTCGGCTCGATGGCGATGTGCATCACCGGATCGGGGAACTCCATCTTCTCGAGGAGGATGGGGTGCTCCATGTCGCACAGCGTGTCGCCTGTGGTCGCGCCCTTGAGGCCGACGACGGCGCCGATGTCGCCGGCGAGGATCTCCTCGATGTCTTCGCGCTTGTTGGCGTGCATGCGGAGCAGGCGGCCGATCCGCTCGCGTTTGCCTTTGGTCGAGTTGAGGACGGCCGTGCCTGCCTCGAGGGTCCCTGAATAGCAGCGCACGTAGGTGAGTTGGCCGACGAAAGGGTCGGCCATGATCTTGAACGCCAGGCCGGCGAAGGGAGCGTCGTCGCGCGTCTCGCGCACTTCGTCGCGGCCGTCGGGCGTCTTGCCGACGACGGGTGGGATGTCGATCGGGCTCGGCAGGTAGTCGACCACCGCATCGAGAATCTTCTGCACGCCCTTGTTCTTGAAGGCCGAGCCGCAGATGACCGGAAAGCACTTGATGGCGATGGTGCCCTTGCGGATGGCGCGCTTGAGCGCGTCCCGCGGCACGTCGCCCTTGTCGACATAAGCATGGAGCGCGTCGTCGTCGTACTCGGCGACTTCCTCGACCAGCTTGTGGTGATATTCGCGGGCCTGCTCCTGCAGGTCCTTGGGGATCTCGAAGACGACCACCTTCTCGCCCTTCTCGCCCTCGAAGCGCACCGCCTGCATCTCCACCAGATCGACGACGCCGGTGAACTTCTCCTCGGCGCCGATGGGGAGCTGCAGCACCACCGGCTTCGCCACCAGCCGATCGACGATGCTGCGCACCGACATGAAGAAGTCGGCGCCCACGCGGTCCATCTTGTTGATGAAGCAGATGCGCGGGACCTTGTACTTGTCGGCCTGGTGCCAGACGGTCTCGCTCTGCGGCTCGACGCCGTTGACTCCGTCGAAGACGGCGCAGGCGCCATCGAGCACGCGAAGAGAGCGCTCTACTTCGATGGTGAAATCGACGTGGCCCGGCGTATCGATGATGTTGATCCGGTGGACTTCACGATCGGATCCGCCCGGCCAGTAGCAGGTGGTGGCGGCGGCGGTGATGGTGATGCCGCGCTCCTGCTCCTGCTCCATCCAGTCCATGACGGCGGTGCCTTCGTGGACCTCGCCGATCTTGTACGAGACCCCGGTGTAGAAGAGGATCCGCTCGGTGGTCGTGGTCTTGCCCGCATCGATGTGCGCCATGATGCCGATGTTCCGGCAGCGCTCGAGCGGGAAAGTGCGGGCCACGGCGAATACCCCTTCGTTTGCGACGCCTTGTCGGGCGCCAGGACTGGATGAAGGACCTGCCTGAGAAAGATCGGCTCCCTCAGCGAACCGCGGGCTGTCTACAGCCGCGGACCGCGTGCGTCAAGAGAACCTTCAGGCAGGTTTTCGCCCGGTTACCGCTCGACGACCAGGGCCGTGTAGGGGCCGAATCGGGCCTCTTCGACGATGTGCTTTCCCGAGCCCTCCAGCATCTGCCGGACCGGGCCAATCCGGACTGACGATTGGCTGGGATGGAAGACGTACGCCAGGCGGCCGGCGGAGCGGAAGAGGTCCCGGTAAGGGGGGTAGCGGTCCTCCTCTTGATTGATGGGGACGATGATCGGCCGCTCCCCGAAGAGATAGGTGAGCCGGTAGGAGAGCCAGTACTGAGCGGTGCCGGCGCGGACGCCGCGGTTTCGCAGGAAGTCGCGCAACGCGACCTCGTCCGGGGAGAGGCCGTCGAGCGGACCGGGCCGGAGGCTCGCGGGAATCTCCAGCGCGACGCAGGCGGCGATCGTCGCCGACGCCAGCCAGGGGATGAGTCCCAAGAGGAGCCTCCCAGCGCCCAGAAGATGGGCTGCGGGCGCGAGCGCGAGCGGCGCTGCCCACAGCGCCGCAACCAGATAGCGCGAGCTCCAGAGGTCCTGGGACAGCCCTGAGACGAGAAAGGCTGCGACCGAGCCGGCCGCGGCGAGCGCGCCGCACAAGCCCATGCGCCGGACGGCGAGCGGCAGGCTGCGGCGGAACCAGAGCAGCGCCCCGGAAGCGATTCCGGCGAGCAACGCCACGGCGCCGAGGATGCGCAGCCCCTCGCCCGGCAGGCCGCCGCCGTTCATCGCGGTGGCGTCGAGGCGATGCCAGTAGCTTCCGAGCGCGACCGGCAGGCAGACCCGAAAGAGGAGCGCGAGCTTCGCGTTGAAGGGGAGATGCAGGCCTTGGCCGAGAATGCTGCTGTCCGCTCCGATGCGCAGCGCCGCCACCGCGGCTGCCGCGGCAGCAGCGCCTGCGATGACTGCGGCCAACCGCCCGCGCTTGTGCGCAGGGAGGACGATGAGGAGGAGCAGAGGCGGCACGAGCTGGAGCGCGTAGAGATCGAGAAACAGGCAAAAGACCAGCGCTGCCGCAGCGAGGGAAAAGCCCGCGATGGACTCGGCGCGATCGGCGAGAACGACTGCCGCGATCGCGACCAGGCCGACCAGCGCGCGAGTCCCGAAGATGACCGGCGCGATCAGCGGCATCACGGGGAGGGCGACCGGCAGGCAGGCGATCGCCGCGGGCCAGTCGCCGACGTACCGCGAGAGAAGGCGGTGCAGGAGCCAGCAGACGAGCAGCTCTTCGAGGACCGGTCCTGCCGCGATGGCGAGAAGATTTGCGCCGAGCAACTTTTCGAAGACCGCCGCGATGGCCGGCTCCAGCGACGACTGGTAAGGCCGCTCCCAGAGCCAGCGGGAGAATTCTCCCCGCAGCATGTGCAGCCCTTGCAGTCCGGTGATGGCGGCGTCGGAGGTGAAGAAGGGCTGCAGCAAGAGCGGCAGGCGGAAGAAGAGCGCCACCGCGACGAGGAGCGGCCCGGCGAAGCGGCGCGAGGCGCCCAGGAGGGCGCCTCGCTCGAAAGACTCGCCGCTCGTCATCTACCAGCGGTAGTGGGCAAAAGCCTTGTTGGCTTCCGCCATCTTGTGCGTGTCCTCGCGCTTCTTGACGGCGTTGCCGCGGTTGTTGGAAGCGTCGATCAGTTCCGCGGCCAGCTTCTGATCCATCGTCTTCTCGCCGCGCGCCTTGGCGTATTCGATCAACCAGCGCATGGCGAGCGCGACCCGGCGGTCCTGCCGCACTTCCACCGGCACCTGGTAGGTGGCGCCGCCGACGCGGCGGCTCTTCACCTCCAAGACCGGCTTGACGTTGTCGAGCGCCTTCTTGAAGGTCTTGAGCGGATCGTCGTTGGTGATCTGCTGGACGCGGTCGAGCGCGCGGTAGGCGACGCGCTCTGCCACCGCCTTCTCGCCCCGGCGCATCATGTCGTTGATGAACTTGGCGAGCAGCCGATCCTGGAATTTGGGGTCGGGAAGGATCCTGCGCTTGGCGACTTCACGGCGACGGGGCATCGGGAATCCTCAGCTGGGGCGCTTGGCGCCGTACTTGCTGCGGCCTTGTTTGCGGCCGGCGACGCCGACCGAATCGAGCGTGCCGCGGATGATGTGGTAGCGCACGCCGGGCAAGTCCTTGACGCGGCCGCCGCGGATCATCACCACCGAGTGTTCTTGAAGATTGTGGCCGACGCCAGGGATGTAGCTGGTCACTTCCATCCCGTTGGTGAGGCGCACGCGGGCCACCTTGCGCAAAGCCGAGTTGGGCTTCTTCGGCGTCGTGGTGTAGACGCGCGTGCACACTCCGCGCTTCTGCGGGCAGCGGGTCATCGCGGGCGCCTTGCCCTTGTAGATGACCTTCTCGCGACCCTTGCGGATGAGCTGGTTGATCGTCGGCATCCAGACCTTTCTAAAGCGACCGCCGCCTCGTAACTGCCGGCGGCGGCAGAACAAATCGCAATCTGATCGCCCCTCTCCAAGCGAAGGGCGCGCCATCATAGCGGGCAACTTCCCACTGTCAAGCGCGCCGAATCCCGGCGCGGAGTGCGCCGGCCTGCTTGGCTGCCGGCATCATCTTCGGGCATTCTCCGGCAATGCCCGCCAAGACCCAGGTGAAGAAAAAGTCCGCCGCCAAAGCCCGCGCAAAGCCCAAGACCAACGGGGGCGATCAGCTCCGCGCGGTGCAGAACATGCTCACCACCCGCGAGGTCGAGATCGAGGCGGCGCGCGCAGAGGCGCAGGATCTGCGCGAGCAGCTGCGCGCGGCGCGAGCTCCGGCGGCGGCCGGCGCGCTCGAGTGCCCGCGCTGCGGCGCAACGATGATCGAGCTGACGCTCGAGTCGGTGCGGGCCGACAAGT
>VBLC01000015.1 GCA_005879315.1 Deltaproteobacteria bacterium | reverse complement strand
TTCGACGCGCTCCGCCATTTGTGCGAAACAATGCGGCGATGACCCCGACCTATCCCGACCTGAAAGGCCGCACCGCCTTGGTCACCGGCGCTTCCAGCGGCATCGGCGTCGGAATCGCCAAGGCCCTCGAAGGGCAGGGAATGCGCGTCGGCTGGCAGGGCAACAAGCAGACCCCGCCCGGCCAGATCGCGCTCCAGGCCGACCTCGGTACGGAGCAGGGCTGCCTGCAGCTCGCCGAGCAGGCCTGGGAAAAGCTGGGCGGCGTGAACCTTCTCGTCCACAGCGCGGGCATCTGGAACGACGGCCCCATCAGCTCGATGTCCGCGGCGAAGCTGGAGGAAATGTTCCGTGTCAACACCTTCAGCGCCTTCTACCTCGTGCGCGAGCTGCTTCCGGCCAGCCTGCACAACATCATCTTCATCGGCAGTACCGCCGGGCAGCGCGGCGAGCCGGACCATTCGCACTACGCCGCCTCCAAAGGCGCCCTGCAGTCGCTGATGATGTCGCTGGCGGTGGAGCTGGCCCCCGAAGTGCGCGTCAATCTCGTCTCGCCGGGCTGGGTGCGCACGCCGATGACCGAAAAGATCCTGCAGGACATCGGTCCGGCGCTGATCCCTACGCTGCCCAACCAGCGCGTCGCGGAGATCGAGGACGTCGCCAACGCCGTTCTCTATCTCGCCAGCGACGCCTCCAGCCACCTGATCGGCCAGGACATCTGCGTCTCCGGCGGCGCGCTCCTGGTCGTGCCGCGCGGGCAGCTGAGGCCGGCGTGAAGCTTTCGGCGCCGGAGCTCCGCGAGCGGGCGGCGCAGGCGCGCGAACAGTACGCAAGCTGCCTCCTCTGCGCCCATCGCTGCGGAGTCGATCGCCGCTCGGGACCGGCCGGCATCTGCAACGAAGGCGACGGCCTCTGGCTCGCGGGAGCCGGAGTTCAGCTCGGTGAAGAGCCGCAGCTGGTGCCCTCCGGCCTTCTTCTCATCGGCGGATGCAATCTCGCCTGCCAGACCTGCGAGACGTTCGACTTTTCCCTCGAGCGGCGCGGCCTCACCGCCGTTTCGCCCGAGGAGCTGGCGGCGCTGCTGCTCGATCTGCAACGGCAGGGCGCGAGCAACGCGAACTTCGTCACCCCGACCCATGTCCTGCCGGCGGTGCTGGAGGGCCTCGCAGTGGCGGCGCAGGCCGGGTTCGCGCTGCCGGTGGTGTGGAACTGCGGCGGTTACGAGAGCCTCGAAGCCTTGCGGCTCCTGGAGGGCATCGTCGACTTCTATCTGCCGGACGCCAAGTATGGGGACGACGCAGCCGCCTTCGAGCTTTCCGGCTGCAAGCGATACACGGCAGCTCTCCGCGAGTCACTCGCGGAGATGCATCGGCAAGTAGGCCCCTCGAGAATCATCATTCGCCATCTCGTCCTTCCCGAAGGAGTGGCTGCGCCCGAGAAGGTGATGCCGCTCATCGCCGGCATCTCCCGCGACCTCTGCGTCAACGTCATGTCTCAGTACCGGCCTGTCTTCCGCGCCGCGCGCTTTCCGGTCATCGCCCGCGGCGTGACGGCAGTGGAAGTGCGCGCGGCCGTCGCGGCCGCCCGCGCCGCCGGCCTGCAAAGCATCCTGGTTGACGGCCGCCCCGCGGCCTGAGCTTGTCCCTTGCTGCCGTCGAGGTACAGTCGCTGAAGATGCGCCTTGGCGAGAGGCCAGCGCAGCCAGTGCTCGACGGCGCCGTGGCACTGGCGCTGGCGACAGGCGCTCCTCTGCGCCTGCAGGGTCCGGTGCAGGGCGTTGACCTGGAGCTCGTTCTCGCGGCCGTGAAGCTGGGCGATCCGGGCGCCGTCGAGGGTGCGCGAGAGAAGCTCGCCCAGCAAGGCGCGCTGGAATTGCTTTTGCCGCGGCCGCGCGCGGGCGTCCATGTCATCGAGCTGAGCGTGCCGGCCCGCGCGCTCTGGACATTGTCCTGGCCCTTGGCGCTTCTCGGCAAGCCGAGCGAGCTGCGCCTGCTCGGACCGAATTTCGTCGAAGGTGTTCCCACCTTCCATGATCTCCGGCTGGGCTGGGCCCCCTTCGCCGCGCAGTTCGGGCTCAAGGTTTCGCTGGAATTGGTGCAGGCGGGATTCGCGGCGGAGCAGGGCGAGATGGTGGCCGCGCTCGATCCCGCGCCGGCGCTGACGCCGTTCCACCTCGTGCATCGCGGGCTCTTGCGACAGGTGACGGTCGTCGCCGCAGTGGGGAGCGGCCGGCACGAGGCCGGTCTCGAAGCCGCGCGGCAGGCCGTGCGCGCCCTGCGCCGGCAAGGGGTCATCGCCGAGGCGGAGCGCGTTCCGCTGCCGGTCGCGCGCGGCGGAGAAGGGCGCTCGCGCTGGGCCATCACCGCGACCGCGGAATTCGAGCACTCGGTCGTCTCTGTCTCGGAGCTGGGCCCCGCGCTCAGCGCCGGCGAACTCGTCGCCGAGCGGATGGGCCAGTTCCTCTCGCGGCGCGGTGCGCTGGATGGCCGCACGGCGGAACGGCTGCTGTTGCCTTCGCTCCTCTGCGCCGCCGGCCTTGGTGCGCGGGCCGGCCCGCCGCCGAGCTGCCACTACACCACCAGCGAGCTGACCGCCGGCCTCGTCGAGCTGGCGACGCAGGCGCGCACCGCGCTGCCCGTCCGCGCGGTGGTCGACGGCGCGGTCGGAGAGGAAGGCGTCGTGGTCGTCACGCCCGCCAGCGGACAGTGATCGCAGCCCTCCTCATCTTCGACCTGATCCTCTCCGGCGGCCGGATCGTCGACGGCACCGGCGCTCCCTGGTTTCGCGCCGACGTCGGCGTTCGCGGCGACACCATCCGCGCCGTGGGAGACCTCTCCCGGGCCAAGGCGAAGAAGCGCATCGACCTGCACGACCAGGTCGTCGCGCCTGGGTTCGTCGACATGCTCGGCCAGTCCGAGCTGAATGCGCTGATCGATCCGCGCGAGGAATCGAAGGTCCGCCAGGGCATCACCACCGAGCTGACCGGCGAGGGCATCTCTCCGGCCCCGATGAACGCCGCCTGGATCCGCGAGAACCGCGACTGGCTGCGCAAGTACAAGCTGAAGGTCGACTGGAGCGATCTCTCCGGCTACTTCCGCCGCCTGCGCAAGGCGCGGCCGAGCATCAACGAGGCGGTGCTGGTCGGCGCGGCGCAAGTGCGCGGCGTCGTCCTCGGCCTGGGCGACGTCCAGCCGACCGACAAGCAGCTGCGCAAGATGCAGAAGCTCGTCGAGTCGGCGATGAAGCAGGGCGCCTTCGGGGTCTCGAGCGCGCTCATCTACCAGCCGGGCGAATTCGCGAAGACGCCGGAATTGATCGCGCTGGCCAGGAGCGCCGCCCGCTACCGCGGCTTCTACGCCAGCCACATCCGCAGCGAAGGCGCCAAGATCGGCGAGGCGCTCGAGGAAGCCTTCACCATCGCGCGCGAGGCGAAGGCTCCGCTCGAGATCTGGCATTTCAAGATCACCGGCCGCCAGCGCTGGGGGCACCTGCGCGAGATCGTCGCGCGCATCGACGCGGCGCGCGCCGGCGGCCTCGAGGTGACCGCCAACGCCTACCCCTACGTCGCCAGCGCCAACGGCCTGGACGCCTCCTTGCCCGCCTGGGCCCACGACGGCGGCGTCGACGCGCTGATGAAGCGCATCGCCGACCCGGCGCTGCGCAAGAAGATGGCCGAAGAGATCGAAGCCGATCTTGGGCACCCCGAGGACATCCTGGTGCTCTCGGCGGTGAACAAGGAGGTGCGGCAGAAGTACGCCGGCAAGCGGCTCGACCAGATCGCGAAGGAGATGAACGAGGAGCCTTCGCAGGCGCTCATCGATCTGGTCGCGATGGACCGCGCCAACGTCGGGGTCGCCCGCTTCGGCATGAGCGAGGAGGACGTGAAGGTCGCGCTTTTGGCCCCCTGGGTCTCGATCTGCACCGACTACGGCGGCATGGGCATCGACGGGCCTTTCGCCGCCGAAGGGAGCGCGCACCCCAGGGCCTTCGGCACGACGGCGCGCATCCTCGGCCACTACGTGCGCGACGAGAAGCTCTTCTCGCTCGAGGAGGCGGTACGGAAAATGACCTCGCTGCCGGCGCGGCGGCTCGGCTTGCAGGATCGCGGGCTCGTCCGTACCGGCATGAAAGCCGACCTGGTCGTCTTCGACCCCGCGGCCGTGCGCGACACCGCGACTTTCGAAAAGCCGCTCGCCTATCCCGAGGGGATTGCGCACGTGCTCGTCAACGGCAAGCTGGTGCTGCTGGCAGGCAAGCGGACCGGCGCACGGCCTGGCCGGCCGCTCCTCCACCTTCCTTGACAGGGGCGACTCTGCCGCGCATCTTCCCGCGCCCTATGGCCGAAGATGTGCTCCAGCTGCTCAAGGATTTGCCCGATCCGTCGTCGGGCCGGCCGATGGCGCAGCTCGGCATGCTCGCCGGAGTGGAGCTCCTGGAAGGCAACGGCGTGCGGGTGAAGGTGACGCTCCCCACGCCGGCATCGCCGCACAGAGCGACCATCGATCAGACCATCCGCGCCGCCCTGCCCGGATTCGCGCGGGTCGAAGTCGCCTTCGACTGGAACGTCCGCCCCTCACCGTCGAAAGGCAGCGGACCGGACCTGGTCCCGGGCGTCAAGAACGTCATTCTCGTCGGCAGCGGCAAAGGCGGCGTGGGCAAGAGCACGGTGGCGGCCAACGTCGCGGTCGCGCTGGCGCAGCTGGGCGCGAAAGTAGGGCTCCTCGACGCGGACATCTACGGCCCGAGCGTTCCGCTGATGATGGGCCTCTTCGGCGCGCGGCCTTCCAGCGACGACGGCAAGCTGGTCAATCCACTGAGCGCCTTCGGGGTGAAGGTGATCTCGATCGGCTTCTTCGTCGATCCCGACCAGGCGATGATCTGGCGCGGGCCGATGTTGCACGGCGCGCTGGTGCAGCTCCTGCGCGACGTGCGCTGGGGCGAGCTCGACTATCTCATCCTCGACCTGCCGCCTGGGACCGGCGACATCCAGCTGACCATCGCGCAGCAAGTGGCGGTCTCCGGCGCGGTGGTGGTCACCACTCCGCAGGACGTCGCCCTGAGCGACGCCATCAAGGCGAAGACGATGTTCGACAAGGTCAACATCCCGGTGCTCGGCTTCGTCGAAAACATGAGTGGCTTCGTCTGCCCCAACTGCCACCACGAGACGGACATCTTCTCCAAGGGCGGCGCGGAGCAGGCGGCGGAAAAGATGGGCGTGGCCTTCCTCGGGCGCGTGCCGATCAATGCCGCCATCCGCGTCGGATCCGACGACGGCAAGCCGATCGTCGCCTCCGAGCCGGGGCTGCCCGAGGCACAGGCCCTGACCCGCATCGCGCAGAACATCGCCGACCGGGTGGCGCTGGCCAACCTGACCGCCGTGCCGCGCGGCGGACAGAAGCCGCTGGTGCAGCTGGGGAAGAAATGATCGATCGCCCGAAGACCGTCATCGCCGTCGCGGACGTGCAGGAGCAGAGCCAGGACCACGGCCGCTTTTCCATGCGCCGCAAGCGGCTCGGCGCGGCGGCCGGCGCGGAGATGATCGGCTGCAGCCTGATCGAGGTTTCGCCGGGAAAGAGCGCCTTTCCCACGCACTACCATCTCGCCAACGAAGAGGCCCTCTACGTGCTCGAGGGCGAGGGCGTGCTGCGCCTGGGCAACGAAGAGACCACCATCCGTCCTGGCGATTACGTCGCCTTCAAGGTCGGGCCGCCCGGCCACCGCGTCGACAACCGCTCGGCGAGCACTTTGCGGTATCTCGCCATCTCGACGATGATCGAGCCGGAGGTGGCGGTATATCCCGACTCGAACAAGGTCGGCGTTCTCGCCCGCAAGGCGGCGGGCCTGGTGGAAGTCCACTCGCGCGCGGCGAAGGTCGACTACTGGGAAGGCGAGGAGTGAGCGGCGCGCTGTTCTTCTCCTTGCTCGCTGCCTGCGGCGGCGGGCCGAGGCTCACCGACCTGCGCTGCCGCGGCTCGATCTGCCAGAGCAACGAAAACCCACTCGTCTTGCAGCTTGCGGTCGACTTCAGCGACGACTCGGGCACGCTCGACAAAGGAGCTCTCGACCTGCGCGTGAACGGCAACTCGCAACACAAGCTGCCTTTGGCGGACGTCTTCGTCGCGCAAGGCATCGCCAGCGGCACCAAGAAAGGCACGCTCCGCATCGATGACGACCTGCGGCTCGACCGGATCAACCAGGGCGGACAGTTTTCCCTCAGCGTGGTGGCGACGGACGGAGAGGGGCGCGATTCCAACGAGCCTCGGTTGTCGTTCTCGCTGCACCTGGGAGGACCGTGATGGCGCAAGACGAGCCGGACGATCTTCCGCCCGATGAGCTGAAGAAGCTCTCCGGCCTGGTGCCCGACATCGTCCGGCGCGCGGTGCTGACGGGAGTCGGCGCGCTCTTCATGACGGAAGAGGGACTGCGCAATCTGGTGGGGGAGATGAAGCTCCCCAAGGACGCGCTCGGGTTTCTCCTCGCGCAGGCGGACAAGACCCGCAGCGAGGTGGCGCGCGTCGTGACGCAGGAGGTGCGCCGCTTCCTCGAGAGCGATCGGCTGCGGCGGGAGATCTGGAAGCTGCTCACCAGCGTCTCGATCGAGATCAACGCCACCATGAACCTCAAACCCTCCTCCGCGCCGCAGTTCAAAGCACGGCTGCGGCAGCGCAAGGAGGCCGCGCGAAAGCCGCCCGACGATGCCGAGGATGAGGACGGGTGAAGGTCGCCAGCCGTTTCGTCTTTCTCTTCCTGCTCGGCGGCGGTCTCTTGCTCTGGGCGCAGCTGCGGCGGCCTCGGCAGATGCGCATCGAGATCGATCTCACCTCCGCGCTGGCCGGCGAGATCAGCGAAGTCGACGTCGTCGTGCGGCGGGCGGACCACGCTTTGGCGCGGCATCAAGTGCGCTACGGCCCGGCGGGCGCGCCGGGAGTGGTGTCCCTCGAACTGCGCGCTGCGCCTGGCGAGGCGGAAGTGGAGGCGACGCTGATCTACTCTGGCCGGCCGGCGCGGCGCATCGTCGCAAAGGTCCCGCTCGAGGAGGGCGCGCCGGCGCGAGTGGAGGTGAAGCCGTGATCATCGCGCGGCGCTTTCGCGGTCCCCCGCAGTCGGGAAATGGCGGCTACTCCTGTGGGATGACCGCGCGCGAGCTCGCCGGCCCCTGCGAAGTGACGCTGCGCGCTCCGCCGCCGCTCGATCGCGAGCTTTCGGTCGCGCGGCGCGGACCAGGCGTGGTGGTGCGTGACGGCGAGGCGGTGATCGCCGAGGCTGCGCCCGCCGAGGTGGCGATCGAGGTCCCAGCGCCGGTGACCCTCGCGCAGGCAGAGGAGGCCAGCAAGCGATATCCCTGGTTCGACACCCATCCGTTCCCCGAATGCTTCGTCTGCGGACACAAACGCGCGCAAGGCGACGGGCTGCGCATCCTGCCCGGCGCAGTCGAAGGGAGGCAGGTCGCAGCCGCGCCGTTCACCATCGATGCTTCGATCTGCGGCGCTGACGGCCTTTTGCGGCCCGAAGTCGTCTGGGCCGCGCTCGACTGCCCTTCCTGGTACGGCATGCTCTGCTTCCATCCCTGGGAAGGGCAGGCGCTTCTCGGCCGGCTGGCGGTGCGCATCATCGCCCGGCCGCGCGCCTCCGACCGATGCGTCTGCATGGGCTGGTTCCTCGGCCAGGAAGGCCGCAAGATCCACGCCGGGTCGGCCATTCATTCTGCATCGGGCGAGCTGTTCGCCTTCGCGAAGGCGACCTGGATCAGGCTGAAACCAGAAGCGCCCGCCGATCACTGATCGAGGGGCCGTCTTTCACGGGGGCGCTCATGCGCACGATGATCGCAGTGCTGGTTGCGCTTCTCTCCACGGCTGCGCTGGCGAAGTCCGAGGATCGGCAGGTGCCGCCCTTCGACTCGGTCAACATCGCCTCGGGAATTCGCGCACGCATCGAGATCGGGCCGCAGCGGCCGGTGCATCTGGAGGGAGAGGACAGCGTGCTCTCCCAGATCGAGACCGTGGTGGAGGACGGCGCGCTGCACATCGGCTTCAAGAGCAACAGCTGGTGGGACGGCAACCATCGGGCCGTGAGAGTGACCATCCAGACGCCGGAGTTGCGCGCCATCGGGGCGAGCGGCGGAGCCATGGTCGAGGCCCAGCTGACGCGCGCGGACCGCCACGAGATCA
>VBLC01000014.1 GCA_005879315.1 Deltaproteobacteria bacterium | reverse complement strand
GGGCTGCAGAGGCGACCCGAGGACGTTTCTTTGAACCATCGGATGGGACAGATTCTTCGTGATCGCGGGAATGCGGCGGAGGCTGTAGCGTATCTCCGCCGTGCAACGAAGACCAAGGAGTCGTTCGCGTCGTACACGTCCCTCGCAGATTTGTACTTGCAGCTCGGAGAAGTTCACCAGGCGGTCGAAGTGATGTCCCGGTACCCGGGCCCGAAGGACAAACCTGCCTACCATAACGTGATGGGCAATATCGCCCGCATCCAAGAGCGATTCATAGAAGCTGAAAAGCACTTCGCGACGTGTGAGCAGAGTGGTGATCGCGGTGTCCGCACGTATGGCTCGATTGCCCAACTTCGTCTCGACCAGGGGCGGAAAGCACTAGAAGCCGCTGCTTGGGAGAGCGCGTTGGCATATGTGACACAGGCGGAAGTCGCCGTAGAGAAGGGCCTCAGGGTGGAAGCCGAGAATCGGGCGTTAGTGCGACTCAAGAAGGATGCGGGCAGCATGAGGCTAGCCGCCTTGGAGAAACTGGGAACAAAGGGAGCTTGATACACGCGCCGAGGCGCTCTCGCGTGTGATGCTCGCCTTCATCGGCTCGATCTTGTCAGCCATGCTCCGATTCTAGCGCACGGCTCTGACAGCGCGCTTTGGCTCATCGGAAGCTCGGTAGCGATGCTGGCGCATTGAGGGGACCTCCTGGCCAAAGGGGTGCCGTCCTTGCGTCCGGTTGTCTACCAATCCCTTCCACGATCTCGCGATATTCGTCTAGGAACGCCAGCCAGAGCCGATACGCGTGATGGGCCTGCGTCCTAAGTTCCGGGGCGACGGGCTCCGCCTTATGCGCGAGCGAAATCACGTCCGCAACGATGGCATGCATGCGTGCGATCGAGTGGCTGAGAGCGGTCGCTTGAAGTCTGGCTTGATCATGTATCCGAGCAGGCTGGGACAAGATCACTGCTACCAAGTCTTGTGCATCGCTCAACGCCGCGTTGAAGCGTCTATTGAACTCGGTCACTCCTGCGTCTTGAATGCCCTGCGTGAGCCACCCGAGCCCGTCGTTCGCATTAACGACTTTGCTGAAGCCTGCCGCGACACGGCACACGACAGCGCCCCTAAGCAAACCCATGTTGCGGTCGTACCTGAAGGTCGCCCTCTGCCTAAGCTTGTCAACGAGAAAACGGCCTGATCTTGCCAGCAAGAGAGCCCCTGCGATTGCGGCCAGGCCAATCCGGGAGCGCAGATCTGACAAGTTGAAGGGGCCGAAGAATGCTCCTGCTCCGGCCAAGACCGCCGCGAGCATGAGAACTTCTTGACGCCAACTCGTTCGCTCAATTCGAAACTCGCTTGCGTCGTCAGGAAGCAGCGCTGTCCCCTTATCCCAAAGCGGGAGCGGCTGATGCGCTAGAGTCCCTCGGCGCATCGCCGCCCGCTCCTTCTGGGTGTACGCGGAACTGACGGCTTCCGAGTCGATGGTCGCGAGAACTGGATCCATGGTTGCGAAGGCTGCCGGTTTCGACCTGGGATGTCACGCGTTCCTGATGGTGCCGGTCTCCTCACGCCTGCCGGTACGTGATCGGGAACGCCGCGATCGGCTCAGATGGTTTGCGCATCGATGCGGTCATCGTCGGCATGGCTGCCGATGAAGCGCATATAGACGTATGGATGGCGGCAATGAACGACGAGTCGGTATCTGTTTCCGCAGATGTTGAAGACCACCCGCCCCTTTTTGAGGATGGAGTCGAGAAGCAGAAGTAGCTAGCGGACTCGCTCGCGGCGTCCAGGCTCGATCTGCGAGTCGTGCGGCGCCTCGAGCGCTTCGCGCTGCGGGAGCTGCTGGCGGACCGCACCGCCCAGCGTAGCCACCACGGTCTCCAGCGCGGTCAGGCGCGCATCCAGCGTCTTCCCCTGCAGTGCGGCCCAGTCGCGCTGCGTCTGCGCTTCCAGCTCCAGCTCCTTCTCCTTCAGCCTGAAGTACCGGGAGACGAACAGCCAGAGAACGGGCGCCGCCACCAGCACCAAAACGGCCGTAGCCGCCACCAGCTCCGGAGTGATGCCGCTCATGCCGCACCTCTCTTGGCAGGCTACACCCGCGAGCCGGTGCAAAGCGAAAGGCCGTCAGAGCTGCAAGCGCACGCCGAGTGTGCCCCAGCTCAGTGAGGTCACGTTGGCCGCGCCCTTTCCGCTGCCCCTCGCCACCGGCAGGTTGTATTGCAGGAACGCGGTGAGCCGGAACCAGCGCAACTGCCGGAAGAGCAGCAGGCCCACTTCGCCGCTGAGACCCGTAGCCGTCGCCGCATCGTCGCCGACCGCGCCATAGGCCAGCAGCGCGAGACCTGCTGCCAGGTAAGGCCCATAGCGGCCGTCTCCGAAGACCGGCCCGGCCCGGATCGCCAAGGTAAACGGGTTCGAATACGTGTCGTCGTGCCCGAAACTGCCGCCGCCGATCTCGGCGCCGATGAGGAAGTGCTCCCGCTCATAGTGCAGGTAGAAGCCGCTGCCGCGTCCGAGCGTGAGCTGCTGGCGGGAGATCAATGCGCGGCCGAATGGCTGGGCCGCCTCGGCGCTGATGCCGAAGTACAAGTGCCCGGCCGGGATCTGCTCCTGCTCGGGACCCGGCCCGGCCCGCGCAGCGCGTGGGACGACAGCGATCGCCACCAGAGCGGCGGCGAGCAGAGCGGCGATATCAGCGCTGAACCTGATGAGCTCCTCCAGACGATCGGGTGCTGGACCTGCGCGAGCACGGGGCGGTCACCTTCCGCGGCGTCTTGACCCCTCCTGCAAGGCTAGCGCACGGTGGGGACGGGGATGGCGACAAAGCGCACGCGCGAAAAGAAGGACCTCGAGCAGCAGGCCACGCTGCCCTCGAGCGCGAGAGTCTACGGCGGCCGCTATGCCGCGCGGGAGGAGCTGGGCCGCGGAGGCATGGGCCGCGTGCTGCGCGCGCATGACATGAAGCTCGGCCGCGACCGCCCTGCTCAGGAAGCTCAACCTGCCGGTTGATTGACGAGAGCGTCACGCAGCAACACCAGCAAGAGCGGTGTCAGCGAAAGCCCGTCGACGATCTCGTTCCGCTGAATCATTCCCAGCAATTCCTCTTTCTTGAACCAGCGCGTGGAAATGACCTCGTCCGTGTCCGCCGCTTCCCGCACGCGCAGAGGATCCTCGGCGAGAAACAATTCGAACCGCTGATTGCCGCAGCCATAGGACGGATAGTATCCGACGAGGTGTTCGAGAGGCCGGGAGGGCCGATAGCCCGTCTCTTCTTCCATCTCCCGGGCGGCCGCGTCGGCGGCGCTTTCGTCCTTCTCGGCGCCGCCGGAGGGAATGGCCCAGACGAGCTCATCGACGATGAACCGGTATTGGTGGATGAGGAGGAATTCGTCGCCCCGCCGCACGACGACGCCGACTGCGCAATGGGGGAAATCGATCGTGTAATACGGCGCGGTCGCGCCGTCAGGCCGGGTGATCTTCTGCAGAAGGACGCCGAACCACGGATTCCTCGTCAGGGTATCCAGCAGCTCGACCTTCCATCCATTCCCCCGATCGCTCATCGCTGCTCGAGATTTTCCGGCTGCGATTCGACTTCGATCACCACGATGCGCAATTCCTCTTCGCCGATGTTCTTGAGGCCGTGCGTTCCACCGGGCCGGTTGAGGATGACGTGCCCGGGCCCCACCTCGAACTCCTCGCCGTCCAGCGTCATCAAGCCTTTGCCGGACACCACCACGTAGAGCTCCTCGTTGTCCGCCTCGTGAGTGTGGCAGCCGATGTCCGCTCCGGGGCCGAGCACGGAGAGATCGATGAACCGGATCGAGCCTCGATTGCGCGTCACCACCCGCGCAAAGGAAATCTCGCGCGCGCCGCCGTGGGCTCGCACGCGCTGGAAAGCCCGGTCCTCGAACTTGTATCGCCGCTCCCCCGGCGCGCTGCGTTTCATGAATCCGCCACCGCGTAGGAGGAGAGGCAGGCCAGCGACTCCTCGAGCAGGGAGTCCGGCACCTCGTCGCGGCTCTTGAGAAAGACCGCTCGACCGATGCCGGCGGGCACGACGAGGTTCATCGACCCTCCGCGGTGGCGGCAAGCCTCCCGCAGCGCGTCCCGGCAGAGCTGCAGCTCGAGCGGGCGCGCGAAAATCGGCAAGGACGTCGTTCTCAAGAGATTGACGATGCGCTGCCAGACTTCAGAAGAGATCAATCCCAGCGATCGCGCGATCGTCGCCGACAGGGCCATGTCGATCGCCACCGCCTCGCCGTGGTGGATCCCGAAGCCCATCGCCGCCTCGAGAGCGGGGCTGAAGGTGTGCCCGAAATCCACCAGGCGCTCGTAGCCCTGATCCTCGTAAGGGTTCTGGCGAAGCTCGTCGAGCATCGCCCAGATCGATCGCTGGAGCAGCTCCCGGCCCGCCGCGGCGGGTTCGTCGAAGCCGGACATGATCAGTTCCAGCGACCGGCTCTCGAGCAATTCGAACAGCTTCACGTCGCGCGCGATGCCCATCTTGATCGCCTCGGCGACGCCGGAGGCGAGAAATCTCCTGGGAAGGCTCTTGAGGAATGCGGGATCGATCAGCACTTGCTCGGGCGGGTGGAAGCAGCCGACGAAGCTCTTCTTCGCGCGGAAGTTCACCGCCCCCTTCAGGCCAATGCCTGCGTCGATCTGCCCGATCAAAGTGGTCGGCACGCGAATGTGGCCGACGCCGCGGCGGATCAGCGAGGCGGAAAGGGTGACGATGTCGGAGCAGACGCCGCCTCCGAAGGAAATCAACAGGCCGCGCCGGTTGAGGCCGTGAGACAGGGCCTCGGCGACGACGGCTTCGACCAGCGCCATGGACTTCGTCTCTTCGCGGGCATCGAGCACCAGCGTCGACACGGTGTTCGTCTTCTCCAGCAGCGCCCGCATCGCGGAGCCATGGAGGCGGTCGACGGTCGGAGTGGTCACGAGCAGGGCCCTGCGGTCGCCGATCGCCTCGAGGAGCGCGCTGCCGTCGGGCCGCAACAGGGAATGGCAGAGGAGGACTTCGTAGCGGGTGCGCGCCGGGCAATCCATCGCGATCGAGGCCCACTCCAGCGGCGCAGGCCTCGGGCCGATGCGCGCCGTCGGGAGCGACGTCAGGTTGTCGGTGGACGCGCCCTCGTCGGGGGATGCGCCCTCGTCGTCGTTGACCGCAAGCGCTCCCTCAAATGTAGTCGACCGCATGGCTCGCCTCCCCCACCGTCCGTTCGAGCCCGATCGGCTGGGGCCCGCTCCCGCCCAATGCCACCCGTGCCGCATCCACCACCCGCTGCGTCCTCACCGCCTCGGCCAGGTCGCAGCGGATCGACCGCGCATCCCCGGAGCGCACGGCATCGAGGAACGCCGCGCATTCGGCGAGAAAGACATCTTCAACCGGATCGAGATCGCTTCCGTCGCCGAACGCGACCGAAGGCGACCACCTGAAGTCCCAGCCTTCGAGCGCGAGCTGACCCCGCGGCGTGAAGACGCGGCATCCGATCTGCTTCTCCTTGGCGAGGCAGCCGCTGATCACCGTGCCCAGGGATCCGTTGCGGAAGCGCAGCAGGATGGAGACCGCCGCGGGATGGCCATTGGCTTCGGGACCGGGCTGCGCGAAGGCGTTGACCTCGACGATCTCACCGACCAGGTGGCGCGCGAGATCGATCAGATGCGTGCACTGCTCGTTGAGCTGTCCGCCAGAGAGCGCCGGATCTCCCCACCAGGGAACGCGATAGGCCGCGCACACCCAGTGCGCCGCGAAGCCGAGCACGGTTTCGCCCTCGAGCAGGCTCTTCACGCGCCGGACCGAAGCGCGATACCGGTTCATGTACCCGACCGAGGTGATGGCGCCGGTGTCGCGAAAGGCCGTCAGCGCCGACAGGCACTGCGTGGCGGAGAGGCCGATCGGTTTCTCGAGGAAGAGCGGTACGCCCGCCTGCGCGGCGAAGAGCTCCACCGGCCCGCGCGCAAAGGGCGGGGTGCAGACGAAACCGGCGTCGATCTCGCCCCAGCGGATGGCCGCTGCGTCGGCGACGGCTTCGCAGCCGGGATGGTTGGCGGCGAGCGCGGCGGCGCGCGCGCTGTCCACGTCGCAGGCGACGCTGATGCGATGACCGAGCTGAGAGGCGCTGCGGGCATGCTGCAGTCCCATCCGGCCACAACCGACGATCGCGATGCGCAATGGATCCGATCGGATGTCAGTTCGCATATCCGTCCCAGATCGCGCGCCCGACCTCGCGCACCTGCGCGTCGGGCATCGCGGGATCGAGTGCGAGGGCGTGCTCGATGCGCTCGAGGCTCGGCGATTCGATTGCCCCGAGCAGCGCGCGCTCGTGCGCGGCCCATCGGTCTAGCCAGGGTAAAAGCCGGGGCGGCGGTGTGGTTGCGAGGATCTCCACACCCTCGCGCCAGACCCGGCTCGCAACTTCCCGGACGAGCCCATCGTCGCGGAGACAATTGACGATCACCGGGCGGCCGTCGTCCGCGAAGATGGCCGCGATCATGGGAACGACGGCGCCTTCGTACCAGGACAGATCGCGCCTCGACAGGCTCGGGGGTGGCGAGGTCCGGTCCTCCAGCTCGCGCCCGATCGTCTTCTTCAGCTCGCCGAGGAATTCCGCCCGGCCGCTCGCCGCGACGCCAGTGGGGGAGATCGACAGCCGGAAATATTTCAACGGCAGCGCGCCGACCCGGCGGATCTCCGCTGCCGTCACGCCGAAGATGGTTCGCCCAGCGAGCATCTCGGCCAGCCTCGGGAGCAGGTCCTCTCCCCGATGCTCGAGGGAAAAGACGAAGCCGCGATGATTGAGCCCGGCGTATTTCCACGCGACGTCCGCGAGCGACATGCGCAACACGCGGCAGGTCTCGATCACCGTGGCGAGCGGAAGCTCGCAGAGCCCGACGCACCGAGGCGGCGCGCCGGCTCGAATCATCGCTCCGGTGGTGATGCTCAACGGATTCGAAAGATTGAGTACCCAGGCGTCCGCGCACCGGCGCCCGAGCTCGGCCGCGAGCTCCCGGATCCGGGGAACGACGCGAAGCGCGGCGCTCAATCCGCACGGACCCAGGGTTTCATCGGCCGGAAGCTGGAACCGGTTGGCGAGCGCCTCGTCGCGCGACCGGCCCGCAAGCCCGCCGAATCTGATCTGGTTCACTACCACCACCGCACCGTCGACTGCCTCGTCGAGTCGCGGGCTCGCCGCGACGGTCCAACCGAGCGGGGCCAGCCTGCGATCGCCGTAGCCTCTCATCCTCTCCAGCGCCTCGACGTCTCGTCCGAAGAGCCGCAGCTCGCAGGCGGGAATTCCAGCGGGTGCGGCGCGAAGCGCCTCCACCAGCGCCGCGGTGAAAGGCGTGCTTCCGCCCAGGACGGCGACGACAGGCTTCACGCGCGAGCCGGCTTTCGGAAGAACTCGCGGGTGCAATCGGTGACGAAATCGATCTCGTCGACGCCGATGTCCGGCCGGATGGGCAGGCAGAGCAATTCCTTGGCGAGGGTCTCGGCCACCGGGAATTGTCCCGCCCTCCAGCCTTTCGCGGCGAAGGCGGGCTGCAGGTGGATCGGCGTCGGATAGCGGATGACTGCGTCGATGTCGCGCTCGCGCAGGTGCGCGAGGAGCGCGTCGCGCTGGCCGGTCCGGACCTGGAAGAGATGATAGGCGTGGGTTTCGCCCTCGGTACGCGCCTGGAATTCGAGCGGCAGCCCTGCCAGTCGTTCGCGGTACCATCCCGCCACTCTGCGCCGGTGCTCGTTCCACTCCTCGACGCGCGGCAATTTCCAGGAGAGGATCTTTGCCTGCAGCGCGTCGAGCTTGCTGTTGAGGCCGACCACGACGTGATTGTTCTGTCCCACCTGTCCGAGCTCGCGCTGCCGCCGCAGCGCCTCGTCGAGCTCGGCGTTGCGGGCCACCACCGCTCCTCCGTCCCCTGCCGCGGAGAGGTTCTTGCTCGGATGGAAGCTGAAGCAGGCGAAGTGCCCGAAAGTCCCCACCGACTGCCCCTCGATCCGGGCGCCGATCGCCTGCGCGGCATCCTCGATGACGAAGAGGCCATGCGCTTCGGCGAGCGCGACGATCTCGGCCATCGGGGTGGGCTTCCCATACAGGTGGACCGGCATCAGCGCGCGCGTCTTCGGACCGATCGCCTCGCGCAGCTCCCCCTTGTCGATGAGGAAGGTCTCCGG
>VBLC01000013.1 GCA_005879315.1 Deltaproteobacteria bacterium | reverse complement strand
TACATCGTGCCGGGCCTGGTGGGCGTCATCCTCACCATGACCATGGTGATGATCACCGCCATGGCCATCGCCCGCGAGCGCGAGCGAGGCACGCTCGAGCAGCTGATCGTCTCCCCGCTCCGCCGCGGCGAGCTGATCCTGGGCAAGATCGTCCCGTACGTGGCGATGGGGCTTCTGCAGATGACGTTGATCCTGGTCCTCGGCCGGCTGCTCTTCGACGTGCCCATCGTGGGATCGATCGGGCTGCTCTACTCCTTCGCGCTCGTCTTCATCGCCGGGAACCTCGCCCTGGGCCTGTTCTTCTCCACGCTCGCGCAGACGCAGCAGCAGGCGATGCAGATGTCGTTCTTCTTCCTCTTGCCCAACATCCTCCTCTCCGGGTTCATGTTTCCCTGGGACGCAATGCCTGTGGCGATGCAATGGATGTCGCAGGCGCTGCCGCTCACCCATTTCCTGCGGATCGTGCGCGGCGTGGCGCTGAAAGGGAGCGGTTTCCTCGACCTGTTGCCCGAGGCCCTCTGGATGGGCGGGATCCTCATCGCGCTGCTCGTCTTCTCCTCGCTCCGCTTCCGGAAGAAGCTCGCCTGATGGCGCGGCCCCGCTCCGACATCGCCCCGCGCATCGTGCATGCCGCGCGCGACCGGTTCCTGAAGCACGGCGTGGACGGCGCCTCGCTGCGGGACATCGCCCGCGCGGCCCGCAGCAGCGTGGGCATGGTCCATTACTACTTCCCCACCAAGGACGACCTGCTGCTCGCGGTCATCGAGGAAGTGTACGGCGCGATGTCCGCCGACATCCGCAAGGCGCTGGAGCCCGACGCCGGCGTGGAGGAACGCCTCCGCCGACTCTACGCCCGCATCGCGGGGATGAGCGACGAGGAGTTCACCGTCATCCGCATCGTGCTGCGCGAGGCGCTGGTCTCCTCCGGAAGGCTGAAGAAGGTCTTCGCCCGCTTCACCGCCGAGGGAGCGCACGTCCCCCTGATCGCCGGCACCGTCGCCCAGGGCATCCAGACCGGGGCCCTGCGCGACGACATGAATCCGCTCTTCCTCCTGGTCGCGACCATGGCGCTGGGCTTCATGCCGGTGGTGGCGCGCCGGCTGGCGCAGGGCGCCCTGCCCGATCTGCAGCTCCCGCCCCCCGCGGAGATGGCGAGCGGCCTGACCCGGGCGCTCCTGCACGGGATCGGCGGGCCCGAGGTGCGCAGGAGGGCAGATCTCGGGTAGAACCGCACCGCCCGGAGGCTTCTCGATGCGCTCGCTGGACCGCCTACGCCAGAGCTACGACGAGGACGCGCAGGTCGTGGTCCAGGACCGGAAATCGCCGCCGCGGCTGCTCTTTTCCGATACGGAGTTGTTGCTCGAAGAGGTCCCGATCGGGACGCGGGTGGTGTTCCCCAACCCACCTATCGAGCCGCTGGCGAACTGGCGCGCGGCCATCCGCTGGGCCATCAACCACCCCGAAGGATGCGACCCGCTCCACGCCCAGCTGCGGCCGGGCATGAAGGTCTTGATCGCGCTCGACGACATCTCCCTGCCCCTGCCGCCGATGCGCACGCCCGACGT
>VBLC01000012.1 GCA_005879315.1 Deltaproteobacteria bacterium | reverse complement strand
ACCGATCTCGACCGGGCGGCGCTGGCGGGCCTGCGCTGGACCTTGAAGAGAACGCCGCGCTCCTTGCGGCAGGACATCTTCCACAAGGTCCCTGCCGCGTATGGATTGATCGCTTGCGCCGCAGGCCGCACCGAGCTGGCGCACGAGAAGATCCTCGAGGCCTGCCGGCGGCAGCTCTTCGTCAAGGTGCGCGGCCAGGCCGACATCCTCATCGCGGGCATTCCCTATATCAGCCCCTACAACGTCAATTCGGTGCTCAATCCCCTGCTCGTGCAGGTGATGGCCTGCGGATACTTCTTCAACATGAACCGCGGCATTCCGCTGGTGAAGAAGGGCGGGACGCTGATTCTCACCCATCCCTGCATGGACGAGTTCGACCCCGTGCAGCACCCGAGCTACATCGAATTCTTCCATCGCCTCCTGCCCGAGACCACCGACGCGATGGAATTGCACCGCAAGTACGAACTGGAGTTCGCGCAAAATCCTTCCTATGTGCATTTGTACCGGAAGGGAAACGCGTATCACGGCGCCCATCCCTTCTACATGTGGTACTGGGGCGAGAACGGTCGCCAGCATCTGGGGCAGATCATCGCGGTCGGCACCGAGAACACCCACGTCCCGCAGATGATGGGCTGGGAGCGGGCCGACACGCTGGCGGAGGCGATCGATCTGGCGCGCGGACGGCACGGGCGTTCTGCGAGCATCACCTTGATGCACCATCCACCGATGGTGATGACGGAAGTGGCCGTCTCCGCCGAGGAAGCGACGAGGCTGCTCGGCGAGGGCGAGCCGCAGGGCGGAGCGAAAGCCGCTCATCCGGGGATCGCGGCGCAGAAGAAGGAAGAGCCGTAGTCATGCAGGCGCTGCAGGGGCCGATCGATCTCGCCAAGGCCTTCCGCGGTCGCGAGCTGCTCGTCACCGGCGTGACCGGCTTCGTGGGCAAGGTCGCGCTCACCCTGCTGCTCGACCGCTATCCCGAGATCGGCAAGGTCCACGTCCTGGTACGGTCGCGCGCGGGCAGCACCGCCGACGACAGGTTTTTCGGGAAAGTCGCGTCGACCCCTCCTTTCCGTCCGCTGCGCGAGCGCCACGGCGACCGATTCGATTCCTTCCTCCGCGAGAAGTGCGTTGCGCTCGCCGGCGACATCACCGAGCCGCTGCTCGGCCTTGCCGACGAGCAGGTGAAGGCGCTCTCCGGGCGGCTCGCCTGCGTGATCAATTGCGCCGGGTTGGTCACCTTCAATCCCTCGCTGGAGCTCGCCGTCTCGGTCAATACCGAAGGCGCGCGCAACGCCGCCGAGCTCTGCAAGCGGACCGGGGCCGTGCTCGTGCACATCTCCACTTGCTTCGTCGCCGGCGCGCGGCGCGGACCGGTGTTCGAAGACGAGCCATTGGTCGGCAACTATCCCAAGGCGCACGACGAGGAGGAGCCGGCGCGCGCTCCCTTCTCCGTCGACACCGAGCTGCGCGACGTCGAGGCGCTGGTTTCGCGGCTGCGCGCGCAGGCCGACGACCATGCGCTCCTGGCGCAGTTCCGCTCCGCGGCGGTGAAGCGGCTCGAAGAGGAGGGGCGCGATCCGAAGGACGAGAAGGGGCTCCGCTTCGCCATCGGCCGGGAGCGCAAGCTCTGGCTGGGCATGCAGCAGGTGCAGGCGGGCATGGATCGCGCCAAGGCCTGGGGCTGGCCGAATACCTATACCTATACGAAAGCGATGGGCGAGCAGGCCATCGCCGCCAGCGGCTGCAAGTATGCGCTGGTGCGGCCGGCCATCGTCGAGAGCGCGCTGCGCTTTCCGTTCCCCGGCTGGAACGAGGGCTTCACCACCAGCGCGCCACTCTCCTTCATGGGGCTCAAGGGGCAGCGCGTCTTTGCCGGCGGGCACAAGATCGTCCTCGATCTGATCCCCGTCGATCTCGTCGCCGCCGGCATTCTCGGCGTCGCCGGCGCCGCCTGCGCGGACCGGCTGGAGGAGCGCGTCTACCAGCTCGCCTCCGGCGACGTGAACCCCTTCTACATGCGCCGCTCGGTCGAGCTGGTGGCTCTCTACAAACGCCGCTACTACAAGGATTCCGACCGGAGCGCCTTTCGCAACTGGATCGATTCCTTCCTCGAGCCCTATCCAGTCTCGCCGGTGCTCTACCGCATGAGCAGCACGCCGCTCTTTCGCGCCGTGGCGCAGGGAGCGCGCAAGCTGATCGCCGACCGCGGCCCCCGATGGGGAGCGCCGATCGCGAGCGCGCTGCTCCACCGCGCCGACCAGGCGCTGGACAGCGCCGACCGGCAGCTGGCGCAGCTGCAGATGACCTGGGACCTCTTCATGCCTTTCGTGGCGGGCGAGCGATTCATCTTCCAGTGCGCCCATACCCGCGCGCTCTGGGCGCGGCTCTCCGAGACGGACCGGCAGAACCTGCCCTGGGATCCGGAGGCCATCGACTGGCGGCACTACTGGATGGAAGTGCACATGCGCGGCCTCGAAGAGTGGGTCTTCCCCGGCCTGGAAGAGGAGACGCGCGCCCTGCGCAAGGAGGTCCAGCAGCCCAAGGATCTGCTCGCGCTCCTGGCGGCGGCGCAGCATGCCTTCGGGCCGCGGGCGGCACTGCGCTTCTATGCCGGCGAGGAAGGCTCGGCCGAGCTGGCCCGCACCCGCGACGATCGCGTCACCTACGACGAGCTGGCGCTCTTCTCCGACCGCGCCGGCCGGAAGCTGTTGGCCGAAGGAGTGCGCAGCGGCGACCGCGTCCTCTTGATCAGCGAGAACCGCCCCGAATGGGCGATGGCCTATTTCGGAATCCTCAAGGCGGGCGCTGCCGCGGCTCCGCTCGATCAGAATCTTTCGCCGCAGGAGGTGCAGAACTGCGCGGCAGCGGCGCGGGCGAAGATTCTAATCGCCAGCCCCCGGGTGGCGGAGCGGCTCGGGCCTCTGCCCGGCCTGCGGACGATGACCCTGGCGGAAGCACTGCGCGGCGCGCCGGGCGACCGGGAGCTGCGCAAGAGCGCCGCGCCCGACGAGGTCGCCTCGATCCTCTTCACCAGCGGCACCACCGGAAAGCCGAAGGGCGTCCTGCTCACGCACCGCAATTTCGCCTCGCTCGCCGCCAAGCTGGCCGGCCTCTTCGACGTGCGCGTGGGCGAAGGGCTTCTCAGCGTCTTGCCGCTCCACCACACTTTCGAATTCACTTGTGGGCTGCTCGTCCCGCTCATGCTCGGCGCGGAGATCACCTATCTCGACGAGCTGACCGCCGAGCGCCTCTCGGAGGCGCTCAACAGCGGGCGCATCCACGCGATCATCGGCGTCCCCGCGCTCTTTCAATTGCTCCATCGCCGGCTCACCCAGGAGCTGGCGGCGAAACCGCGCGTGGTGCGCGCGGCGATGCAGGCGGCGATGGCTCTGCACGGCGAGCTGCGCAACCGCACTCCCTTCAACGTCGGCAAGCTGCTCTTCTGGCCCATCCACAACCGCTTCGGCGGAAGGCTGCGGCTGCTCGTCTCCGGGGGCAGCGCGCTCAGCGAAGAAGTGCACAAGGCCTTCCACGAGCTCGGTTTCGATCTGACCGAAGGATACGGCCTCACCGAAGCTGCGCCCGTCCTGGCCGTCACCCTCCCCGAGAACAAGCGGCGCAGCGGCACCGTCGGCCCGGCTCTTCCCGGCGTGGAGATCCGCATCGACGATCCCGACACCGAGGGAATCGGCGAGGTGCTCGCCAAAGGGCCGAACGTCATGGCGGGATATCTCGACGATCAGGAAGCGACTGGCGAAGTGATCGTCGGCGGCTGGTTGCGCACCGGAGATCTGGGCAGGATCGCCCCGGATGGGCACCTCACGCTGGTCGGGCGGAAGAAGGACATCATCCTCGACGCCAGCGGCAAGAACGTCTATCCCGACGAGCTGGAAGAGCTGTACGGCGCCTCGCCGCTGATCAAGGAGCTCTCCATCGTCGGCTTGCCCGACGGCAAAGGCCACGAGCGCGTCTCCTGCCTCTGCGTGCCGCGCGCGATCAAGGAAGGCGAGACGCGGGAGCAGCTGCGCGCCGAGATCGAGGAGCACGTCGCGAAAGTGTCTTCCGATCTGCCCTTCTCGAAGCGCATCAAGATCCTCCATTTCTGGGAGGCGGACCTCCCCAAGACGGCGACGCGCAAGGTGAAGCGGCCCTTGATCGTCGCAGAGCTGCAACGGCTGGAGCGCGCCGCGGCGGCCGGCGCCCATCTCGCAAAGGCCTCCGGTTCCGACGGCTGGCTCTACGATCTGCTCGCCGAGCTCTCGCAGAAACCGCGCGGCAGCGTGCGCGAGCAGACGCGGCTGGTGGCGGATCTCGGATTCGATTCGCTGCTGACGGCGGAGCTGGTGGTGGCGCTGGAAAGAGCAGGGCACCGGCCGCCGCGCGAAACGGCGCTGGCCTCGCTGATCACCGCGGGCGACGTGGCCCGCGCGCTCGACCAGGAGCCGGGGCCGCGCAATGGGGAAAGCTTCGCGCTCGCCGAGCCGGAGGGCGAGATCCCCGTGCCGCAGACGGTCGCCGCGGCGGGCCGCGCCGCCATCGGTTTCTTCCAGCGCGCGCTCTACGGCCGCGTCTTCGACATCGAGGTCAGCGGCCGCGCCAACATTCCCTCGAATGCGCCCTTCCTGGTCGCGGCCAACCACGCCAGCCATCTCGACGTGGGGCTCGTCAAGATCGCTCTCGGCGAGGAGGGCAAGAAGCTCGCCTCGCTGGCGGCGCGCGATTATTTCTTCGACAACGCCTGGAAGCGGGCCTGGTTCGGAAATTTTACCAATCTCGTCCCCATCGAGCGGCGCGGGTCGTTGAAGGAATCCCTGCAGACCGCAGTGCGCACGCTCGAGTACGGCTATCACTTGCTCATCTTCCCCGAAGGGACTCGATCGCCCGACGGCGCCTTGCAAGAGTTCAAGCCCGCCATCGCCTACCTCAGCTTCGCGGCCGGCGCGGACATCCTGCCCGTCCACCTCGAGGGCACGCACGACGCCATGCCCAAGGGCGCCTTCCTTCCTGACCCCCGCAAGCGGCGCAACCTCGTCGTCCGCATCGGGCCGCCCCTGCGCCACGAGGAGCTGAAGGCGGCCACGCAGGGTCTCTCGCGCTCGGCGGCACACAGGGAAGCGACGCGGCTGGTGCGGCTCGCCATCGAGGCGCTGCGCGACCGGAAGCCCGCGCCGCCGGTCGAAGGAAGGCTGCTCGAGGCGCGGCGGTGAAGCTGCTCGTCACCGGAGCGACGGGCTTTCTCGGCTCGACGCTCGTTCCCTTGCTGGTCGAGGCGGGACATGAGGTGCGCGCCCTGGTCCGCTCAGCCATCTCCTTGCCCGGCGTGGAGGCGGTGCGCGGCGACGTGCGCGACAAGGAGAGCTGCGCGCGCGCGCTCCAGGGGTGCGAAGGCCTCTACCACCTCGCCGGCCTGGTGAGCCGCGACCCGGCCGACGCGCGCAAGATGTACGACCTGCACGTCGAGGGCACGCGCAACCTCCTCGCCGCGGCCGAAAAGGCCGGAGTGCGCCGGGTCGTTCTCGCCAGCTCGTCGGGGACCATCGGCGTCTCTCCCACGCGCAGGGTCGCGACCGAGGAGGACGACTATCCGATCGAGACCGTCGGCCGCTGGCCCTATTACCTGAGCAAGATCTACGAGGAGAAGGTCGCGCTCGAAGCCGCGCGGCGCGGGCTGCCCGTGGTGGCGCTCAATCCGTCGCTCTTGCTCGGTCCAGGTGACTCTCGCATGTCCTCGACGCAGGACGTGTTCCGCTTCCTGATGGGCCGGATTCCGGTGATGCCGCGCGGAGGAATCTCCTTCGTCGACGTGCGGGACGCCGCGCAGGCCTTCGTCGCGGCGCTCGATCGGGGCAACGTCGGCGAACGCCACCTGCTCGGCGCGGCCAACTGGGAGTTCAGCGAATTCTTCGAGCGGCTCGGGCGCATCGCCCATCGCCCGCCGCCGCTCTTGCGGCTGCCCTCGCCGCTGAAGATCGCGGCGGCGCATTTCCTCGAGCGGCTGGCGCGCGAGCGGGGCCGCGAGCCCGACCTGCCCCAAAGCGACGTGGAGATGGGCGAGTGCTGGTTCTTCATCG
>VBLC01000083.1 GCA_005879315.1 Deltaproteobacteria bacterium | reverse complement strand
CAACGTTCAAGAGGATCCGGCGGCGCACGTCCATTCCCGAGATGAAAGCGACGATGGCGGAGACGGCGACGATCATCGCGCCGCCGGTCAGCACTGTGGGCAGGACGCTGCGCGCCCCGAGGACGACCGGGAGGATGGGCACGATGGCGCCGATGAAGTAGCCGATGCCCACCGTCGCGGCGGAGGTGAGGGGCCGCTCGGCGACCTCGGTCACCACCGCCTCGCCGAGGAAGCGGCGGCGCGCCTCCTCCGTCGCGCGCAGCTCGGCCTCGGAGCCCGCGCCGATGTACGCGCCGGCGGCCATCGAGAGTGCACCCGCGACGCCGACGGTGAAACCGGCCGCGACCACTGCCACGGTGCTGCTGAAGGCAGCAAAGAAACCGCTGACCGCCCCGAGGATCTCGACAAGGCCGTCGTTGAGCCCGAGAAAGACGTTGCGGACCTTCTCCGGATTGATCTGCCGCTCGGTGTCCGAGGAGACCACCAGGTCTTCGTGCTTGAATTCGTCCTCGAGGACTTCGCGGACCGCGCCGCCGAGCGGCCCGTCGCCGTAGCGCTTCCAGACGTCGAGGTACTTCTTGATCCCGTGGACTTCGATTGCCTCGAGAACGAGATGGATGGCGGGCGCGCCGAACAGCCGGCACGCCGCCCTGATGGCCGCGAGCTTGAGACGCCGCGCCCGATCGAGACTGGTGAGCTGCTGCAGCCCAAAGAATTGCTGCCAGAAGGCGACGTGGCGGGTCTCCACCGGAATGAGCGCATCGAGCGTCGGATGCATCGAGACGGGCGCGACGTCGCGCAGCGAGCGGTACAAGGAGAGATCGAACAGCTCGTCGAGGACGAGCCTCCGCGCCAGCCCGGTATCCGTCGCCGTCGCCACCGCGGTGCGATTCTACCAGCGCCCTTTTAGAACTTGAGAAGTATAGTGGTGCGATGCGAATGCTCCTGCTCGCCGCCGCGGTTTCTTTGGCTTGCAGCCACGCAGCGCCGCGAGCGGCTTCGCCGGTCCGAATCGAGGAGGCGAGCGTCGCCGAACTGCAGGCGGCGATGGCATCTGGCGCGCTCACATCGCGGGCGCTCGTGCAGCATTACCTGGATCGCATCGCGCTCTACGATCAGGCCGGGCCGAAGTTGAACGCTTTCATCCTGATCAACCCCCGCGCGCTCGAGGAGGCGGACCGGCTCGACCGCGAGCGCGCCGACAAAGGTTCGGGCGGGCCGCTGCAGGGAATTCCGCTGGTTCTGAAGGACAACATGAATACGAAGGACATGCCGACCACGGGCGGCTCGGTCGCCTTCGCGGGGGCGCAGCCGCAGGACGATGCCTTCATCGTCGCGCGGCTGCGCGAGGCGGGCGCGGTGCTGCTCGGCAAGACGAATCTGCACGAGCTGGCGCGCGCCGGAACCACCGTCAGCTCGCTGCAGGGCCAGACGCTGAATCCGTACGACCTGACGCGCACACCGGGCGGATCGAGCGGCGGCACTGCGGTCGCGGTCGCGACCAACATGGCCGCGGTGGGCATGGGCAGCGATACGGTGAACTCCATCCGCTCGCCGGCGTCTGCCTGCGATCTGGTCGGCCTGCGACCGTCGCGGGGCCTGGTGAGCCGGAGCGGAATCATCCCGGCCGCGCTCACGCAGGACATGGCCGGGCCGATCGCGCGCACGGTCGCCGACGCCGCGACGGTTCTCGAGGTGATCCAGGGCTACGACGAGAAGGACGCGACCACCGAAGCGGTGCGCGGCAAGAGGCTTCCGCGCTACGCGGCGAGCCTCGACAAGGACGGCTTGCGCGGCGCGCGCCTGGGAATCCTGCGCAGCTTCTTCGGCAGCCGCCCGGAGCACGCCGAAGTGAACCGCGCGATGGAGCAAGCCATCGCGACGATGCACGGCCTCGGCGCCGAAGCGGTCGAGCTCGACGTACCGCTCGACGTCGACCAGCTGATCAACACCATGGACGTGCAGAAGTGGGAATCGCGGACGCAGATCGATGCCTGGCTCGCTGCGCTGGGGCCGGGCGCGCCGGCCATCCACACCTTCGAGGCCTGGGTCGCGTCGGGGAAGTACGACAAGACTCTGGAGAAGGGGCTCAAGGCCGCGCTGCCGTACGAGCACCCTGAGAGCGATCCCGAATATCTGCAGCGGATCGGCCCGCGGAAGGAGGCGCTGCAGAAGCAGTTGCTGGCCATCTTCGCCGACAAGACGCTCGACGCCATCGTCTACCCGCACCAGAAGCGCCTGGTGGTGCCCATCGGCGAGTCGCAGGTCGAGCGCAACGGCTTTCTCGCTTCCATCACCGGCTTCCCCGCCATCACCATCCCCGCCGGCTTCTCGTCGGGAGGCGTGCCCGTCGGCATCGAGCTGCTCGGCGCGCCGTTCGCCGAGGCCTCGCTGATCAAGCTCGCCTATTCGTACGAGCAGGGAACGCACAATCGCCTGCCGCCGAAGACCGCGCCCTGACTTCAGGGCACGAGGACGGCGCGGAACCGGACGCGATTCTCCAGCACCTTCGCCAGCGCCTGCTCGGCTTGCTCGAGCTTGAAGGTCTCGATCCGCGGCCGCACGGAGGTGAGGGCGCTGAAGGCCATCGTCTCCTCGGAGTCGATCGAGCTGCCGCTGGGCCATCCCGCGATCGTCTTGCCGCTCAAGAGCGGAAAGACCGAGACGGTCATCGGCTCGAACGGCGCAGCGACGATGAGGAGCTTGCCGCGCACCTTGAGGCCGTCCAGCGTGCTGGAGATGGCCTGGTTGTTCGGGGCCGTCGCGAGGACGAGATCGGCGCCGCCCAGGCGCTGAAGCCCTTCGGCGGCGGTGGTCCTCTGCGTGTCGATGTACTCGTGCGCGCCGAGGCTGCGGGCCAGCTCCTCCTTGTCCTTGCCGCGCGAGACGGCGACGGTGCGGAAACCCATGCGCGCCGCGTACTGGATGGCGAGGTGGCCGAGGCCACCGATGCCCACCACCGCCACGGTGTCGCCCGCTCGGGCGCCGCTGTTGCGCAAGGAATTGTAGGTCGTGATGCCCGCGCAGAGGAGCGGCGCTGCGTCGGCCGCGGCCAGCTTGTCGGGGATGCGCGCGGCAGCTTCGTAAGGCACGACCACGTATTCGGCGTAGCCGCCGTCGAAGCTGATGCCCGTGACCTGCGCGCGCTCGCAGTTGATGAAGAGGCCTTTCCGGCAGGCGTTGCAGACGAAGCAGTGGCCGCCGTGCCAGCCGACCCCCGCTCGGTCGCCCTTCCGGAACGACGTCACCTGTTCGCCGACCGCGTCGACGCGGCCGGCGATCTCGTGGCCCGGAACGCGCGGCAAGACGAGGCCGGGATAGGCGCCGCCCTTGACGAAGGCGTCGCTGTGGCAGATCCCGCACGCCTCCACTTTGATGCGGATCTGCGACGGGCCAACCTCGGGAATTTCGCGCTCCACCAGCTCGAAGGGTCCGCCCGCCTTCGAGACCCGTACGGCTCTCATCGTCTTCGGCACAGTCGCCTCCATCACTCGCCGATGGGCGAGGCTCCTCTGCAGATGCCCGAGGCGACATCGCGGTGCGACCGAGATGCGCACAGTCGGCTGCCTACCGCTTGATGAACTTGAGCGCGAAGCGATCCTGGGTGTGCGCTTTGTTGACGCTGGGGTCGGCGTTCCAGTCGCGCCCGTCCGAGCGATTGCGCAGGAAATCATCCTGGGCGACGAGCTCGAACCCGGCGCGCTGCACCTCGTCGCGCACCAGCTGCTCGTCGATGCGATGCAGCGGCTCTGCGTCGGTGGCGCCCGAGCCGGCCCGCGCGCTGTTGTCGATGATCGCATAGACGCCGCCGGGCTTGAGCGCTGCGAACACGGCGCGGTTCATCTTGCTGATGTCGCCCTTCTCCGCGACGGCGTCGTGATAGACGGCGACCGAATAGACGGCGTCGAGATCCTTCACCTCGGCCGGAAAGGGATCGTCCCACTGGCGCATGAAGTGCGCCGTGTTCTTCATCGCTGGCCGAGCGAGACGGTCCTGCCAGGCCTTCGTCAACTCCGGGCCGTCCCAGTTCGGGGTGTCCTGCGCGAAGACGGCGCCTTCCGGTCCGACGGCGCGCGCGAACAGCTCGGTGGAGTAGCCGCCGCCCGCGCCAAGCTCGCCGACGCGCATGCCGGACGCGACACCGAAGAAGGCGAGCATCTGGACCGGCTTGCGGTGGACGTCCTTCGAGCGGTCGCGCTCGCTGCGGTCTACGGCATCGACGACCGACGGCTTCTGCGCCGCTGCACAGGAAAAAGCGAGCGCGGCGGCGGCGTACACGAGTCGTGCCATGGGGGCCTCCCGGCACGGCCTACGCGCGGCGGCGGCGGGCTATTTCGCCTACCGGAAGCCCACGCGGTCGGTGGTCCCTACGGACCGCGCCGCGATCAGCGCATCGATGCTCCACGGTCCCGCGCCGGCGAACATGAAATACAGATAAAGGAAGCAGTAGAGCACCGCCGGGATGCCGTTGTTGACGGTCGGGAAGAACGACTGGGGGAAGTGAAACTGGAAATACGCCACGGCCATCTCGCCCGCGAGCACGAACGCGACCGGCCGCGTGAACAAGCCGAGAACGATGAGCAGCCCGCCGACCACCTCGAGCGTTCCACCGATCCCGAGCTGCGACGCCAACGGCGGCATCGGCATCGGGCTCGGCGGAAACCCGAACACCTTCATCGTGCCCGCCGAGAGAAAGATGAGTCCCGCGACGATCCGCAGCAGGCTCAGCATCCGGCCGGTCCAGGGAGAGGGCGACGCTTCGAAAATCGACATGTGTCCGTCCTTGTTGAGCTCAATCGTCCATGAAGAAGCCCACCCGTCCGGTCTCGAGCTCGTATTCGGCGCCGACGACGCGCAGCCGGCCCGACTGCACCAGGCGCTCGATCAGCTTGCTGCCGTGGCTGAGCTGCGCCACCGAAGCGAGGACGTTCGCGCGAACCGCGGCGCGCAAGGGATCGGGCAGCCCCGGGACAGCGAGCACCGGCTCGATGATCGGGCGGATGCGGTCGGTGATGCGCAGGACGCTGTCGGTCCGCGGCGCTTCCCCTGATTTCAGATGGCGCGCGGCAGCGGCGATCGCGCCGCAGCGCGTGTGGCCCATCACCACCACCAGCGGCACCTCGAAGGCGTCGACGGCGAACTCGATCGAGCCGACCTGCGAGGGAGCCACGATGTTGCCGGCGACGCGGATGACGAAGAGGTCGCCCAGCCCGACGTCGAAGACGAACTCGGCGGGCGCGCGAGCGTCGGAGCAGCCGAGCACCGCGGCGAACGGCCTGGCCTCCGTTGCCGCCGCAGGGTCCCAGCGCGTCCGCGCCTGGTGGGTTTGCTCGACGAAACGCCGGTTCCCCTCGCGCAGCCGCTGGATGGCCTCGGCGGAATCGATCGTCATCGCCCGCTGACTATCACGCGGCAGTGGCGTGGTCGTCCAGCCGCCCTTCGCCATGACGCCGATGGGAAGATGCCGGTATAGGAGCAGGGACCGTCATGATGCTCGAATCGCTCTTCGGCGCATCGACGACCGCCGCCGTCATCGCCATCACCCTCGTGGCCGGGCTCACGCACGGGACCATCGGCCTCGGCTTCCCCCTCATCTCCACGCCGCTCGTCGCGCTGCTCATCGACGTGAAGACCGCGGTGCTCCTCACCGTGCTCCCCAACATCGCGGTGAACCTCATCAGCATCCTGCGCGGCGGGAACTGGCGCGCGAGCATCGGCCGGCACTGGCCGGTCGCGGTCTGCGTGGTCGCCGGCACCTGGATCGGCTCGAGACTCCTCATCGCCGCTCCGGCCGCGCCGCTGCAGCTCCTCCTGGCCGCGATGATCCTCGTCTACCTGCAGCAGCACCGCCTGGAGCGGCTCGACTGGTCATGGATTGCGCGGGCGCCGCTCGCTGCGGGCGCCGGTTTCGGCCTCGTCGGCGGAATCCTCTCGGGCGCCGTCAATGTCGCGGCCCCGCCGCTGATCATCTACTTCATGACGCTGCAGCTCGATCCGATCGCGATGACTCAGGTGCTCAATCTCTGCTTCCTCGCCGGCAAGTCCACGCAGGCCGCCTCGCTCGGTTTGTCCCAGGCGGGCAGCGCCCAGGTGCTCGCCGCTTCGCTGCCTCTCACGGGCATCGCGGTCGTGGCGGTGCTTCTGGGCATGCGCGTGCAGTCGAACCTGTTGCCGGCGACCTATCGCAAGGTCTTGCGCGGGACGCTCTGGGTGATGGCTTTTTTCCTCATCGCGCAGGTCCTCGCGCGGACCTTTGGCGACGTCAGCCCACAGCGAATCACCTGGCGCGCTTGATTTCCGACCCAGGCAATTCCTTAGCCTCCTCAATGGAATCCAATTCCAAGGAGGCAATATGCAAAGGACCATGGCGATCGCGATTGCGATCGCTTTCTGCGCGATGCCTGCGCTGGCCGATCGCGACCCCAGCCGCAGGGATCGCGGCCCATCGATCGGCGAGCCGGATGCCGATAACGCCTTTTTCCTCGAAGGAGGCGGCCCCGGCCTTCTCTACTCCATCAACTATGAGCGGCGCATCGAGACCGACTTCGGCCTGCGCATCGGCGTGAGCTACCAGTCGTTCTCGGCTTCGGCCTCGTCGGGCGGCTCGACCTCGAGCGCCTCGGCGTCGTTCGTGACGGTGCCGGTCATCGCCAGCTACCTCGGCCTTCGCTCGGGCAATCACATCCTCGAGCTGGGCGCCGGCGGGACCGCCATCTACGCGAGCGGCTCTGCGAGCGGCACCGGCATCGCCGCCTCCGGCTCCGGCATGACGGCGCTGGGCACCGCGATCATCGGCTATCGCCGGCAGCCGCTGGACGGCGGCTTCCAGTTCCGCGTCGGCCTCGAGGCGCTGATGGGCAAGGGCCTTGCGCTGAGCAACCCGGATCCGAACGCTTTCGGCGTTCTGCCGTGGATGTATCTCAGCTTCGGCTTCTCGCTCTAGGACTCGATCGTCTTCCCGCCCCCGGCCCATCTGACGGGCCGGGGGCTTTTTCGTTGCATTGCCATCTTGACATCGCGATCGATCCGCGGCTCGTTTCGAGGCCGTGAAGTTTTGCGTGAGCCAGCTCCTCTTGCTTGCGTTCGCGATCGCTTGCGCGGGCGGAAGAGTTGCCGACCCGGCGTCGCGCTCGATCGTCAGCGAAGAATTGAGGATCCCGGCCGCCGACGCCGGGATCGAGCTGTACCTGAGAAACAAGCACCCCGCTGCGCTCGACCCGGCGAAGATCGTCCTCTTCGTGCACGGCGGCGGCTGGGGAGGCGAGGCGACCTTCGACCTGCAGCTCGACGGCACTTCCTGGCTGGACTACGTCGCAGCGCACGGATGGGACGCCTGGCTGGTCGATGTGCGCGGGCACGGCGCCTCGACCAAGCCGCCGGAAATGGAACGTCCGGCGGCAGAGAGCCCGCCGATCGTTCGCACAGACGTCGCCCTCCGCGACGTCGGCAGCGCGACCGAGCTCATCCTCAAGCGCCGGGGCGCAAGTCGCATCGCCCTCATCGGTTGGTCGTGGGGCGCGGCCATCGTTGGCACGTTCGCCACCCGTCATCGCGAAAGCCTTTCGCGCCTGGTGCTCGGCGCCCCTGGATGGTTGCGGTCAGGCCCCGTCGACACTACTCCGCTCGGCGCATACCTCATGATGGAGCCGCGCTTCTCGGTCGAGCGCGCCCAGCGCAACGTCCCCCCGGAGAAGAAGGCCGGCCTGATGCCGGCGGCCTGGATCGCGCAGTTCGAGGCGGCCGCGCTGGCCGGCGATCCCGAGGGCGCGAAGCAGACGCCTCCGGTCGTCCGCTACCCGAGCGGAATGGTGCAGGACGGCCGCGAATACTGGGCGGCCGGCAAACCCTACTATGACCCTTCGCAGATCGACGTCCCCGTGCTCGTCATTCATGCCGAATGGGACGCGATGTTGCCGAGCAGCCTGGCGCGCGCGGTCTTCGACCACCTCACCAATGCTCCGCGCCGGCGGTTCGTCGAGGTCGGCGAAGGGACCCACTTCGTCTTCCTCGAGAAGAATCGATTCCAGGTCTTTCGCGAGGTGCAGCTCTTCCTCGACGAACCGGCGCGCCCGTAGGCGGTTCAATCCGCGCGATCTCGTGCGTAGCGTAGTCAGATGAAGATCACATCGACCGCCCGACCGCTCGCTCTCTGCATAGCAATGGCCTGCACGACGGTGCCGATCACCGGCCGCAAGGAGTTGAACCTGGTCGGGGACGGAACGATGAACCAGCTCGGTCAGCAGACGTACGCACAGGAGCTCGCCAAGGCGAAGCCGAGCAGCGATCAGGCAGCCAACGCGATGGTCCAGCGGGTGGCGAAGCGGATCGCCGACGCCGCCGAGGCGAACTTCCACCCCGGCTATCAGTGGCAGGCCACGCTCCTCGACGATCCCAAGACCGTCAATGCCTGGTGCCTGCCGGGCGGCAAGATCGCCGTCTACAGCGGGATCCTTCCCATCACGCAGGACGAGTCGGGACTGGCGGTGGTTCTCGCCCACGAGACCGCGCACGCGCTCGCGCATCACGGCGCGGAGCGGCTCTCGCGCACGCAGCTGATGCAGCTGGGCGAGACAGGCATCCTCGCCGCGGTGGGCGCCGCCAAGCCGCAGGCGGTGCAAGCGGTGGGAGCGGCGTTGGGGCTGGGCGCGCAGGTCGGCGTCGAGCTGCCCTTCTCCCGCCAGCAGGAGAGCGAGGCGGACCACATCGGCCTCGTCCTGATGGCCAAGGCGGGCTACGACCCGTCGAGGGCGGTGGACTTCTGGCAGCGGATGGTGGCGTACAGCAAGGGGAAGGAGCCGCCGGCGTTCCTCTCCGATCACCCCTCGAGCTCCGATCGGGTCGCCGCCATCCAGCGCGAGCTGCCCGAGGCAAAGGCGAACTTCGTCGCCCATCAGTGACGCTCCGGCGCGGTTGCAATTTGGCGGAGAAACTCCCTACGCTCGCGGCCCCGTGCGCATCGTCGAGCTTCGCGAGAAGACCGTCTCGATCGCCTCGCCCATCGCGAATGCCTTGATCGATTTCTCCAGGATGACCTGCTCCGCGGTGGCGGTCGTCACCGACGTGATGCGCGAAGGCCGGCGCGTCGTGGGGTACGGCTTCAACTCCAACGGCCGCTACGGCGCCGGCGCGCTCCTGCGCGAGCGTTTCTTTCCCCGCCTTCTCGAGAGCGATCCAGCAGAGCTGCTCGACGAGACCGGCGGGAACCTGGACCCGTTCCGCATCTGGGCCGTCGCGATGAAGAACGAGAAGCCGGGCGGCCATGGCGAGCGCTGCGTGGCGATCGGAGCGCTCGACATGGCGGTGTGGGACGCGGTGGCGAAGATCGCGGGCGTTCCTCTCTGGCGCCTGGTCGCCGATCGGTTCAACGGCGGCAAGGCCGACGAGAGGGTCTGGGTCTATGCGGCGGGCGGCTACTACCATCCCGGCAAGGACCTGCGCGCGCTGGTGGACGAGATGCAGAGCTATCTCGACCGCGGCTACAGGGTGGTGAAGATGAAGATCGGTGCGCTGCCGCTCGCCGAGGACCTGCGGCGCATCGAGGCGGTGCTGGAGCTCCTGGGGAGTGGCGATCGGCTCGCTGTCGACGCGAACGGCCGCTTCGATCTGCCCACCGCGCTGGCGTATGCGGAGGCGATGAAACCCTACCATCTCCTCTGGTACGAGGAGGCTGGCGACCCACTCGACTTCGATCTGCAGGCCGAGCTGTGCCGCCGCTATCCTCACCCGACCGCGACCGGCGAGAACCTCTTTTCCCACCAGGACGCGCGCAACCTCTTGCGCTACGGCGGGATGCGCTCCGACCGAGATTTCCTCCAGTTCGACTGCGCGCTCTCCTACGGCCTCGTCGAATACCTGCGCACGCTGGAGGTGCTGGCGGCCCACGGCTGGTCGCGCCGCCGCCTCGTCCCTCACGGCGGCCACCAGATGTCGTTGAACCTCGCCGCGGGCCTCGGCCTGGGCGGAAACGAATCGTATCCCGACGTCTTCCGACCCTTCGGCGGATTCGCCGACGACATCGCCGTCGAGGACGGATACGTCCGCCTGCCCGAAGTGGCCGGCGTCGGCTTCGAGAAGAAAGCCGAGCTGGCAAAGCTCCTGCGGACCGTTGCGGAGTGAAGAAAGGACATCTGGAATGAAGCGAATCCTGCTGCTCTTCTGCGTCTCGCTCGCGGCGCGGGCCGAGACGAACGAGATCCGCGCCGCGCAGCAGTATGGCCTCAGCTACCTGGCGCTGATGCTGATGGAGGACGGCAAGATCGTGGAGAAGCGCGCGCAAAAGCTCGGGCTGCCGAAATTGAAAGTGAGCTGGGCGAAGCTCGGCGGGCCGCAGGCGATGAACGACGCGCTCCTCTCCGGCAGCCTCGACGTCGCCACCGGTGGCGTGCCCTCGCTCATCACGCTCTGGGCCAAGACGAAGGGCCGCGAGGTCGAGGTCAGGGGCGTGGGCGCCCTCAACGACATGCCCAACGAGCTGATCGTCAGCCGGCCGGAAGTGAAGTCGATCAAGGACCTCGGCTCGCAGGACAAGATCGCGGTGCCCTCGGTGAAGATCTCGACGCAGGCGCTCTTGCTCGAGATGGCTGCGGCGCAGGAATGGGGCGACGCGAACTACCAGAAGCTCGACCCCTTCACCATCACGATGGCGCACCCGGACGCGATGACGGCGCTCCTCTCGGGCAGCGGAGCGATCACCGGCCACTACGCCTCGCCGCCGTTCTCGGTTCAGGAAAAAGCGAAGCCGCCGCTCCACGCCATCCTCAGCAGCTACGACACGCTCGGCGGACAGGCCACCTTCAACGTGGTCTGGTCGACGAACCGCTTCCACGATGGCAATCCCAAGGCGTACCAGGCCTTCGCCGAAGCCTTCCAGGAAGCGACCGACGCCATCAACGGAGACAAGCGCGCGGCCGCGGCGACCTACAAGCGCATGACGAAGACGGCGGAGTCGATCGAGTCTCTCCTGCGGATGATGAACGACCCCAAGGTCGTCTTCACGCTGGAGCCGCACCGCATTCTCGTCACCGCGGAGTTCATGCACCGGATCGGGCGCATCAAGCTGAAGCCTTCCGGCTGGAAGGACCTCTTCTTCGAGAACGTGCATGGCCTCAACGGGAGCTGAGGCGCTCTTGGAAGTGCGCGGCGTCACGCTGCAGTACAAGACGCGCGCGCACTTGATCACGGCGACGTACCGGGTGGACTTCCGAGTCTTCCGCTCGGACCGATTCGTGATGCTGGGCCCCTCGGGCTGCGGAAAGTCGACGCTGCTCAAGGCGGTGGGCGGATATCTCGCGCCCACCGAGGGCGAAATCCGCCTCGCAGGCGAGCCGGTGCGAAAGCCGGGTCCCGATCGCGCGATGGTCTTCCAGGAGTTCGATCAGCTCCTGCCCTGGAAGACGGTCAAGGAGAACGTCGTCTTCGCGCTGGTCGCCAGCCGCACGCTGCGGCACAAAGAAGCCGTCGACCGCGCCATGCAGTACATCGAGAAGGTCGGGCTGACGCGATTCGCCGACGCCTATCCCCACACGCTCTCGGGAGGAATGAAGCAGCGCGTGGCGATCGCGCGCGGCATGGCGATGGAGCCGCGCATCCTTCTCATGGACGAGCCCTTCGCCGCCCTCGACGCGCTCACCCGCCGCAAGATGCAGGAGGAGCTGCTGCAGCTGTGGGAAGAGACCCGCTTCACGGTGTTGTTCGTCACCCACTCGATCGACGAGGCGGTGCTGCTGGGCAACCGCATCCTCCTGCTCTCGCCGCATCCAGGCCGTGTCAAAGCGGAACTCGACAGCGACGGCAGCGACGGTGTCGGACCCGATGGCCTGCGGCTCTCCCAGCGCATCCGGCGGATGCTCTTCGAAGGCGGCCTTCCGGAAGAGGCGGTGGCGCATGGCTGAAGCAACCGACCCCGAGTTCGCCGGCGTCGTCGCGAAGCCGCTCACCGCCTGGGAGAAGCTCTACGGCAATGCGGCGCTGCGCAAAGCCGTGGTGCTCGCCGCGCTCGCGCTCGCCTGGGAGATCGGCGCACGCCGCATCGGAAACGACCTGCTCTTCCCCACTTTCTCGGCGACGGTCGTGGCGTTCTGGGAGGGGTTGAAGAGCGGCGTGCTCTTCCAGCGCACCGGGTATTCGCTGCGCCTCCTCCTCGAGGGTTACGCCGTCGGCCTCGCCTGCGCGGCGCTGCTCACGGCGCTCGCGACAGCCACTCGCATCGGCACCGATCTGCTCGAAACGCTCACCGCGATGTTCAATCCGCTGCCGTCGATCGCGCTGTTGCCGCTCGCGCTGCTCTGGTTCGGGCTCGGCCAGCTCAGCCTCATCTTCGTGCTCGTCCACGCGGTGCTCTGGTCGGTGGCGCTCAACACGCATTCCGGCTTTCGCGGCGTCTCGGAGACGCTCCGGATGGTCGGGCGCAACTACGGCCTCAAGGGCGTCCGCTACGTGACGCAGATCCTCGTCCCTGCCGCGCTGCCCAGCATCCTCACCGGCCTGAAGATCGGCTGGGCCTTCGCCTGGCGCACGCTCATCGCCGCCGAGCTGGTGTTCGGAGTCAGCACCGGATCGGGCGGACTCGGCTGGTACGTCTTCGAGAACAAGAACCAGCTGGAGACGGCGAACGTCTTCGCCGGCCTCTTCACCGTCATCCTCGTTGGCCTTCTGGTGGAGAACCTGGTCTTCCGCACAATCGAGCGCGCCACTCTCCGCCGATGGGGAATGGAACCCTGAGCTCAGATCGGCTGGCCGACGTAGATGTCGTTGCCGTCGATGTCGCGCACGGTTGCCTCGCGCATGCCGTAGTCGTGGTCCCTCAGCGCGGAGGTAAGCTTCTGCCCTTTGGCCTCGATGCTCGCGACGTACTCGTCGACGCCGCCATTCAGGCGCAGGTAGCAGGCACCTTTGAGGGGCGCGCCCTTCTTCGTCACGAACTGCGCCAGATGGATCCGGGCAGGGCCGAGCTCGACGCCGGCATACTCGGGCATCATGAACACCCTGTTGAACCCCAGGACGCGCTCGTACCACTCGACCGACTTGGGCACGTCCGCGACGAAGAAGGTGGGAACGACGTCCTTGACGTCCGGCATCGAGGGCTCCGGCGGTGCTCGCCTCAGGCGCGGTCGTAAGCTTCTTTCAGTTTCTTGATGTCCAGCTTGACCATCTGAAGCATGGCTTCCATCACGCGTTTCGACTTCTTCGCGTCCTTGTCCCCTAGAAGCTCGCCCAAGACCGCCGGCACGACCTGCCACGAGACGCCGAACTTGTCCTTGAGCCAGCCGCACTGACTGGGCTTTCCCCCCTGCAAGAGCTTCTCCCAGAAATGATCGACCTCCTCCTGCGTCTTGCAGCTCACCAGGAAAGAGATGGCCGGCGTGAAGGCGAACTCAGGACCTCCGTTGAGGGCAACGAAGTCCTGTCCGTCGAGGTTGAAGGCGACGGTCATCACCGATCCCTTGGGGCCGGGCCCGGCTTCGCCATATCGAGCGATACTGACGATCTTCGAATTCTTGAAGATCGAGGTGTAGAAATTGGCGGCTTCCTCTGCCTGGCTCTCGAACCACAGGAACGGGGTGATCTTTTGCACGGCTGAATTCTCCTTCATTTTCGTGACTCTCTTGCCATGAAGACGAAGCAGAAACTACCAAATCGACATTTCGCCAAACTCTGAACCGGGTAGCATTGGCGGGCATCGAAACCGAATTCCCAGGAGGCGTCGTGGAAATGGCCGCAATTCCAGTCCGGGCGAGCAAGCGCAAGCTGTGGGTGGTGGCCATCGGCGCGATCCTTGCCGTGATCGTCGCCCTGGCGGGCATCAAGGCGGCGCAGATCGTCAAGATGATCAATGCCGGCAAGTCCTTCGCGCCGCCGCCCGAAGGGGTCACCTCGGCCAAGGTCGAGGCGGCCCGCTGGCAGGCCTCGCGGTCGGCGGTGGGCACGCTGGTGGCGGTGCGCGCGGTGACCATCGCTTCCGAGGTGCCCGGGCTCGTGCGCCAGATCGGCTTCGATTCCGGCGCCTTCGTGCGCAGCGGAGACATCCTCGTCAAGCTCGACGTCTCCACCGAGGAGGCCCAGCTCGCGGCCGCCGAGGCCGACGCGGCGCTGGCCAAGGCGACGCTTGGGCGCACGCGGCGCTTGCGGGAGCAGAGCTCGGCCACGCCGGCCGACTTCGACGCGGCCGAGGCGCGCGCCAACCAGACCGCCGCGAACGTGGCGATGCTGAAGGCGACCATCGCCAAGAAAACCATCCGCGCGCCCTTCGACGGCCGCGTCGCAATCCGTCAGGTCGAGCTGGGGCAGGTGCTGGCCTCGGGCACCGCGATCGCCTCGCTGCAGTCCATCCATCCCATCCACGCCGACTTCTGGCTGCCCCAGCAGGTCCTGGCCGACCTGCGCGTCGGAATGCAGTCGCGCCTCAGCACCGACGTGTTTCCGGGGCGCACCTGGGACGGCGTCATCACCACCGTGAATCCGGAAGTGGACCCCGCCACCCGCAACGTGCGTGTCCGCGCGACGTTCCCCAACACCGACGGCGGGCTGCGGCCCGGCATGTTCGGAAACGTGGAGGTCCTCTCCCCCGACGAGCGCCCCGTCCTGGTGATCCCCGCGACGGCGGTGATCTACGCCCCGTACGGCGACTCCGTCTACGCCATCGAGCAGAAGGACAAGTCGCTGCTCGCCCGGCAAAAGTTCGTCCGCCTCGGCGAGCGTCGCGGCGATCTGGTGGCGGTGGCGTCGGGCCTCGAGGCCGGCGAGACCATCGTCTCGAGCGGCGCCTTCAAGCTGCACAACGGCAGCACCCTGCTCCTGCGCAACGACCTCGCGCCCAGCGCCGAGATCGCGCCGAAGCCGACCGAGGACAAGTGAGGCGCGGATGAACTTCACCGACCTCTTCATCCGCCGGCCGGTCCTCGCCATCGTGGTGAACCTGGTCATCATCATCGCGGGCGTGCAGGCGATCCGCTCCCTGAACGTGCGCCAGTATCCGCGCAGCGAGAACGCGGCCGTCACCGTCACCACCGCTTATGTCGGCGCGAACGCGGACCTGGTCCGCGGGTTCATCACCGCTCCGCTCGAGCGCGTCATCGCCGCCGCCGACGGCATCGACTACATCGAGTCGGAGAGCAAGCAGAGCCTCTCCACCATCCGCGCGCGGCTTCGGCTCAATCACGACGCCAACAAGGCGCTCGCCGAGATCGCCTCCAAGGTGGATCAGGTCCGGCGCGATCTGCCGCCCGACGCCGAGATCCCCATCCTCAACATCGAGTCGGCCGACAGCCAGTTCGCCTCGGCGTACCTGAGCTTCTCCTCGCAGTTCCTCAAGCAGAACGAGATCACCGACTACCTGGTGCGCATCGTCCAACCGCGGCTTTCCGCGGTGGAGGGCGTGCAGCGCGCCGACATCCTCGGGGCCCGCACCTTCGCCATGCGCGTCTGGCTCAAGCCTGACCAGATGGCGGCGCTCAACGTCAGCCCCGCGCAGGTCCGGCAGGCGCTCGCGGCAAACAACTACCTGGCGGCGGTGGGTCAGACCAAGGGACGGCTGGTGCAGGTGAACCTCACCGCCAACACCGACCTGCGCTCGGTGGACGAGTTCGAGAAGCTGGTCGTGCGCGAGAGCGGCGGCGCGACCGTGCGGTTGAAGGACATCGCCGACGTGCAGCTCGGCGCCGAGGACTACGACACGCAGGTCAACTTCAGCGGCGAGACCGCGGTCTTCATCGGCGTCTGGACGCTGCCCAACGCCAACTCGCTCGATGTGATCAAGCGGGTGCGCGTCGAGATGGACTCGCTGCAGAAGGAGCTCCCCGAGCAGATCAAGGGGACCATCGCCTACGACGCCACCGGGTACATCCGCAGCGCGATCACCGAGGTCGTCCAGACGCTGCTCGAGACGGTCCTGATCGTGGTGATCGTCATCTTCCTCTTCCTCGGCTCCCTGCGCTCGTCGCTGGTGCCGGTGGTGGCGATCCCGACTTCGCTGATCGGCGGAATCTTCCTCATCCAGGCCTTCGGCTTCACCATCAACCTGCTCACCCTGCTGGCCATCGTTCTCTCGGTCGGACTGGTGGTCGACGACGCTATCGTGGTGGTGGAGAACGTCGAGCGCCACATCCGCGAGGGCCTCTCGCCCATCGACGCCGCCCTCAAAGGCGCGCGCGAGCTGGTCGGCCCGATCATCTCGATGACCATCACGCTCGCCGCCGTCTATACGCCGATCGCCTTCCAGGGCGGGCTGACGGGATCGCTCTTCCGCGAATTCGCCCTCACCCTCGCCGGCGCAGTCACCATCTCCGGCATCGTGGCGCTGACGCTCTCGCCGGTGATGTCGAGCGTCCTGCTCCGGCGCAGCGACGAAGAGAAGGGCCTCGCCGCGCTCGTCAACCGCACTTTCGAGCGCATCAAGGCCGGCTACGGGCGCACCCTTCAGTCGGTGCTCTCGTCGCGCGGTCCCATCTACGCGGCGTGGGCGGTGGTGTCGCTCCTGGCGATCATGATGTTCGCGCAGTCGCCCAAGGAGCTGGCGCCCAGCGAGGACCAGGGCGTGATCTTCGGCGTGGTCAATACGCCCTCGAACTCGACCCTGGAACAGGTGACGCAGTCGACGCGAGCGATCAACGCCGCGGTCATGCCGATTCCCGAGACGCAGTTCACCTTCCAGATCACCTTCCCCAGCGGCGGCTTCTGGGGCGCCGGCCTCAAGCCCTGGGACGAGCGCAAGCGGTCAGCGGCGCAGGTGCTGCCGGAGGTCTTCGGCAAGGTGGCCTCCATCCCCGGCGTGCAGACCTTCCCCATCCTTCCCCCGGCGTTGCCCGGCGGCGGCAACTTCCCGGTGGAGGTCGTGATCGCCTCGACGGCCGAGCCGGCCGAGATCCTCCAGTTCGTGCAGCGCATCCAGCAGAAGGCGGCGCAGAGCGGAATCTTCGCCTTCCCGCCGCTGATCGACACCAAGATCGATCAGCCGCAGTCGGAAATCGTCATCGATCGCGACAAGGCGGCGGAGCTGGGGCTGAACCTGGCGGCCATCGGCCAGGACATCGGCTCCGCGGTCGGAGGAAACTTCGTCAATCGCTTCAGCATCGCGGGCCGCAGCTACAAGGTCATTCCCCAGGTCGTGCAGGCCGGGCGGCTCAATCCAGAGCAGCTGCGCAACATCCACGTGACCGGACCCAACGGGCAGCTGGTGTCGCTGAGCACGCTGGCGACGCTGCGCGATTCGGTGACGCCGCGGGCTCTGGAGCGCTTCCAGCAGCTCAACGCCGTGAAGATCAGCGGCGTTGCGATGCGGCCGCTCGATGAGGCGCTGCGCTATCTCGAGGACGAGGCGAGCAAGGTCCTGCCCAAGGGCTACACCCTCGACTACACCGGCGAGTCCCGGCAGCTGCGCACCGAGGGCGACAAGTTCCTCCCCGCCTTCGTGCTGGCCATCGTGCTCATCTTCCTGGTGCTGGCGGCGCAGTTCAACAGCTTCCGCGACCCGTTCGTGATCCTCGCGGGCTCCGTGCCGCTGGGAATGTTCGGCGCGCTTTTGATGACCGTCCTGAAGATGCCCAACCCGAACCTGCGCTTCTTCACCGACGGATGGACGACGACGCTGAACGTCTACTCGCAGGTCGGGCTGGTGACGTTGGTGGGGCTGGTCTCGAAGAACGGCATCCTCATCGTCGAGTTCGCCAACAAGCTGCAGGAGTCGGGGCTGACGAAGATCGAGGCCATCCGCCAGGCCGCGGTCACCCGGCTGCGGCCGGTGCTGATGACCAGCGTGGCGACGGTGTGCGGCCACTTTCCCCTCACGCTGGTGACCGGACCCGGCGCAGCGGCGCGCAACAGCATCGGCCTGGTGCTGGTCGCGGGGATGGCGATCGGAACGGCCTTCACACTCTTCTTCGTCCCGGCGATCTATGTCTTGATCGCGAAAGATCATCGCGCGCACGAGAGCGCGGCTGGCGCGCGCATCGCCATGGAGCCATCCTAAGCTCTTCAAAAGTGGAGGCACCGATGCGGATCGCCCTGTTCACGGCCTTTGCCTTGCTCGCAGCCGACAGCAGCGCGCAGCAGCAGGACGGACGCATGCTGCTGACCATCTTCTTGCGCCACGATCAATCGAAGACCCTCGACGAGATCAACGCGCATCTGGAGAAGACGGGCTTCACCCAGGCATTTCCCCCGCCGGGCGTCGAGGTCGTCTCCTGGTACGTGATGATGGGCATCGGCCAGGTGGTGACGGTTCGCCTCCCGCCCGAGAGATTGCGCGAGCTCAACCGGCTCATCGAGCAGAAGGCCTGGGGCGGATACCGCACCGACTTCTATCCGACCTATGATTTCCGGCCGATCGCGGAGACGGAGCGCGCCAAGAAAAAATGACCATGAAGACCGATACCCTGCTGGTTCACGCCGGCGAGCCGCGTCCGCGCTCGGGCGGCGCAGTGGCGATGCCGATCTACCAGTCGAGCACGTTCGAGGAGACGGAGGGCCTCGGGTACCACGACATCCGCTACGCCCGCCTCTCCAACACGCCCTCGCATGACTCGCTGCACGCAAAGCTCGCGGCCCTGGAGGGTGCCGAGGCAGCGCTGGCAACCGCCAGCGGAATGGCCTCCATCAGCGCGGCGCTCTTCTCGGTGCTGCGCACGGGCGATCACCTCCTCGCTCAGGACGGCCTCTACGGCGGAACGCACGACCTGATCACGCACGACCTGCCCCGCCTCGGCATCGAGCACACTCTGGTGCCCGGCGACGATCCCGCCGCCTGGGAGCGCGCGCTGACCCCGCGCACCCGCGCCTTCTACCTGGAATCGATGACCAACCCGCTCGTGCGAGTGGCGGACTTGCCGGCGGCCGCCTCGTTTGCACGCTCCCGCGGATTGGTCGCCATCATCGACAACACCTTCGCCACGCCGCTCGGCTTCCAGCCGCTCCGGCGCGGGTTCGACATCGTCGTGCACAGCGCCACCAAGTATTTGAACGGCCACAGCGACTTGATCGCCGGCGCGCTGATGGGGCCTTTGGAGCGGGTGCGCTCGGCGAAGAGGACGCTCGATCATCTCGGCGGCTCGCTCGACCCTCACGCCTGCTTCCTGCTGCAGCGGGGCCTGAAGACGCTGGCTGTCCGCTTCCGGCAGCAGTGCGCCACTTCGCTCGCCCTGGCGCAGTTTCTCGAGAAGCACCCAGCCGTGGCGCGGGTGAACCATCCTGGGCTGCTCTCGCATCCGCAGCACGCGCGCGCCAGGGAGCTCTTTGCCTTCTTCGGGGCCATGTTGAGCTTCGAGTTGCGCGGAGGCGCCGCGGCTGCCGGGCAGATGTTCGCGCGGCTCACCCTGCCGCTGCATGCGCCGAGCCTGGGCGGCCCGGAGACCCTGGTCACGCGGCCCGCGGCCAGCTCGCACGTCGGGCTCTCGCCGGAGGAGCGGGCGCGCATGGGAATCTCCGACGGCCTGGTGCGCGTCTCGACCGGCCTGGAGGCGGCCGAGGATCTGATCGAGGACTTCGGGCGCGCGCTGGCGTGAGCTACATCGGAGAGATCTTGATATCGTCGCGGCCTTGCGCGGGAGGCCGAGCGTGGAACGGGCGATGCCGCTGTCCGCTTGGGAAAGTTTCTACGTCATCGTCGGATCCTCGGGAGCCGCGCTGACGGGCCTGCAGTTCGTCGTCATGACCTTGATCGCCGCCGACGACCAGAGACAAAGCAGGCGCGCCGAAGTCGGCGCCTTCGGCACTCCGACCATCGTGCATTTCTGCGCGGCCCTCCTCGTCTCGGCGATCTTCAGCGCACCGTGGCCTGCGATCTCGAGCGCGGCGCTCGCTCTCGCCGCCTGCGGTGGCGCCGGCGTGGTCTACGTCGCCTTCGTCATCCGGCGCGCGACCCGGACGGTCTACAAGCCGGTGCTCGAGGACTGGATCTGGCACTCGGTGCTTCCGCTCATCGCTTACGCGCTGCTGCTCCTGGCGTCGCTGTTGCTCGTGCGAGATCCGGGGCCTTGGTTGTTCGTGATCGGCGCCACCGCATTGCTCTTGCTGTTCATCGGCATCCACAACGCCTGGGACACCGTGACGTACCTGGCGGTCGAGCGCCCTCGCGAAGAGGACACCCCGAAAAAGCGGAGCTAAGCGCTTCTTATTTCGCGACCGAGAAGCCCGACGTGGCGACGGCGTTCTCCAGGTCGGCGCGCTTCACCTTGCTGTCATCGTAGGTGACGGTGAGCTCTCCCTTGGCGCGGTCGACCGATGCCGTCTCGACTCCTTTGATCTCCTTCACCTTGGCCGCGGTCTTGGGCGGACACTTGTCGCACTTCCAGCCGCTCACTTTGAGAGTCTCGGTCTTCTGCCCGGCGAACGCGGCGGCACTGAGACAGAGGGCGAATGCGAATGCTGCAGTCTTCATGGGGACCTCCTCGAGGGGACGCCAGACTAGGCTCTCCTCTCCTTCCCTGCAAGGTGCGCGCTACCTGGGCTGCGGGACGATCCGCAGGTAAGGCTTGGGGGCCTTCCAGCCCTGCGGATACTGCTTCTTCGCCTCTTCGTCGCTGACGGCGCCGGAGATGATCACGTCCTGTCCCTGCTTCCAGTTCGCCGGGGTCGCCACCTTGTGCTTGGCGGTCAGCTGCAGCGAGTCGAGCGTGCGCAGCACCTCGTCGAAGTTCCGGCCCGTCGTCATCGGGTAATAGAGCATCAGCTTGATCTTCTTGTCCGGCCCGATGATGAAGACCGTCCGCACCGTCATGTTTTCGGCGGGCGTGCGCGCCTTGGCGTCGCCGCTCACGGAGGCCGGCAGCATGTCGTAGAGCTTGGCGACCTTGAAGTCCGCGTCGCCGATCATCGGATAGTTCGGACGCGCGCCCTGCGTCTCCTCGATGTCCCTGGCCCACTTCTCGTGGTCCGAGACCGCGTCGACGCTGAGACCGATGACCTTGGTGTTGCGCTTGTCGAACTCGGGCTTGATCTTCGCCATGTACCCGAGCTCGGTCGTGCAGACCGGAGTGAAATCTTTCGGGTGCGAGAAGAGGATGGCCCAGGAATTCCCGATCCACTCGTGGAAGTTGATCGGCCCCTCCGTGGTCTGGGCCGTGAAGTTCGGAGCTTCTTCGCCGATACGCATGGAAATGGCCTCCTGGAAAGTTCGGCGGGGGAAGGTAACGCCATCGCGCCTCCGACGCCACCCGCGCGAAGGGCTTCCAGGCGTGCGCTTCACCGGCCCGGCGTCAGCCGGGTATCAGCGTCGCGATGACCACCGCGAAGACCAGACCGGCCATCGCGAGTCTGCGGACGCGGAAGAAGAGCTGGCCGCTTGCGCGGGAGGTGTGCGGGCTAGGATCGAAGGCGCTTCGCTCGTCCATCGTCGATCTCCTTCGCCATCAAGCCTAGGATGCCGGACGCTGCGCCGCGCACCGGATCCGACCGGACACCGCTCGGTGCCGACCAGCGGCGGGGAGGCGGGCCCTGGGACGCCTCTTGCCCTTTCGGGCCGCGAAGCGTATTGCGCCGGCCCAAGGAGCGACCCATGGCCACCCGAAAGGCTGCCGACTGCAGGAAGTTCCCCAGCGAGAAGAACTGCTCCCTCTACATCTCGGGCACGGAGGAGGAGGTGCTCGCCGTTGCGACGGCGCACGCCGTCTCCAGCCACGGCCACAAGAACACGCCGGAGCTCCGCAAGCAGCTGCAGGCGATGCTCGAGGACGAAAGACCCGGGACCGGAGCGCGCGCCGAAGCGCGGTAAGCCAGCGCCGCTCAGGCGGGGACATACCGCAGCTGCACGACGCCCGAGGGGAGGCTCTTCGCCTCGAGCAGCCGCAGCGGCAACTCGGGGATCCCGCTCGCGAACAGTGGCCGCCCGTCGCCGAGCAGGAGCGGGACGATATTGACGGTGAGCTCGTCGACGAGGCGCTCGCGGAGAAAGCCGCGGATGAGCACACCGCCATCGAGGTAGACGCGGCGGGCGCCCTCGCGATCGAGCCGTTCGGCGAGCTCGCGCGGCGGACCTGACCACAGCTCCTCGCCGTGCGTCGGGCTCGCCGGACGGCTGGTGCAGACGATCACCCGCTTCTTGCCGTAAGGCCAATCCGGGAAGCCGAGCACGGTCTCGTATGTTCCACGGCCGATCACCAGCGCGTCGACGCCGGCGAAGAATGCGCCGTAGCCGTGTTCCTCGCCCTCGAACGGCTTCAGCCATTCGATGCTGCCGTCCGGCCGCGCGATGAAACCGTCGAGGCTCGTGGCGATGAAGACAGCGAAGCGAACCGCCATTGGTCCCCCAATCTCATCGCGCCGGGTCGCGCGCGATGTCGACTGCCGCCTCGAACTCGGCTTGACCGGCCGAGAAAGCGAAGAGGTCGACGGCCGCGTCCGGCAGAACGGGCGCGCCCGAGGTCAGCGTATTGAGTCCAGCCCAACCGTCGCGCATCCACACGGTTCCGGGCGGAACATCGCCGGTGACGAATGCCCGGGCGCGCATTTCGCCGCGCTCGTTGAAGATGCGGATGTCGTCGCCGTCGGCGAGCGCGCGCCGAGCCGCGTCGTCGGGCGAGATCCAGAGGCGCGGCTCGGGGTCGGCGGCGGCAAGCGACGGCAGCGCGCGGCCATGGTCATAGAAGCCATGGAACTGGGTCAGCGTGCGACCGGTCCGCAGCGCGAGCGGATAGGACGAGACCGCCGGAGCTGCGAAGACCGGCAGCGACGGCAGCCCGAAACTCGCTGCCCGCTGGGAGACGAACTCCACCTTTCCCGAGGGCGTATCGAAAGCGAGATCGGGATAGGCGACGTGCGAGACGCGGAGCGCGCGGATACCGCCCTCGGCGGCGAGCGCTGCGACCGTGGCATGTCCGGTGGCCGGATGATCGAGGATGGCGTCGAGCGCCCCGGTCTCGTCGGCCCAGGGAAAGAAATCGCGCACCTCCAGGCGGCGGGCAAGCTCGCGCAACACCCACGCCGGCGGCCGCGCCTCGCCGGGCGGCTCCAACGCTTTCGGCATGAGATAGAGATGCGTGTTCGTGCTCTTGCAGCCGGTGTCCTCGAGCCACGAGGTCGCCGGCAGGACGAGATCGGCATGGCGGCGCGCCGTGTCGTGCATGAAGAGGTCGTAGCTGGCGAGGAGATCGAGCCGGTCGAGCGCAGCGCCGACGCGCGCGGCGTCGGCGAAGGACGACACCATGTCGGTGCCGAACAAGAGGAGCACGCGCACGCGCCGGTCCTCGAGCGCCTCCGTCACCCGGGACATCTGACTGGGCACGTAGTCCCCGGGCGGGCGGCGCTCGCGCGCGGCGATGCTCGCGAGGCCTTGTCCGTGCGAGGCAGCGGCGTGTCGCGGCCCGAGACCGCCGCCGGGGATGCCGAGGTTTCCGGTGAGCGCGGGAAGGCAGGCAACCGCGCGGGCGCCCTGCCAGCCGTTCGCGCCTTTGTACATGGAGCTGCCGCCGAGGACGATCATCGCGGGCTTCGCCGCCGCGTAACGGCGCGCGAGGGCGACGATGCGATCGCCATCCACTCCTGTCGTTGCGGCGGTCCAGGCGACGTCATATTTGGTGACGTGCGCAGCGAGCGCGTCGAAACCGAGCGTGTTGCGCGCGATGAATCCCGCATCTTGCAGCCGCTCCGCGACGATGACCTGCATCATGCCGAGGGCGAGAGCTGCGTCCGTCCCCGGCCGGATGAGCAGCGTTTCGTCGGAATGCGCCGACGCCTCGGTGCGCCGCACGTCGATGGTGACGACGTGCGCGCCGCGCCGTTTGGCCGCTGCGAGATGGCGGGCCGTGTTCGGCTGGCTGGCGAGATTTGCTCCCCAGAGGAGGATCAGCGCGGCGTTTCTGCCCATGTCCTCTTTGGTGTTTGCCTGCAGCACGCCGGTGAGGCCCAGCCCGAAGGCGCCCAGGCCCCAGCAGATCATCTTCGGGTCCCACCACTGACAGCCGTAAAGATTCGCGAAGCGGCGGAGCAGCTCGGAGGAAAGGCGCGTGCCGTAGTTGTTGGCGAAGAATCCGTGCCCCGACCAGGTGCCGACGGCCGCCGGCCCAGCGGCGCGCGCGCGCTCGCAGATGAGGTCGAAGGCATCGTCCCACGTCGCGCGCTGCCACGACCCGCTGCGCGCCGTGCGGCGCATCGGATGCAGCAGCCGCTGCGGATTGCCGATGATCTCGCGCGCGGCATGGCCGCGCATGCAGAGAAAGCCGCGGCTGTCGGGATTGTCGGGATCGCCGCGGAGTGCGACGACCCGGCCGTCCACGACATCGACCAGCATTCCGCACAGCGTCGGATGGCAGTTCATCGGGCACATCGTGCGGATGGTGCGCAAGGCGGTCATCGCAGAGAAGGATAGCGGATCACGGCGCTCGCCGACGAGATGGGGCTAGAGTCTGCGCCTCGCGCTCGAGCGGAGTCGTTCGTACGTTGATGAGATGGCCAAGACGGCTTACGACGCGTTCAAGGAGCATGAGGGCAAGCGCTACACCGGCATGAAGGTCGGCCGCGGTCACAAATGGCAGTACGACGCCGGCCAATGGACCGAGAAGAAGGTCACGCCCGACAAGTGGGAGTTCCAGTACTCGGTCGTCAAGCGGAGGAAGGGGCGGGCGCCGGAGGGCTCGGGCGCGCCGGTGGGAACGGCGTACGGCTGGTACATCCTCGCCCACCAGACGGTCACCAAGCTCGACGCCAACAGCTACACGACCGAGATGGCGGGCCTGAAGTACAAGTTGGCGCACAAGAGGGCGGGCAAGACGACCTGGAGCGCTAGCGATCGCGCGCAGAAAAAGCGACTCATTCAGATTCTTCGCGAAGTGATCGCAGAGATCGAGCAACGGCCCGCCGAACCGGCTCGCCCCGCACCCAAGGAGCCCGAACCGCTGGCAGCGAGAGCGCCGCGCTTGGCGTCCCGCCGGCGCGCCTCGCCGCTGCGTCGCCGGCGAGCGAAGCCTCTCCGCCGCCGCTCTTCTGCGGCCTGAGCTGAAGTTTTTTGCTATCCGTCCTTCGCGGCCGCGGGGCATACTCGCGTCATGTGTCGAAACATCAAAACGCTGCATCACTTCGAGCCGCCTGCGACCGAAGAGGAAGTCCGCGCCTCGGCCCTGCAGTACGTGCGCAAGCTGACCGGCCTCAAGTCCTTCTCGAAGGCGAACAGGGAGGCTTGCGAGCACGCGGTGGAACACATCACCGGGATCACGCTCCAGCTCTTCGACCAGATCGAGGTGCACGGCCCGCCGCGATCGCGAGAGGCGGAGCGGCAGAAGGCGATCGAGCGGGGAAAGAAGCGCGAGCAGCAGCTGCGCGCCCGCGTGCTGCGCGAGCTGGCCTGAGCTGGGGATATCGCCGTTCTGTCGAAGGGAGTAGGACTGGTGCGTGAGAAGGAGGCGGGCGCCGGCTCTGGAACGGTCGGTCGGGACGCAACTGGGCGTTCCCGTCGGGGAGATCGACGAGCTGCGGAGAAAGCTGGTTTTTCTCGAAAGGCTCCTCGCCGCCTTCGATGAATCGCGCGACGTGCAGAGTACCGCCGAGATGATCGGACGGCTGGCGGTCGCCGAACTGGCCAGTGCCTGCTGGATCTATCTTCGCGACGTCCGGCATGGGCTGCGGCTGGCCTACGCTGCGCAGTCTGACCCGGCAAAGGACCCGGGCGACGTTCCCGAAGACCTGCGCGCGCGCATCGCCAATCTGGGCCGCGCGTCGAGGAGAAGGTTCTCGACGCCCCCCGGCGATGCTTCACGCGTCCTCTTGCCCCTGGAAGCAGAGGGCGTTCTTCTCGGCGCCATCGCGCTGATTCCCGAGAGCGCCCCGACGTCGTCCACCCACTGGAGCGTCGAGCTCCTGGCGGATCAGAGTGCCAAGGCGCTGGCGCGCGCACTCTCCTACGAGGGAGCGAAGCGCGCCGTCCGGGTCCGCGACGAAGCGTTTGCGGCCGCGGGCCATGAACTGGGCAATTCGCTGGGCGCGCTGCG
>VBLC01000082.1 GCA_005879315.1 Deltaproteobacteria bacterium | reverse complement strand
GCGTACGCCACGCGCAGTCCGGTCTGCACCGCGCCGCCGATGCCGAGGTTGCTGCACAGGCTGATCACCCGCGCGCCGTGGGCGCGGGCAACCGCGGCGGTGCCGTCGCGGGAGCCGTCGTCGACGACGAGCGCCTCGATCTGGTGGGGAAGCGCGCGCGCCGCTTGGCGCAGCTCCTCCAGGACGGCGGGCAGGGCCCGCTCCTCGTTGTAGCTGGGGATCACCACCAGCACGCGCATGAAGCGACTCTACGTCAGAAGGGGACCCGGAGGGTGAAGCCCTCCGCGATGATCTGTGTGCGCTCCCCGGCGCCGTCCCACGCCAGAAGCCGCGCTGAAAATGTCCCACCCGGCGCTGCGGTGGGCGCAAACATGAAGCCATGCGCGTCGCTGCCCGCGCCGCACGCCTCGCGCACCTCGGTCCCGGCCGACAAGGCAGCGACGTGGATCTCCCGGTACGAGCCGCCGGCGCTGCTCATCTCGAGTTGCACTCCTACCGGCGAGGCGCTGCCACGGTCGCAGACCCAACCGCTCACGCCGTACGGCCCGCGGTCCTCGACTCGCGCCACCAGGCCTCGGCCTTTGCGGCCGCGCGGCGGCCCCGGCTGGGGAACGTCCAGGAACGGGTCGCGCTCGGCCTCCTCGAGGCGGTCGCCCCGCAGCTGGTAGAGCGCGCGCGGCCCCTCGCGCAGCAGCGGCCGCAAATACCGCTCGCGCACCACCGGCAGGGCGTGGATGCACATCAGGCCCATCTCGTCCGGCGTCTCGAGGAGAAAGCGCACGCCGCGTTCCCACAGCCAGCGCAGATCGAAAGTGCGGCAGACGCGGCGCAGGTACGTGGTCGCATAGAAATCCCTCGAGGGCTCGAACCAGACGAAGGGCAGGTCGCTGTAGAGCGGCACCGCGCGTCCCCCGCCGAGCGCGAAGAACCAGGGCTCCCAGGGATTGGGGAGCGCGGCATAGCCGGGGAGGAGGATCGAGCCGGATCTGCCGACGATAGGTTCGGCGCGCGCGACGAAGTCGAGATCGGCGGGCTGGATGGTCCCCAAGGACGACGGCGGGGTGCGGGCGGCGAACGAGGCATATGCAAGGGCGGCGTCGGCTGGCGCCTCGCGATCGGCCACCGCCCCGGCGAGCAGGACGCCAGCTGCCACCGCCGCTGCCGCCAGACCCGACTGGATGCGCGGCGCGCGCTCGGCGATCCAGGCCGCGAGCAGCGCAAGCGCCGCGACCAGCTCGAGCGCGAAGAGCGGCGAGGTGGAGAAGACCAGGCCCGAGTGCAGATAGCCGCGCAAGAGCTGCGTGCCGAGGTCGGCGCGGGCAGGCACCGCGGCTTCCACCGCGCCGGCGAGGAAGGAGTCGATCCAGATCGCCGCCGCTGCCGCGAGCACCAGCGCCGCCGGCTTGCGGAGTGCAGCGCGCCGGCGCCAGAGAGCCAGAACGGCGAAGACCACCGCGAGCGGTCCCGCCCATTCGCGCAGGAGGGCAAGGTGCGAACGGCACTGCGCGGAGGGCACGCATCCTCGCGGCAAGATGGCGAGCGCGGAATGTCCCAGCGCCGCGCGCAGGCCTGCAAGGAGCGCCGTCCCGCGCGCCATCTCACCCGATGTTCGGATGGGCCTTGCGGCGGCCGTCCGCGCCGAGGCGAGCCGGTCGACTAGCTCGCCGTGCACCCACGCGTCGCTGGCGACGAGCAGCACAGCAAACGCGCCGCCGAAAAGTACCCCGGCTGCCAACTGCCTGGTCGTCGGCCGCTCGCCCCGGCAAAGCCCGAACACCATCGCTCCCCCCGCGATCGGCGCCAGGGCAAGAGCGGCATGGCCGGGATTGACGGTGAAGACCCAGGAGGTGCACGCCAGCGCGACACCGCCCCAGGCTGCGACTGCTCGCGATCCGCCGGAGGCTCGCAGGGCGAACGTGAGCGGAAGCAGGAGGATGGCGCCGTCGGACAATCGCGCCGTTCCCTCGAGCCCCAGCTGATCGGTGTTGACGAAGAGAAAGAAACCGAAATGGAAGAGCGCGATCGCGAGCAGGAGCGGCGCCGCGTCGACCTTCCCGCGCGCGGCGACCGCGGCCTCGACGAGAAGCCCCAGCAGCAGGAAAGTCTGCAGGACAGGCTGGCAGTTCACCGCCTGGACCGGCGTGAGGAATCCGAGATCGACGAAGAGCGCGGTCAGGACCCCGAACCCCGACGGGTAGTGCATGGGCGCATCGAGCCGCGGGGCGAGCGAGTAGAGCACCTGACCTGCCTGCGCGGTCAGCCGTGCGAAGAAAGCATGGTGGTCCGGATCGGAGGAGGGCGTGTAGAGCAGCCCGCTGCGCGGCGCGAGCGCGAGAAAAAGCGTGGACCAGAGCGCGAGCCAGACGAGGAATCGCGCAGCGGGCTGCTCGGGCGCTTCCTCGCGCAGAAGCCAGAGGGCGGCCAGCGCGACGAGCGCGAAGAGCTCGAGGCGGTGCACTCCGAAGAGCCCGGCATGGGCGAGCGCCGATCGCAGGTAGAACCACGCCACCAGCGCCAGCTGTCCCAGCGCGATCCGGTGGAAAGGGAATCCGGCAGAGAGCCCCAGCCACTTCTCCACGGCGCCGCCCGTGAAGAGAAAGCAGGCGAAGGCGAGGAGCATTCCGGCGTGGGCGCGAAGATCTCCGCCGCGGACGAGAAGAAGCGCTGCCGCGCCCGCCGCGAGGAAGAGCGGCAGCCGCAGCTTCAGATCGCCCTCTCGTACACGCGATAGGTCTTGTACTTCTGCGCCCCCATCCGCTCGATGCCGCGGTTGATCATCACGTTGTCCTCGAGCGTCCAGGAGAGCTCGCCGCCCGCGTACCCGCGCGCAGCGCCGCGGCGGGCCACTTCGACGTAGAGCGCGGCCGCGAGAGTTCCGTACTTGTGCGAGGCGCGGTACTCCTCCTTCACGCCGAGCAGCAAGAGCCGCGCGTGCTTCGGGCGATTGAACTTCAGCCGCCAGAGCAGCTTGAGCAGATTGAGCGGCCGCTTCATCAGCTCCCCGTCGAAATCGCGGACCATCTCGTTGACGTCGGGGATGGCGAAGCAGATGGCGGCGGGCTTTCCGTCCACCTCGGCCACCAGCGCGATCTCGGTGTCGACGAACATCTTGTATTCGGTGGCGACGATCTCCAGCTCTTCGGCGGTGAAGGGAGTGAAGTTCCAGTTCTTCGACCAGGCGGAGTTGTAGACGTCCTTGACGATCTCCACCTCGCGGCGGAATCGCGAGAGGTTCATCGGGCGCACTTTCACGTTGGGCAGCGCGAGAGTGCGCTCGGCGATCTTGCGGGTGCGCTCGTCGATCCGCCCGGAGATGTACCACCAGGCGTAGAAGTCCTTCGCCTTGCGGAGGCCAGCCGATTCGATCAAGGGGCCGAGGTAAGGCCGGTTGTGCGGCATGCCGATGCGCGGCGGCGTCTCGAAGCCTTCCACCAGCACTCCCACTTCTCCTTTGGAGTCGAGGGTGAACGGCCCGCGCAGCCGCGAGCGCCCTTTTTTTCTCGCCCATTCCGCTGCGGCTTCGAACAGGCCGCGCGCCACCGCCGGCTCGTCTCTCGCGTCGAAGAAGCCGAAGAAGGCGACGCCTTTCTCTTCCGGCCACTGCTTGTCGAAGTCGGTGTCGATCTGCGCGCTGATGCGGCCGACCGCCTCGCCATTTTCCAGAGCGAGAAAGCAGCTCGCCTCGCCGTGCTTGAGAAACGGGCTCTTCTTCGGATCGAGAATGCGCCGGTAGTCGTCGAGCAGCGGCGGTACCCAGTTCGGGTCCTTCTTCATCCCCAGCGCCCAGGGCACCCGCAAAAACCTCTCCAGATCTTTTTTGTTCTCGACCGGCCGGATCTCCATTCGCGGCGAAAGCTACCATGGCATTGCGACGAGGCGCAGCGCATGTTAGGCGGTGGCCCTTTTCATGGATTACCGAAACACGGTGCACCTGCCCAAGACCGACTTTCCCATGCGCGCGTCGCTGGGCGAGCGGGAGCCTGTGCAAGTGGAGGCGTGGCAGAAAGAGAAGGTCTACGAGCAGCTGCTCGGGAAGAACGCAGGTTCGCCCAGGTTCGTCTTCCACGACGGGCCGCCGTACGCCAACGGCTCCATCCACCAGGGCCATTTCCTCAACAAGATTTTGAAGGATCTGGTGGTGAAGTACCGCCTTCTCTCCGGCCGGCTGGCGGACTTCGTCCCCGGCTGGGACTGCCACGGGCTGCCCATCGAGCGGCAGGTGGACAAACAGCTCGGCGCAAAGAAGCGGGAGATGAGCGCGAGCCAGATCCGCCGCGCCTGCCGGAAGTACGCCGAGGAGCAGATTGACGTGCAGCGGCGAGAGTTCCAGCGGCTGGGCATCTTCGCCCGCTGGGACGACCCGTACCTGACCATGGCCTATCGCTACGAGGGCCAGATCGTCCGGGAGCTGGCGCAATTCGCCCGGCGCGGCGCGCTCTACCGGCGCAAGCGGCCGGTGCATTGGTGCCCCTTCGACGTCACCGCGCTGGCGGAGGCGGAGGTCGAATACGCCGAGAAGACCAGCCCGTCGATCTACGTCTCCTTCCCCGTCGTGCGCGGCGCGCCGGGGGACGGCTGGCACCTCGCCATCTGGACGACGACGCCTTGGACGATCCCGGCGAACCTCGCCATCACCGCGAATCCGGATCTGGAATATGTCGCGTACGATCTGCCGGGCCGCGGCGTGCAAGTGGTGGCAAAGGACCTTCTCCATTCCTTCTTGCGGGACTGCGCTCCCGGCGAATTGCGCAAAGGGGAAGGCGGCGGCGATCTTCTCTCGGCGGCGCGCGCGACGGGAGAGACGCTGCTCCATCCCGAGCGGATCGTGCGCAGCCTGCAAGGGAGCGAGCTGAAGGGCTGGCGCTACCGGCATCCGCTCCTCGACCGCGAGAGCCCGGTCGTAATGGGCGCGCACGCGACGGCCGAGGCCGGCACGGGCCTCGTCCACACCGCTCCCGGCCACGGCGAGGACGACTTCCGCATGGGCGTGGAGTACGGGCTGCCCATCTTCGCGCCCGTCGACGACCATGGCCGCTTCACCAGCGAAGTCGGCATCGAGGATTTGCAGGGGCTCAAGGTCCTCGAGGCAAATCCGAAGATCATCGAAAAATTAGCGAACGCAGGCGCGCTGCTCAACGAACGGCCACTGCAGATCCGCCACAGCTATCCCCATTGCTGGCGCTGCAAGAATCCGGTGATCTTCCGCGCCACCGATCAGTGGTGGATCGGCCTCGACCTCGAGATCGAGCTTCCCGGCCGCGGCCGCACCAGCATCCGCAAGGCCGCGCTCGCCGCCATCGACGAGATCGACGCCCGCGGCGGATGGATCCCCGGCTGGGGCAAGGAGCGCATCTTTGGAATGGTACAGAACCGTCCGGACTGGTGCGTCTCGCGCCAGCGGGCCTGGGGCGTGCCCATCCCGGTGGCGTACTGCAAGAAGGATCGCGAGCCGCTCGTCTCGCCCGAGGCGATGGACCACGTCGCCGCCATCTTCGACAAGGAAGGCGCCGACGCCTGGTTCGATCGGCCGCTCGAGCAGCTGTTGCCCGCGGGCGTTCGCTGCAAGAAATGCGGCGGAAACGGCTTCGAGAAGGAGTCCGACATCCTCGACGTCTGGTTCGACTCGGGCTCCTCCTTCGCCGCCGTGCTCGACAGCGGCGTCTGGCCGGATCTGGAATTCCCCGCCGATCTCTACCTGGAGGGCTCCGACCAGCACCGCGGCTGGTTCATGTCCTCGCTGATGATCGCCATCGGCACGCGCGGAGCCCCGCCCTACAAGGCCGTGCTCACCCACGGCTTCGTCGTCGACGGCGAGGGCAAGAAGATGTCCAAGTCGCTCGGCAACGCCCCCGACCCGCAGGGGCTCTTGAAGAAATACGGGGCGGAGATCGTGCGCCTCTGGGTGGCGGCCTCCGATTATCGGGACGACGTGCGCTTGTCGAATCACATCCTCGATACCTTGGCGGAAGGTTATCGAAAGATCCGCAACACCTTGCGCTACTGCCTTTCGCAATTGCACGATTTCGACCCGCAGCAGGACGCCGTGGAGGATCTGCAGGCCATCGACCGCTGGGCGCTCAGCCGCTTCGAACGCTACCGCGGCCTGGTGATCGAGGCCTACGAAGCGTACCAGTTCCACCGCATCTTCCACGCCACCGTCGACCTCTGCGCCACGGACTTGTCCGCCTTCTATTTCGACGTGCTCAAGGATCGCACCTACTGCTCGGGCAAGCGCTGGCCGGAGCGGCGCGCGGCGCAGACCGTCCTCTACCGCCTGGCGCGCGACCTCTGCCGCCTGCTCGCGCCGATGATCTCCTTCACCGCCGAGGAAGCGTGGCGCTATCTGCCGCGCAGCGGGAATGCCTCCGTCTTTCTCGCCGGACTGCCGGAGCCGGAGCCGGGCCTCGTCTCCGATTCGCTGGAAGAAGAGTTCGCGCATCTCATCGCGCTGCGCTCGCTGGTCAACTCCGCGCTGGAAGAGAAGCGCGTCGCCAAAGAGCTGGGGAGGGCCACCGAGGCCGACGTCGTGCTGCGCGTCCCGCCCGGCCTCGCGCGCGAAGTGGCCGAGCGCTACGAGAAGCAGCTGGCGGATCTTTTTCTCTGCGCCAGCGTTCGACTCGAACCGGGCGCCGCGGCGGCCGCGCAGGTGCGCAAGAGCCCGCATCCTCCGTGCGAGCGCTGCTGGCGCGCGCTGCCCGACGTCGAGGGAGGCCTGTGCGCGCGCTGCAGGCGGGCGGTGTCGGAGTGAACGGGATTTCCAAATGGAAGGTCCTGGCGATCGTCTCCGGCATCGTCTTCGTCGGAGATCAGGTGACCAAGTACCTGGCCGTCGAGCACCTCACCCGCGCTTTCGAAGTCGCCGGCGCGCAGACCTTCGGCGAGAAGGTCAAGGCCTTCGTCGAACAGAAGGAGCTTCTCGAGCGCGGGCTCGCCCGAAGCGCGCCGGTACAGGTGGTGCCCGCCTTCTGGCAGCATCGCTACACGCAGAACCGCGGCGCGGCCTGGGGCGTGCTGGCCGGCGCCGGCGAGAAGTTTCGCGTGCCCTTCTTCTACCTGGTCTCGATCGCGGCGGTGATCTTCATCTTTTCCTATTACCGAAAGTTATCGACCGAGCAGCGGTATGTGCAGATCGCCCTCGCGCTGGTGCTGGGCGGCGCGCTGGGCAATGCGCTCGACCGGCTGTTGCGCGGCTACGTCATCGACTTCATCGACTGGCACTGGGGCGATCCGAACTGGCTTCGCCCTTCATTGCACTGGCCGACCTTCAACGTCGCCGACAGCGGGATCACGGTCGGGCTCGCCATGCTCTTTCTCGAGATGCTCTTCGCCCGCAAGCCGGGTGCGCAGGCCGCGGCGAAGAAGGCATGAAGGCCGCGCGCGCGCGGTTATAAGACTGCCATGCTGCCTGTCCTGTTCACCATCACACTGCCGCCCGCCTGGGGACTATGGGCGTGGATCGTCGGCTCGCTCGCCGTCGGCGGCTGGCAATGGCGCAGCGCCCGGGCCGCCGGCGAAAAGCCCGATGCGGCGCTCAAGACCTTCGGCGCCTGGGCGGCCGGCTCCGCCGCCGTTTTCTTCCTCGCCGTGCGCGCGCTCGGCGGCCAGAACATTCTCCACCTCGAAAGGCCGCTCGCGATTCCCGTGCACACCTACGGCATCCTGGTGGCGAGCGGCTTCCTGGTCGCCATGACCCTCGCTGCCCGGGCGGCCGAGCGGGCGGGTCTCGACCGCGACAAGGTGATGGATCTCTCCTTCGGGATCCTCGTCGCGGCGATGGTCGGCTCGCGGATCCTCTTCATCATGGTCAACTGGGGCGACTACGCCCACGATCTCCTCGGCATCTTCGAGTTCTGGAAGGGCGGCCTGGTCTTCTACGGCGGCTTCATCGGCGCCGTGCTCTTCTCCCTCTGGTACATGGGCAAGCACCAGATGCCGTTCTTGCCCTATGCCGACGCGCTCGGTCCTACCGTCGCCATCGGCCAGGCGTTGGGACGGCTGGGCTGCTTTTCCGCTGGCTGCTGCTGGGGCGCCGCCTGCGACGCGCACTACGCCTTCGCCGCGCGCTTTCCGCCCGAGTCTCTCGCCTACCAGAGTCAGGCGCAGAACCATCTCATCGCGCCGGGCGCGCTGCACACCATCCCCATCCATCCGACGCAGCTCTACGAGGCGCTCGGCTGCGCGCTCATCTTCGCTTTCCTCACCTATTGGAGGTCGCGCAAGCGCTTCCACGGCGAGCTGCTCGCGCTCTACCTGATGCTCTACGCCCCCTTGCGCGCCTTCGTCGAGACCTTCCGCGGCGACGAGGAGCGCGGCCGCGTCTTCAACTTCCTCGGCGGATGGGCCCATCACGCCTGGTGGAACCTGTCCACCAGCGAGCTGATCAGCGTGGGCATCTTTGCCGCAGGCGTGGCCATCTATCTCACCCAGAGCCGCCGCGCAGTGGCTGCAGCGGCGGCCTGATCTGGTAAAATCGGCCCGTGGCCGACGCCCAACTCCCCCAGGAGAAGTTCGCCGAGGACCTCGACGAGCTCGAAGAGGCGATCACCAACCTGCAGGTCCTCTACGAGAAATACTTCCTCGGCATCGACCGGCGGCCGCCCGAGCAGGAGCGCCTGCGCGTTTCCCGCAAGATGCGCGAGATGCGCACGACGATGGTGCGCAACACTGCGCTGAAGTTCCGCATCAACACGCTCTTCGCGAAGTTGATCTCCTTCGAGCGGATGTGGGACCGGACGCTGCGCGAGATCGAAGAGGGCATCTACAAGCGGGACGTCTTCAAGGCCAAGCTCCACCTCAAGGACCGGGACCACAAGAAGGAAGGCCGTCCCGCCGCGGCGGCGCCGGCGGAGATCCCGGAGCCGCAGCTGCGCAAGCTCTACGACACGTATCTTCTCGCGCGGCAGCGCTGCGGCGAGCCGACTGACGGCATCAGCTTCGAGTCGGTCGCGAACCGCATCCGCGCGCAAGTGCCGCAGCTCAAGGAGAAGCACAAGGCGCGCAACATCGAATTCAAGGTCGTCATCAAAGGTGGAAAGGCCGTTCTCAAGGCCATCCCCCACGAATAGGCCCGGCCGCCGCAGGCGGCTTAGAGGGCCTACGCCTGTGGAATTGCCGCTTGAAATTGTCAGCCGTCCGCTAGCCGACACCTGGACTTGCCGAGCGGCCGTCCGGTTACCACCCTTCGTGCTGGACAGAAAGAGGGGGGGCGGGGATGAAGCGAGGGGGGCTGCTGCTCGGGGCGATGCTGATGGCGGGATGCGGCTGGACCTGGCCGCTGCCCCCGGCTGCGCGGCACTCCGACGCGCTCGATCGATCGGCCCGCATGCTCCGGCAGCTCGACCGCGTCGAGGCCGACCTGCACTCGATCAACAGCGAAGAGGCCACCTTCTCCGAGCTGGTGCAGCGACATGGACATGCACAGGAAGTCGCCTGCCGCGTGACCGACGATCATCTCCAGGAAATCCACCGCCTCGCCATGGCGCAGGAGCGCAAGAAACAGGAGAAGGCCCGCCGCCGGCACGCGCTGGCGCAGCTGCACCGGCGCTCGCGCAGCTTCACACGGTAGTCATTCGAACATCTTCTCGACGGGGACGACCTCGACGTCCTTGTCTCCATTCGCGCCGAAGGGGAATTTCGCAATCTCGTCGTCGTCCGGCAGCTTCTTCGCCGGATCGGCGTAGTGGATCGGCGTCGCCTCGTTGGAGAGCAGCGTCTTCTTCACCTCCGCCATGCCCGTGCCGGCGAGGACGATCTCGAGCCTCGCCGGATCGATCCACTTGCGCCAGGCGGCGTTGACCTGCGCGGCGTTGACGTTGCGCAAGGAAGCGCGCCAGGCGCCGAGAAAGCCGCTCATGCCGTAGAAAGCGTCGTCGAGGGCGTATCCCAGCTTGCGCTCGTCGGTCTGGTCGAAGAGGAGGATGTAGCCGTCGAGGAACGACTTGGTGCGCTCGACCTCGTCCTCGCTGAACGGCTCGGTGGTCAGGGAGCGCGTCAGCTCATGGAGCGCCGCCCGCAGCGCGAAGAGGCGGTTGTCGTTCCGGACAGGCCGGAGCCAGATGCTGAAGTACTGCTGTAAGCGCGGCCGGCCCAACTGCGCGGTGGCCTCGGCGTATCCCTCCTGCTGGAAATGCTCCAGGTAGGCGTAGTCGCCGTAGTTGAGCCCGCGCATCTCGCGCAGCCGCTGGAAGAGCCGGCCGCTCGACTGCCGGTGCTCGCCCAGCGCGCTGCGGGCGACGGACATCGCCGGCCAGTCCGGGTCCTTGCGCGACAACGTCCAGGGGAAGCCCATCGAGATGGCGGTGGAGTCGGCCAGCTTCTCGACGAGAAGAAAGCGCGGTCCGTGCGGGCGCGCGGTTGGGATCGCCGCGGGCTTTTCCGACTTCGCCGGCAGCGCGGCGAGCGTCGAGGAGAGCTGTTCGCCCAGCCGCTGGGGATAGCCGCCGGCGACGCCGACCGTCAGCCGATCGGCGGTGAAGATGCGCGCCGCTTGCGCCTGCAGATCGCCCAGCGAAAGCGTCTTGAGATTCGAGGCGTGGCCGAGCGTCAGCCGCCCGTAAGGATGATCGCGATAGAGAAGCTCGAGGAGCGACTCCTTGCCGAGGTTCTCGTCGTCGCCCTGCCGCAGCCGCTTCTCGATGTCGTTGATCGCCACTTCGCGCAGCCGCTTGAACTCTGCCGGATCCCAGCGCGGGTGGAGCAGGACGTCGGTCAGGATCGGCAGCAATTTCGAGAGATGATCTTTGTGAACCAGCGCCGAGAAGGTGGTCTCTTCCTTGTCGACCCGCGAATTGAGCTCGGCGGCCATGGGGAAGAGCGCGTTGAGCAGCGCTTTCGCGTCGAGGGCCTTTGTCCCGCCCTCGGCCATCACTCGCGCCGTGAGATACGTGAGGCCGGCCTTGCCCGGCGGATCGTCGGCCGCCCCGGAGCGGAAGCGCAGCTGGACGCTGACGATCGACTTGTCGTCGAGCGGCAATCGCAAAAGACCCACGCCCGCGGGCGACACCTGGGTGGACGGCTTCTGCGTCTGCTCTGCCCCCTCGGCCGGCCTGGGTGCAGCCTCGTCACGGAGCGCCGGCGGCGTCTCGGGCACACCTGCGTCGGCGGCTTCCGCCGTCTTCCGCACCGTCTGCTGCGCGCAGGCGAGCAACAGGAGCGTCGCGAAGATCGCCTTCATCGCGCGGCCCCCGCGGTCACGAGCGTGACGGTGGTCCGGTTGACGTCGAGGAAGTAGCGCTTGGCGAAGTCGGAGAGGTCGATCGGCTTGAGCTCTTCGATGATGGCGAATTCCTTGTTGAGGAACTCCACCTCGCCGGTCTGCGCCATGTTGACCGCCAGCGTGACGGCCGCGCGGTCGGGCGTGTCGAGCGACATGATGTTCGCGTACTTGAGATTCGAGCGCACCGCCTCCATCCGGCCGGCGTCCACCCTGCCGCCGGCGAGCGCGGCGACCTCCTTGAGCACGGCCCTCTCCAGCGTCCTCAGATCCTTGGCGTCCTTGACGCGCAAGAGAACGCCGAAGAGATACGGGTCGCGGTGGTCGTTGTAGGAAGGCTCCATCGAATCGACCAGCTGCTTGCCGAGAACATAGTTTTGATAGAGCGGGCTGGTCGGCCCGAAGAGATAGGCGTCGAGCAGGTTCTGCACCGCCGCCGCGCGCAGATCTCCCGAGCTGGGCGCGTGCCAGGTGATCCAGAGCCGGGGCAAGGTCGGCTTGTCCCAGGGCACGACCGCGTGCTTCGACTGCCGCTGCCTCGGTTCGGCCGGGATCCGCTCCGCCTCGAGCTTGCCCTTCCAGCTGCCGTAGGCTTTCTCGACCATCGAAATGCTGGCCGCTTTGTCGAAATCGCCGGCGATGACGACCGTCGCGTTGTCGGGCGTGTAATAGCGGCGGAAGAATTCGCGCGAGTACTGGTATCCGGAAGGCATCCTCTCGATGTCTTGCAAGTATCCGATGGTGGTATGCGCGTAGGTATGGCGGAGATAGGCCGTCTCTTTCATTTTCTCCTCGAGCTTCTGCTCGGGGATCGACGCGCTCTTCTGGTATTCGCCGAGAATGGCGCCCGCCTCGGTGCGGAAGGCGGGCTCGTCATAGTCGAGGTTCTGGAACCGATCGGCCTCGTATTCGATGACGGTCGGCAGCGCCTTGGCCGGGCCATAGAGATGGTAGACGGTCATGTCCTCGCTGGTGAAGGCATTCGCGCTCATCCCCAGGCGCGAGATGGTCGCGTCGTACTCGCCGGCGGGATGCGCCTTGGTGCCGCGGAACATCATGTGCTCGAAGAAATGGGCGTAGCCGGAGCGGCCTTTCTCCACTTCGTTGCGGCTCCCGACGCGCATCAGCGTGTAGTAGGCGACCAGCCCGGGCGAGTCGTAGGAGACCAGCACCAGACGCAGGCCGTTGGGCAGCGTGTGCACCTCGGTGGGAAAGGGAAACGCTTTCGAGGCCGGTGCGGCGATGAGCGCTGCGAGGAGCGGAACAAGCATTCTCGGTCACCTCGGGAAAAGGCGGCGCAGGATAGCCGAAGCTTTCTAGCTCTGCACGACCGGCCCCTCGGCGTCGCCTTCCCAGAGGGCGAAGCGGTGCTTCCCTTCCTTCTTGGCGCTGTACATCGCCGCATCGGCGCGCTGGAGGAGAAGCTCGGCGCTTTCCGGCGGCTCGGCGAACCAGGCCATTCCCACCGAGGCGCCCAGGTCGAGTCCTGGATAGCGCTCGCCCAGCGCGCGCACCCGCGCAAGCAGCCGCTGCGCCAGCGCCTCGAGCGCGATGCGCTTGGCGTCGGCAAAGAGCACGGCGAACTCGTCCCCGCCCAGTCGCGCCGCCACGTCGCTGGCGCGCACCGTGTCCTTGATGGCGTGGGCGATGCGACGGAGGAACTCGTCGCCCTCGAGGTGGCCTTTCTTGTCATTGAGGGTCTTGAAGTTGTCGACGTCTAGATAGGCGATGCAGACCGGACCGCCGCTGCGCCGGACGCGGGCCAGCTCATCGCCCAGGCGCTCGAGAAAGGCGCGCCGGTTGGCGAGGCCGGTGAGAGAATCGGTGCGGGCCAGCTTCTCGGCCCCGCTGAGCAACCCAGCGAGCTGCGCGTTCATCTGCTTGAGGCGCTGGCGGTCTTCGCGGATGCGCACCACCATCGCCGCCATCGCCACCAGCATGATCAGCCGGGAGACGGAGTTCCACAGAAGCGTCTTGCCCGACTCGCCGCGATGGCCCCACGCCTCCGCCTCGAACCAGGCCAACCCCGAGACGACGGCCGCGAGCAGCGCCGGGCCCCGCCCGAGCCACCAGGCCGCTCCGAGCACGGGCAATACGTAAAGGAGCGCGAACGACATCCACGGCCCGGTGACGTAGTCGAGCAGGCCGACCAGGGCGAGGAGGAGCACGATCAGCAGGGCGAGGGAGGTGCGCCAGAATCCCGGCGTGTCGTGCTGCGGCTCCATGGCGGAAGGCTATCATCGAGCTTGCGGATTGACGCGGGCGCCGCGGCGAAGTTTGTTTGCGCGACGATGGATTCAGAGCGCGCGCTGGCCGACCGCTGCCTGCGGGGCGAGAAGAAAGCCTGGCTCGAGCTCTTGCGGCTCTACGACCGCAAGGTGCTTCGCGTCCTCTTCCGCTCGGGCGTGCGCGAGGAGCTGGACGACCTGCGGCAGGAGGTTTGGGCGCGCCTGCTGGCCCGCGATGCAGCCGCGCTGCGCGACTTTCGCGCCGAGAATTCCGGCGCGCTCGGTCTCTTTCTCGCGCAGGTGGCGCGGCGCGTGGCGATCGATCACCAGCGGGCCCGCCGCGCCCGGCCGCCCTCGAGCGGCGGGGTCGAGCCGGACGCGCTCGAGCACGAGGGCGCCTCGCCGGAGTCCGCGCTCGGCGACGCCCAGGCGCGCAGCCGGCTGCTGCGCGCCCTCGACGAAGTGGCCGGCTCGGCGCGCGACCGCGACATCCTGCGCCTGCATTACGAGGCGGGTCTAAGCGCCGCCGAGATCGCGCAGATGGGCCTCGGTCTCGAGGTGCGCGGGGTCGAAGCCGTGCTGCGGCGCGCGCGGGAGAAGGTCGTTTCCCTCCTGGAGGAGAAGCCTTGACGGGCGCGCCGGGCGCGGGGCATACAGTCCGGCCCGCCGCTGTGCCCAGGTAGCTCAGTTGGCAGAGCAGGGGACTGAAAATCCCCGTGTCGGTGGTTCGATTCCGCCCCTGGGCACCAACAACTCCTCGAAATCTCTCAGCTTCCTAAAAACATCGATCGCTCTACTTCGGCGGACTGTGCCTCAGGAAACCTAGATTCGCGGAACGAAGGCCGGCGGGGCAGCGACAAGGGCTCGCAATTTCGGAGAATGGTCCGATGCGATACGGGGACAACGACTCTCCAAATCACTGTGTGGTAACTTCCGCTGCGCAGGCCTGTGGAGCAGAATCTCCCGCCGGGATGACGGCGACGTGTTCGCGGTCCGCGGGCCAGCACCGACCGCGAAGCGCCATGATTCCGCTCTGACCGGACGCTCCCGAACCGGGCGCCGGTTCATCACTTCGAGAATCGGCCCTCATTGAATCGGGTATGAGCGAAACGAGTGCTTGAGCGTCGCCTTGCCAAGGCGAAGGTCGCCGGTTCGAACCCGGTGTTCCGCTCCAATCTGCCCGGATTCCGCGTGGTTACGTCCGGGCTTTTTCATTCGCGTCGCCTTACAAGGCGACGCCGCGTGTTCACAACGGTTGGGTGCCACGCGTCGCGCTGCCAATCAGTCCGGGCACTTACGGCAGGGCGAGCCGCGAACGTCACGATGGACCGCGCGCCACAGGTTCTTGTGTGCGACCACGACACCAAGCTCGGGTCGCGCTTTGCTAGCGTCTTCAGTTCGTCTGGGGTGCGAGTGGTGCGAACGGCGATACGCGCGCCGGACATGAATGCCTTCGCTGAACGCTTCGTGGGCACGCTCCCCAGAGAGGTGCTCGACCACGTCCTCATCCTTAGCGAGAATCACCTCCGGCGCATCGTCACCGAGTACGTCCGCTTCTACAACGAAGCGCGCCCGCACAAGGCCCTCGGGCAACAGCAGCCGATTCCAAGGCCTCCCGAGACGAGCGGCCGCGTTCACGCAGTTCCAGTTCTCAGTGGGCTTCATCACGACTACCGACGGGCTGCTTGAAACGTCTTGCGCCAGCCCGTCGTCGTGTGAACGGGATTTGTAGCCAACACGGGTGAAGGGGCGCGAGTATCTCGCCCGCTGCATCGCGCCCGTCACGATACTCGTGGAAGGCGAAGGCCCCGACCGCACCTACTTGGCGGACGGGGCCTTCGATATGCGGGTCATCGGTAAATCAAGTTGCGGGGGGCGTGCAACTGCTTGGGTCTCCAGACGAGCGAGCCGTTTGAACTGCTGGGGGCGTGACCGGCCCGCGCTGCGGGTCCCGCTAGCCCTTGGGAGCGATAGAGGCTGGAACTGGTCTGCATGGTTAGAAGCTCACTCGCAGCGAAGTGCCGAAGGTGCGCGGTTGGTTCGTCAGGTATCCGATGCGGGCCCTGGTTCCGCGTTCCTGGTCCAGTGCCAGGAACGCGCGCTCGTCCGTGAGATTGTTGCCGTACAGCGAGAAGTCCCACTTTTCCTGCTTGACGCCGATCCGCGCGTTCACGATGTCGTAGGCCGGCATCTCCGGGTTGTACGTGAAGACGCTCGCGGTATACGGAGCCCCGGGCGTGTTGGCCCCAAACGCCGGAATGGTAAGCGTTCCCAGGTTCTGGTCACCCACCTGCGTGAAGCGGGAGCCGACGTACTGGTTCACCGCCGTGACATAGACCAGGTATCCCGGCCGGAAGTCCCACTGGTAGGTGGCGGCTACCGCGAACTTGAGCTTGGGGACGCTCGGCAGCCGCGTCCCGTCCTGGATCCCCGAGACGACGGTCACCGTCCCGTCCGAGGCCGTCGAGGTCAACGTGGACTGCAACTTGGCGTCGTCGTAGCTCCCCGAGACCGTGAAATCGAAGTTGCGCGTCGGCGCCACATCGAGGGCGACGTCGACCCCCATGCTTCGCGCCTTGGGCACGTTGAAGATGACGCGCGAAGAGCAGGAGCCTGCCGTCACGGTCGCCTGGAGGTCGTGGATGTCCATGTAGAAGACGGAGACGTCGACCGAGGCCTTTCCCCCCAGGATCTTCGACTTGGCCCCCAGCTCGTAGTTCCAGACGGTCTCGTCGTTCCAGTTGGTGTGGCCGCCGAAGGTGACGCGGTCCTGCGGCGTGCAGAGGGAGAAGTTGAGGGGGTCGTTGATGCCGCCCAGGCGGAACCCTCGGGAGACCTGGGCGTTGATCTTCGCGGTGTCCGCGATCTTGTAGCTCACGATCAACCGCGGGGCGACGCCGTCGGCCTTCGTGTTGCCGGGTTGCGACACGACCTCGCCATTCGCGCCCTCGCCGAAGATGCCGCCGAAGAACTGCTGCTTGTCTTCGCTGAAGTGGTAGTAGCGCAGGCCTGCGGTGACATCCCACTGGTCGGTCAGCGCCACGGTTCCCTCGCCGAAAGCGGCGAACTGGTCCAGCTTGTACGACAGCTTGGAGAAGAAGAGGCTGTCCGGCGGCGCGAGGTCGTCGATCGAAGATCGCGAGGGAATGCCGCTGATTGCCGTGAAGCCCGTGACGGGAAGGTCCTGGCCGTAGTCGCGGTTCAGGTGGGCATAGAAGCCGCCCAGCAGCCATCGGAAGCGGTCCTGGGTGCCCGAGAGCCGGAGCTCCTGCGTGAACGTCGTGGCCGGCTTGCGGTTCGACACCGCGGGGTCTCCGCCGCCCGTGGCGTCGTAGAGGGGCGCGCTCAACGAGTACACGGGCTCGGCCAGGCCGATGCTGCCGCCCGTGATGCTGGAGGTGAGCGCGCCCGCGTCGCGTACGACGAGGATGTCGCGGACGTTGTAGGAGGTGATCGAGGTGAGCTCGGCGACGCCGAAGTTGTAGTTGATTTTCAGGTCGCCCAGGTACCACTTGTCGGTGTACGGCTCCCGGACCTGGATGAACTGCTCCCGATCGCCCAGCGTGACCGCGGGCCGCTTGGTGGTGAACGGGTTGGCCAGGATGTTGTAGGCATCGATGCGGTTCCAGCCGTCCATCTCGATCTTCTGGTAGAGGAAGCGTGGCGTGATGGTCAGCCCGTCGATGGGCGCGAACTTGACCGCGATGCGCCCGCCGAAGCGCTTGCCGGTGTTCACGTGGTTCTGGGTGGTCGTGGGGTCCGGCTCGATGGAGCCGTTCGCCAGTGTCTTGGTGCCCGGCGAGTCGATGTAGCCCCCCAAGCCGTTGAAATAGGCGGAGGCGCGCAGCGCTGCGATCTCTCCGAGGGGGACGTTGAGGCCGAACTTGACGTTTCCTCCCTGGTTGCCGTGCTGGATCGTGCTTCCATCCAGCTCTCCGAACCATTGCGTGGTTCCCAGCTTGGGCTGGTTGGTGATGTAGCGAACCGTGCCGGACTCGGAGCCGGCGCCGAAGAGGGTGCCTTGGGGGCCGCGGAGGACCTCGACGCGGTTGGTGTCGAAAAGATCGAGGTCCGGCGTGAACAGGGACATCGAGACCAGTGACTCGTCGAGATAGACGCCGACTTGCTCCTTGACGCCCGGCTGGTCGCGCGCGATCTGTCCCGAGGACACCCCGCGCATCGCTATCTGGCTCTGGCCCGGACCCAGGTTCTGCACCGTGAAGCCGCCCACGTTCGCCGCTATGTCCTCGATGTTCCTGGCCCCGCGCACGCGGAGCGTCTCTTCGCTCGTCGCTGTCAAGGAGAAGGGAACCTTCCTGACCACGTCCTCGCGCTTCATGGCGGTGACCGTGATCTCCTCCGAGAAGATCGTCTCGAGAGTGAAGTCGACGGTGCGCGTGCCGCCTGCGGCCACTGCCTGGTTCTGCTGCAGCACCGTCTGAAAGCCGAAGTGCGCCGCAGAGACGCTGTAGTTGCCCGGCGGGAGGCCGGACACCGTGTAGGTGCCGTCCGCCGATGTCGAGGCCTCGTGCTTGGCACCGTCAGCGCCGGTCACCGTCACGGTGGTGTCCGGCAGGACGTCGCCGGTGCTGTCCTTGACGACGCCCGTGACTTGCCCGGTGGATTGCGCGAACGCTGGCGCGGCGGCGAGAAGAGCCGCCGCCGCAGCAAGCCGAAAGCTACGGATGCTCGACGAAACCATGTCCCCCTCCTAGGTCAAGGCTGCGAGCGAAGCTGGGTACGCTGGTGAATGGCAGGTGTTTAGGCAGGCCGTGACGGGATAGTCAAACCTGGCTCTGCCAGTCAATGCCGGAAGCCGGGCTACGGCGACGTCGAGCTCGCCTGGTGACGATGCGACCCGGCACTGAACGAACAGCGAATGGATGCCGCCGAGCGGCGTCCGTCACAGAGGACGAGACGGAAGCCTTCCTGTCCGTTCTCGCCGAGAGTTTGTCCAGCTTTCGCGTGTCGAGTTCCTTCGGCGACGTGAAAGCGATGACGTCGACGGCCTCGCGGTCACCGGTGATGTGCTCGGCCGCGAAGCCGCAGAGATGAAGAAGTTCGGCAACGCCTTCTTCGAACCGCGTCGGATTCGATGGTAGATCGCTGCGTGTCATCTGGTAGCGGGTCAGTACACCGCCCGCTGCTGCTGGACCTGCTTGGTGGCCAACGAGAAGCGCGGCTCGGGGGACCCGAGCGATCCGAGCAACGCGCGCGCCGCGTAGTCGCCCACTGCCGGCCCGTGCTTGAAGCCGTGGCCTGAGCCGCCTCCGACCAGCCAGACATTCTCCAGCTCGGGATGGCGGTCGATGAGAAAGTCGCCGTTGGAGGTGTTCTCGTACTGGCAGACGCGGCTCTCGACCAGCGGCGCCTGGGCGAGCGCCGGGAAACGGCGGGCGAGGTAATCGCGCGCGGCCGCGAGACCGGCGGGCGTCACCTGGCGCTCGAGCGCGTCCGGATCGATGGGCGGGCCGTGCGCGTCGAACGCCAGCTTGAAGCCGCGCGCCTCCAGATCGGGCATTCCGTAAGCGATGGCCTCCAAATTCGACAGGTCGGCCCACACCGGAAGGGCCGGCGGGGCAAAGCGCCTGTCGCCGGCCGGCGGCCCGAAGAAGAACACTTCCTGGCGCGTGGGCTGGATGCGGTCGCGCAGCACCTCGGGAAAGAGGCGCGGCAGCCAGGGTCCGCAGGCGAAAACGAAAGCCCCGGCCTGCAGCGCGCGGCCATCGCGCAGCCGCACCTCGGACAATCTGCCCTTGCCGGCCGGCGGCACTACGGCGCCCATAAGATAAGTCGCGCCGGCTGCGACCATCTCCTTCACCAGGGTCAGCACCGCGCGCCGCGCCATCACCGCTCCGCTCGCCGGCTCGAGCTGTCCGACGGTGATGCTTTCGAGCGAGATCTGCGGGTACCGCTTCGCCAGCTCGTCGCGCGAGAGGTCCTCGACCCGCCCGCCTGCGCGCCGGATCGCCTCGCGGCTCTCGCGCGCGTAGCGGTCGTCGCGGCCGATCAGCTCCAGCACGCCGATGCGGTGCAGGACGGGCAACGCAGCGCGCCTCGACAGATCGTCCCAGAAGCGGAGAGAGGCCAGCGCCATGCGCGTGTAGATCTCGTCCTTGCCGTAGAAGAGGCGGATGACGCGCGACTCCCCGCCCGAGCTGGCGCGGGCGTTGGCCGGTCCGTACGCGTCGACGATGAGGACGCGGCGGCCGGCGCGCTGCAAGTGCCAGGCGGTCCAGGCTCCGAAGACGCCGGCGCCGATCACCGCGACGTCGTAACCGCCGGAGCGGCGAGCGGCCGGCGCGGGAAGCGCGGCCGCTGCGGCGAGCTTCACCAGGTCGCGTCGCCGGATCACGGCATCGTCGCGCTGCGCACGAAGGGCGGCGGGAACGCGTTGGGAAAGTCGTCGTGCTGCACGCCGCTCACCTCGCGTTGCCGCAAGCCCGGTCGCCCAGAGGCCGAGCCGCGCTCGCCGGCCGCCGCCGGATCCCTGCGCGAGCACGCATCATCGCACGAAGAGCGACCACGCGCAGGTGACGGACTACGGGTTCTCTTGCGGAGCCGCGGGGGACCTCCTTTGGCCGCGCCCCAACATACGGGTTCCAGCAGCGCTGTACGCGCTGATGGCAGCGCTCGCCGCCCTGAAATTACTTCATGCGACACGGATCCCAGCGATTCTCGGATTGTGTAACCGCGGGAGCGCGCCGAAACCGTCGCCGAACAGAATCCGTTCTTCGAGCGGCGCGAGGTGCGGTCCGATCCGCTCGCCGACGGACTCTTCAAGTCGTAGCCGAGCGCCTCCAGATGGCCTTCGCATCTTGCGCGTTTTCGCGACCCGTTCCGGCGTGTCAAATCGACTGAATCCTTGGACAAGATCTGGGACAAGGTCGAACTTGATGCGAACTGCCTCGCAGCCAAGATTCGAGCACGCCGCTGGAATTTTGGTGATCGACGAGCGTCTAGGAGCGGGCTCTCGTCCTTCCACCACAACAACGAAAGAACGACGCTTCCTGCGATTCCGATTGAGTCCTCGTATACGCAGTAGTCAGAGCGGGGATTCTCGAGCCAATCGTCGGCATCAACCTCTCCGGGTTCGACCTGCGCTGCCCTTTCATCGAGAAGCTTGCTCGCGTTCGCGCCGCGACCAGGCCGTTCGAGTAAGGGGAACGCCCGGTTTGGCCGAAACGGTGAGCGCGCCGGGAACGTGGCTCACCGCGTACTCGGCGCGTGGCCGCGCGTCGAGCACGGTTGCGCTGCGTCTGGCCACGACGTCCTGCAACTCGCGGGTGGACACCTCGGAAGTCCTGGCACCGGACTCCGCGAGGGTCGCCGTGAAGATGTCCGCGGGAGCAGAGAGCAGAAACAGCGCAAATGCAGCGACCATGACAGACCTCGCGGTTCTGGTTTGCGAGTGTGAAAGCGTCGTGCGTAGCATCGTGCGCTTCCCATTGGAACCACGTTGATCGTGCTCCACAACCACTGAGCGCACAGCACCTGCTCAGCGGCTGGCGCCGGCCGTTTGCAGGTAGAGTCAGCGCATGGGGCTGCTCACCTTCGCGCTCAACGTGACGCTGGACGGGTGCTGCGATCATCGCGAGGGGATCGCGGATGACGCGCTGCTCCGCTACTACACGCGCCTGATGGACGGAGCCGGCGCCATGCTCTTCGGGCGTACGACCTACGAGATGATGGAGAGCGCCTGGCCCGCGGTCGCGCGCGACCCGAAGGCGCCGACCGCGTTCCGCTCCTGGGCGCGCAAGCTGGAGGCGAAGCCCAAGCATGTCGTCTCGACGACGCGCCGCGATTTCCGGTGGAGCAACACCTTCCGCGTCGAGGGCGACCTGCGCGAGGCGATCACGGCGCTGAAGCGGCGCACGCCGCGCGGTCTGCTGGTGGGCAGCCCGATGCTGTCGGCGGCGCTCGAAAACCTGGGCCTGATCGACGAGTACCGCCTGGCGGTGCACCCGATCGTGGCCGGTCACGAACCGAGGCTGTTCTCGGGCCTGACTCCGTCGCGGCGCATGAGGTTACTCGACGTGAAACGCTTCAAGTCCGGCGTGATGGCGATGCGCTATCGCCGGATCACCTGACGACTGCTCCAAGCCGAGATGATGATTCGTTCTCGCCCTTCGATTCGCTGCCCCGCAACAGCTACCGGACCCACAGCGTCCCGGAGGCCGACCAGCCGTTCCCGTCGTTGCAGCCCGGCGATCCGGGACCCGTGACGCCGCTACGCGAAGAAGGCAACGGCCCGCAGTTCCTCGGAATGTTACGGGAAACTGCGGGCCGCCATTAAGTCGGGGAGACAGGATTTGAACCTGCGACCCCCTGGTCCCGAACCAGGCGCTAAGCGCTGCCGGCGATTCGCACGACGGCGTCCTGGGACCAATCGATCTTGAATCTAGGTGGCTCGAGTCCTCTCAGTCGCAACGTCTTGTGCCCCAACGCGTTGCGGCTGCCAAGACGGCCGAGCAGGGGATGCGGTAGGCGTTGAGGTGGTCACGCTGATGCGCGAGCTCTCCGCGTTCGCACGCCGCCCGGACAGGGTCCTTCGTCCAGCCGAGCAAAACGGCGGCTTGGCCTACGTCGAGCGGGCGCGCGCCGTCTTGGAACACCTGTGGAACACAAACGTTGTGCATCGTTGGGGACCGTTGGTGATCCCCCGGAGCTGTTGCTGCTGGGCTACCCGAACGAATTGGCTGGGTTGGTGATGGGTGGTGAGGAGCGGGGACGGTTGGTGACTTGGTCTGTTCGCCTTGCCAAGGCGAAGGTCGCCGGTTCGACCCGGTGTTCCGCTCCAAACTCTCTGAAGGCCCGGCGTTTCTGGCCGCCGGGCCTTTGCTTTTCCCTACAACTTTGCGTTGACGTACTTGGCCAGGATCATCTTGGCGGCTGTCTGATACCCCACGCCGAGTTTCGCGCCGCGGCGGCGAAGCTGCGCCTTGAGTTCGTCGCTGAGCAGGATGGATGTGGGCCGCTGGGGCCGAACGACCACGGCCGTCCCTGCGGCCTTGATGTCGCCAGCGAGATCGCGCTTTTCGAACTCACGCAGGGTCGCATCCCGCGTGCCTCTGGCGTTCTTCATTAGCTGGGCCGTGGCCTTCTTCTTACGTCGGCGCTGCATCGTAGGCCTCCTTCTCACCTTTTCTCATCGCGCGGCAACTGATCGGCCGCAGCTTGTCGCCGCGACGGGTGAAGATGAGCGCCGCGCGGCGGCCGGTTGGTGTGATGCCGAGGAGCAGGTATCGCGCCTCGTCGTGTTCTGGCTCCACGATTCGACCCGCGAAGAGAAAGGGGGCTGGTGAAGATTGACTCCACGTCCAGTGTCCGAAACCCATGCTTGGTCTCGCTCTTGCTGATGTTACCCGCGTCCCACTCGATCGCCGGCGGAGTCGCCAGCCAGGCGGCGACCTCCGGGTCGGCGACGAGCTTCAAGGGTCGAGTATAGCTATGTCATAGTTATCCGTCAAACTCATCGACGTCGACAAGCACGCGCTGCCGCAGCTTGATTCGCTCCAGGTCGGCGCGGTTTGCGCGTAGCGTTTCCTGCGCATAGGAGCCGGCCTCGGCATAGTCGAAGAACGCGCGCGGGCGGCGGGCAAGCTGGCGCAGGTCCTCTATGCAGGTGATATTTCGCATACGGGCCCTCCTCTTGCTCCTCGCTTCGATAGCACGGCAGAGGAGTGTCTTCCTGACACCAACGTCATCTAGGTTCCGCAATCTCGCCGTAGCCGCCCGCGCGGCAAGCGTGCGCCGGTTCGGTCTCATGAGCTTCCCGCACGTGGAGGGCGAGACGACGCCCGACCGATCCGCGCGCGGCTTGCGCGACGGGCCCCTGTGGTCGGTCCACGCGCGCACGCGCTTGCAGACGGAGCACTGTCGCTCTCGAGGCCGCGAAAAGCTCCGACTTCACGGCTCGCCCCAAAGCGGCGCGCCCATTGTTTCCGCGTAGGCAGTAAACATGAGGTTGAAGCTGACGCTGATGCGCGGTCGGTCGCTCCTGTTTTCGTCAACGGAGTGCAAAAGCCACGCGGGGAAGATCAGCAGGCCGCCATTCTCGACCGTTACGATGACCTGGTCCGTGTTGTAAGCCGTCAACTCGATCACCGGGGGACGGATGATGCCCGTCTGCGGCCGCGGATCATGAAAGTTGATGGTATCTGCGCCGGGCTGAACCTTGAGGTAGTAAACCCCGCTGAGGAAATTGTTCGGGTGGGCGTGCATCTTCACCGCGGCACGGGGCGCAGCGACGTTTGCCCAGCACCCCGTCATCGAGAGCGCGCGCGGCCCGATGTTCAAGAAGTCCAGCACGCGATCGGCGGCCTCGCTGACGCATGTCACCAGCGGCAGAATCGCAGGGAGCTTGTGCAGGCTAGGAGGCGATTGCCAGACTTCGCCCTCCACCAGATCGGGCCGTCCGACTCGAAGCTCCCCGATCGCCGCCAACACGCCCCGGTCGATCACGTCGCGAACTGGATCCGTGACGCGCATCTTGGAGACGTAGCTCGGGAAGAGCCGGATGACCTCGGGATTCCCCGTCGTCGAGCTCATGATCGTCGCCCCGTTCGGGCCGACGATACACCCGACCTTCCTCACTCGGACAAGTGATGGGCTTGTCCCGGCTGTGGCGAACGCTGGTTAGCCGCGGCCCACGCTCGCGAGGTGCTGATACGGTGGGTGGGACTGCAAGCGTGGATCGTCGAGCGGCCCCCCCATGGCGAAGTGGTAGAGCACCTGGAAACGGTCGCCCGTGAGGCCGAAGACCTCGTGCGTGAGGTCGTCGAAGAAGCAGCCGATGCCGGTACTGCGGATGCCGCTGGCTTCGGCCTCGAGGTATAAGACCTGTCCGACGACGCCTGTCTCCCAGTGCAGGCGGCGGTAGAACCAGGGCCCGAACGCATCGAGGGACGCGCGGTAGTCGGCGAGCATGGCCGCGGCGAAGACGCCGTCGGCCGCGATCTCCTGATCGCAACTTGTCTGCTGCGCGGCAGGGCGTGCATCGCCCTCCTGCAAGCAGAAGAGAGGCAAGGACCCGGGACACCCGGCGGGTCGCGTCCAGACAAAGTCGCGATCCATCGCCGCTTCGACCGCCTCCTTGCGCGCGGGGTCTCGCAGGAGGGCGTACAGGCCTGCGCGCACGTCCGCCACGCGGTGGACGAAGAGCAGGAGATCGACGGAAGGGCGCCACGGCAGCGTGGTGAAGGGCACCTGCCGCGAGCCCGGCATGACCTTGTGCAGAATCTGGTAGAAGGCGTCGCGCGTGATCGCCGTATGGCCGTCGAGCGCAATTGCGCTGCGCCGCTGGTGGATGATGCGGCGAAGCGCGAGCGGCGAGTCGCCGATCTCGAGGGAGCTGTTGAAGACGATCGGAGACCAGAACGTCTCGCCAGGGGCAGAGAGCTTCTCGGTCGCGGCGGCAGCTTCATCGATGACGGGCCACAGGCGATGATAGCTGCTCAGTCGGTTCGGTACGCCAGACCACCGCGCGCCGCGCAGCTCGTCACGCACCGCACCTGGGAGGGCGAACACTCGCCGCTCAGCTATCGTGAAGCCGGCCCCCTGGGGAAATAGAGCTAGGAGGCAGTCGGCGTGCTCGGCCTCGACCCCGGTCTGGAGGTGCGCTCCCAGGAGCACGGCCAGATCGCCGTCGGTGACGCTTTCGAGCAGCGCTGCTTCCCAGCCGAGCCCTGCGGCAGACACGGCGAAGCTGCCGATGGCGTGACCTGCGTCGTGGTGGCAATAGCGAAAGGCCCGCTCGCCGTACTTCCACGACTCGCGCCACCAGATGGACGTGAGGCCCACGAGGACGGCCCCTTCCGGGAGCTGGGCTGCGATCTTCAGCCATGCCTCGGAGGGCAGCTCCGCCCTGAGCTCGAGTGCGTGCTCGAACGGTGTGTAGTGGTAGACGGCGGGCCGAGGTTGAAGGCCGGCGATGGGCCCGGCGATCAGGTAGCCTTCGGTCGGATGAAGATTGCCGCTCGATGGATTGACCCGGAGCGACCAACGCGAGTTCCCGGCCTGCTTCCAGGCGGAGAGGGCGAGCGCATCCTGGAAGAGCTGGGAAATCGAGACACGGTCCAGAGGCGTGCAGGGGATGCGACCGAGTGCGAACGCCGGCTCATAGCGCGGCTCCGACCCGACCGGCACAAGATCGAGAGGCAGCACGGCGGCGCCTTCGAATCGGCGGAATGGATCGGGCTGCGTCTCCCAGTCCATGTAACCGAGAGCGGGCGCAAACCGAAACGGCCGGTGCTTGGTTCGCTCGTGGTACGCAAGCGTGACGTCTAGCGCGGTCATCGGCGAGATGTTCGCACGCTTACGCGAAGCAAGTCCTCGATGTTGTCCGATTGTCCTCGCGCGCTTCTCGCTCGGTCATGCGCGGCCTAGCACTCTTCTCCCTGGAGCTGCCGGGGTTGATCTCGCGGGCTCGAAGAAGCGCCTAGCGCGCGAGGTCGAGTTCCCAGCATCCTCAGCTCGCGGTGATGGCGCAGGCGCGACCCAAAGATCAAGAGACTTCGCAGAGCACGTTCACACCGGCCCCCG